>JAFZSO010000021.1 GCA_017619355.1 Muribaculaceae bacterium
CGATGCCAACGAAGATTACAGCGTTGATGTGCTTGACGTCACTACAATCATCAACTACATCATTGGCAAAAACCCGAGCCCATTCAACTTCGTCAATGCTGATGTGAACGGAGACAATTCAGTGAACGTGATGGATGTGACCGCTCTCATCAACATGATCCTTGGCAACTGAAAATAAGGAATACAGACCCTTGGACTATCAATACAAACAGAGGGTGCAGCCAAGCGTTGCCCCCTTCTCTTATGCCCCTATTCAAGCTGAATCTTGTCCACATGATGATTTTTTTGTACTTTTGGGCTCAAATCCAAGAATTGCATCGTGAAAGAGTTTTTCAAGAAGATATCCCATATAGTAAAAGACAGTCTGGCATCGCCACTTCTTGCACTGCTGTGCAACCTCGCCATAGCCTATATCGTGTACTTTGTGTGCCGCATCGTGTTCCTGCTGGTGAACTACAGCTACTTCAGCGACAACCTGAGTGCAAGCCACCTGACGGAAATGCTCGGTGGCGGTGTGATGTTCGATACTTCGGCCATCATGTACACGCTCTCACTCTACATTGTGATGATGCTGTTTCCGCTCCACTTCAAGGAAAGGCCATGGTACCAGAAGTTGTGCAAATGGGTGTTTGTAGTGATCAACTCGCTTGCGGTGGTGATGAACCTGTGCGACTCCGTCTATTTCCAATACACATCGCGTCGCACCACAAGCACCGTGTTCACCGAGTTCCAGAACGAGAACAACCTGGCGGGCATCTTCGGCACTGAGATTGTGCGTCACTGGTACCTGGTGCTCACTGCCGCAGCGCTCATCTTCTTCATGTGGAAGTGCTATGTGAAGCCCAGGCTCCACTACAAACGACTTAACTGGGTGAAGTATGACCTCGCCTGCCTTGTGAGTCTGCTGGCCATGGTGGGGCTGATGATAGGCGGCATGCGCGGCGGTTTCACCACTGCTGTGCGTCCCATCACCATCAGCAACGCCAACCAGTATGTAGACCGCCCCATCGAAGCCGCCCTCGTGCTCAACACCCCCTTCTCGATGCTGCGCACCATAGGCAAAAATGTGTTCGACGAACCCAAATACTTCGCCAGCCAACAAGAGATGGAGGCACTCTTCTCGCCCATTCACACGCCCGACAGCGGGGCAGTGATGAACAAGAAGAATGTGGTGATTATCATCATCGAAAGCTATGGCAAGGAATACATCGGCGCGCTTAACCAGCACAACATCGGCCCCAACTACAAGGGCTACGCCCCCTTTACCGACTCGCTCATCAGCCGTTCCCTCACCTTCGACTACTCCTTTGCCAACGGACGCAAGAGCATCGACGCCATGCCCAGCGTGCTCTCGAGCATTCCCATGATGAGGGAACCTTTCATACTCACCCCCGCCTCGATGAACGACCTGACAGGCATCGCCAAGATGCTCGCCGACAAGGGCTATCACACCTCTTTCTTCCATGGTGCGCAGAATGGCTCCATGGGATTTGAGGCCTTTGCCCGCGCTACGGGTTACAAGGAATTTTATGGCCGCACCGAGTTCAATGCCGACCCCAATTTCAAGGGCGATGACGACTTCGACGGCACCTGGGCCATTTGGGACGAGCCCTTCCTGCAATTCATGGAACAGCGCATCAGCACCTTCAAGGAACCTTTTGTGGCCACAGTGTTCACAGCCTCGTCACACCATCCCTACAAAGTGCCTGCGCAATATGCCAGCGAGTTTAAGGAAGAGGGCGGAAACCCCATGCACAAGTGCATACGCTACACCGACATGGCGTTGCGCCGTTTCTTCGAGAAAGCGAGCCACGAACCGTGGTACCAGAACACCATCTTCGTGATTGTCGCCGACCATACCAACAGGAGCACCCACTCCTTCTACAAGACCGATCAGGGACTCTACGCCATACCCATCATCTTCTTCGCCCCCGACGGCAGTCTTACTCCGGGCATCCAGCCCGACGCCATCGCACAACAGGCCTCCATCATGCCCTCCCTGTTGCATCTTGTGGGCTATGACCAGCCTTATCTGAGTTTTGGCTGTGACCTGATGAGCACTCCGCCCGAACAGACGTGGGCACTGAACTATAACAACGGCATTTACCAGTACTTCAAAGGCGATTGGATGATGCAGTTCGACGGCGAACGCGTGAAGGCGATGTACCGCTTCAAAACCGACCCTCTGCTCAAGCACAACCTTGCTGGAAAGGTGCCTGAACAGACCCAGATGGAAAAGGAGCTGAAATCGATGATTCAGCAGTACATGCACCGGATGAACAACAACCAGCTCATCTACCGCCCCTGAACTTATCGTTCCCCAGATAATTACACCCTTACGGGTATAAAATCAAGAAAAAACACAATTTTTATACCCTTTCGGTTGCAAATTTGAGAAAAATCGTTGGTGAGGGTGCGCATCAATCGCCTGTCAACCAATGGCTGACAGTCACATCATCATATCATAGAACAAGAGACTACTGGTAGCGGCGCATGTCGAAGCCCACGCGCACACCCTCGAACTGCTTGCTCAGGTCGCCCACAGTCTGCAGAGTGCTGTTGCCGGTGAGGCTGGTGAGCAGCTGAATGAAGTTAAGCAGTTTCTTAGACTCGAAGGTAAAGCTCATGCCGGTAGAGGTGCGGGTAGCATAGCCCGTGAGCTTGATGAGCGTCATGTTGAGCTGCACCGCACTGGAATTGGGGTCGAAGGTGTAAGTTCCACCCACAGGGATTCCCTTGATTTTGCCTGAGAACTGGCCATTGTTGGAAAAGGTAAGATTGGTGTTCTCGGCAGTGAGTCCCAGACTGTTATAGACCGGAGTGAGTTTTTCCTTGACTTGTCCGGCAGCCACGGCGCCACCAGCCTTAGCGAGCAGGTTCTCGCTGGTGAAGGCACAACCGGGAGCCTCATAGCCCCACACACCCACAAGGTCGGCTTGGGTGAGCTTCACGCTGCCAATCACGAGATCGGCAAGGCTGCCCAGGGTCGATTCACTTCCCAAGGCGCCCAGCACACTGTTAATCACATTTGAAAGGCCGCCGCCGTTACCGTTGTTTCCAAGTGCGCCGCAACCTGCCAGCACCATGCAGAAGCATGCGGCAAGAGAAATGATTATCTTTTTCATAGTCATGTGGTTTTTATTGGTTTTGTTATAGAATTATTAGGCAATTTCTTCAAACTCGGCATCGCTCACCTGCTGCTCGTTGCTGGTGTTGGCTTGTTGCTGCTCGGGTTGAGCGCTACGCTGAGCACTTTGGCCGTCATCCACCACTTCTTCAAAGTCGACATACTCGCTGCTTTCCTTGTCAAAGGTCTTGCCTTGAGCCTGACGGCGAGCCTTGCGCTCGGCCTCCTGTTGCTGCTGACGCTGGCGGTTGAAGGCTTCCTGTGCCTGGTTGCGCATTGCACGAAACGCCATATACCCTCTGAAGAAGGGGAACAGCAAGATGACGAGTATGACAAGCAGTATCCACATGGTGGCTAACGATTATTTTTGAGGCGTGCAAGCCGAGAGTACGATGTAGAACAGGATGCCCCATGCCAGACCAGGCAGGCCTGCGATGATCACAAAGGCGATGAAACCTATCACGAGCAGGAACTGGCTCCAGTTTTCCTTGAGCGTGATGTTGTGCATCTTGAGCGAGAACATGCGCAGCGGGCACACCATGAGCAGCGAGAAGGCGACGATGAGCGCCACCACTATCCACTGGCTGATGTTGTTGCCCTGCACGGCATAGAAGTCGGCAAAGCCAATCCAAAAGATGGCATTGGCGGGAATGGGAAGTCCCGAGAAGGTGGTAGTCTGGTCGGTCGAGATGTTGAACTTGGCGAGCCGCAGTGCTCCGAACACGGGCAGCAGCACCGCCACATAGCACACGGGCGAACCGTCGAGCGCCTGCCACATCATGTTGAACACGATCATGGCGGGAGCCAGGCCGAAGCTCACCAGGTCGCACAGCGAGTCGAGTTCCTTGCCCAGCGGCGACACGGCGTGCAGCAAGCGGGCGGCAAAACCGTCGAGGAAGTCAAACAGGGCGGCTGCACCTATCAGGATGAATGCCACCTGATAGCCCTGCAGACCCCACCACCACTGTTCAAAACAATGAAAGGCGGCAATAACCGCCAGTGTGCCCGACAACAGATTCATGCAAGTGATGGAATTGGGCACATTATTCTTGATAGCCTGAAGCATTTTCATGATTGTGTGCGTGGTTTTAAACGTGCTATTTCAGTTACACCGCCCACCGTCTTGTCGCCTAGTTTCACGAGCACCTCGGTGTCGAGCGGCAGATAGATGTCGACGCGTGAACCGAATTTGATGAAACCCATATACTGGGACTGGTCAACCACATCGCCCGGCTCGGTATAGGTCACAATGCGGCGTGCCATGGCTCCGGCAATCTGCCGCACCAGTATGTCTTCGCCGTTGGTGGCCTCAATCACGATGGTAGAGCGCTCGTTCTCGGTGCTCGACTTGGGCAGATAGGCTGCCAAGAAGCGCCCGCTGTGGTGCTTCACCAGCTTCACCTTGCCCTTCACAGGCACCCAGTTGGCGTGCACATCAAGGATGGTCATGAATACCGATATCTGCAGCACCTTCTTGTGCAGTATCTCATCTTCCATCACTTCCTCCAGGGCCACCACCTTGCCGTCGACCGACGAAACCACGGCCAGTTCCTTGTCGCCGTGGAAGTGGCGCCGCGGAGCGCGGAAGAAGTTCACCACCAGCAGGAAGAGCACCAGCGAGATGACGATGAGCACGCAAGGCAGCACCTTGCTGTCCATGAGCAGGTACACAGGTATATTGATTGCCAGCAATATAGCGAGCAAGCCAAAAACGATGTCCAATCCTTCCTTATGTATGTTATATTTCATCGCAAATTCGCTTTCAACTTGCAAAGATAAGAAACTTTTTGTTGATTTCCAACAACAATTTCATTTTCTCGCCGCCACCCGGCCTTTTACTTGGCGATGAGCAGGAAGTAGTTCTTCTTGCCGCGCTGGGCCAGGATGTACTTGTCGTTGAGCAGGAACGAGGCGTCGATGGTCATGTTCTGGTCGGCCACCTTTTCCTTGTTCACACTCACGCCGCCACCTTGGGTCATCTTGCGCATCTCGCCCTTGCTGGGGAACACGGCTGCGTGGTCGGTGAGCAGGTTGATGAGGGGCACGCCGGCGGTGATCACATCGCGGGGCACCTCAAAGGTGGGCACGCCGTCGAAGACCGAGAGCAGGGTGTCCTCGTCAATCTTGTGCAGGATGTCCTGAGCCTTGTTGCTGAACAGGATCTGCGAAGCCTCGACGGCCATCTCGTAGTCCTGCTCGCTGTGCACCATGATGGTGATTTCCTTGGCAAGGCGCTTCTGCAGGGGGCGCAGGCCTGGATCTTGCTCCTGCTGTGCCACGAGGTCGGCAATGGTTGCCTGGTCGAGGTCGGTGAATATCTTGATGTAGCGTGCGGCGTCCTCGTCGCTCACATTGAGCCAGAACTGATAGAACTTGTAGGGCGAGGTGCGCTTGGGATCGAGCCACACATTGCCGCCCTCGGTCTTGCCGAACTTGGTGCCGTCGGCCTTGGTGATGAGCGGGCAGGTGATGGCAAATGCCTCGCCACCAGCTATGCGGCGGATGAGCTCGGTGCCGGTGGTGATGTTGCCCCACTGGTCGCTGCCACCCATCTGCAGACGGCAATTCTCGTGCTCATAGAGGTAGAGGTAGTCGTAACCCTGGAGCAGCTGGTAAGAGAACTCGGTGAACGACATTCCGTGGTCGGCATTGGCGGCCAAGCGTTTCTTGACCGAGTCCTTCGCCATCATGTAGTTGACGGTGATGTGCTTGCCGATGTCACGAATGAAGTTCAGGAAGCTGAAGTCCTTCATCCAGTCGTAGTTGTTCACCAGAATCGCGTGGTTAGGCGCGTCGCTGTCGAAGTCGAGGAACTTGGCGAGCTGCTTGCGGATGCACTCTTGGTTGTGACGCAGGGTCTCCTCGTCGATGAGCTTGCGCTCCTGCGACTTCATCGAGGGGTCGCCAATCATGCCCGTAGCGCCTCCCACGAGGGCGATGGGACGGTGACCTGCGCGCTGCAGGTGCTTGAGCATCATGATGCCCACCAGGTGACCTATGTGCAGTGAGTCGGCGGTGGGGTCGATGCCCACATAGGCCGAGGTCATTTCCTTATTGAGCTGTTCTTCAGTACCAGGCATGATGCTGGCGATCATGCCGCGCCATGTAAGTTCTTCTACAAAATTAAAGTTTGCCATCTTGATAGTATGTTTTGTTTATAGTTTGCAGTTTGATGGGTGCAAAGTTACGCATAATTCACCAATCGCACAAATTGCATAATCGCTAACGCGGGTTGAGGGTTGCGGGTTGAGGGTTGAGTGGGTACGCTGACGCGCGGTCTCTAAGGAGTTAAGGAGTTTGGGAGGATGGGCGCCCTCGGGCGCGCTAAAATTCTACGCGGGGAATTCATTCAAAAAGCGGCGCCTATCGGTGTCATAAAGCCGGCTTACGCCAGTGATTTTTGGGGATGGGAGGGAAGTCGTGGAAATCGTGGAAGGATGGGAAGAATGGGAAATTTGGGAAACATTGGAATGATTTGATCTCCAGATGGTTGATAAAAATGAGGGTTGACGAAAGCGGTATGATGGGCATGACGAAAGTGGTATGATAAGGGTTGACGAAAGCGGTATGATGACGATGGTTTGTTCTCCATAAATTATCACGAATTAATCCATGAATTTTTAGATGTATTGTGGAATGGTTGTGAAGTTTCATGATGAAATTGATTTGTAAATTAAGGTTCGTGCGGGCGAAGATAAGGGATGGGGAGGGCAAAGAAAATGGTAATTGCATATACTGAATCTTTGCAAATAATGTTAATAAATTGATTAGGTTTTTCAACAAATTATGTTTATCTTTGCACATGAGATTATTAAGTTATAATATCAATGAAAACTGATTTTCATAATAAGATTAGAGTGGTGTTGGCTGACAAGCAAATCACCAACCGCTGGCTTGCCGGGCAAATGGGCGTAACCGATATGACTGTTTCCCGATGGAAAACCAATAAGGTACAACCCTCCATGGCTCAGTTTCTGGAAATAGCTCGTCTGCTACAAGTCGACATCAAAGACCTGTTAGATGTAGACTTTGGCGAAGAAAAGAAGATAGTATCGGATATTGATACGATGGCCAAGGAACTGGCAGACGAGATGACTAATGTGAATATCCAATCTAAAAATCTTCAAGGCAAAGCATCTATTACAAGAGAGCATGTTGATAACAATGCTGCTGTGCGCAAGATGCTCACAGAACGCGGCATTATTCCTGAAAACCTGCCGCCAGCCGAAGATGTCAAGAAAGTAGAGCGACGATTGGCAAGTGAGCAAAAGAAAATGCTGAAGAACAAGAAGAAATAATCTATCTTCTCATTAAGAAAAGAATAACTTATGGATATTCAAAAAAGAAACAACGATAAAGAGATTTATGCTCCTCTAAAAAACAAGTGGCTTGTTATGAAGCCCGAAGAGGAAGTACGCCAAAAGTATATTTGCCGCTTAGTTGATAGCTATGGCTATTCTCTTGATCAGATGGATCAAGAGATACAAGTTTCTAATTCACAACGTGGGCAGGGTGCTGCACGAGCAGATATTGTTGTTTGGCGCAGTAATGAGGATAAAGAGTCGAAAAAATATCCTTTGATTGTTGTAGAATGCAAAGCAGAATCCGTTACAATACGTAAAGAGGACTATTATCAAGGTATGAACTATGCGTCATGGGCTCATGCAGATTTCTTTGTGACCACCAATCTGAAAGAAACCCGTATTTTCAAGATGGTTAAGGGCCAAATTCCTGATAGGTTAGACGAAATCGTGGACATTCCTAATGCCTCAAAAGCAAATAACCAAAAGGAAATTGACAAGTTATTGAAACAGACCAAGGCGTTTACTCGCGATGAGTTCTCTAAACTTTTGTTCAAATGTCACAACATTATTCGCAACAATGATAAACTCTCGCCCGAAGCGGCCTTTGATGAAATCAGCAAAATCCTTTTCATCAAAATCCGTTATGAGCGAGAGAATGATGAGGGGCAAATATTCTCAAAAGAGCGTTTTGTAGAGAATCGTAAAGCTTATGAGAAGTTAAACAAAGAGATGGGAGTCTCTAATGCAATTCCATTCTATCAGAACCTATTCGAGAAGACTAAGCAGCAATTTGCTGCCGATCATCTTTTTGATGATAATGCTAAAATAGAAATCCGAGAAAATAGCTTTGAGCAGATTGTAAAGGAACTGGAGATTTATAACCTTTCTACGACCTCAGACGATGTGAAAGGCATCGCTTTTGAGAAATTCCTGGGCAAGACATTCAGGGGAGAATTGGGACAGTTCTTTACGCCTCGTACTATTGTGGACTTCATGGTATCAGTACTCGATCCGCAAGAAGGGGAATTTGTATGCGATCCATGTTGTGGTAGCGGTGGCTTCTTGATAAAGGCTTTTGAATATGTTCGTGAAAAGATAGAAAAAGACATAGAAAGTCAGAAAGAGGATATCAAAGCACAATTCTATAGTGATGATTACGACAAGATGTCTGACAAAAAGAAACAAGAAGTTGAAGCAGAAGTAGCCCAAACGTTCTCGTACTTAAATGAGGAATTGAATATCAATAACGAGAAAGGACGGTTACGTAGTCTATCTTTTGACTGCATTTATGGCACAGACGCAAATCCTCGTATGGCACGTACTGCTAAAATGAATATGATTATGCATGGCGATGGGCACGGTGGAGTGCATCATCATGATGGCCTGCTCAACGTAAATGGAATCTTTGAGAATCGTTTCGATGTCATTTTAACTAATCCGCCTTTTGGTGCAAGAGTTGAAAAGGACTTGAAAATATCAGAAGCGGACAGATTTACTGATGAAGCCAAAATTGAAGAATATAAAGAGCGGTATGGCAAAGAGGAATACGAAAGAGCATTAAGTCAGGTTAATGATAATGTTGGCAAATCGTTGTTAAGCTTATATAAGATTGACAGTAGTTTGACGGAAGTTTTATTTATTGAACGTTGTTTAAATCTCCTAAAGCCTGGTGGTCGAATGGGTATAGTTCTTCCTGAAGGCGTGTTGAATAACACGAATCTTCAAAAGGCGCGTGATTTTGTGGAAGGAAAGGCAAAGATTCTGTTAATTGTATCTATTCCACAAGATGTTTTTATCGCATCGGGAGCAACTGTAAAGCCAAGCCTCCTTTTCTTCAAGAAATTTACTGAGGAGGAAGCATCTGAGTATTCTCAAATTTTGCATCAAGCCCAAATAAACGTCTATTCTAAATATGAGGACGAGGTTCATGAACTTGATGAACGAATTAAATTGAGAGGAAAAGAAGCTCTTACGAAGGAAGAAAAAAAAGCTTGTAGGGCTAAATTGAAAGCCTTACAGGAAAGAATGGAGGCAGAAATTAAGTCAATAGTCAAAGAACAATTTGACTATGAAATTCCAATTGCTGAAGTTCAAAAGGCAGGAATTAGCTCGACTGGTGCAGAGATAGAAAATGAACTTATACCATTAGCCCAAGAGTTTGCTCCCTATCGTATTGGAAACAAATTATGGAGTGTGCCTATCAAATCGGTCAAATATAGAACCGATGAAGATGGAAATACATTCCGTTTTAGAATGACGGACGATATTGTTTCTGAACCTGAGGCGTTTTATAACATTAAACAGTGATGATTATGCATTCTGGCAAATATAGCTTTATAAAGTTTATAAGTTACAAGGCATTATCTTTATGGGATGTTAAGCGATATGTTCAAAATCAGATATCGTTTCATAATTCTGTCAAGTTGAAGGAAGTATTGACTCCCTCCATTGAACCTATTTCAAAAAAAGAAATACTTTCTAATAATTGGCAGATCATTTCCAAGATCAATTTTGCTGGTAAATTGTATTTGCGTGATAAAAGTGAAACTAATACATTCAAAGGAAGCCTTAACAAGGTAGACTCTGATTCACTAATTTATTCCAAAATAAACGTTAGACATGGATGTATTTACTATCATCCCATAAATGCAATTCCATTTGCTGTAAGTTCTGAATATCCTGTATATAAGATAGATTCGTCTAAGGCGCTTGGTGATTATCTCGTTATGGTTATTCAAAGCAACGGCTTCAAATCCATCCTTAACAAAAAAGCAACAGGTATTTCAAAAGCAAGAGTTAAACCGACAGAATTTCTTGAAACAGAAATGCCAATTCCATCACTATCCATTCAAAAGGAACTTCTTCGCAGATATAATGACAACATTTATCAAGCGCAAGAGTTGGAACAAAAGGCCATTCAAATCGAAGAGGGTATAAAGCATTACACTATAGACTTATTAGGTGCTACGACCAAACAAACTCCAAAGGGACAGGAAGGTAAGTATAAATATTGGAATTTGGTCCATTTCATTGACGTTGCTGAGTGGGGCGTTGACATCATCCAGAAGAAACAAAAAAAGGAGATTTTCAAATATCCGATGGTTAAGATTAAAGATATATGTTTATTGGGAAGTGGTGGAACACCATCTCGATCGTGTCCGCAGTATTACAAAGGAAATATACCATGGATAAAGACTGGTGAGGTTCTTAACGAAGAGATTTTTGAAACAGAAGAGCATATTACTGAAGATGCTATTGCAAATAGTTCTGCAAAACTGTACCCAAAAGGTTCTCTTATTATTGCCATGTATGGGCAAGGAGATACGAGAGGGAGAACTGCAAAATTGGCTATAGATGCAACGACAAATCAAGCATGTGCTGTTTTACATGATATTGATAACAATATTGTTTCAACTGATTATCTCTGGTATTACCTCCAGGGACGCTATGAAGATTTGCGTTCTTTGGCTAGCGGTAATAATCAGCCTAATCTCAATGCTGGAAAAATCAACAATTATGATGTGGTTGTTCCGCCAATGGATATCCAAAATGAAATGGTGGCTCACATCAAGGAACAAAAGGCTTTGGCAAAACAGCTAAAGCAGAAAGCAGCATATATACGAGAAGAAGCATTGAAAGAATTTGAGAACGAGATATTTGATAATAATAATTGTGAAACAAATAAATCAAAATGACACTATGTTTATAAAAAAGATAAAATTAGACGGATATAAGAGATTTAAGTCTTTAACCATAGATTTAGGAAATACGCCAAATGAGGATGATGAGAATGATAATAATAAACTAACGTAAATGATAGCAACGATGATTGAGAATACAAATATATCGTGCCCGAAGTGCAAGTCTCAGAATGTACGGCTTGAAGAAGGCGTGTATCATTGTATGGATTGCGGCTGCGAATGGAGAATCCATGACTCTTCTCTGTCAGCGCCCCAACAACTGACAATTAGAAACAGCACAGCCGAATTCTTAATTTTCCAGGCACAAAACCAAACAAGCGGTGTTGAAGTGATGTATCAT
The DNA here is from genome assembly GCA_017619355.1 of Muribaculaceae bacterium. Taxonomy (GTDB): domain Bacteria; phylum Bacteroidota; class Bacteroidia; order Bacteroidales; family Muribaculaceae; genus Sodaliphilus. The sequence goes on from JAFZSO010000021.1 coordinate 11,473, forward strand.
GATGAGACTATTTGGTGCACACAAGACGCTATAGCAGTTTTATTCGACAAAAGCCGCTCAACAATAGCAGAGCATTTTCAGAATATATTCAACGAAGGTGAGTTACAGAAAGATGCAGTATGTCGGAAATTCCGACGAACTGCCACTGATGGAAAAGACTATAGCGTCCAGTTCTACAATTTGGATGCCATAATCTCGGTGGGCTATCGTGTCAATTCTGCACGTGCTACTCAGTTCCGGCAGTGGGCAACAGCCGTGCTGCGGCAGTTTGCCATCCGTGGATATGTGATTGATAAAAAACGCATGGAGAACGGAGCATTCCTCACGGTGGACTACTTCGAGCACCTGCTTGCTGAGATACGCGAAATCCGATTGAGCGAACGACGGTTATACCAAAAAGTGACAGACCTCTATGCTACAGCCATTGATTATAATAGAGATGCACCAACTACAAGACGATTCTTTGCCATGGTGCAGAACAAACTGCATTATGCGATACATGGCCACACTGCCGCTGAACTGATTGTGGATCGAGCAAATGCCGAAAAAGAACACATGGGATTGACCACCTGGGAAAATGCCCCGACGGGAAAAATCGTCAAGACTGATGTCTCGATTGCAAAGAACTACCTTAAAGGTAAGGAGTTGGAAAGCCTCGGACGCATAGTAAACGCCTTCCTCGACTTAGCTGAAGATCGCGCCAAACGCCATATCCCCATGACCATGGAAGACTGGGCAGGATATGTCGACAAATTTTTGTCAATGGACGACCGCCCGTTACTGACGGATAGCGGCTCTGTATCGGCTGAAAGGGCCAAACTATTTGCAGAAGCGGAATTTGAAAAATACCGTATCGTTCAAGACAAGCTTTTCAAGTCGGATTTCGACCAGGAGATAGAAGGCTTATTGCGAGATTAACCACCCCAGTGTGGGTTTTGTTGTAGAAGTGTGGTAAAGTTTGTAATTTTGCAAATACTAATTGTCTAAAATCGAAAAAACTAATGGAGAAGATGAAGATTACTGTGCTGGATGGATATGCCGGGAATCCTGGCGACCTGTCGTGGGCGGCGCTTGAGGCGCTTGGCGAGTGTACGATATTGCCCCGCATCGAGGCTGGGCGTGTGCTGGAACATGCGGCGAAGGCCGACATTGTGCTGACTAACAAGGTGCAATTCCCGCGCGAGGTGATCGAGAAACTGCCTAACCTGAAATACATCGGGGTGATTGCCACGGGCTTTAACATCGTGGACATCGAGGCGGCACGCGAGCATGGCATCGTGGTGACGAATGTGCCTGCCTACAGCACCATGAGTGTGGCGCAGATGGCGTTTGCGCACCTGCTGAACATCGCCTACCGCGTGCAGCACTACACCGACGAGGCGCACGAGGGCGTGTGGAGCCGTTGTCCTGACTACAGCTACAGCAATACGCCGCTCATCGAGTTGGCCGACAAGACGATGGGTATCGTGGGCCTGGGCAACATAGGCAGCGCGGTGGCGCGCATTGCGCAAAGCTTTGGGATGAAGGTGCTTGCCTACACCTCAAAGGCTGCCGACCAGCTGCCCGAGGGCGTGGCGAAGGCTGCCGACCTTGACGACCTGTTCAGGCGGAGCGATGTGGTATCGCTCCACTGCCCGCTCACGCCCGAGACACGCGGCATGGTGAACAGCCAGCGACTGAGTCTGATGAAGCCCAGCGGCATCTTGATTAACACGAGCCGCGGACCGCTTGTGGTTGAACAGGACCTTGCCAACGCGCTGAACAGCGGACGCCTGTTTGCCGCTGGCGTGGATGTGCTGCAGGATGAGCCGCCCAAACCCGACAATGTGCTGCTGCACGCACGCAACTGCTACTTCACACCCCATATTGCCTGGGCCACCTACGAGGCACGCACGCGCCTGATGGATGTGGTGGTGGGCAATGTGAAGGCCTTCATCGAGGGACATCCTGTGAATGATGTGACTAAATTGGTTTAGGGTTTAGAGTTGAGGGTTTAGAAGTCAGACAATTGATGACTATTTGTGACTATTTTTTTTATTAATGACAATTATTTGGAGTGGGGTGCGGCCTGACGGCCAGAACCATGGGGATGAGGGATGAGGGGAGGATGAACATATAATGATAGTAAAAGAAGGCGGGCCGGTGAGGGCTCGCCTTGTTTCTGTTATCAACACCTTATGCAGCCTAATGACCGATGTGGTTTAAAAAGCGTCGCTGTGGTGGGGATGGTGCTTGAGCGTGTGCACCGGGAAGGTGAAGTAGGTGCTCGGGTAAGGCTCGTTCTTGAGCGTGAAGTGCCACCACTCGCTATCGAGAGGCTTGAAACCGCTTGCGACCATAGCGCGGCGCAGAATCATGCGGTTAGCAAACTGCTCTGGTGTGATGTAGCGACCTGCGGGCGAAACGCCTCCAGTGTATTTGCCGGTGTCGGGGTTGCCGCAGAAGTCGGGGTGACTCTCGACGCCAAACCAGTCGAAGGTGCCGCCCATGTCCACTTCCTTGCCAGTGCGCATGTCGAAGATGGTGAGGTCGATGGTGGAGCCGCGTGAGTGGCCCGACTTGGAAGCGATGTACTCGGGAATGAGCACATTCTTCTTGAGTTCGGGATAGAAGTAGGGCTTCATGAGCGTGTCGTTAACCGCCTCGGCCCAACGCACGAAGTGGCTCACGGCGCGCTGAGGCCTGTAGGCGTCGAACACCTTGATGCGATAACCCTGCTCCTTGAGCATGTCGCTCGCCTTTTTGAGGGCCTGTGCTGCCTCATGCGTGAGGAGTGCCACGGGTTCGATATAGCCGTCGATGCGTTCGCCCACAAAATTATAGGTGGTGTGGTAGCGAATCTCGAGAATGGCATCGGGTACCGCCTGAGTCACCATCACGAAGCCGGTGGGGTCGTCGGAACCCGAAGAACGGCCACTTTTATATTGAGCCTGTGCCGTGGATGCGCAGAACAGGCATACTGCTATGAGCAACCATGATTTAGAGAGCGTTTTCATTTGCGTTTCTTTTTAGATGATTTCTTGGAACCAGATGATTTGTTATCGTCTTTGTTGTCGTTAGAGCCTTTCTTATGCTTGCCCTTGCCCGACTTGTTCTCGGGTTCAGCTTTCTTGTCGCTCTTGGTGGGAATCTTGATCTTGTCGCCAGCCTCGATCTTGTCGCCCTTGATGTTGTTGGCCTTGCGCAGTTCCTCGACGGTCACGCCATTCTTCTTGGCAATCTTGTCGAGCGACTCGCCACGCTTGATTTCGTGCTCAACGGGCTTGGTCTCTTCAGGTTTGGTTTCCTTCTTGCCCTTTTTGCCTTTCTTGCCACCCTTAGTGTCGTCTTCGGCCTTCTGCTTGCTGTTCTTAGCGTTCTTCTTGTTTGTGGAACCATTGTCCTTCTTCTCTTCCTTAGCCTGAGCAGCAGCTTTCTTGCCGTTATTCTTAGCTGAAGCCTGCTCGGTATCGTTGATCTTGTAACGGCTGCGCTTGGCGGCAGCTACCTCCTCTTTGGTCTTAGGCTTGGGAGCCGGTTTGGTCTCTTTCTTTTCATATTTATAGGTGTCGCCTGCCTTGATGGTGCTCTCGTCGTCGATAGTGTAAGAACCTTGGTAAGAAGATGATGCTGATGACTCGCGTCCAGGTGTGGTCTCGACCTTGATTTCGTCGTAATAGTCGGCATTGCTGCGCTTGTTGTTCTGCGCTACCATCGACGAACTGCTCTGCGAGCTGGCAGGCCGTGTGTTTTCGACCTTGATTTCGTCGTAATAGTCGGAGTTGCTGCGGCTACTGCTTGAAGAAGGCGTGGAGTTCTCCACCTTGATTTCATCGTAATACTCCGAGGCGTTGGCATAGTTGCTGCTGCTGGTGCCCGGCTCCACCACATCGCGGTTGGCATAGAGGTCGTTGCGGAACTGCGCGATGCTGTCCTCGACCATAATGAAACTATATACCTGCTGCGAAGGCAGCGCCAGCGAGTAAGGATGTGTGTTGCCCGGAATCACATCGTGACGGTACTGCGGGTTGAGGATGCGGATTTCCTCGATGGGGATGTTCAGCACCTGCGAAATCTGCCTGAAATGGATGCGGCGGTTCACGCTGACGGTGTCGACGATGAGCGGTTTCCTGGCCAGACTGGGACTGATGTTGTGCTCCTTGAAGTAGGTCATGATGTAGTTGGCGGCGATGAAAGCCGGCACATAACCACGGGTCTCGCGGGGCAGGTAGTTATAGATTTCCCAGAAGTCGGGTTTCTCGGGGTTGCTGGCGCGGCGAATGGCCTTGTTCACATTGCCGGGACCGCAGTTATAGGCGGCAATGGCCAGCGACCAGTCGCCATAGATGTCGTGGAGTTGTTTGAAGTAGGCGGCAGCCTTCTCGCTCGAGCGATAAGGGTCGCGACGCTCGTCGACGAGTGAGTTCACCTCCAGGCCCACGCCACGGGCGGTTCCGAGCATGAACTGCCACAGGCCGGCAGCGCCTGCGGGCGACACGGCATTGGGGTTCATGGCCGACTCGATGACGGGGATGTACCTCAATTCCAGCGGCAATCCTTCTTTCTCGAGAGCCTGCTCGAAGATGGGCATATAGTAGAGGCTCATGCCCAGCATCTGCTCCACAAGAGTGCGATTGCGCTTCACATAGCGGTCGATGTAGGAGCGCACCACCTGGTTGTAGGGCAACTCAATTGACGACGGGATGGCCTTGAGGCGACGAATGTACTCGGCATCGTCGACTTCGCCCACATTCTTGTTCTCCACATCCTTGTCGAGGATGGCGTAGTTCTGCAGATACCAGTTTTCCATCATGGCCTTGGTGTCGGTCTCAAAGCTGGCAGGGAAAACGATGTCGTTGTCGGTAATCGACTCCTTGAGCGAGAGAATCGACTGCTTCTTATCGTTGGCCGCATAGATGGTGAGAGCGGCCAGCGACATGATAACGAGTGATTTGAATCGGTATTGTTTCATTGTTTCAACGAGTTTTGTTCAGTTCAAAAGTTTATGGCACACTGCAGTCCAAGTGAAGGCTTGGCAACAGGGCCGGTGTTATTGAGCAAGGCGGGCGACACATCCATCGACAGGTCGGGTGAGATGTCGAAGTGTGAGAGCGATGCGTCGACATAGGCGTCGACGATGTTGAGCAGATACACTCCGAAGATTCCTATGATGCAGATGTCGCGGTAGCGCCTGTAATAGTCTTTCTTGTTCTTGAGCACCTTCTTGAGCCACGCCGGGTCGAGGTCGCTCTCCTTGACGGTGGGCGGGAAGAAGTTCATGTAGCTGTGCGTGTTGGGGTCGTTGTCCATCACATCACGATAAGCCTTGGTGTAGTCGCTGAGCATGCGGTTATTCCAGGTGGTACCATAGCCCAGACCCACAAAGGCGCCCACCACGATGGGGAGTTTCCAGTAGCGGCGGTTATAGATCTGACCCAAACCCGGGCATAGAGCCGAGAGCCACAGCGCACGGATGGGGTCGGGGTTGAAGATGCGCACCTTGCCCATGCCGTTGTCGGGGGCGATGGAGTCGGTGGTGAGCATCAGGGTGTCGGCCACAAGGGTGGAGTGCATGGCGCGCGCCGAGGGCGAGAGCGAGTCGGTGCGCTGCTTCACCACGATGGTTGCAGTGGAGTCGGCCGACACCAGTGTGGTATCGGCATCCTGCGCCGAGGCCGAAGTGGCACAAAACACACACAGGCATAGCAAAATTGCTAAACCTGAAGCGTGGCAATATGTAGTTATTATATTGTTTATCACATAAATAGTGGCAACCTTCACCTGCCCGTCCACTATGAGCAGGCAGCATGAACGGCGCCTTTTAGTTGTTTTTTAGTCGGTCAAAGATAGTAATAATTTTCTCTAATTCATCTTCGCTGTCGAAGGGGAATGTTATTTTTCCTTTACCCGAAGTGTTGCATGAAAACTTCACGGGCACGCCAAACGAAGCAGAGAGGTGTTTTTGAAGCACTTCAAAATCTTTGGCACTCAGCTGATTGCTGCGGCTTTGCGCATTTGTGGATCCTTGTTCGTCGGCAGCCTGATACTGCTTGGCGAGTTGCTCGACCTGCCTCACCGATAAACCTTTTTTAAGAATCTCGTTATATAATTTTAACTGGAGCGAAGGTTTGTCGATAGAAAGCAGAGCACGGGCATGACCCATGTCCACGGCCTTGTCGCGCAGACCCAGCTGCACCTCGGCGGGGAGCTTGAGCAGACGCAGGAAGTTGGCTATGGTGGCGCGTTTCTTGCCAATGCGCTCGCTCAACCGCTCTTGGGTGAGGTGGTACTGGTCGATGAGTTTGCGGAAGGTGAGTGCAATCTCAATGGCATTGAGGTCCTCGCGCTGAATGTTCTCGATGAGTGCCATCTCGGTGATTTCAGCATCGTTAGCGGTGCGCACATAGGCAGGCACCGAGCGCAACCCCGCCAGTTTGGCCGCACGGAATCGGCGTTCGCCCGAAATGATCTGATAGGCATTGGGGGCAATGCTGCGCAGGGTGAGCGGCTGGATGATGCCCAATTCACGAATCGACATGGCGAGTTCCTCGAGAGCCGTCTCGTCGAACGAGGTTCGTGGCTGTTCGGGATTGGGTTCAATCTGGTCGATGGGAATCTCGTTGATGGCCGAGGAACCGCTGGTCTGGATGTCGTCCATGGAGATGAGCGAGTCGAGGCCGCGTCCCAGGGCATTTCGTTTGCTTTTATTGTTCATAGTAGTGTTGTGTACTTGATGGTTCAACGAATAGTAGGATTAATGCGCATTCTTGGCGATGAGTTCCTTGGCGAGCTGCATGTGGCTGGTGGCGCCGCGGCTCGTGGGGTCGTAGAGGATGGCGGGCAGTCCGTGGCTGGGCGCCTCGCTGAGCCTGATGTTGCGCGGAATGACGGTGGTGAACACCATGTCGCCAAAGTGCGTCTTCAGTTCCTCGTAGATTTGGTTGGCGAGCCTCAAGCGGGCATCGTACATGGTGAGCAGGAAACCCTCGATGCGCAAGACGGGATTCAGTTTCGACTTGATGATGCGCACCGTGTTGAGCAGTTTGCTGATGCCCTCGAGGGCAAAGTACTCGGCCTGAACAGGGATGATGACCGAGTGAGCAGCCGTGAGGGCGTTGACGGTGATGAGCCCCAGCGAGGGACTGCAGTCGATGAGCACATAGTCGTAGTCATTCACTACCTCATTGAGCATGGTCTGCATCACTTTTTCGCGATGAGGCTTGTTGATGAGTTCAAGTTCAGCACCCACCAGGTCGATTCTTGACCCGAGCACATCGAGCCCCTCGACGCACGACGCCACTTGCGCCCCCTTCACGGGGTAGTCGTCGACAAGACATTCATAGACCGATGTAGTGAGTTGCTTGGGGTCGATGCCCAGTCCCGAAGTGGCATTGGCCTGCGGGTCGGCATCGATGAGCAGTACCTTCTTCTTATTCACAGCCAGCGAGGCGGCAAGGTTGATGGCGGTAGTAGTTTTACCCACACCTCCCTTTTGGTTTGCTATTGCTATAATCTTTCCCATATATAATTATAAATGAAATTTGATGCAAAGGAATCACTTTTTAGTGAGAAAACCCCTAAAAAGCGAGTTAAAATGCTTAAATTGTTGACAAGTCACGGTTTTTGTTAATAACTATAGAGTGTTATAGATAAAAAACATTAAAAGAAATGCAAAAAATGAATCAAATGAGACTGAAAAGTTGTGTTTTCAGAAATTAATTGTGAAATTTGTAGCTTTGTATTACCCTTTCCTATCCCATATTGATAGGGACAATTTTAAAACGAAACTATTAACAAACTCATTGCCAAAGCGATGAACTAAAAAAAATACAGACTTAAAAACTATGAAAAAATTTTTAACCCTGATTGTTGCAGCCCTGTTGGGTGCAAATGCGGCTTTTGCTATTCCTGCCAGTCCTTATCCCATTGTGGTGACACAACCCGACGGCAAACAAATCACCCTGAAAATAAACGGCGACGAGCGTTACAACTTCTATACAACGGTCGACGGCTATACCGTGATGCAGAACAAGGAAGGCTTCTATGTGTATGCCAAGAAAGATAACGGCAGCCTTGTGCCCACAGCCACCATAGCCCGCAATGCCGACGAGCGCAGTGCTGCCGATGTGGCCATGCTCAACCAGATAGGCAAGCGCATTATTGACGACAACAGCGTGAAGGGCGCACAGAAACTGCGTGCCCAACAGGAGTCGATGCTTAAGGGACGTATCGACTATGACAACTTCAGGGGCCTGGTGCTGCTGGTGGAATTCAACGACTGCTCGTTTTCACGCAGCGATGTCGCCGAGTTTTACCAAAACATGATAAACCAGCCCAACTATAGCGGCTTTACCAACGAAGATGGCTCGGTAAACAGTTACGGTCGATACACCGGCAGTGTGCGCGACTACTTCTACGACAACAGCTACGGAGCCTTCAACCCGCATTTTGACGTGGTAGGGCCTATCATGCTTAAAAACTATGGAGTGAACTCGCCTAACCAGACGTACAACATGCGTGCCATACTTACTGCCGCCATCAATGCTGCCGACTCTCTGGTCAACTTCAGCCAATATGACCTTGACGGTGACAAGAATGTGGATATGTTCTATGTGATTTTTGCCGGCGTAGGTTCTAATACCGGTGAGGCACCTCAGCATGTGTGGCCCCACGCCAGTTACATGTGGCCCACTCTCACACGCGACGGTGTAAAACTTGGACGTTATGCCTGCTCGTGCGAACTCTATTCTCAGGACTACAATATTATTGATGGTATTGGCACTATGTGCCACGAGTTCAGCCATGTGCTGGGTCTGCCCGACCTTTATGATGCCGACTATGAGGAAAATGGCCAGGCGTACACTCCCAGCACCTATGAAATCATGGATGGTGGCGGCTACAACAACATAGGCCGCACGCCTGCCGGTTACTCGGCCTATGACAGATACTCACTCGGATTTGCTCCTGCCAGCATCATCACCGAGGCAGGGTCTTATTCGCTTCAAGCCCTGTCGTCATACCAAGAGATTTACAAGATTCCCACACCAGTCAACAATGAGTTCTTCTTGCTTGAAAACAGGCAGAAAAGCGGGAAATGGGATGCCTATATACCTGGTCACGGCATGCTCGTGGCCCGTGTGGACAGCACCAATACCAACGTGTGGACCGGAAACGACGTGAACAACGATCCCAGCCACCTCTACTATGAGATTCTGCGTGCCGGCAATGCCACTGATGGAGAGGGCGTGGCAAGCGACCCCTTCCCTGGCATGAAAGGCGTGACGATGATCACCAATGCCACCATGCCCAGCCTCAAGACCTGGAACGGCACTGAAAATGCCTTTAATATCACGGGAATCAAGGAAGAAGATGGCGTGATCTATTTCTCGGTGCTCAACGAAGGAGACCTTCTGAACGATGTGGAAGACTTCGAGACCATGCCTGTCACCACCAGCACCTCGGCAACCAACGTGGAAGGCCGCTGGGCCAACTGGTCGTTCACCAAGTGCAATGTGACCGCTCCTGGCGAGGGCAAGTGCAATGGTGAGCACTCGGTGCAGATGAAGTTGCCTTGCCTCATGGAGTGCAGCGACACCTACTACGACGCATATCAGCTTGCCGTGACAGTGTTCAACACCACCACTACCGACGCCAAACTGGTTCTGTCCTACTCTGAAGATGGCGGTGCCACATGGATTACAGCCAAATCAGCTACCGGCGAAACCTCTATCACCATCCCCAAGAAAACTACCGCCATTCCCACCTGGATGTTGTCGACAAGCCAGCAAAAGGCCACCCGTTATCGCATCCAGCAGACGGCGGGCAACAAGAACACCCCCATGTATGTCGACGACATTACCCTCTACTACACTGCCAAGGGCACAGGGCTGATGCGAGGCGATGTGAACCGCGACGGCAAAGTGAACGTGACTGACGTGACCGCTCTGGTCAACATGATACTGGGTTCTATCGAAAAAGACCAAGAAAGTGCCGACGTGAACGGCGACGGCAAGATCAACGTCTCTGACGTGACAGCACTGATTAACATTATTCTGGGCGTTACCTCTTCAAAATAAACCTGACAATGAAAAAATTTCTGACTGCTATCAGTTTTGTTGCCCTGGCGCTGGTCCAGGCACATGCCGTTCCGGCTTACCCCTATCCAGTGACAGTGACCCAGCCCGACGGCACCACGCTCACCCTGCTGGGCCACGGCGACGAGTTCTATAACTACATCACTACTCAGGATGGCTACACCCTGCTCCAAAACGAGGAGGGGTGCTATGTGTATGCCACACGGCAAAACGGGCGGTTATTGAAAACCAGCATGGTGGCGCACGACCCAGCACAGCGTGATGCCAGCGAGGTGAATTTCCTGCAAACGGTGAGCAAGCGCCTCATCGACGAACCGCAGGTAGCGGCAGCCAAACAGGCCAAAAAGATTGAATATGCCCCATCCACACCGCAAGGAATTTCCAATAATTACATGAATTACAGAGGACTAATCATCCTCATCAACTATACCGATGTACAGTTCTCACGCAGCGATGCGACGGACTTGTACTATCACATGTTCAACGACGAGGGCTACACCGGCTACACCAATGAAGACGGTTCTAACAATCCCTACGGCAGGTTTACCGGCAGCGTGTGCGACTACTACCGGGATAATTCTAACGGCATCTTCCAGCCGCAATTCGATGTGGTGGGCCCTGTTAATGTGAACTATAAGTCGACCGATGGACGAAACAAGGCCAAGAACATCTTCAACGCCGCCGTGCAAGCAGCCCATGCTGAAGGCGTGGATTGGAGCAAATATGATAATGACAACAATGGTGTGGTAGATATGGTTTACTTCATGGTGGCTGGTTACGGTTCAAATGTGACCGGAAATGCCAGCAATCTGCTGTGGCCTCACAAGTCTTCACTGCAATTGAGAGTAGGTGGCTACTGGGTTACCCTCTATGCCTCGTCTACCGAGATGTGCGGCAGCGAAGGTTCGGAAGTGCTCGACGGCATTGGCACGGTGTGTCATGAGTTCACCCACGTGCTGGGTTTCCCCGACCTCTACGACACCAACTACGAAACTGACGGGCAAAGCCATCATCCCGGCAACTGGGACATCATGGCTGGTGGCGGTTACCTGAACAACAGCCGCACACCTGCAGGCTACTCGGCCTTTGAGAAATATGCCCTGGGCTTTGTCATGCCCAGGAAAATAACCAAAGAAGGCAATTTTGTGCTGCATCCGCAAGGCGATACTCACGAGAGCTACATGCTGCTCACTCCCAGAGATAAGGAATACTTCCTGCTTGAAAACCGACAGAAAAAAAGCAAATGGGATGCCTACCTGCCCGGCCACGGCATGCTCGTGGTGAGGGTGGACTCTACCGAGTCGTGGGAAAACGGAGTAAACACCAACCCTGCTCACAATCACTACGTGTTGCTGCGTGCAGGCGGCAGCACATCGGGCGCACTACCGACCGACCCCTTCCCGGGCACCGACAATGTTGTGTATCTTTCTAACAACACTACCGCCAATCTCAAGACCTGGAACGGAATACCCAACGAATATGTGATTTACAACATCCAGGAGAAAAACGGTGTCATCTCTTTCTCGACCATGAAGGAGTATCATGAGCAGACCGATGTGGAAGACTTCGAGGCAATGCCTGTGACTGCGGCTTCGGGTGCTACCGACGTAGAAGGCAACTTCTCCACATGGACATTCTCGAAGTGCAATGTTGCCACTCCCGCCGAGGGTATTGGCAACGGAGCACATGCTGTGGCCATGAAAAAGCCCAGTTCAATAACGATGACGCAGATGTTTGAGAAAGACATCTACATGGTGAGTGCCTACTTGAACAATACTACTACCACCAATGCCAAGTTTGTGCTCTCTTACTCAACCGACAGTGTCACATGGAAGACGGCCTACCCATCGGAAGTGGTGATGAATTCAAAATCAGACAAGACCGTCTATTGGCTCGTAGACGCACCTGTTGGGGCCTATCTGCGCATCAACCAGATTGCAGGTGCCACAGCCACCAAGGTGTATCTCGATGACCTTACCATCTATCATCGCGGTGACCCCTTGTTCATCATAGGTGATGTGAATCTTGACGGACGTGTGAACGTGAGCGATGTGACAGCCTTGGTCAATATGATTCTGGGCTTATCAGAAATGGAACCCCTGCTGGGTGACATCAACGCAGATGGTAACGTGAATGTGAGCGACCTCACCGCACTCATCAACATCATTTTGGGCGTACATTAAAAGACAACTATAAAATTATCTATAACAACAACTTACAATGAGAATTAAAGTTTTTAAAACGGCTGTAAAAGCATTCGTTGTGCTGTCGCTTTCAGTCATGACAGTAACGAATCGCGCATTTGCCGAACCGGCTCATCCACAACCCGTGACGGTGATGCAGCCCGACGGTTCCACACTCACCCTGAAACTGGTGGGTGACGAGTTCTATCACTTCAACACCACAGCTGACGGCTACACGCTGTTTAAGGACAAAGGAGGTTATTATGTGTATGCCCAGCAGAAGGGCGACAACCTCGTGCCCTCGGAGGTGGTGGCTCACGATGCTGGCCAGCGCAGTACTACCGAGCAGACCTTTGTAAACGCTCTGCCCAAGTATCTCACGGCAGCACCTTCAGTCAAGATGGCACAGACGCTTCGCTCCAACCGCGATGTGCAGGCTAAGGAAGAACAATTCGATTACACCAAGTTCAAAGGTCTGGTCGTGCTCATCAACTACAACGACAAGCAGTTTGGCATGACCAACGCCAACGCCTTCTACGACGATATGCTCAACACCGAGAACTACACGGGCTTCATGTTCAATGGTCTCTTTCAGTCGTGCCCCGGCAGTGTGCGCGACTACTTCTACGACAACTCGATGGGCGCATTTAACCCGCACTTCGATGTCTATGGCCCCGTTGATGTCGACTTCAGCTGTACCGATGCACACTCTACAAGCAATGCAGATGTCATCTTCAAGGCTGCGCTCGATTCCATTGACAATGACGTGGACTTCAGCCAGTATGACACCGATGGCGACGGCTATGTCGACATGGTGTTCTTTATCGTGGCTGGCTACTCGGCCAGCTATGGCGGCAACAACAGCGACTACCTGTGGCCTCACAAGTATTATCTGTTCGGACCTGGCTGGCAACCCTATCAGTATGATGGCGTGAATATGGGCACCTATGCCTGCTCTACCGAGATTTACGGCTGGGAAGCCTATGGCTACACAATCCCTGCTGGCATCGGCACCATCACCCACGAGTTCAGTCATGTGCTGGGTCTGCCCGACTTCTACGACACCGATTACGGTACTGGTGGCCAAAGCAATCACCCCGACGACTGGGATGTGATGGCAGGTGGCTCACATGCCTACTACGGCCGTGTACCGGTGGGCTACTCCATCTTTGAGCGCTATGCGCTGGGCTGGGCTACTCCCACCGAAATCACAAGCATCGGCAACTACACGCTGAACAATGTGGCCACTCACAACGAGGGCTTCATTCTGCGCACCCCAGTAGAGCATGAATACTTCATTATGGAGAACCGCCAGCAGAAGGGCAAATGGGACCAGGCTTTGCCAGGTCATGGCATGCTGGTAGCCCGTGTGGACAGCACCAATCCTGATGTGTGGTGGGGTAACAGCGTTAACGATGACCCACGTCACAACTACTACGAAATTGTGCGCGCCGGTAATGGCTCTGGCGCCAGTGGCAGCGACCCATTCCCGGGCACGGCCGGCGTGACCGAGCTCACCAATGTCTCCACTCCCAGCCTCATGACATGGGGCGGCGTGTTCAATCCCTTTAACCTTTTCAATATTCAAGAGAATGGCGACATCATCACCTTTGAGGTGAAGAGCGAAGACGAAATCACATCGGTAGTGGAGGACTTCGAGGCAATGCCCGTGAGCTCGCCTTCTGAACCTATCATGGGTAACTTCGCCAGCTGGTCGTTCACCAAGAGCACCATTGCGGCTCCCGGTGAGGGCAAATGCAACGGCGAGCATGCTGCTTCTATGGTCACCCCATCGGCCTTATCCATGAACACCATGCTCGACATCAATCTCTACACGATGAACGTCACCTTCTTTAACCCCACTTCTACAGAGGCCAAGTACAAGCTCTACTATCGCAACTCTCCCGATTCGGCTTGGGTGGACGCCAAACTCGACGATGCAATAGTTTATGCACGTTCACAGGAATCAATCAACTGGTCGGTGGGTAAATTTGGCAAAGCCATGTTCCGCATCCAGCAGATAGCAGGTCACAAGACGGCAAAGACCTATATTGACGACATCACCTTCTATTGCATTCGCGACAAGGGTGACGTGAACCTCGACAGCAAGGTGAACGTGAGCGATGTGACCTCGCTCATCAACATGATTTTGGGCATGCGGCCCATGTATGCCGGCGTGGGTGATGTGAACGGAGATGGCAAGGTGAACGTGAGCGATGTGACAGCCCTTATCAACAAGATTCTGGGCGTTTGACAGGTAAAAAGTTAACACTTCTGAATATGCAGACGGTTTTATTTCATAGCACCATTTTCGGTCCCATTCACAGCCGCCGACTCGGTGTGTCGCTGGGCATCAACCTCATGCCAAACGACGGCAAGATGTGCTCCTTCGACTGCCTCTATTGCGAGGCGGGCTTCAACGCACAGGGCCCCGGCACTACCGGTGTGCCCAAGCGTGAAACGGTGAAGCGCATGCTCAAGCACAAACTCGAGGAAATGAAGGCTGAAGGCAGCCCACTCGATGTGATTACCTTCTCGGGTAATGGCGAACCCACGCTGCACCCGCAGTTCAAGGACATCGTGCACGATGTGAAGGTGCTGCGCGACCATTATTATCCGCAGGCCAAGGTGAGCGTGTTGAGCAATGCCACCATGGCGGGCCGCCCCACCGTGGCAGCCGCGCTGAAGACGGTTGACAACAACATCCTGAAACTCGACTCTGCCATTGCCAGCACCTTCCTGCACCTGAACCGCCCCGCCTCACACAATGTGATACCCGAGGGCATCATTGAGGATTTGCGGCAGTTTGCGCACCAGTGCATTGTACAGACGATGATGGTGCGTGGCGAATATGAGGGGGTGAAAATCGACAATACCACCGACGCAGAGATTGAAGCCCTCATCGATGCCTACCGCATCATTCAGCCGCAGGAGGTGATGATTTACAGCCTCGACCGCAAAACACCTGCCGAGCATCTTGAGAAAGTGCCCGCCGAAGAACTGCAGCGCATAGGCGCCCGCATCGAGGCCGCAGGTTTCAAGGTGCAGGTGAATGCCTGACATGCTTATGAAAGCCATACTTCGGCCAACACCCTTACAGCCAGGCGACACGGTATCTATCGTGTCGCCTGCCAGTACCATCGACCCTGCATTTGTCGATGGGGCGACGGCTGTGCTGCAGGGTTGGGGTTTCAAGGTGCTTGAAAGCACCCACACACGTGACAAGCACGCAGCATTGAGCGGTGCCATCACCTATAGCGGCATGGCTCAAGACCGCCTTGCCGACCTGCGTGAGGCCTTTGAGAATCGTGAAGTGAAGGCCATCTTGTGCAGCCGTGGCGGTTATGGCACCATGCAACTGCTCACCGACCTCGACGAAGTCATAGCCCGCAATCCCAAGTGGGTGGTAGGTTTTAGCGACATCACCGCCCTGCATGCCGCCTTGCACAAGCACGGCATAGCCAGCATTCACGGCCTTATGGCCAAGCACCTGACGGAATGTGGTGCCGACGACTCCTGCTCACAGGCACTGCGACAGCTGCTCACGGGCGGCACCATGCACTATGAGGTGGAGCCGCATCCCTACAATCGCACGGGTACTGCCACAGCGCAGCTGGTGGGCGGCAACCTTGCCATCATGCACTCGCTGCTTGCAACTCCTTACAATCTGATCAAACCCGGTGTGATTCTCTTCGTCGAGGATATTGCCGAGGCCATTTACCGCACCCAGCGCATGCTGCTGTCGTTGCGACTGGCGGGCATCCTGCCGCAGTTGGCAGGCCTGGTGGTAGGGCAGTTCACCCGTTACCGTGATCCTTTGCTGCCCGAGCAGGAACAGGAGCAGACGCCACAATGCAGCGCCATGTATGAAATGATAAGCGAAATGGTGGCACCCTACGACTATCCCGTGGCATTTAATTTTCCCATCGGGCATGTGAATCGCAATGTGCCCCTGGTCGAGGGCGCAGAAGTGAGTTTATCGGTCAAAGAGGAGAAAGTGACGCTCACTGAGGTGTAGCGAGCAACTTTTCAAACAGTTCCACATATTGTGCAGCCACCTTGGCGGCGGCAAACTTGCGCTCCACCTCGGTATGCAACTGCTGGCGAGTGATGGGGGCATCGATGGCCCATGCCATGCCCTGTGCCAGACTGGCAGAATCTTTATAATCAGCAATATAACCCGTCTTCAGGTGTTCGACGATGTCGGCCTGCCCTCCTTGTCCAAAGGTCACTGGCACACAACCACATGCCTGCCCCTCGATGAGGGTGGTGGGCAGGGTTTCGTAGCGTGAAGTGGACAACACCACATCGGCATGGGCATAGACGCTTGCCACATCGCTCACCGTGCCCAGATAAGTGAAAGGAACGGCTATCTGCTTGAGCAGTGACGCATCTTTGATGCCTCCAAAGAGCAGCAGGTGCAGTCGCTCGGCAAGGTCGGGTCTCTCACGGCTTATGTGCTGTGTGGTGGCAAGCATCAGGTCGAAGCCCTTCACAGGGTCGTCGAGTCGGGCTGCTCCCATCACCACCACCTTTTTGTCGGGGTCAATGCCATAGTCGCTGTTTGGCAACCGCTGAGGTGTGAATTTTTCAATGGGGAAGGCATTAGCAATCACGCTGATGTCACTGTTCTGCATCAGCGCGCTCTCGCGGCACTTGTCGGCAAGCCAGTGGCTCACCGCCACAAAGTGAATGTTGCCGTATTTCTTGTATAGTTCAGCTTTGAGTCGCTGGGTGCGGACCGAAAGGCTATCGCAACACAAAAGCGGGCATGCGCGGCACTCTTTCTTGAACGCCTCACACTCATAGGCATGATGGCACACGCCTGTACAGTTCCACATGTCGTGCATCACCCATACCATGGGTTTGCCCTGAGCGGCAAGTTTCCCGATGCCTTCGAGCGAGAGCATTCCCTGATTGATCCATCCCAGCACAATCACATCGGCCGCCTGCACCAGCGGATGTTGCGAGAGGTCGAGTCCGTGTGTGGCTGGGTCGATCATGAACAGCGTCCTGCGACTGAAACCGTTGTACCGCGCCACCAGCAACCGTTCAAGGCCGAATTTCCACTTGTTTTTCAGACTGCTGCCCACAGCGGTCACGGCAGGGTCGGGTTGCTGCTTGTCGATGACCAGCATATTCGCCTCTACGCCAGCATCGATCAAGGCGTGCAGCAAGCGGTGCGAGGCTATGGCTGCCCCGCCTATGCTGTCGCTACGGTTGATGATGACTACTTTCATAATAGTTTTAATTCCTGCTACGCAGGAGGTTGAGGGTTTAGTGCGAGCAAACTCGCGGTTTAGGGTTTAGAGTTATTTGGGATGAGTGGGAAGGGTGAATCATTTGGGAATATTGGGAAATCTGGGAAAATCTACAGAATAGAAAGTTGCCGCAGCAGGTCGGTAATCTCTGCCCGCGAGAAGGTGCGGTGCTCCTTGAGTTGTTTTGCCAGCTGGGCAATGGCCTGGCCCATGTTTCGGTCCGAGAAAATGCGCATCAGGTGCGAGAAGTAGCGATCGAAGATGGTTTCCACCTCGTCTTTCTCGAGCTGGCACATCTCCTTGCCCTCGTCGCACATGGCGGAGAGCAGGCTGTTGCGCATCTTGCGGTCAATCACGCCATGGTCCAGAATCATCTTGCGGCACATGGTGTTGGCAATGACGAGTCCCATGGAAATCTGATAGTGCGAGAAAAGTTCTTGCCAAGCCTCCTTGGCATTGAGGCGGGGATTGCCGGCAAAGTAGAATTCGGGCGTAAACTGCACGCAGTCGAGCCCGTCGGCATCGACGGTAACACTGTTGAACAGCTCAGTGGCATCAAAAATCGATAGTCCCACCGCCATGCCCGCCACGCCATAGCACTTGTCGTCGTCACTTCTATATTTCATAACACAAAGGTTTCATGAACTTGAACAATAGTATTTACAGGACTGAAACACAGCAAAAATAATGCCTAATGCTATTTTCTGCCAAAGTCGGCAGGAATCTCGCCCCATTCGTCAGTTTTCCACTTGATCACGAAGTTGGTGTAGGTGTGCGTCTGCAGCCAGCGCTCGGCACGGGCAATGAGTTCAAACACGTAGGCATTGCGCTCGGTGCGGGGCAATGTGCTGCGGCACTGCTTGTTGCGCACCCATGCCATGCCGCTGATGCTGTCGCTATAGATGGCGGTGCGGGGTTGCCCCATCTGGTTGAGCAATGCCAGGCCATGCACAATGGCAAGGAACTCGCCCACATTGTTGGTGGCATCCTCAAAAGGTCCCTGATGGAACAGCTCGGCGCCTGTGCTGATGTCAACCCCACGGTACTCCATGCGGCCCGGATTGCGGCTGCAAGCGGCATCGACGGCAATGCTGCCCGGATAGATTTCAGGGATGGCATCGTAGTTCACTTCAGTAGTAGGTGCATGGGCAATGGCACGCAGCACTTCGCGGGCCTCGTTGGTGGGGCCCTCACGATAGGCGAGGATGGCTTCCTCGCGCGTGTCGAACGACTTGTAGCGTGCACCAGGATAGCCTTTGGTACGCAACTGGCACTCGGTCCAAGTCTCGCAAATGCCAGGCTCGGTGCCGACCCACACCACATACCATTTTTGTTTTGTTGCCATGCTTATCTTTCTATTAAAGTGACAAAAATACAAAATTTTAGTTACTTTTGCATCAACGAAACGAAAAAACCAAGATGGGCGTTATTTTTTTAATAGGAATGGCAGGCTGCGGCAAGACCACACTGGGCCGTGCACTCGCCGACGAGATGGACATGCCGTTTATTGACCTCGACGAGTATATCGAGGAGCGATGCGAGGCGACCATCGGCCAGATTTTTGAGCAAGCAGGTGAACAGGCTTTCCGCGAAATCGAGCGTCAGGCGCTCCAGGAAGTAGCGGCCATGGATGGCGCCATCGTGGCGTGCGGTGGCGGCACACCTTGCCAGCATGGAAACATGGAACTCATCAACCAGAACGGATTGAGTATCTGGCTCACCACCAGCGCCCAACGCATCACCGAACGCCTGTGCCTGCCGCAGGAAAAAGCCAAACGCCCTGCCATCGCTCACATGACCGATGCCGAGGTGCTTGATTTCGTCACCCATCAACTGGCAGAGCGCCAACCCTTCTACGAGCAGGCCATGCTGCGCTTCGACTCCACCCGCCTCGAGTCGATTGAGGAAATCAACACCACCGCCCGTGCCCTCGCCACCCTCCTCGCCACCCTATAAATTCACTCAATTTGGGAAAAAGTGTATTTTTTAGCACCTCAAAACTCGGAAAAAGTGTATTTTTGGGCACCTTAAAATTCGGAAAAAGTGAGTGATTTGGGTAAAAAAATCGCAAAGTTCCCCTAGAAAAGTGTAACGATTGCCCAAAAGTTCCCCTAGAAAAGTGTAATATTTCCGCAAAAGTTCCCCTAGAAAAGTGGCAAAAACTTTTGCAAGCCCCCCAAAAAATTGGAGGATTTTATTTTTACCCTGGATTTTGGCAAGTTTTTAAAGATTTTTACCTTGGATTTTAGCAAATTTTTGAAGATTTTTACCTTGGATTTCAACATTTTTTATAATTTTGCATCTGTAAATCAAGAAACGAACTAACAATGACGTATTATAGCCGACATATTGACACAACATTGATTGAGTGGAAAAACTCTCCTAGACGTAAACCACTTTTGATACGGGGTGCCCGACAAGTGGGCAAATCTACAGCTGTACGCCAACTGGGTAAAACATTCCATTACTTTGTAGAGATCAATTTGGAAAAACAACGCGACTTGAGCCAGTTTTTTACTGACAATATAGATGTTAAGCGTACTTGCGAGAAGCTAAGTGGAACTCTCTCTATTCCTATTATCCCTGGAGAAACCTTACTATTCATCGATGAGATACAAGTATGTAAACCTGCACTCATGGCATTACGCTATTTCAAAGAGGACTACCCTGAATTGCATGTTATCGCTGCAGGTTCATTGCTTGAGTTCACACTACAAGATCTCCCCTCTTTTGCAGTGGGCCGTATCCGCTCAATCTATATGTATCCTTTCTCGTTCGATGAATTTCTCCTGGCACAAGGACTTGACTTAATGGTGGACTTCAAGAAACGAGCTACAAGCAATGAACCTTTGCCCGCAAAAGCACATGCCGACCTGGTTGACCAGCTACGATCATTTTATCTGGTCGGAGGTATGCCTTCTGCTGTAACTGAATGGGTTGAGACACATAATTATTTAGATGTAGCACATATTCATCACGATATAATAGATACCTATCAAGACGATTTTGCAAAATATAAAAAGCGGATTTCTCCAGTATTGTTACGTCAAATTCTGCGCTCTGTAGCTTTACAAGCTGGTGAGAAATTCACTTTTTCGGCTGCTGCTAAAGATGTACGTTCCTATGTAATAAAAGAAACTCTAGAATTGTTGGTACAGGCTGGTTTGGTAATACCTGTGACACACTCAGATGGAACAGGTGTTCCACTTGGTGCCGAACAGAACAACAGTTTCATAAAGTACCTCTTTTTTGACCTTGGTGTAATGCAAACCATGCTTAATATCCCTGCATCTGACATTTTACTTGCATCAGAGGTGGATTTAGTTAATAAAGGTGCTATTTCCGAAATGTTTGCTGGGCTCGAGATGGTCAAGTATCAAGACTGTTACATTAAAGCGGAGATGTATTACTGGCAAAATATGACTCGCAATAGTAGTGCCGAGGTTGACTACCTAATAGTTAGGGAAGGCAAAGTGTTGCCAGTGGAAGTTAAAGCCAGCACACAAGGAAGCATGCCAAGTTTGTGGATGTTTATGCGTAAACGGCATTTGCATAAAGCCATCAGAACTTCGCTCGAAAACTTCGGACAGTTTGACTATTGCGACCACGAAGAGCCAACCGAAATCCGACATGTTGATGTTGTTCCGCTCTATGCACTGAGTAATTTTTAATTCTGTTATTACTGAATGTATATATCTTTACAATTTGAAACAATCATCTAATTTGTCGTTATGGACAAATAACTTATGTTGCACTAAAAATAAATCAGCACTCTGAGCGATCGTTGAGAAAAATCTATCTAGTGAGGCACTCTCAAAAAGCGGAGGTTGGGTTACGCATTAGGAGTGTATAAATATTATCAATAAAATGAGGGGGATTGTAAAATTTTGTTTACTTTTGTATTGTGGAATATAACGGGCTGGTCGGTAGGCCGCCACTAACCTTATATTCCCAACAAGACCAAATGCTGTAATATAACAACTAATATCCTATAATTCATCATATTATGAAAAAGATTGCACTTTTCGTTATCACCCTCGTCGCAAGCGGCATGGTGGGGCAAGCCAAGAACTACGAGATCAACGTGGGCGGCATAGAGGTGACCAGCAGCAACTGCAATAATGTTACCGGCGGCAACATCAGCATCACCACAGGCTGCAGTGATGGCTATGTGAAATATAACGAAAGCCGTAATGAATTGGAGCTCTACAATATTACCATTAAGCGCACTGGCAGCGGCAGTTATGGTGTTCACAACCGGAAATGTGACAATCTGAAAATCACTTTATCGGGCCAGACCAATATCTCTTGTGAGGCCGAAGCCATGATGCTGCAAAGAAACACCACAATCAATGTGCTCTATGGCACCCATTATCTCACGACAACGAAAAACGACAAAAGCGCCATCAACGCTTCAGGCATCAATCTGTACTTTACTACCAGTTATTACCACAGCCCCTCAAGAATGTATATCACCAACACTTCAAGCTCCAAGTCCACCATTGGAGGCGATCAAAGTTCTGTTATAGACTTCGATTTCATGAAGGGCAACGACAGTTACGACCACAAACCCCATATCTATATCAGCAACTATGGTGGCTATGCGCTGAAGAACCACACCGTCAATTTCAACGAAGGCTGCGACATTCACCTCAACAGCAGCAGCAATTATCAAGGCGTCTACAACTGTAACATATCCATTGAAAGCCCTGTGGCTATCCTGACCCCTTATGGTGGATATGTGAACAACTATGGTGTCATCGTCGACAACATGGGGGCAGCTGCCAAGGAAATCTACATCAGCGACGATTATGTGGCAATCATCAACTCGGCCTTCTTCCCCGACCCCAAGTTCCGCAGCTATCTGGTGAACAATGCGGGCTACAGCAAAGGCTACCTGATGCAAAGCGATATTGATGCTCGCACTTCTTTCGACGGTCTTTACTCTGAAGATATCTACAGCCTGAAAGGCATCGAGTACTTCAAAAAACTACAGACGCTGAAATGCTACAACAACCACCTCACTTCGCTCGACTTGTCACAAAACGACTATCTGAGAGAAGTGAATTGCTCCAACAATCAGCTCACATCACTCGCCATTTCATACGCTGGCAGAATTGAGAAAATATTGTGTGGCAACAACAGTTTCACTGAACTGACCATTCGTTTTCACGACACCAACCTCAAAACGCTTGACGTCAGCAACTGCCCGTATCTGACCACATTAAATTGTTACCAGAATGCCTTGACTACTCTTAATGTAACTAACTGCACGGCACTGAAAAATTTGCTTTGTCAAGCTAACCAGCTCACTTCGCTCGATGTCAGCACCTTGAAAAATCTGACCAACTTGTTATGCTTTAACAACAAACTCACTTCGCTCAATCTTTCGAACAACACCAAACTCACTTACCTGTCGGCCGACCAGAATCAGTTCACATCGCTATCGCTGCAGAACTGCCCGGCAATCAACGATGTTGGCATCTCCAAAAACAGAATCACCGGTTCTAACATGACCGCTTTCATCAATAGTTTGCGGACAATACCTACATCTGAAAACATGGGCCGATTGCGAATCTACGACAAAGACGAGGCTGCAATTGAGGGTAACGCGTTTACCGATGCCCAATTGATGATGCTGCGCAGCAAGCGTTGGAAACCTTTGTGGCGCGTCAACGACGAATGGGTCGAAATTCCCATCAAGGGTGATGTGAACGGCGACGGCAAGGTGAATGTTTCCGATGTCACCGCACTGGTGAACATGATACTTGAGGTCATTCCCAGGGATCAAGAGCGCGGCGACATTAATGGCGACGGCAAGGTGAATGTTTCAGATGTGACCGCACTGGTGAATATCATTCTTGGGTCCAATTGATTAGAGATTAGAGAGATATGACTATACAAGAGGCACAAAAGAAAGTTGACCAGTGGATTCGCACCTACGGAGTGCGTTACTTCAGCGAACTCACCAACATGGCCGTCCTCACCGAGGAGGTGGGCGAGGTGGCACGCATCATGGCCCGCCGGTATGGCGACCAGTCGGCAAAACCGGGTGACGACGACAAGGCGCTCGCCGACGAACTTGCCGATGTGCTCTGGGTGGTGATGTGCATCGCCAACCAGACGGGCATTGACCTCGACGAGGCCCTGCAGCGCAACTTCGACAAGAAGACGGCCCGCGACAACATGCGCCACCGCCTCAACCCCAAACTCACCTGCCCGCCCGATAAGACGCAGATAGTGCTGAAAAAACAAATCATTAACACAAAAATAAAACACCGAACAATGGAAAATCACAATCACAACCATGCACCTGAAGACAGGTATCTCAAAACCATCGCCAACAGCCGCGTGGCTACCGACGACAACCTGATCACGCAACAAGTGCAGCAAATCCTCGACGAGCACTATCAGGAGAACTGCACCCCTGAAGTCTATCAGTTCCTGCTCAACTGCGTTGACCTCACCACCCTGAGCACCACCGACAGCGAAAAGAGCGTGGCACAGTTCACCCAGCGCGTTAACAACTTTGACCGCGACTACCCCGACCTCAAGAATGTGGCCGCCATCTGCGTCTATTCCAACTTTGCCGAGGTGGTGCGCGCCAACCTCGAGGTGAGCGACGTGAACATTGCCGTGTGCAGCGCCTGCTTCCCCTCGGCGCAAGCCCACATCGAGAGCAAGGTGGCCGAGACCGCCCTCGCCATTCACGACGGCGCCGACGAGGTCGACATCGTGCTCAATCTTGGCTACTACATGGATGAAGCCTACGAGGAACTGTGCGACGAGATTGCCGAACTCAAAGCCACCATTGGCGAACGCCACCTCAAGGTCATCCTGGAAACGGGCGCGCTCAAGAGTGCCGAGAACATCAAGCGGGCATCCATCCTGTCGATGTATAGCGGTGCCGACTTCATCAAGACCTCGACCGGCAAGATCTATCCTGGAGCTACCCTCGAGGCGGCCTATGTGATGTGCCAGTGCATCAAGGAGTACTTTGAGAAGACTGGCAACATGGTGGGATTCAAGGCCTCGGGAGGCATCCGCAGCACTGAAGATGCAGTGAAGTACTACACCATCGTCAAGCAGGTGCTGGGCGACAAGTGGCTCACCAACCAGTACTTCCGCATTGGCGCAAGCAGCCTGGCCAATGCCCTGTTCCAGTCCTACACGGGCAAGACCGATGTGAAACCATTCTAGACGGCGACTGCATGAAACACGATGCTATCGACATAGAAGAGAGAGCACTGCTCGGTGAGCAGAACTTTCTCAAGGGATTCAACTGCGCACAGTCGGTGGTCGCAGCCTTTGCCGACCTGTTCCCCGAGGCCGACGAGCAACAGCTGCTCAAGGTGGCCGCCTCGTTTGGCGGCGGCATGGGCCGCCTGCGCATGACCTGCGGCGCCGTGACGGGCATGTTCATGCTCGCCGGGCTTGAGAACGGTAGCAGCACCCCCGGCAACCTCGACGCACGCGCTCGCAACTACGCCCTTGTGCAGCAACTCGCCGCCGAGTTCAAGCAGGAGAACGATTCGCTCATCTGTGAGCAACTGCTCGGCATGCGCAGCGGACAGATCGAGCCCCCGCGGCCCAGCGAACGCACCACCGAGTACTACCGCAGCCGCCCCTGCCCCAAACTGGTGGCATGCGCCTGCCGCATCTTTGCCCGCCATTTGATGAAGGACGAGGGATTAGAGATGAGGGATTAGGGGGATATCCATCATTCACCTATATGAAAAAATGAAGGCTTTCCGCCGTAAGTGGAGAGCCTTCATTCGTCGTCAGCCTTCAAGTTCACATTCCCATGCTTGCCGTCAGTGCATGCAACGACGTAGGGAAATTTAGACTAAATGATTTATTAATAGTGGTACACAAATATATGCTAAAAATTATATGAGTGTTCACACACATTTCGGTTGCAAATATAGTAAAACTTATTTTGGTTACAATTTTTTTGAAGAAAAAAATGAGTAAAAACCGATTTTTTCCCATTTTTAAGAAAAATACTGCTAAAATGGTTGATAATTAGCGAGAATGTTTATACCTTTGTGCCGATTTTAACGATTAAAAGTAGTGAAAATGGCGTCTTTCAAGTTGCCACTTAATGGTTTATCGCTTGGTTTTCAGGCTTTTGATTATCATCTGGGAGATGATGTCTTTAACGAAAATGAGACCCCCGATGCACATCACGGCGATGTGCATGTGCATCTGGAAGTGGAACGAAAGACCAACGACATTTTGGTGCTCCATTTCGACTTTAGCGGAGTGATCACGATTGCCTGCGACCGTTGCCTCGACGATATGTCGTGGAATGTGGAGGCCGACTACGAGATAAGCGTTAAAATGGGCGAGGAGTATGACGACAGCCGTGAAAACGTGCTCATCATCCCATCGCACTGGCGAGAACTGGACCTGTTGCCGCTCATGCGCGACACTGTGCTGCTCACCATCCCCATCAAGCATGTGCATGCCGAGGGGGAATGCAACCAGCTGATGCTGGAAAAGCTTGGAGCACACAAAGCCGACTTTGACGACGACAACGGGGCCAGTGATGACGCCGCCAACGAAGAGAATACATTCACTCTTGGCGATGATCCCCGATGGGAAGCGCTCAAGAAAATTAAAGATAACAACTAAATAAAATAATAAGAAAATGGCACATCCTAAACGTAGACAGTCAAAGACTCGCACAGCTAAGAGAAGAACTCATGATGTAGCTGTAGCTCCAACAATCGCACTGTGCCCCAACTGCGGCGCATGGCATGTTTATCACACAGTTTGCCCCGAGTGTGGATACTATCGCGGCAAGAATGTGATGGGCGAAGAAATGGCAGTTTAATCACTCGCTGTCCCCCCATCACTCGAACATGTGAAATTTCTGATATCCTAAATCAATGAAGTTCTTGACTTTCATCGTTTAGGATATTTTTTAATTTTTTGCTATAAGTCATTTTGAATATGCTGAACGCAAGAATTACAGGTATTGCATCCTATGTGCCCGACTACATCCTTGACAACGAGGAGCTGTCGCGCATGGTGGATACAAGCGACGAGTGGATTACCACTCGCGTGGGCATCAAGGAACGCCGCATACTGAAGAAGAATGTGGGCTCTTCCTACCTGGGCATTCAGGCTGTGAACAAGCTGCTCGAGGAGACCGGAACAAAGCCTGAGGAAATAGACCTCCTCATCTGCCCGACCTCCAACCCCGACTACCGCTTCCCCTCGACCGCCTCGATCATTGCACACGAGTGCGGCATTGACAAGGGCGGTGCCTATGCCTACGACATTCAGGCGGCTTGTGCCGGCTATCTCGTGGGCCTCTACGACGCCAAGGCCTACATCTGCGCTGGCCTTTATAAAAAGGTGATTGTGGTATCGGCCGAGAAGATGTCGAGCATGACCGACTATCAGGACCGCGCTACCTGCCCCTTGTTTGGCGACGGTGCCGGTGCCATGCTCATCGAACCCACTGAGGAGCAACTGGGCATTATCGACGGCATTTACCATGTGGACGGTAGCGGACTCGAGCACCTCGTGTACAAGGCAGGCGGCTCGGCAAAGCCCGCCAGCCACGAAACGGTTGACGCCCGTGAGCACTTTGTGTATCAGGAAGGCCGTGCCGTGTATAAGCACGCCGTGATCGACATGCTCACCTCGAGCCGCGATGTGATGAAGCGCAACAACCTCACGAACAACGACATTCAGTGGTTTGTGCCTCATCAGGCCAATTTGCGCATCATCGAGGCTGTGGGCGACCGTCTGGGTATCGACCCCAATAAGGTGCTCGTGAACATCCAGCGCCTGGGCAACACCAGTGCGGCCTCTATCCCCATTTGCCTTGACGAGAACAAGGACAGGCTGAAACCCGGCGACAAGATCATCCTCACCGCCTTTGGTGCAGGCTTTACCTGGGGTGCAACCTACCTCATCTGGGGCTAAGCAGGAGAGCGGCTCTCAAGGCTTTATTCACCATTTTGCTGAAATGATGAATATGACCGAATAGCAAAAAATGCATCACAACCTTGGCACACAAGGTGATGCGTTTTTTGTTTGTTTAACCCTAATGACCGATTCGGGTTCAATAAGTTTTTAACACCTTTATATAATAGATTATGCATCGCGCAGGTTTCGTAAATATTGTTGGTAACCCCAATGTGGGCAAGTCGACCCTGAGCAACCTGCTTGTGGGCGAGAAACTCTCGATCATCACAAGCAAGGCGCAGACCACACGCCACCGCATCATGGGCATCGTGAACGGCGACGACTACCAGATTGTGTTCAGCGACACTCCCGGCGTGCTCAAGCCTAAGTTCAGGCTACAGCAGAGCATGCTCGAGTACTCGACCGGCGCACTGGTGGACGCCGACATTCTGCTCTATGTGACCGATGTGATCGAGTCGCCCACCAAGAATCAGGAATTCCTGGACAAGGTGGCGAAGGAGAAGATTCCCATTTTGCTGGTCATCAACAAGATTGACTTGCTCAAGGGTCAGGACGAACTGGTGAAACTGGTGGACCAGTGGAAGCAACTGCTGCCCACAGCCGAGATCTACCCCACCAGCGCCCTGGTGAACTTCAATGTGGACCAGCTGATGAAGCGCATCATTGAACTGCTGCCCGAGAGTCCGCCCTACTTTGGCAAGGACGCGCTCACCGACCGCAACGCCCGCTTCTTCGTGACCGAAATCATCCGCGAGAAAATACTGCTCACCTACGACAAGGAGGTGCCCTACGCCACGCAGGTGATCGTGGAGAAGTTCGACGAGACCGACACCAGCATTCACATCATGGCGGTGGTGTATGTGGAGCGCAACAGCCAGAAGGGAATCATCATTGGCCACAAAGGCAGCAAGCTGAAGCATGTGGGCATCGAGGCGAGGAAGGACATCGAGAAGTTCTTTGAGAAGCATGTGCACCTCGACCTCTATGTGAAGGTGGAGAAAGACTGGCGCAACCAGGAGAACAAACTGCGCGCCTTTGGTTATATCGAATAACACACTAAACACTAAACATCTAAACGCTAAACCTCGTTTTATTGATAAAACGAATAAACAAAGAATTATGGGAAGACTCGTTGCTATCGTAGGACGCCCCAATGTGGGCAAGTCGACATTATTTAACCGGCTCACGCAGACTCGCGCAGCCATCGTGAACGACACCAGCGGCACCACCCGCGACCGCCAGTACGGCAAAATGGAATGGTGCGGCACCGAGATGTCGGTGGTCGACACCGGCGGCTGGGTCGTGAACAGTGACGACATCTTTGAAGAGGAAATCAACAAGCAGGTGCAGCTCGCCATCGAGGAGGCCGATGTGATTCTGTTTATGGTCGACATCAAGAACGGCATCACCGACCTCGACGACCATGTGGCCGCCATCCTGCGCCAGAGCAAGAAACCCGTGATTGTGGTGGCCAACAAGGCCGACAACAACGAGGGACTGTATGGCGAGGCCGAGTTCTACTCCTTAGGATTGGGCACCCCCTACTCTATCTCGGCCATCAACGGCAGCGGCACGGGCGACCTGCTCGACGAGGTGGTGCGCATCATGCCCGAGAAGAAGGAAGAAGAGGTGGATGAGAACATTCCGCGTTTTGCCATCGTGGGCAGGCCCAACGCCGGCAAGTCGTCGCTCATCAACTCGCTCATGGACGAGCAGCGTAACATCGTGACCGACATAGCCGGCACCACGCGCGACAGCATCTACTCGCGCTACAACAAGTTCGGCTTCGACTTCTACCTGGTGGATACCGCCGGCATCCGCAAGAAGGCCAAGGTGAACGAGGACATCGAGTACTACTCGGTGCTGCGCAGCATCCGCGCCATCGAATATAGCGATGTGTGCATCCTGCTTATCGACGCTACCCGCGGCATCGAGTCACAAGATGTGAACATCTTCTCCATCATCGAGAAGAACCGCAAGGGCCTTGTGGTGCTGGTGAACAAGTGGGATGTGGCCGAGCACAAGTCGCAGCAGTCGATCGACCACTTCATCGCCACCATTCGCGAACGCTTCGCGCCGTTCACCGACTTCCCCATCATCTTCGGCTCGGCGCTCACCAAGCAGCGCATCTTCAAGGTGCTGGAATCGGCCATTGAGGTCTACAAGAACCGCAAGTTGCAGATTCCCACCTCACAGCTCAACAATGCCATGCAGGAAATCATTGGCGCCTATCCACCCCCTGCTGTGAAGGGCAAGTTTGTGAAAATCAAGTATGTGACCATGCTCAAGGAGGCGCGCGTGCCGTCGTTCGTGTTCTTCTGCAACTTGCCGCAGTGGATTCGCGATCCCTACAAGCGCTATCTCGAGAACCAGATTCGCGAGCGCTGGAACCTCACCGGCACGCCCATCAACCTCTACTTCCGCCAGAAGTAAGAGAGTGGAGTTGGAGTTTGTTCGGGAACACCAGATTATTCACTTCAAGGGTGAATAACTGAATATATACACAATTGTTTGAGATTTAAGAAGTGTACTTTTGCCATGAAAGTGCACTTCTTTTTTCCATAAGTATAAGAATAAGAGGCTGAAAAAGTGGGCGGTTTGGTATGGGACAAAAAAAATTGATTGTCTCCCGACAACCAATCTTAATTAACCTTAAATCTAATACCATGAAAAACACACAGCAAAGATAGTATCGAAATTTCATTCCGCAATAGATTTAAACGAAAAAATGTCATGATTTAATAATTTTTAAATATTAGAGATATTTTTTTACACTAAAAATGATTGGAGCATTTTCAAGGGTGTGATTGACGGCACAAAATGGCCACAGCGAGATGATGCGCAACTCGCTGCTATAGTGTGGCATAGAATATACAAGATTATTCAAAATGCATAAACATTCATAAAGTCCGTGTCAGGGTCACAGGGAAGAGAGGTCGAGGGACTGCGCCATGCCAATGAGGGTGAAGATGGATTCACGGCCGCAATTCATGAGCAGGTCGAGGATGCTCAGGTTAGGCTGGAATCCGTGGCGGTCGGCCCAGAGCTGGTGGTAAGGCACATCCATGATGGGCAGGCCATCGGGCCGCTTGGTGCCCAGGCGATTGCGCAGGTCGCAACATTCCTCCATCAAACTGCCAGACGGCAAGGTTTCGATGGTGATGGGCAGGTCCAGAAACTCGATGATGAGTTGGGTGAGCCGCTGGTTGAAGTGGAATAGGCTGGGGTCGCTGTCATCGAGGATGAGTTGCTGCAAATTGTCGGCAATATAGGGGAAATAGGGGGTGCTGCCGTAGGCCGAGAAAATGGCGCCCCAATGCAGATGCCGCCAGCGCGCATGCTCGGAGATGCGCACCCCTTGCATGGGCACAGGCATGGCATTGGTACTGCCCACAAGCGGAATGCTGAGCTGCTGCACGCCGTTAGGGCCCAGGATGGCATAGCGGTGGTGCGAGTGGCGCAGAGGCAAGTGGCGCTGTTGCGGATCAACATAGACCGTGCGGGCGGCAAGCATGGCAGCAAAGCACCGCACCGAGGGCGCGGTCATGCTGCCTACGACGATGGGGCGGCCTGTTTCAGGCAGGTTGAGGGTGCTCATTTGTCGGGGTTGGCATCGGTGAAGACGCGGTTCCAGCGAATCTTGCCGTGGAACCACTTCTTGTCCTTGTCAAACGACACGATGACGAACATGGGCGTGCCAATGATATGGTCTTCAGGCACAAAGCCCCAGTAGCGCGAGTCGCTGGAGTTGTCGCGGTTGTCGCCCATCATCCAGTAGTAGTTCATCTTGAACACATAACTGGTGGCTGGCTTGCCGTTGATGAGGATGGTGCCGTCGGGCTGCAGTTCCACATCGTTGCCCTCGTAGTTCTTGATGCAACGCAGGTAGATGGGCAGGTTGTAGGGTGTGAGGTTCAGGCGCACGCCCTTCTTGGGCACCCAGATGCCTCCGTCCTTCACATTCTGCGCATAGGTGTCGTGTGTCCAGCCGTAGTTCACGCCCAGCGGATAGGTCAATATCTTGTCAATCTCGGGATTATCTTCGCTCTCGCGAGTAGCGGTGAATCCCATTTTCTCGAAGAACGCCTTCATATGCTTGGTCAGAGGCAGATGGTAGCACCCATCGTCGGCATGAAGCATGCGGTAAACATCTTCCTCGTAGCCCGGTTCGGGCGATTGATTCTCGACATGGCGTCCGCTCACGCCCAGGTCGTCGAAGGTCTGGTCGTCGATGAGCGAGCCACCGGTGTTGAGGGCATAGTTGAACTGTGCATACTCGGGGGTGGGCAGGGCCTTGCCGTCGATGTAGATGATGCCTTTCTCAATCTTGAGTCGCTCGCCAGGCAGTGCGATGCACCGCTTCACATAGGCGTCGCGGCGGTCGACTGGTCGCCAGATAATATCGCCAAACTGCTGCTTGTCGGAATGCACGGCATCACGGCCCAGTTCAAACACCAGGCGATAGTAGTCAGGGTTGGGCACCTTGGTCGACACGGTATCGCCGGCGGGGAAGTTGAACACCACAATATCGAAGCGCTCCACATCGCGCAAGCCTTTGAGGCGGTGATAGGCGAGCTGGGGTTTCTCAATGTAACTCTTGCAACCGAACAGGGTGTTCTGAGCCAGCGGGAAGTGCAGCGGCGTCTGGGGCACACGCGGGCCATAGACGAGTTTGTTGACCCACAGGAAGTCGCCGGTGAGCAGCGTCTTCTCAAGTGACGACGAGGGTATCTGATAGTTCTGCCCCACGAAGAGGAAGAGGAAATAGACCAGCACCAGGGCGTAGACGATGGCATCGACCCAACTCATCACGGTCTTGACCACGGGATTTTTGGAGCCTTTCCACCAGTTCCAGGGGATGAACTGGGTGAGGTAGATGTCGGCGAGCAGCAGCCAAGCCAGCGCCACCCACCAGTTGCCGAGCCAAGCCACCCAAGCGAAGAAGATGGCGCTCACGATGCCAAAGCGCACCCAGCGGGTGGTTTTCACGCGTGCAAGGCGCTCGCGCAGGCCACCGGTCTGGGGTTCAAAGGTTTTCTCTTCTTTCTCTGCTTTGGGAGTTTTTGATTTATTGAACAGTTTCATTGATGTCGATATTATAGAATTGAGGGTGCAAACTTACTGAAAAATCACGATATAATCAAATAATAGGGTTTTCTACAGCAATTCGGGCAACTGGAACAGGCGCGTGCCGTTAGAGCCCTTGATGAGGATGTAATAGCCCTCGGGGCGCTGCTCGGCGATGGCTGCCTTCACCTCTTCCACATCGTGGAACTTGCGGTAAGGACTGTCGATGGCGGCAAACTCATCGCCCACGAGCCATATCTCGTCGAAGGGGCACTGCTCAAGCATTTTCACAATGCGCTCGTGCTCCTCGCGGCTGCTCGCGCCCAGCTCGAGCATCTCGCCCAGGATGGCCATCTTGGGACTCACCTGCATGAGACTGAAGTTGGTGAGCGCCGCCGCCATCGAGGTGGGATTGGCGTTGTAGGCATCGACAATGAGGTGATTGTGCTGGGTTTCGGTGAGCTGCGAACGGTTGTTCGAAGGCACATAGTTCTCCAGCGCCTGGCAGATGCTATCAGGAGCCACCCCAAAGTTGAGGCCAATGGTCACGGCGGCAAGCACATTGTCGAGGTTGTAGCTGCCAATGAGGTGCGTGGTGACCTGATGCCACTGGTCGGGCTGGGCGTTGTCGCGCCAGCGCAGGCGCAGGAAGGGGTCGCACGCCACAATCTCGCCACACACACGCGCCTGAGCATTGTCGGCATGCTGCGTGTAGGCCGCCACTTGCACCGTCGGGGGCAGAATGCTGTTGAGCAGTTCATTGTCGGCATTGATGAAGACAAGGCTGCCTTCGTGAGCACCTAGGAAGTCGTAGAGTTCGCCCTTGATGTGGAGCACCCCCTCGAGCGAGCCGAAGCCCTGCAGATGCGCCTTGCCCACATTGGTGATGATGCCACAGGTGGGTTCGGCCGTTTCTACCAGCGTCTTGATGTCGCCCGGGTGGCTGGCACCCATCTCTACCACGGCTATCTCGTGCTCGGCATTGAGGCGCAGCAGCGTCTTGGGCACGCCCACATCGTTGTTGAAGTTGCCCTCGGTCGCCATCACACGATACTTCTGCGCAAGCACGGTGCGGATGAGTTCCTTGGTGGTCGTCTTGCCGTTGGTGCCGGTGATGCCCACCATGGGGATGTGGAACTGGCGGCGATGCTCGCGTGCAAGGTCCTTGAACGCCTGGAGCGAGTCGGGCACCAGCATCATGCGCTTGCCCTCGAGGGGTGCAGCCGTGAAAGCGGCATACACCTGCTCGTCGTCGACCACTGCCAGGGCGCAGCCTTTTTCAAGCGCCTGTGCGGCAAACTGGTTGCCGTCGAACGATTCGCCCTTCAGGGCTATGAAGATGCTGCCCTCGGGGCAGTCGCGGCTGTCGGTCGTCACAACGGGATGCTCGCGATAGAATGAATAGAGTTGTTCAATGTCCATAATTTTGTTCATTTATTGCCACAAAGTTACGAATAATGATTGGAAATTCGCTGGGTTCATAGTAACTTTGCGGTAGATTTCTAACTTAATACTACCGCAATGAAGAAAACCAAGAGAAATATAGCTATCGTGTGCGGTGGCGACTCGTCGGAGCACGAAGTGTCACTGCGCTCGGCTCAGGGGCTGTTCAGCTGGTTCGATCGTGACCGCTACAATGTGTATATCGTCGTGATCCGCAAGAACGACTGGCATGTGAACCTGCACGACGGCAGCATCGCACCCATCGACAAGAACGACTTCTCGTTCAAACCCAAAGGACGAGGCGAGAAGACCACCTTCGACTACGCCTACATCACCATTCACGGTACGCCGGGCGAGAACGGTATCCTGCAAGGCTACTTCGACCTCATTGGTCTGCCCTACTCTACCTGCAGCGTGCTTGTCGAGGCCTTGACATTCAATAAATACATGCTCAACAACTATATGCGCCCCTTTGGAGTTACCGTTGCCGATAGCATCTTGTTGATAAAAGATGTGGAGCGCAACATCACGGAAGACGACATTGAGCAGCAGCTGGGCATGCCCTGCTTCGTGAAACCTACCGACGACGGTTCGAGCTTTGGCGTGACCAAGGTGAAGGACAAGAGCAAGCTCGCACCCGCCATCAAAAATGCCTTCAAGCAGTATAACCAAGTGATGGTAGAGCGCTTCCTCGACGGTACCGAGGTGACCGTGGGCTGCTACAAGACCAAGACCAAGAGCGTGGTGTTTCCCGTGACCGAAGTGGTGACCGACAACGAGTTCTTTGACTACGATGCCAAGTACAACGGACAGGTACAGGAAATCACACCGGCCCGCATCAGCCCCGAACTCACTGCCGCACTACAGGCCGAGACGAGCCGCATCTACGACATTTTGCACTGCAACGGCATCATCCGCGTCGACTACATCGTGACCAAGAACCCCGACGGTAGCGACTGCATCAATATGCTTGAGGTGAATACCACACCGGGTATGACTGCCACGAGCTTCATCCCGCAGCAGGTGCGCGCCGCTGGACTCGAGATGCGCGATGTGCTCACCGACATCGTCGAGAACCAGTTCTGACGACTGATTTTACCCACATAAAAAGAATAAGACAACAGGCTGAATCGTAGTCTGTTGTCTCTTTTTGTCGGGGTGAGAGGATTCGAACTTCCGACCTCCACGTCCCGAACGTGGCGCGCTAACCAACTGCGCTACACCCCGAGCATTTTTCGCTTTTGCGACTGCAAAGATACAAAATAATTGAGAAACGGCAACTCTGAACCCATTTTTTTTAGTTACTTGAAATACCCCATTATATGAGAACTGAAAATAACTGGCTCTAACACATTTTTTATTATATAATTGTGCTATTTTTCAAAAAGATTTTATAACTTTGCTTGATTTTAGGTTAACCAACAACGAACGTCAACGGACAAGGCGCGCCTTGTCCCTACAGAAATAACACACATGGCAACTGGCTTTGAACAAAGAAAATCACCCAGGGCTTTCTGGCACGACTATGCTGGAGGACTCTATTTCGTGACTGTCGTCACACACGAAAGGAGACATTTCTTTGGACAAATCAGCAACGATGAAATGCACCTCAACACTCTGGGCTCATTTCTCGACCAGCAGATGCTCGACATCACCTCGCATTATCACTATGCGCAAGCCATCAAACATGTTGTCATGCCCAACCATCTCCATTGCATTCTTTATATCAATCAAGAATCGCTACCTCACGATAGGAGACAAACCATTGATGCCAAGCGCTTCGATAGTCCTGCCGATTTCGCTCGACACAACATAGGGTGGCTTTCGGTAATTGTTGGTGGCCTCAAATCGAGTGTAACGAAATTTGCTCACCAGAGCATGCCTCAATTCAAATGGCAGAGTCGATACCACGACCGCATCATTCGCAACAGGGACGAATTTCTGAAAATCTCTGATTACATCGACAATAATGTCTTTAGTTGGAATCAAGATTGTTTTTACGACACCCCCGCGGCAACAATTGTAGGGACAGGGCGTGCCCTGTCCGGAAACCCCGCGACGACAATAACGACCGTAGGGAAAGGGCGTGCCCTGTCCGAAAACCCCGCGACGACGATAATTGCGGACAAGGCACGCCTTGTCCCTACAAATCAACCAATCAGAACATAATTAACTTTTTTATTAACTTTATAAACACTTTACGATTATGACTAAAAAACTATTAACTTTTCTAACACTCCTAACCCTCTTCTTCGGAGTCGGTTGGGCAGCAGAGACGGTGTATTATACACTTCAGCCAGTTGCTAATTCTGGCAATGATGCATCAGCCTATGCGACAGCAACTGATATAACAATAGGCGACATCACTTGGAGCGCAATGGGAAATACGACTTTTGTTCCGTGGCGTATCGGTGGCAAAGGTAATGCGAACCTAATTCGTCCCATATCATCAAAAACGGCAATGGGTAGTGCCATTTCTAAGATTTCTATTGAACTTGGGAATGGCAGTTCTACAGATATCTTAAACGGAGTTACTCTAATTGTTTATGACGATGCTAATCATACAAATAAATTAGATGAAATTTCAAATACTAATGTAACTCCTAACAGTTCTATTGAATTTACACCTTCTCCTTCATATGGGACTGAATGGGCTTCAAATGCATTTTATGTCATTAGTCTTAATGTTAAAAACACTTCTAGTAGTAATAACAAGTACATTGAGTTTGTAAACGCTAAGTTCTATAAAAACAGTACAGGTCCTGCTACATACTCAATCACAGGAGCCACAACATACACAGGAGGTCGAATCGATGCATCTGCAACTACTGGCATCACTGCTGGAACTAGCATTACGTTGACTGCTGTGCCAGAAACTGATCATGAATTGAGCAACCTTACTGTTGATAACACAGATGTTACAAGTAGTGTTAATAGCAATAATCAATACACATTCAACATGCCAGCAAATGATGTTGTCGTTTCAGCAACATTCCAATTTACTGGCACTGGCACAACTTATAAACGAGTAACGAGCCTTAGCTTTAACGATATTGGCAAGAACTTTATCTTTGTATGTGAAGATCGTGATGCTGCCGCTGGTGCTTTGTCTGGCGATTATTTGAGTAGCAAAGCAATAACAATTACTGATAACGAAACAACACTACCTACAAATAGCGATGTTCTTGTCTTTAAATTGAGAGGCAGTGAAGGCGCTTATCAGTTTGAAGACCCTGAAGGTAAATTCCTTACTCCAACAGCAGCAAAGAAACTATCATTGAACGCAAATGGAACAGAGACTGCTGCAATCACATTCTCTGATGGAAACGCTATAATTGCATTTGCGACATCTACATATGGTACACTGCAATACAATTACAATCAAGGTTCAAATTCTCGTTTCTTAAATTATACATCGGCTCAAGAACCGATCCAACTTTATGTTGAGGATGATGGCACACCCCCTGCAACTGAATACGATATCACTGTAACTCAACCTGAAGCAGGTGGAGAAATAGCGGCTGATTGCACTAAAGCTGCCGAAGGCGTGACTGTGACCCTAACCGCTACACCTGCTGAACATTTCACATTCACAAGCTGGAACGTTTACAAAACTGGTGAGGCGACAACCACTGTAACTGTTAGCAATGATAACAAGTTTACTATGCCTGGTTATCCCGTAACCGTTGAAGCAACCTTCACTGCTATGACGGCACACAGCATCAGTGTCACTTACGGTACTACTGACAAATCTACAGCCTATGCTGGCGAAACTGTCACATTGACTCCAACCCTCCCAAATGCAGATAAAGTAGTTGACTGGGATAACACCACAGTTACTCCATCTACAGTTGAAATTAATCATAGCAATTATACCTTTGAGATGCCTGATGCTGATGTTTCAGTAACCTTTGCATTCAAAGACAAACCCAACACTAGCGAAGCAACCTATATTTTCAACACAGACGAAGGACTTGCTGCTCTGGGAATTGCCAAACCTGCAGACGGCAAGGGAACTGAAATAGCAGGAAATACTTATACCGTTAATAATTTAGTTTCATTTACATCCACAAATGGAACAAATGGCAAAACTGTGGTTTGGAATTCTCAGGGAAATACAGACTTACGTGTTTATAAAGGAAACACAAAAGGAACATTTACATTGTCTGTTCCAACTGGCTATAAAATCACTCAAATCATATTAAATGGTAATACTGTATCACCATTGACACCAAGTGTTGGATCTTATAGTCTTGATAGAGCCCAAGGAACATGGACTGGGACTGGAGATGTAAACGAAGTCACATTCACTGTAGGTGAAAGTAACATACGCATCAACACTATCAAAGTTGAGTATGAGGCTATTGAGACTCCCACGGTTCAAGATTTGTATATCATTGGTAATGTGAATGGTATAGATGTAGAAAAATGGCATGCAAACCAAGGTGTTAAGATGACACATAGCAATGGTGTCTATACCGCAGACATTTGGGTAACAGGTAAATGGAATGGCGATATGCAAAAGAACGCAGGCACATTTGCTTTCTTCTCGGTACTTGCAGAGAACAATGATGAAGGTTCATGGGGTTATGTGAATGGTAACCGTTATGAGCCTGATGTAAGAAACATCAACAATCCTGAACAACAAATCGGAGACGGGCACTGGTGGCTTGCAAATGATGCGAACTCAGTGAATACTAATGTTACTCTCTTGAATCGCAATTGGAATGATGACTTCCTTATTCCTGCAGGCCTCTACACCGTAACTGTCAGTGAAGACTTGACCAAATTCAACCTCACAGTCATCAAAGACATTACTCCTACCATTACTCCTGATGCTGGTGAAGTGGCTGCGGGTACCAATGCTACCATTGCTTTGAGTGAGGACTTCAACACATTTATTGCAAATTGCCCGAAGGTGCTTGAATGCACACATGGAGATAATGGTTCAGTATATACTCCACTGAATCTAACCCTTCCAGAAGTTAAGCTCTATGTAAATGACCAAGCAGTTGAAGGCACAAGCAGTGAATATACATTCTCGGCAAATCAATCTCCTGTAACAATCACTGGTAAAGGAACTCTCCTTTTGAATGGTTCAGAAATCACCTCTGCAACAAAGACCGTTAGCAAAGAGTATACTGTAGTTCAGAAATATACTGCCACTATTGCCAGTGGCATTGAAGGAGGCACTGTAGCTTTCAATAATACTGGATCGTCCACAACTCTTAGCGAGGTTACTGAAGGCACAACCATTAGAGTATATGTGAACCCAACCAGTGAAAACTGGGAACTTGCCACATTGACTTATACTGTCACAGATGGTTCTCCTGTAAGTTTCATTGATTCTTATAATAATGAAGGGTATTATTACTTCTCAATGCCCGCTGGCAATGTTACTATCAATGCCACATTCACCTACGATGGTCCTGCAGTGACCGAGACCACCTACAAGCTTGTAATGAGCAATGATGAGATTGAGGTTGGCAAGAAGTATATTATCGTTAATGAAGAAGCTCATAAAGCATTTGTTAAGGCATATCAGTCTAAACTTATAACAATTAACAACCATACAACCACTATCAGCAGCAATTCAGGAATTGCGGAACTCGTACTTGGTGAAGGTGCAACTGGAACTTACACATTCAAGAAGGGTGATAAATATCTTAATAATTCAAGTAGCACCAGTTTAGATTTGGACGGTTCTGCTGATGATACAAATATTAATTGGACAATCAGCATTGGTGGTGCCGAGTACTACTTTGCCACAATAGCTTCTCCTCTTAATAGACTTATTTACTTCTTGGCTTCGGCTAATAATTATGCAGGAGATTTCCGTGCATACGCAATTAACAATTATTCATCCAATGTACAACTCTACAAGGAGGTGACAGTTGATTCCGAGTCAAAGACTCTTGCTGAGATTGAAAGCGCTGGTGTTAAGAGTAAAGATTACACTATTGAAGACCAGCTGATAGCAGTGCACGCAGCCATTGTAGGTGAGAATGTTTATCTATGGTGTAAAGACCAAGGGACAGCTGAAACACCTGTCACTTCTATCAACCCCACATTCTGCGATACAGAGAATGGCCAAGTCGACTATATGAAAGATGTGCTCAAAGCCCAGGGTTCGTGGATCGGAAATCAGTATACTCCTCGCGATTGGGACCAGAGCAACTGGGTTGTGCTCAAGTTTACTCCTGTTGATGAATATACTTCCATTACAGGTGCTGTAAACCACTATATTGAGGCTGGTACCATTACCGGAACTTATACCGATGATGTGAACTACACCATTACGATGCCCGCAGGCGGTCTTCCTACTGGAGCATTAGGCGATGCTGTGACTTACACTCCCAATGTGTATTGCACCGCTAACTTCTTGGATGCAAACCTGAACATCAATGGTGGCACTGGTCCTGTGGGAGCAGAGAGCGGCAAGCACTACTTCTTCATGAATCCTAAGGTGAATGAGGTGGCTAACGTCACCCAGGCTGTGTGGAATGGCACTAACTTTGTGATTGCTAAGAAGGATGGCGGCAACAATGCTGCTGACTTCAATGGTGCCTTTAGCGTAGATTGGACCTACAATAGCAGCGGCAATGTATCTAGCTCACTCCAAGAAGGAGTCATCTATCATTTCAAGGCTGTGTTGACCACAGTGCCTGTATCTGCTCCAAGTAGTGCTCCTATGCGCGATGGAGAGGGTGAAGAAGAAGGGTCCTCTACCGTGATACCTAAACCTAATATGACACCTGATGCTGGCAAGAAGGTTGTAGCGCTTGATCTCACAGGTGGCGAAAACAACATCGTAACTGCTGTGGCTGATGTGAACAGCAGCAAGACGGTGGCTGGCGTGAAGTACTACAACCTGGCCGGTATGGCAAGCGACAAGCCGTTTGACGGTGTGAACATCATCGTGACCACCTACACCGACGGCAGCCGCTCGAGCGCCAAAGTGCTCCGGTAACCCACTGAACAGTGTTAGGACAAGGCACGCCCTGTTCCTACAACGATAACCTACCCTAGAGGGGCGACCACACGGCCGCCCCTCTTTCTTTTCGCACGGCGGTGCCATGCCGTTTGATGGTGTGAACATCATCGTGACTGGACAGGGCACGCGATGATGGAGGTTCGCTTATCGAACACAACTCTTTGAGGACGGACAGGGCACGCCCTGTCCCTACAATTGCTCACTTTGTCGTCATAAATGATGACAATTTTGATGGAGGCTAGGGGATGGAGGGAAGGATGTATCAGGAGGGGAGGGTGCGGACCCAGGAGTTGATTTTGCGCATCTCGATCCAGACGAGGACGGCGGCTACGAGGGTGGCAAACATGTCGCTGATGGGGAAGGAGAGCCACACGCCGTTGAGTCCCCATAAGGAGGGCAGGGTGAACAGCAGGGGCAGCAGGAAGATGACCTGACGGGTGAGACTCATGAAAATGGACTTGCCTGCGGCACCTATGGACTGGAAGAAGTTGGTGGCAACTATCTGGAATCCTACAGCCCAGAACATCCAGATGGTGAGGCGCAAGGCGTTGATGGTCTCGCGGATAAGGGGGCCATCGGTAGTGAACATGCGGGCTATGAGACGGGGCGTGGCCTCGCACATGAGGCTGCCGAGGGTACACACAGCAGTGCTGACCAGCACGGTGAGCCAGAAGGCGCGCTTGAGGCGGTCGTAGTGCCGAGCTCCGTAGTTATAGCCCACAATGGGCTGCATGCCCTGGCAGACGCCTATCACAAAGGTAACCAGCAGACCCGTGACGGAGGTGAAGATGCTGATGGCAGCCACAGCTGCATCGCCACCGTAATCAAATACCTTGTGATTGATGACGGCATTGACCACACAACCGGCCGTGTTCACAATGCAGGGTGCAGCGCCAATGGCAAAGATGGGATAGAGCACCTTGCGCTGCAGGCGATAAGTGCCTGGCGTGAAGTGGATGAGGCTCTTCTTGTTGAAGAAGTGCGCCATGACAAACACCATAGAGGTGCCCATGGCAATGTCGGTGGCGATAGCGGCACCCTTTATGCCCCAGCCGAACCAGAAGATGAAGATGGGCGCCAGTATCACATTGAGACCGGCACCAATGAACATGGTGATCATGGCCTTGGTGGGATAGCCCGTGGCACGCATCACATTATTATAAGAATAGGTGAGGTTGTTGAACATGAGGCCCGGCAATATCCACATCATGAAGTCACGCGCATAGGGCAGC
The DNA here is from genome assembly GCA_017619355.1 of Muribaculaceae bacterium. Taxonomy (GTDB): domain Bacteria; phylum Bacteroidota; class Bacteroidia; order Bacteroidales; family Muribaculaceae; genus Sodaliphilus. Next base: position 53,671 of record JAFZSO010000021.1, read on the forward strand.
GAGACATCGCTCGCCCCGAACAGGCGCAAGATGGGATCCATGAATAACCCGAACATGGCAATATAGAATGTGCCGAACACCAGGGTCATGACAATGCTGTTGCCCAGGATGTGCTCGGCCATGCGCTTGTAGCCACCTCCCAGCACAATGGAGATGCGCGAACTGGCACCCACACCGACCAGCACACCGAAGGCGGCGCTCACATTCATCACCGGGAAGGTGATGGCAAGGCCGGCAATGGCGTCGGGACCCACGCCCTGACCGATGAAGATGCGGTCGATGATGTTGTAGAGCGACATCACCATAATACCCACCACGGCAGGCACACTGTATTTCCACAGCAGTCGGCCTATAGGGGCATGAGCCAGTTCAGTCAATCGGTCAGCTTGATTCATTGTATACCTTTCATTCGTCTCAAAAACGGGGCAAAGTTACTACTTATTATTCACATGAAAAACAGTTCACACCTTAAAACCCAAATCGGTCATTAGGTTTAAATAGAGAATGAGGTCCCGGCACAGCCAGAACCTCATCACTTGTTATGGTAGTAACGCCTTGCGGGCGTGTGACTTAGCGACGCAATTTCTCCTGCAAGGCTGCGCTTGCCTCCTCATAGCCAGGCTTGCTGAGCAGGGCAAACATATTCTTCTTGTAAGCCTCCACACCGGGCTGGTCGAAGGGGTTCACACCCAGCATATAGCCACTCACGCCACAAGCCTTCTCGAAGAAGTAGAGCAACATGCCCAGGTAACGCTCGGTGAGTGCCGGAATGGTGATGAGCAGGTTGGGAACACCGCCGTCGACATGTGCCAGACGGGTGCCGAGTTCGGCCATCTTGTTCACATAGTCCACATCCTTGCCGGCGATGTAGTTGAGGCCGTCAAGGTCAGCATCATCGTGCGGAATAATCACGCGGTTCTGCTGCTCTCCTACCGAGATCACGGTTTCGAAGATGGTGCGCTCGCCGTCCTGAATCCACTGACCCATGGAGTGCAGGTCGGTCGAGAAATCGACGGCTGCCGGGAAGATACCCTTGCCGTCCTTGCCCTCGCTCTCGCCGTAGAGCTGTTTCCACCACTCGGCCAGGAAGTGCAGTTTGGGGTTGAAGTTCACCAGCAACTCAATCTTCTTGCCAGCACGGTAGAGCGCATTGCGTGTGGTGGCATAGGTGAACACGGCATCGTTACTGCCCTGCTCCATTTCCACGGCACCAGCCACCAGCGCCTTGATGTCGAATCCGGCAATGGCGATGGGCAGCAGACCCACGGGTGTGAGTACCGAGAATCGGCCTCCCACATTGTCGGGGATGACATAGGTCCTGTAACCCTCTTGGGTGGCAAGGTTGCGCAGGGCACCCTTGCGGGCGTCGGTGATGGCGACGATGCGCTTGGAGGCGATGGCCTTGCCATCCTGTTTCTCGAGCAGGTCCTTGAGCAGACGGAAGGCGATGGCAGGCTCGGTGGTGGTACCCGACTTGGAAATCACCACGATGCCAAAACGGCGGCCTTCGAGCAGCGCCATCAGGTCGTGCAGATAGTCCTCGCCAATGTTGTTGCCGGCAAAGAGCACCTTGGCGGTGTGTTCCTGCTTGTAGGGAGCAAAACAGTCACTCATGGCCTCGATGGCGGCCTTGGCACCCAGATAGCTGCCGCCAATGCCCACTACCACCACAAACTCGCAAGTGGTGCGCAGCTTGTTGGCGGTTTCCTCAATGTCGTTCAACTCCTCGGCGGAGATGCTGCTGGGCAGATGCAGCCAACCCAGAAAATCGTTGCCGGCGCCATTGCCCTTCTCGAGTACATCGAGTGCCTGCTGTGCCTCGGGCACAAGGGCATTTACTTGTTGCTCGGTGATTTCACCGAAAGCAGCCTTATTGAAAACTTGAATTGAATTACTCATGGTTCTTATATCGTTTAGATTGTTGTTGTACGTTGGTTTCAAATCGCTTTAGTAAAGGCCCTGCGGCGCTTGTGCTGCACCAGGTCGAAGTATTGCCACTGCTTCTGCACATTCTGATTCGACTCCAGCTCCACATTGGTCTCGGCATATTCATAGCCATGGGCATTGAACACGGGAATGAGGTCGGTGAACAGCAGCGCGTTCACGCCCTTGCTCTGATACTCGGGCTTGATGGCCACCAGCATCAGATCCACAATGTTAGGTTTGCCATGAATGGCCTTCAGCAGGTGATACCAGCCCATGGGCAGGTAACGGCCGCGACACTTGATGAGCGCCTCTGAGAGCGACGGGATGGAGATGCCCACGCCCACCAGTGCATCGTTGCTGTCGACAATCACGCAGATGTGGTCGAGCGGCAGCATAGGCAGGTATTGCTTGATGTAGTGGTCGATCTGCTTGTCGGTGAGCGGGCAGTAGCCGAAGAGGTCGTCGTAGGCCTCGTTGATAAGCTTGAACAGCGCGTTGCCATACTTGTTGACCAGTTCCTTGCGATTGTTGAACTTGATGGTGCGTAGGTTGAAGCGCGACTTCACAATGTCGGCGATGCGCTGCATCTTTTCAGGAATCTCCTTGGGCACATTGATCTTGAACTCAATCCAGTCGGCATCTTTCGCAAAGCCCAGACGCTCAAAGTGCTTCTGGTAGTAGGCGTAATTATAGATGGTGGCTTGAGTGCCCAGTTCGTTAAAGCCCTCAATCAGGCAACCTTCAGGATCCATGTCGGTAAAGCCTAACGGCCCCGTAAGCGTGTCCATGCCCTTGCCGCGAGCCCACTCGGTCACGACATTGATGAGGGCATCGACCACTTCCTCGTCGTCGATGAAGTCGACATAGCCAAAGCGGCCCTCCTTCTTTTCGGTTCGCTTGTTCACCACATGATTGATGATGCCTGCAATGCGTCCCACGGGCTTCCCGTCGCGATAGGCCATATAATAGACGCTCTCGCAGAAGTCAAATGCCGGATTCTTGTCGGGCAACAGCGTGCCCAGTTCGTCGCTAATCAACGCTGGCACATAGCAAGTGCTGTCGCGATACAGCTTATCGATGGGGAAATGCACAAACTTGAGCAGTTGCGATTTCACCGGCCTGATTTCTCTAATTTCTACTGACATAAGTATGTATTGTTTTATGTGTTTTCTTTCTCAAGCACTGCGGTTGAGCCACCACAGCAGAGCCAATAATCCCAAGATGATGAAGATGAGTGGCACATAAATGGTGTTGCTCACCCGTTTCTCCAGTTTCAGGTGCAACTCGCCCAGTTCAGATATCTCGCCGCTGATGCACTGTTGCGCTATGTTCACCAGCCGCTTGGGCCGCACCGGAGCGCTTATCAGCGCATTGATGAGCGCATCGCCATAGGCTTGCACATCGGTGCTCTCGGTGGCCACTCCCGCATCACCGGGATTGATGCTGATGTGCTTCAGGTCGTCGCTGAACACAAAGGAGTTCTCGTCGAGCAACCCGGCATCGTTGCTGTAACCATCGCGCAGCAAGGCTATCGCCTCCACTGCAGGCTGCTGCATCATGGCCATGACCCGAGGTGTCACTTCCCCTGCAGCTATGAGTTGAGCGAGCGTCTTGCTCATGCAGCGTCACCTCCCGTTGTCAATCCTCCTTCACCTCGGCAGGCTTGTTATTATCCGAGCCGTCGCCAGCACGTTTCTTGATCGTGTGGTTCACAAGGTCATATTGCAGTCGGCCGTTGGTGGTGCGGATGTTCAGGATGCCCTTCTCTGAGTTCTCGAAGCCAATCTGTGTGGCCTTGCTGCTGCCAGCATACACCACAAAGTTGGCGTCAGTCTTCTTGTTGAAGGCATATACCACGCCATTCTTGCACAGGAACACCACATAGCCAGGACTGTTGATCTTGCTCTGGAAATCCTCTGATTTGAAGAGCGGGTCGCTCTTGTCATAACTTGTCACAGCGGTGTGCACTTCCTCGCCGCTCTCCAGTGCCTCAAGGGCTCCGGCGTTATCGTGCAGCCACTTGCGGTCGGCATTGGCCGAACCTTCGAGCTCTTTCTTGGCGGCCTCTTCTTCGGCAGCCTCCTTCTCGGCATCGAGTTCCTCCTTAGTGGGGATGTGCAGATAGCCAATGCCCTGGGCATATTCCTTGATGCGCGAGTCGAGAATGCCGTTGGTGGCATTGGTGTGGCGGCCTATGATCTGTCGTTGACCATCGCTACCTATCACAATCTCACCCTCATAGTTCACCTTCGAGGCAATGGTTCCCGTCTCGGCGTCGACCAGTGCAATGGTCACAATACCGTTGCCGTTCATGCTCTGGGGCATATTCAAGAAAGCATAGCAGAAGTATTCCTTGCCATTGATGTTCTTCTGGGCAGGAACTTCGTCGCTACGCATTTCGGCGGGGTCAAAAATGAGCTTGCGGCCATTAATGTATTCGGTCTTGTTGCGCTCAATCTCCCAGCGGCTGCCGTTCTTCGTGAGCGTGTAGATGCGGTAGAAGGAGCTGTTGTCGTCGCTCAGATAGGTCACACCCATAATCTTATCACTTGGCTGGCCTTCGCTGTTCATGAAGCGCAGGGCATAGGCAATCTTGTCGCCATCACCCTTCAGGGCATACTCTTCAAGCGCACGGTTGAAGATGTCGGTCGAGTTGTTCACGTTGACTGTGTTCTCAGTGTTTGTGGCCTCGGGCTGACGGTCGGGTTTTGAGTTGCGGAAACAACGCACCCACACAAACAGTGTGAGGAAAGCCAAAATGGCGCCCAGTATCAGATACTGTTTCCAGTTGGAGCCGCTGCTTCCACCCTCACTGGCTGGTTGTTGCGGTGCGGTCATCGGCTTCACTTCGGACTCGACGACAGGTTCCTGTTTCGGCTCGCTGTCACCGAACTCAATGGGACGGTGGCGCTGCTGTGCAGTGGCGACCGGTGCCACGTTAACGCCCTCATCGCCTGCCTTCTTCATCATGTTACGGCACACGGGACAAAAGATGGAGTCGGCGGGTATCATGCTGTGGCATGCAGGACATTCCACTTCATTAGACATTGCTATCGGGGCTCCACACTGATTACAGAAACGTGAGCCCTCGGGGCACTGATGGCCACAATTAGGACATGTGATATACGACATAATTCAAGTCTTTAACATTAATCTTGCAAAGATATATAAAATTCTTCAAATAAATATCTTTTATGACGATTATATATATTCTTGTGAATTTGTCCCTTGTGTATTATCAGACTATCACTATGGGCAGGGGGCACAATTCGTTTCAAAAAGGCGAAAGCAAAAATATGACATTTTGACATATTTTTTATGTTTGGTTTTCAATTTATAAGAAGATTATTCTTAAATTTGCAAACTGAATATCAAGAAACAAATGTGACAGCCTGCGCAGCTGCTCGTTTTCTATGCACAATTATATGGAAAATCCTCAAATACAGGAAAATACCCAATCGCAGCAACCGGAGATAAAACCTGCCGTGCTCGATTATGATGACTTAAGAAAGATGATTCCCTTCTTCGACGGGAAGGAAAAATTGTGCCGTTGGTGCATGAGACGCCTGTCGATGGACAAGGTGAACAAGCTTCACAGCGACAACTGCCACACGCCAGGCGTTCCTTTTGTGCAAGGCGTACTCAAGGATCTCGATATTACCCTTAAAATCAAGAATGAAGAAATCTTGAAAAACCTGCCTGAAGGTGGTTTCATCACCGTATCGAACCACCCCTTTGGTGCACTCGACGGCATCATGCTCATCAAGATCATTGGTGAGCAGCGCCCCGACTTCAAGGTGATGGTGAACATGTTCTTGAACCACATCGGCGCCATGAGGCCCAACTTCATAGATGTTGACCCCCTTGCCAGCGATGATCCCGCCAAGCGTGCCGTGTCGATGAAGGGCATTGCCGAGGCCTTGCGCCATGTGAAGGAGGGGTCACCTATTGGATTCTTCCCCGCCGGCGCGGTGTCGAAGTTCAAGTGGACATGGGGCGTGCGCATTCAGGACCGCCCCTGGCAACCCACCATCATGCGCATCATCCAGAAGCTGAACGTGCCCATCATCCCCATCTACTTTCACGGGCACAACAGTGCATGGTTCACCTTCCTGGGCATGGTAGACTGGCGACTGCGCACTCTGCGCCTGCCCGCCGAGGTGTTCCACACCAAGGGAAAAACCCGCCGTATCTCCATCGGCAATCCCATCATGCCCGAGGAATATGCGCAATATACTGTGCCTGAAGACCTGGCCACCTTCCTGAAAGACAAAACCTACTCAATGAAAAAATGGTAATCACACTATGATAAAGAATACTGACATATTAAATATCCAGCGACGCTTTGGCATCATAGGCAATGCGCCTGTGCTCATCAACGCGATTGAGCGCGCACTGCAGGTAGCACCCATCGACCTCTCTGTGCTGATCATTGGCGAGAGCGGTACGGGTAAGGAATTCTTCCCGCAAATCATCCACACCAACAGCGCCCGCAAGCACAACAAGTATATCGCCGTGAACTGCGGTGCCATTCCCGAAGGCACCATCGACAGCGAACTCTTCGGACACGAGAAAGGTGCTTTCACCGGCGCTATCTCGTCACGCAAAGGCTATTTTGAAGAGGCCAACGGCGGCACTATCTTCCTCGACGAGGTGGCTGAGTTGCCCCTCACCACGCAGGCTCGCCTGCTCAGGGTGCTGGAATCGGGCGAATACCTCAGGGTGGGTTCCTCGGAAGTGCAGAAGACCAACATCCGCATTGTGGCGGCCACCAACAAGGACATGACGCAGGCCGTGAAGGAAGGCAAATTCCGCGAAGACCTCTTCTACCGCCTCTCGACCGTGCAGATCATTATTCCACCACTCAGGGAACGCGGCAACGACATACTGCTGCTCACCCGCAAGTTCTCTCATGACTTTGCCGACAATCACCGCATGCCGCCCGTCGAGTATGACGAAAGCGCCAAGGGCGCCATTCTCAACTACCGCTGGCCCGGCAACGTGAGGCAGCTCAAGAACATTGTGGAACAGATTGCCCTCTTTGAGGCGGGCAACACCATTGACCGCGAAAAGATGATGCAGTATCTGCCGGCTATGGCCGACAATACCAAACCCATCGTCGCTTCCAACAACTCACAGTTTGACTACAACCAGGAGCGCGAACTCGTGTTCAAGATGATCTTCCAGATGCAGAAGAAGATAGAGGAAATCGACTCCTTGCTCAAGAATGCCAACGTGACTGCTTCGCACATCAATGCCGATGTGGCCGCACTCAAGCGAGAGTCGAAACAGCTTGTGCCCATCACCACACAGACCTCCCCCTCGCTGCGTCAGCCCTCTTATGAGTTGAGCGACAACGACAATCAGCATCCCGTGCACGACGTGAACATCGTCGACATCGATGCCCATCCCTCGATCAAGACGCTCGAAGACACCGAACGCGAAACCATCATTCATGCCCTGGAGCGCAACAGAGGCAAACGCAAAAAAACGGCCGAGGAACTCAACATATCAGAGCGCACCCTGTACCGCAAAATCAAAGAGTATGGCCTTGATTAAGAATGTGACACATCGCCTTCACGTGGCCCGCCTGGCACGTTGCTGCTGCCTGGGGTTGCTGCTGGTGCTCAGCGCGTGCACCTTCACCAAGTTCTATAGCCTGAATGGTGCTTCGCTCGACTATAACACCTACAAGACCATCTCGTTTGGCAACTTCCCCATACGCGCAGCACTCGTGTATCCGCCATTGCAGCAGCTTTTCGAGAACAAACTCACCGATATGGTGGCGCAAAACACCCGCCTGCGCGTGCTCGACACTCCCAATACCGACCTGCGCATGGAAGGCGAAATCACTGGCTACACCCTCACCCCGCAAGCCGTGGGAGAGAACGCCTATGCTACTCAGACCCGACTCACCATCAGCGTGAGGGTCAAGTACGTTGACAACAAGAACGACGCACTCTCGGTCGACCAGTCCTACTCAGCCTACCGTGACTTTGACAGCAACCAGATGCTCACCGATGTGCAGGACGAACTCTGTAACCAGATTTGCGACGACCTCAAGGACCTCATCTTCAACGCCACTCTCGGCAACTGGTAATACACTATGGAACACGATTTTATCAACGACATACGACGGCTGATCAACAACAGCAAGGAACCCATCTCTACCGAGTGGCTCCATCAGGCGCAGCAGGCATTCCCCTATAGTCCGCTGCCCGCCATCCTGTTCCTGCGCAACAACGGCATAGATGGCAACGAGCAACTGCTCGACCGCCTCGCCATTGCCTCGCCCGACCGCAATGCGCTGGCTCTGCTGCTGGGCACCGACGCCAAGCTCTTTGCCGACTTCTATCCGCCCGAAATGCCTGCGGTGGAACTGGACACCGAGGCCACCATCGACAAGTTCCTCAACTCCTATGGCAGCACCAGCCAGAAGGAAATCGATGCCATCAGCAACGCCATCTTCAATCCTGCACCTGACTATGCCGACATTCTCGCCGCTCAAGAGCAAGAAAACGGCACCGACGGCCAGAACGCCAATTTGCCCCTCACCAAGGAAGATGAGCTCATCAACAGCTTTATTGAGCAAACGAAGCAAAAAGAATTTGAATCTTCGCCTTCGCCCTCACACAGCCATGTAGAGCAACAGGAAGTGGCCGAAGTTGCCGATATACCTATCAGTGAACCAAGCGTTTACAACGATTCTATGCTCAGCGAAAGTCTGGCGAAAATGTACATTTCAAGGCACAAATACGACAAGGCTCTTGAAATTATTGAAAACATAAATTTGAATTTTCCAGAAAAAAGTATTTACTTTGCAGACCAAATTCGCTTTTTGCGGAAATTGGTGACTTATCAGCAGTTTAATAAACATTAATTATAAGAAAATGTATCAAGTCTTTTCTGTACTTATTTTGATCGCCTCTGTCCTCTTAGTTATAGTGGTACTGATTCAAAAATCTAAAGGTGGAGGTCTTGCTTCTAACGTAAGCAACTACAACCAGATGCTCGGTGTGCGCAAAACCACCGACTTCGTAGAAAAAGCAACTTGGGGACTCGCTATTTTCATCTGCGTCCTCAGCATCTTGTCGTGTATCTTCACCAGCACAAGATATATCTCTAACGGCGCTAAGCCGACCATCGAGAACGTGCCCGTGCAGCAGCAAAGCACTCCATTCCAGACTCCCGACCAGGGACAGTAATCAGTGCTTCGCTCCGTGAGAGCAGGCTCTCACATCTTTTCTACACACAAGACATTTTAGTACAGCACACGCATGCGCCTATTGAGTATTCTCAAGTGGGCGCCTGCTTTGTTGTGCGCTTGTGCTACTTTTGTTGACTGCGCTTGTTTACCTCTTCCGAATTGCCTATCTTTGCACCACTAATTCTCATTAGTTATAATATGTAAGGCATGAGTCAAGCTGTTTCGCCCATATTGATGCTCCAGAAGCAGAAGATGCTGCTGCAGGCTGAGTACGCCGCCGAACGCGAAGAGTTCCGGCGGCTCACTGAGACTATGGGCATTGAGCGCAAGGTGAAACGCGGCGACTGCTGGTGTCCCGTACGACTGGGCCGCCACTACTACAACTCGCTCAACCAGCTGGTGGTGGAAGCGTTTCGCGATGAGGACAGCGACATTGAGCACAACTTCGAGTATGGGCGCCAGGTAATGTTCTTCAACATCGATGCCAGCGGCGATATCACCTACCTGCCCTTCACCGCCTCGGTGAGTTATGCCAAGGAGAACCGCATGGTGATTGTGCTCGCCGACACTTCGCAACTCGACCGCCTCGCCGACTGCCCATATCTGGGGGTGCAGCTCTCGTTCGACGAAACTACCTATCGCCTGATGATGGAGGCGCTCGACCGTGTGATCAAGGCTAAAGGCAATCGCCTGGCGCAGCTGCGCGATCTCTTCTATAACCGCAGCCGCACCGAAACCTTCACCTTCCAGCCCATGCGCTTCCCGTGGCTCAACCCCACGCAGGAACACGCCGTGAACGAGGTGCTGCGTGCCAAGGATGTGGCCATCGTTCACGGCCCGCCTGGCACTGGAAAGACTACC
>JAFZSO010000022.1 GCA_017619355.1 Muribaculaceae bacterium
CTCAATCAGACTATAGCCCAAATCTTCTTCGACTTCACTCTTGTCGGACACTGCATCGCCTGATGGCGTGCTTCGATTCTTTGTCCAGACTCTAAAGACTTGAAAAGGGGGACGGGCAAGTATCTTTGCGTCGGCATGGCTTAAAGCCTGCCTGCCGCGCATTCGCCTCGCCCCCACGGCCACAATCTCCAGCAAAACTACAAAATTGCAACCGCATGTCCTAAAACTCACATTGGACATTTAGAACATTATCTACAATCTGGTGCAAAGGTAAGAGCCGCGCGGTTATGCGCGCGAGATTTTGGTCGCCCTGCGGGCTTAAAATTAAAATGGCAAGCCATTAAAATTACAAAATTAAAAATTTCAACGGCTTCGCCGTTAACAATGCAAAGATAAAGGGCAAAAGGATTGTGTGCCATATTAATTACACACATTTGAAGACTTTGTTACATGCCAATAACTATTTTTCTTAAATCATTTTGAATGTTGTAATTTATTCTCTAACTTTGTGACAAAACATAAACTTATTTAATAGTAAAACTATGAGAAATCTCATTTACATATTAGGCATTACGGCTATAATTTCCATAACGAAAAAAGATGGCAGAATCATCAGGTTGTTTCATGGCGAGTAATTAGCCAAAATTGTTTTGGAGTTTTGTTGGAAATGTCATTCAAGCTCAAATAATCATGAGAAGACTTATTTTCATTACATTATTTGGATTATCAATTATTGGTTACGGTTGTAAGGGATGCTGTGATAAGAATATTGATGGCATTCATATTGAGGATATAATTATTTACGAAGCTGACACTAAATATGATGTTGATTACGACGATTTAGTTGAAAAATCACTTCATAAGGATATGTCTTCAATCAATAAGTTATCTTTACTTGAGTATAATGACGGCTACAGCTATGATCACGGACTCATACTCATAGAAATAGTTGATAGAATAGGAGAAGATATATTTATAAAATCAATAGAAGACATTTCTGCCAAACAAAAAGCGAAAGTTCTCAGTTATTTTGAAGCAGGAGTTGATATGAAAAACAGTAAAAAAAATGACTGGGCGAAAAGAGTAGAAGACTATTATCCTAAGATATATAACTTTTTAGCAAATCAATAACACTCCTATAGTCAGACACTTGCGGTCTAGCTTTTCTATTTCGTTCCAGAAGAATTACTGGAGGATGGGCCAGGGGAAGTGCTTGAGGCGGGTTTCAAGTTCTTTTTCACGGCCGCCCAGGTAGGTGTTGCACAGGGCGTGGAAGGCGGGCGAGTGATTGAGGTGCTTCAAGTGGGCGAACTCGTGGCAAATGATGAGATCGACGAGGTCTTGCGGCAGGAACATCACGTTGCGCGAGAGCTGAACGACACCCTTGCTGGTGCAATGGCCGAGCTTTTGCTTGCCGCGCCCTATTTCAAACCCTTTGACGCTCACGCCCAGCCGTTGAGCCAGTTGCGTGGCATAGGGAATGAGGCGTTTGGGTGCCTCCTGTTCCATAAGTTTCTGCAGCACCCGCGAGATGTTTTGCTTTGCATAGGACGAATCAAAGTCGGTGCCGACGGGCAGACTCACTATGATGTTACTGGCGCCAGCGTGTTTGATCATGATGTGTTTAGGCTTGTAGTCCTGAACGCCCAGCGTCACGGTGCACCCGAAGCAGTTGATGACCTGACCCTCGTGAAAACTGACGGCGGGGCGACGGTGCTTGAGTATGCCGGCGCGGTGCGAGTCGAGGAACTGGCGAAGCATGGCTGTGGGCGTGCCGTTGGGCACATTCACGTGCAGTTGTTCATCGTGCCAGCGGGCACTGATGGTGTGCGAACCGCGACGCACCTTCACAATGATGCGTCCCAGCTGGTCGTCGTCGATATAGTATTGCATAATGAGGTTATTCCTCGCGGTTGTCCTTGCCCCACATGAGCTTGGAACGCAGCGTGCTGGCAAAGTTGTAGTCGTTGAGCAGTACCACCTGTGCCTCGAAGGGGGCACGCGTGATGGTGAGCGCCGTGCCGCTGGGCAGACCCACCGAGTCGCCGTCGATGCTCACCTGATACAGGGCCGTGCGGCTGCGGGTGGTGATGGTGAGTGTGGCATCGTCGCGTATCACCACAGGACGCATCGTCAGGGCATGGGGCGAGATGGGCGAGAGCACCACGCAGCGCGAGAGTGGCTCGAGCACGGGACCGCCCACGCTCAGGTTATAGGCCGTAGAGCCAGTGGGCGTGCACACGAGCAGACCGTCGCCCTTGTAGGTAGTGAGGGGAATGCCGTCGATGAGCACATCCACCTCAATCATCGACGAGGTATCCTGGCGCAGCAGTGCCACCTCATTCAGTGCGCAGGGGAAGTCGTGCAGTTCTGCACTGTCGACCTGCAGCATGGAGCGCTTCTCGATGCGATAATCGCCCTTGAGCAGCGAATCGACCACCACATGGGTCTGATGGATGTGTGCCGTGGTGAGGTAACCCAAATGGCCCGCATTGATGCCCATGATGGGCACACCATGGCGCGCCACCACCTTGGCGGTGCGCAAGAAGGTGCCGTCGCCGCCCAGACTCAGGGCAATGTCGATATTCTCGGGCCTCTCCAGGGCCTTGACCATGCTGGTGAAAGGCAGTTGAAAGCGCTTGAGAAAACTGAGGTAGGATTCCTCTACCGTCACCTCCACATTGTGGTCGATGAGTTCCTGTGCAAGCTGCTGAATGTGGGGCAGCACATCGTGGTGATATTCGTTGCCAAAAATAGTTATTTTCATAATCTATCTAAAAATGCGTTTAAAAAGATGATAAAAAACGAAATTCCCGCTAAAAGGTTTTCATTTCTCATTAATTCCTTTTATTTTTGCATAACCTTAGCAATGGCAAAGATAATCATTATTTGTGAAACTAAGGTATTATTACCTCTTAAATGATTTGTGATGGTTAATTTAAGTGTAAATATCAATAAGGTAGCGACCTTGCGCAACGCCCGCGGAGGTGACATTCCCAATGTGGAGAGCGTGGCCGTGAACTGCGAGCGGTTTGGCGCCAACGGCATCACCGTGCACCCGCGTCCCGACGAGCGTCACATCAGGCACGACGATGTGTTTGCCCTGCGTCCGCTCATCCGCACCGAATTCAACATCGAAGGCTATCCCAGTGAAGACTTCATGAAACTGGTGCTCATGGTCAAGCCCTCGCAGGTAACCCTTGTGCCCGATGCCCCCGATGCCCTCACATCGTCGGCCGGCTGGGACATTGAACCAAATCTGGAATTCCTCACCGGCATCGTCGACCGCCTGAAGGAAAAGGGCATACGCACCAGCATATTCGTGGGTACTGATGTCGATAACATCAAGCTCGCCGCCAAGACGGGTACCGACCGCGTTGAACTCTACACCGAGCCTTATGCCAAGGGTTTCCACATCAACGCCGAGGAGGCTGTGGCACCGTTCACCCGTGCCGCCGTGGCCGCCCATAGCGTGGGTCTGGGCGTGAATGCCGGCCATGACCTCAACCTCGAGAACCTCAAGTTCTTCAAAGACCATGTGCCCTACCTCATGGAGGTATCCATTGGCCATGCGCTCATCAGCGACGCGCTCTATCTGGGTCTGGAACAGACGGTGAAAGCCTACAAGGAGTGCCTGAAATAATCAATCAAGCAAATAAACCACAACAATTTTAGAAATATGTCTTTTACAACTTTTATTCTTGCACAGACGGCTGTCGCCCAAAAGGGTGCCACAGCAGCCAGCCAAGTGTCCGACATGACAGTATGGGAACTCGCCATGAAAGGCGGCTGGATTATGATTCCGCTCGCCATCCTGGCCATCATCAGTATCTACATCTTTTTTGAGCGTTGCTTTGCCATCAACTCGGTGAACAAGGAGGACAAGGGCTTCATGCAGCGCATTCGCGACTACATCCATGGCGGACAGGTCGACGAGGCTCTGCACCTGTGCCGCACCACCAACACCCCCTCTTCGCGCATGATCGAGAAGGGTATCACCCGCATAGGCCGACCCATGAACGATGTGCTCGTGGCTGTGGAGAATGTGGGCAACATGGAAATCTCCAGGCTCGAGAAAGGTTTCTCGTGGCTCGCCACCACCGCTGCCGGCGCTCCCATGATTGGTTTCTTGGGAACTGTAACGGGTATGGTGCAGGCGTTCATGTCGGTGGCCAACGCAGGCACCAACGCCAACATCACCATCCTGTCGAGCGGCATCTACGAGGCACTCGTCACCACGGTGGCTGGTCTCTTGGTGGGTATCATTGCCCTGTTTGCCTACAACTACCTGACTTCGCGCGTGAAGAAAGTGATGAACAAGCTCGAAGGCAGCACAATGGACTTTATGGACTTGCTCAATGAACCGGTGAAATAACTCGAAACGCCATGGCTTTAAAACGACAACACGACCAATTGTCCATGTTCAGCATGGCTTCCATGACCGACGTCATCTTCCTGCTGCTCATCTTCTTCATGGTGACGTCGACCTTCGTCTTCCCGTCGGCCCTGGAAATCAACCTGCCACAAAGCAGTCAGACCACCACGCTGAAGCCCAGCACGCGAATCTATATCGACGAGAACCAGCAGATTCTCGTGGCTCAGAACGACTCGCTGCAGGAAGAGGAGCCGCGCCCGCTGCCCCCCGACCAGCTCGAGGGTTTCCTGATGGCGGTGAAGAACGAGAGTGACCCCGACCACCAGTTTGTGGCGCTGCACGCCGACGAGAATGTGCCCTACGGCAAAATCGTGGAGGTACTCGACAAGGGTTCGAAGGTGGGACTCAAGATTGTGCTCGCCACCAGGCCCACCACCGGCAATGCCGACGAAAAGGCTCAGCAACCCGTTGCTGAACCCCAACCCGCACCACAACCTGTTGCAGAACAAACAACCACCACCAACCCAACGCAGCAATGAAAGTTTCGCAGAACGAACTGAAGTCGGGTATCCTCACCCTGCTGCTCGCCATTGCGGTGGGCGCGGTGCTGGTGTGCTGCACGTTGCACTACGAGTATCCGCCCAAGGGCATGGAGGAACTGGCGCAACTGTTGCCCGAGGACTCCATCTTCATGGAGGAGGCGGCCGACGAATATGTGAAACTGGGTGACATTCCCGAACCACAGCAAGATAATCAGGAACTGAAGGAGGCCCAGACCGAACCCACCGAGGAAGTAAAGCCTGAACCCAATGTCGAGGCCCATGACCTGAAGGACGCCGGCAAGGTAGAGCCCAAGCAGCCTGAACCCATCAAGCAAAAGCAGGAATCGCCCCAAAAGATTAAGGAGACCAAGAAGCCCGAGCCCCAAAAGCCCGAAAAGACGGGGGCTGCCAAGCCTAACGACAAGCCTGAAGCCAAGAAACCCGAAACCAAGCGCAGCAATGCGTCGTCTTCAAACGTGAACAGCGACATGAAGAACGTGTTCGGCAGTGCTCAAGGCAAAGGTTCCAAGACCGAAGGCTCTCCTAACGGTAATTCTGCTACCGGCGCCCTGCAGGGTCACGCCAGTCTGGGCGACGGACTGGTGGGCTACACCGTGGAGCACTGGGGTCGTCCTCACAGCACCTCGGCTGGCACCATCACCATCAGAGTCACCGTGAATCCGCGCGGCAAGGTCACCAAGGCCACCTACGCTGGCGGTACCGGCGAGGCCCGTAACAACACCAAGGCTCGCCAAAGCTGCATCGAGGCAGCCCTGCAGTCGCAGTTCTCAGTGCCTCTGAACCGCACTACCGACGGCGTGGGCACCATCACCTGGAAGTTTATCTAATATTCTCACATATAACAAAAGCGGATGGGCGTTCCCCATCCGCTATTTGTTTTATTTCCTTTATCGGAGAGCTCCGAGAACTCGGAGAACTCGGAGAACTCAGAGAACTCCGAGGCCTCTGATTCTTTAGTGGATGCCGAGAATGACATTGATGAGAGTTGTCACGTCGCTCACATTCACTTTGCCATCGCCGTTTAAATCACCCATTCCAAGGTCAACGGGAACAACGTGCAGTATCATGTTCACCAGCGTGGTCACATCAGTCACATTCACGCCTCCATCACCATTCACATCTCCTGGTGACACATAGGTATGCCACTGTTCGTCAAGCCATGCCGTCTTTGTCTTCATAAAGTTATCCATAACAGAAGCCTGCCACAGCACCGATGAGCCTGCACTAAATATTTGAGGCCATCTTTGCTGATCATTTGCGGCGGCTGTTCTAATTTTAGTTGCATAATTGTTCAACCAGTCGCCTATGTCGGTTAATTGTGTGGGATAAAAATCATTCCATACCTGTGTAACCATCTGTTTGAAATTGCTGAATCGACTGATTTGCTTAATCCACTTGATGTGTGCATAATGGAAAGGATCCTGATAAATGAATCGAGGACTTAAATTCAATCGCCCAAACGAACTCCCAAAATCCCATACGGGACCAAATATGAACTTGGTACTATCACCTCTCTCTTTGTAGAAGAAGCAACTCCCGCTAAACGACTCGAAGTTGTCAACAATTTCATAGATGATGTAAAAACGAGCCAGCGCCTCGCAATCGATAAAATTACTCCAGCGTGTACTATACGGATTAGAAGCAAAAACGGCGGAGTCGGTACGCATGAGCAAATTAGTGATATAGTCGCGCTGCACTGTCGAAAGAACCTCAGGCGTATGCAACAACACCCTAAGCGTGCTGTCGTTCATCTGATTGATGAGAATCTCACCCTCCTCAGGATGATTATCAATTTCCAACAACCAGCCACCAGTCACATTTTCAGGAATCGTGTCGCCATCTTCCTGCTCTATGATATTCACACGGCTCTTATCAACTCTCACGTGCTCACACAACAAATACATTCCAATGAAATCGTCATTGAGTACCACCTCCACGGGTTGACTTGCGGGGGTGAAAGGCAAACCCATTCTCCGGCTCAACTCAAAACCCACGGGATCTTTCAAGAAGCCCAGAAAGTCGGGTTCCGAAAGCAACACATAATGTTTATTCTTGCCATTGCCAAGCAGGTCGGTCTTCTTGTCAAGCTTGAGCTTATAAGGCTTTTTAGGATATATTTCAGCCTCCCACGTGATGTTTCCACGACCCTTGATTTCAAGGACCTGAGGTTCTGCCTCACTACCGACAGATGGCAATTCTTCGTGACCCATATTGTCAATGTAGTAAGTGCCTGGAAGGTAGGTTTTGGTGAGGATAGGTTGATGACCTTCAGTTGTGATGTATATGACAGGCAGCGTTCCGGTGATAGTTGTATTATAGCTGTCAATCGTGCGCCAGTAACCATTGCAATCCGGCAAATCCGAAGTTGGACAGAACACCCAATCAGGATTATAAACATTATCCGAACTGGCTTTAAGTTTGGTACATCGTATGTTAACCAAGGTATCTGCTTTCAGGCTGTCGATAAATTGTCTGGGTGACATCATGATTGTGTCAGCAGGCATATCGCTTTCGATAAAGGCATAGAAATCAACATTGGTGAGTGTGTCACTCAAGGCGAATTGCCACCAGGGTTTCCCCTCTATGGAGTCCATTTCCAGGACGAGGGTTGTGGCATTTGCTTTGCTGCCGGCAATGAATCTCACGCTGCCGTACCCTGTTTTGCTGTTGTCGAAATAATACACACCTGCATTAAAGTCCATGGCTGTTGCCGTCTGGAGCATCAGCAATAACAATGCGAATGACAACAATTTCTTGATGATAGAAGTTTTCATTACTCTTGTTTATTTACTTATAAATACTACTAATCAATTTGCTATAATGATAATCATTAGAAAAATCTTTTAGTGCTTGTTGTTGTATGTCGGCATTATTCCAGTTACGATGGAAGGCCTCATCGATGGCTTGCTTGAGTTCTTCAGCATCACCCCACGCAAAAGTAACGCCATTGCCGTTATCGATAAGTTCGGGAATGCCGCCTATTTCAGCCCCCACCACAGGTGTTCCGGCGCAGAGCGATTCAATCACACTCAACGGGTTATTCTCATACCACTCAGAAGGGATCACCGAGCAAGTGGCATGGCTTAGCAGATGACTCACTTGAGTGGCATTGAGTTGGCCCAAGAATTCAATGTGGTTCACACCGCTATACTTACTACGCAGTTCGTCCTCGAGCGGTCCGCCGCCTGCCACCTTCAGGGCAAAGGGCAGCGATTGCGCCACCTCGAGCAAGGTGGTGATGCCTTTCTCCTGTGAGAGGCGGCCTACATAGCAATAATAGGGTTCACGCTCGCCCACGGTAAGCGACTCGAACGACTGCATTTTCACGGGGTCTACAAAGTTGCATAGCACATGCAGTTTGGCGGGATCAAAACCGCCCTGCTCCATCTTCTGTGCCATGAACTGGCTGGGACATATAAAGGCATCCACTTGGCGTTCAAGCTGCTTGCGGTTCCACTTCAGCGCTTCCATCCAGGCGATGGCACTGGCAGGCAGCGCCCCCTTCATGCATCGCTTGGTGAGCACATTCAGTTTGCTGTTATAACACAATTCGCACGGCTCGCCATTACGCAGGCAGGCGTAGGAGGGGCACAGCAGTTTATAGTCATGAAGCGTCCACGCCACACGGCAGCCACGCTGCTTGGCCAGCTGCGCCACCACAGGCGACAGATAACTGTGAATGTTGTGCAGATGCACCACATCGGGTTTGAACTCATCGAGTATGCGGGTGAACGCCTTCTTGATATCGCCCCACCCCAGCGTGCGTCTTAATGCGGCCAATTTTGCCTTGAAGCCACCGTCAAACGATACCTCGCTGGCAAAATACTTGCTCCACTCACTCTCAATGTTCTCGGGATATTGCATGGAGAACACAGCCACTTCATGCCCCTTACTGCGAAGCAGGGCCTCGGTATTGAAGGTTACCACACAGTCGCCGCCGCGTGGATAATAGAACTTGTTGACGAGCAGTATTCGTTGAGCCATATTATAAATTATTTGAAATCAAAAGAATCCGTAAATTATTGTAGTTTTATGATGCTTGTTTCGCTGTTTCTGAGAATGGCACATAAATTTTCTCTTTCAAGAAAATGAAACGGCTCAGTTTCACCTTGTCACAAATCCAAGCGCAAATCAAGCATCCTGCCATTACAAACACTGTGGCACATACCAAGAAACTCAGTGCTGTGGGGTCGAAACTGAAATAACCCGAGACAGACTTGGTGAGCACGGTAAATATTGCCGAGAACACAACAATTGACAGCGAGTTGCGTCCAAGATAGCAGAAGACTCTTCTGATGAACTTACCACACACAGGATAAGTCCAAAGCAGAAAACTGATGACAAGCAATGTGATGACTATTCCTGGTAAAGTCCAACTTTTGAAATAGGCGGGAAAACAAAACAGGATACCCAGCGGCAATAGCGCCAACCAAGAAGGTTTGATGATATCCATAAATGGTCTGCCGCTTCGGTTCATGAGCACACCTATCAGGAAGTAAATCACATTCTTCCACTCGATGCCTACAGGCATCCTTGTGACGCCAAAGAGTGCAAGCGACATAAAAAGAAATGCATTTACACTTTTCAGTTTGAGTGCTTTATAGGATATATAGTAGATAACAAGACACACAATCAATGTGTGCAGGTACCAGTAGGGGCCCGTGGGCTGGGTTGCTAAGCGCTTGAGCATCTCTATGACTGACAAGTGGTCGATTGTATTATTGGCATGCAACGACTTGCCTACCCAATAAACCATCAGCACATAAATCATTTCAAACAGCACATAGGGCAAAGCCAGCCGCAACACGCTTTTTGAGAAAGTGCGTGGCCGCTTGTGTATGTTGGCCAGATAACCAGAGATGAGCATAAAGGCCGACATGTGAAAGGTGTACACCGCCTCACGTGTGAGCGGGTAGGTGATTTCTACCAACCTCAAGTGAAATATCACCATGAGCATGATAAAGATACCCTTCAAATAATCGATCTGTAATACTCTGTCCTGCATCGCTTGATTTTAGATAATTGCAATGTGGTTGTCGGGTTCAATGTTTTGAGTTGCCTGAGTGAATTGTTTGCGCTTTGTCACACCTTTGTTGAGAGCCAGCACCAGCATGGTATTGTCGCTATCGAGCAGGTCGGCAATCTCGTTAAGGTTGCAGTCAACAGGCAGTTCTACCAGCGTGTATTCACCATTGTCAATCGCTTGGTTTATCTCGTTGAAGATGTCACCCGCCAGCAGTTGGTCAGTATCATTCACGGCGAATACTCGGCACGGTTGCTCGATGTTGTTCAGGGTGGCAGCAAGATCGTTAACCAGACCCCTTGCCTCATGGTTAAAAGGAGCTACCAGCACTCTCTTGTAGTCATGCTGCAAGAGAGCGGCACGCACATTCTTGATATTGTTCACATCCTTCTTGGGATGTAGTTCAATGGCCGATGCTTCCCATTCCTTAGGAAGGTCATAAGCATTCTGAATGGTATTCTTGCGACGCATGCGCCACAACACCCACAGCAGCGGCAACAGTAAACCCAAAAGCAAGCAGGCGATGCCGACAAGCATAGGTTTCTTTTTGCTGGGTTTGGTAGAACTGTAGGCCTCGTCAATCACAAAACTAGGTGTCACATTCGATGTAAGGTTGAGCAGGCTGCTTTCTTTTTTCTGGAGCAGGAATATATAAAGTTCGTTTTTGAGTTCGCGATCACGCATGAGATTGACATACTCACGCTCGTAACCTGGCATCTGTTCAAACCTGCCCATCGCCTGATTGGCATGCGAACTGATTACATCGGCACGGTGCTTGGCATTGGAAATGCTCTTCTCCACATTGCGCACCACGGCCTTCTTGGCAGCGGCAATCTTGTTGTTGAGTTCCACAAGAACCGTATTGTTAGGTTTCGCCGACTTTTCGAGTTCGGTGCGCTCCTGCACCATCTTGTTGTATTGAGTGATATTTTCGTCTTTCATTCCCTCGAAGGTGGGGATGAGTTCACTGCCTTTTACTGAATTGATGGAACCGAGCATCATCTCGAGCAGCCTGATTTCGTTGCGTGCCGAGTCTACCATCATCTGAATCTTGGCGCTTTGCTGCAAATAGGCCGATGCTTCGATCGTGGGCATATTCACATCGCGCGACCGCTTGAACGACTCGATGCGTCCCTCGGTATCGCTCAGTTCACCCATCAGGGCATTGATGCGGTTGGTGTAGAAGTCGTATTCCTCCTGGGCTTTGTCGTTCTTGCGCTCAATGCGCTTGTCGTTATAGCCCCTCATGATTGTGTTCAAGATATCCTTGCCACGCTCTACGCTAGCATCGGCATAGCTCAGCGAAATCACATCGCTCTTTTTGTTGTCTTGCCAAATCTTGATGAGGCTGGTAAAATACTCGCACATCTTGGCATTGCCAGACACATTGATGACAATATGCTTGTTGAGAGCATCGCTGTAGAGCGGTCCTTTCAGTAGTTGAAACTTGCCGCAAGGTGCCTTGACCGAGAGCGGAAAGGTGATGTTGCCGTACTCTGCCACCGTTTTCTTGAGCAGTCCCTGATTGACGGTAACATCGGCTGTGCCGCCACGATGCAGGTGAACGTTCACCTGAAAACTGGTGCGCAGCGTATCGAAGAACTCGTCAGGGGCTTCCATCATCACGGGGCTGGTCTTGTAAAGAATTTCTTTCTTAAGACCATCCTTTTCAAGGTAAGTGCGATTGAGGCCTAAGGTCTTGACGGTGCGGAGCATCACATCGTGCGACTTCACGATTTCTATCTCGTTGTCGATGGAGGCAGAGCCGAAACCGCCCACTGAGAAGGTGCGCATGAGTTGAGCCATGCCGCCAGCCTTTTTCAGCGATCCGCTGCCATCACTCTCTTCTTCAAGCAGCAGCGATGCATTAATGTCGTATTGAGGCATGTGCTTGATATTATAGACGATAGCCAGCGTGATAAAGAAAAGAAGGGAACCGAGGAACCACCACTTGCCTTGCTTGATGGCCCTGATGTGTCGCCTGAGGTCTAATGAGTCATTTTCCATAAGTTTATGTTGTAATTTGATTTGTTTTTGTGATATGATATTCTTGAGAGTAAGCTAATGCCAGAATGGCAACAATCATCATGCCATGAGCTTGAGAGAAGATTGTGCCTGTTGTGTTTTCGATAAGAATGGCACATATCGCAAGAACTCCCACAATAAAAAAAAATCGCAGAAGTTTAGTATTGGCCTTGAACAGGACAAACAATTTCTTATAGGCCCAACGCCAAAGTACAATGAATAAGATTATACCAACAACGCCAAATTGCGCTAAAGACGGATAATAGGCATCGCAAATGAAGTCGGGCATAGACTCCGAGAGTCCATACACCTTGTCGATGCCATATTCATAATAAAGCCCTGAGTAATTGGCCGACGAAGCATAAGTGGCAAATGAAGCCAGACCACTGCCCAACAAGGTGTAATCGGCAATAATCAGCCCAGCAGTAGCATAAAGCACCGGGCGAGCATAGGTTTGAATCTCTGAAGGATTAAAAGTGCCAGAGTTTCCAGTTATAAAATAGTATGAAATCTTGTTCCAGGTCACAGCGAACAACACGCTTGCCAACAATAGAACCACAAGCATATATTGCGGTTTGAACCCATGGAACATCATAGGTTTGTATAGCCAAAGGAAAAAGACACAAAGCACTGCTTCACCCAAGAACTTGGCTTTCATGCAGGGTATACCACAAGCCAGCAAAGCCATCACAATGAGTTTGTCTTTCTTCTCTACCGTGCCATCAGGCTTCACACAGCACAACAAGTAGAAGACGGCACTCACAAAGGCTGTGGCGCCACAATAGGCGAGATGCCCCACCAATTGCTCCATCATGTAGTTACTCAAGAAATACATGGGCAGCACTGCAATGGCATTGATGATACAAATGGTCTTAATGATGAATTTCTCCTTGGTTGACAACTTAGGTCGTATTGCCAAAATTACAAGCAGTGACAAGAATGGTTTGATCTCAAGCACAAAATCCATCAGCACATAGGGAGCAGTGTTATAGGACTTGAACAGCAATGTGTAAGCCAGATAGAAGAACATCACACCTATCAGCATAAAAAGCGGAATGTAGCGCTTGAAATTGCGATTCAACACACAATCGAGCACGGCAATGGCAAGAAAGACGAAACTGCCCACCTCATCAAGATATTTAATATACACAATGCTTGGCAGCAGTCCTGCCAAGCAGATGATGATGAGCCAGTTGCACAGTTTGTCAAGTCTAACCATGGAAATCTGGTTTTATTTCACCGTGAGCGCGATCACAAGTGATGCGATGACCGATGCAGCACTGACGATGGTAGAGATGACCGACAGTTTGTAACCATTGTTCTGATTGTAAGTCGAGTTGTCGGCTTTCACATCGTTGGTCTGCACATACACCACATCGTTCTGCTGCAAATAGAAGTATGGGGAAGCAAAAATGCTGTTGTCCATCAGGTTCATGCGCTGGAACGACTTCTGTCCATCCACTTCACGAATCACCATCACATTGTCGCGACGGCCCCACTCAGTGAGGTCGCCGGCTGCGGCAAGGGCATCGAGAATGCTGAACCGCTTGCTGGTCACACGCATGCGCTGCGGAGCTTTCACCTCTCCCATCACGTTCACATAGAACCCCATCGATTCCACTTTCACATAGGGGTCTTTCACCTCCTCTGCCACTTTGTTCTTGATGATGGTGGCAATCTCGTCGGTAGTGAGCCCTTTCACATGAAGGACTCCTAACACTGGCAATGTGATGTTGCCCTGCTTATCCACAATATAGGTCTGCAGACGCGGTTGCCCGTTGGCCTCAGTAACACCCTTCGATGCGGTATTGCTAAGAGGCAGATTATACTTGGCTGTCACTTCGGGGATTTCAGAACTAACCGTGATGACGAGCTCGTCCTCGGGCTGAATAGTGATTCCATAGTCGTTACCATCGGGCATAGTGCCATTTATCTGGTTTTCAATATTCTTGAAATAGATGAGGTCGTTTGGTTTGGTTGAACTGCATGAGAGCAATGCCACACCCAATAAGGCACAAAATATTTTCTTTATCATAGTTTATTTTATTATTAATTACATAGGTAACGAATAAACTCTATTATTATTGTGCGAAGTAACAAAAAAAATAGGTGCAATGCAAAAGAAAGAGGTGCAATCGCTTAAAAATGATTAGGTGAGGTGTAACTTGTTACGCAATTTGTCAGCTATCTCGGCCTTAAGGTCTTTTGGCATGAAATAGAGCATGATAATCGTCACCATAACCACATAAGCAACATCCATCCAAAGCGACGAGTTGAAGTAGAATGGCAGGGCACTGATGCCAATCATGGCAATGGGAAAAATTGATGATTTCTTGATTATAAGTTTAAAGTATCGTTGCATGTCAAACCACCTGATAGTGGCTATCACCAGGAATGTAATGAAAGTGGTGGCAATCACACCATAAACACCCATGAACTGGACTAAAGTGAAGTTAAGGAGAATGCTCACCGCAGTGCCTATGAGCATCGAAGGCAAAGCACGCTTGGTGTCCTTGGCACACTGGTAACCCATATCGAAGAATAAAGCTAGTGCAAAAAGGGCCGCCGTAATCGACATCGGGTAGATAAACCACAAACTTTCTTGATATTTGACAGGAACTAACCAGCCGTAATTAATCTTCAGCAAGAATGAAAACACAATCAAAATGAACGCCAAAGCATAGATATAGCTATTAAAAATTCTTGTGAAAAACACATCTTTATCATCGCTCTTGTATTGCAAAATGGCGGTTTCCTGCCAGGCAGCCTGAAAAATAGCACTCAGAGTCTGCAAAACACTGGCAAAACGAGCAGCGGCAGCATAGAGCCCCGTAACTGCCAAACCTAAGAAATGCTGAATGAACAGGCGGTCGCTGCTATAGGTAATCGCCCAGCAGAGTGAGCCAGGAATCAGTGGCAGAGAAAAGCGGATAATCTCCTTGCCAATAATGCGATAGTGACATTTTAAACTGAAATATCTGCGCCATGTTTTCACCCTCAAGTCAATAATAGCTACGGCAGCAATGCGTGCTATAATATTAGCGATGAAAATACCTTTCACCCCCATATCAAACCACACCACAAGAATGACGCTGAAAACAGCAATTCCAAAAGCCGACAGAATACCGATTGCTACAAAAGCCTTGTTGTTTCCCAACCCTCTGATAACCTGAGAAATTACTTCTTGCATCGACATTACAACAAGCAATGCCACAGTATACCACAAAAATGGAATAGTCATGAAAAGAGAAAGCATGATAGCCAGCCCCACCCACACACCTAAACTGGAGAAAAGCGTGCGGTAAACCATCGTAACGATTTGGGTGCGCTCTTCATTACTCTCGCTGTCGAGCAGGAAGCGGAAAGCTCCGTCGCGCAACTGTAATGTGGAGAGTGGCATAACCAGAAATATTACCGTCAAGCAGGTGTCGTAAAAACCATAGCCAGCAGGTTCCACAAAGTGGGTGTAAAGTGGTACCATAAGGAAGGTGATAATCTTGGAACCAAGATTACCGATGGCATAAATTCCTATGTCTTTCAGGAATTTAGAGGACCTGCTCTGTGTGCCATTCTGCTGCATGGAGTGCGTGAAAAATAATTCAGTTAAAGTTGAATCTGCAAAGTTATTGCATTTTTCTCACAATACAAAATATGAAATCCTCTATGTATGACGCTGCTAATGAAATTTATTGATATTCAGTACATTAATGTTTAATGTAACATTTAAGCTGCAATGGCGAAAATATAATCAAGATACACGTTAAACGCTCGATGAAAGCATTGCACTTTATGGACCTTTAAGGTCATTTAGCTTTCTTTTTTATCTTGATTGGCACAAAGATGCTTGCAAATTATATCATAGACTCTCTCAGCCATTTGTTGCTCGTTAAACAGTTTTTTTACAAAAGTGCTGTTGCCGGCTCCAATCTCGCGCAGCTGCTCCTGCGGCATTGAGCATACATTATTGATAGCCTCAACCATTGAACTAACATTATAAGGTTCCGTTTTAATCACACCAGGAGCTTTGTCTATATAGTCGGCTGTGCTTGTTGTTCGGGTGACAATGAGGGGTTTTCCCATAGCCATCGATTGCAGAATGGTCATTTGGCCATAAGAATATTTGTATTCTGGCAACGGGACAAAAACCGCCGCACTTTCAACGGTCATTTCTAACAACTTTGATATGGGTACCTTTGGAAAGAATTTTATGTTTTTGAATTCTTTGTACTTGTTGCTGAGAGATGTATCGCCCACAATACAGAGAGTATAATCAACGGTATCGGCCTGTATAAAAGCTTCGCACAAAGTATGGTAGTCTCTTTTTGCGTAACCAACCGATATAAACTGATGCTTGACATGTTCATTTCCTGAAACCCTATTGAAATAGTCAAAATCAGTACCAAAGGGGACAAAATAGGTTTTTTCGCTCAGATTGGGATAAAACTCTCTGTAAAAGTCAAGTTGGCGTGAAGCATGAACTATTATTACCGGAGACTTGCGAAGGGCAAACTTGATTATGGGTGTCTCTGTTTTATTGATGCGCGCGCCATTCAGTCCGCCAATGTCAAACATAACATGCAGAGGCTTTTTGTGCGTGAATGATGCAAGCATTTCGTAAATCAATCCACTTTGCGCGCCATGTGAGATAACAACATCATACTTATTGCGTCGCCTGAAAGCCTTGATGGGTTGGACTATATAGAATTTCAGCTTGTGCTCGAATTTACGCATTAAGTTCTCTTTGCCAATGGGAAGCACATCCACAAGCGTGTCTTTTGGAAAAAACTTGAAGAACCAATAAGGCTGATTTGTGACAACCTTATTAGGTGCCTGAATGTTTTGATCGTCATCATTTAGTGATACGACGTTCCAGTTGGGCGTGAAAAGAATATGCAAAGGTTTGGTTACCATCAATATTGTCCTAAATAATTATTTACAAAAAGAAATAAAAGGAATTTGTTTAAGGTAGAAAATTACCACCATGTTCGTGCAAAAAACCATCCCTCTTATGAGCGCAAAGATAACACTTTTTCTCAAGTAATAGGCAAATTGCCGAAAGAAATCATCAGAAAAATCACCCAGACCCTCGTATGTTTTCTTGCCTTCAAATGTAGCATAAAAGCATAAACCCGAATCGGTCATTAGGATTTGCCTCGATGACCGATTCAAGTTAAATATTTTTGTAGGAAAGAGCCGCATAATTCGCCAACAATGCGTAACTTTGCGCTTTCAAAACCGACAGAGGCATGTATTTTTCACTGATTTGTCCTATTATAATATATGTATTGCTGGGTGTCGCCTTTATCCTCACCCTCATTATCGCCCTGTGCAAGTGGTGCAAGGCACGCAGGCTCGCACGCTTCGTTGACAAGGAAGATGAGCGCGAATACCTGACCGGCGAGCAACTGCCCAAGGCCTCGGTGGTGGTGTATGCCCATAACGACGCCGAGTGGCTTGAGAGCTTCCTGCCCACGCTACTGCACCAGGACTACCCTGACTATGAGGTGATAGTGGTTGATGACGCCTCGACCGATGCCAGCCGTAACCTCATCAGCGACATGCTCACCCAGTTCCCTCACCTGCATCTCACCCTCACGCCCGACCGCACCCGCGGCCTGTCGCGCAAGAAACTATCGCTCATGCTCGGCATCAAGGCCGCCCAGGGCGATGTGATAGTCACCACCAATGCCAACTGCTGCGTGACCAGCGACCAGTGGTTGCGCCTGATGCTGCGCAACTTTGTGCCGGGCACCGATGTGGTGATTGGCTACTCGCACTACCGCTACAAGAGCGACCGCCGCGCTGGGCACTGCTACCGCGCCTTCGATACCGTGATGGTGGGCGAACAGTACCTGACCAGCGCCATCGCCGGCAAGCCTTATCGTGGCGTGAGCGACAACCTCGCCTACCGCCGCGACGCCTTCTTCCAGAACAACGGGTTCTCGAAGAACCTGGACCTGCGCTGGGGCGACGACGATGTGTTTGTGTGCGAGATTGCCGATGGCGACAACACCCGCGTGGAGCTCGCTCCCGAATCGCAAGTGGTGGCATGCTACGAGAATGTTTCGCACGCGCACACCGCCCTGAAGCAACGCCGCGACTTCACCTCGCGCAAACTGCCACGCCGCTGGCCATTCATCAGCCAAGGTCTGCTCTCAGCCCTCAACTATGGCCGCCTGGGCTGCCTTGCCGCCGCCGTGGCACTCGACTGGAACAACATTTTCACTCTCTCGGTGGTGGCTGTGCTGCTCATCCTCTCGTGGGTGCTCTCCATCCTGCCCGTGCGCAAGAGCTGCCGTGTGCTCCAGGCACCCATGCTCAGCGCAGGCGTTCCTTTATATAATATGTGTCGGCCGCTGGTCAACCTCTGCTACCGCCTGCGTGGACGCAAGTTGAGCCAGAGCAACCTCACCTCAATCTTCGATTAACGGCATGATCAGGACACTCACATCTTGGCGAGGCATCATGGCGCTGGTGATAGTGCTGTTTCACTATCATGTGGCCATCTTCCAGAGTGCCGAAATGTTTCCGGTGTGCTTCTTCTATGTGGTGAGCGGATTTCTGCTTGCCCTGCGCTACGAAACAAAGCCGCTGCCCAGCTGGCGACGCTTCTTCGCCGAGCGTGCCTTGCGTCTCTACCCCATGAGCTGGCTTGCCTTGCTGCCCATCGCAGCCATCTTGCTCTACTATCACGAATGGGACGGCACACCGCAGTTCTTCGCCGACCTGCTGCTGGTGCAGAGCTATGTGCCCGTGAAGTCATATTACTTCTCGTTCAACACCGTGGCGTGGTTCCTGTGCGGACTGCTGCTCAGTTACGCCTGCTTCCCGTGGCTCATGCGCCTGATGCGCCGCTTCACGCTGCGCACCAAACTGTGGGCGCTGGCGGCATGGATTGTGCTCGTGCTGGTGGTGCTGCCACAGTTGAACGGGGCATTGCGGGTGCACATCTATGTGAACCCTGTGATGCGCATGATGGACTTCGTGACGGGCATGATCGCGGCACATATCTATCAAGAAATCAGCAAGAAGGAACTCAACATCAAGCCCGCCATAGCCACCCTGCTCGAGGTGCTTCCCTTCGTTCTGGTCGTGGGCTTCACCCTGCTGGTCATCTATGTGCCCTCGGCGTTCTGCTATGAGGGTTTCGTGATATGGTACCTGCCGGCCGGCATGCTGGTGGTGGTGAGCGCCCTGCTCAACGGCCGCGAAGGGCTGCTGGGCCGCCTGCTGCTCTGGAAACCTTTCCAGTGGTTAGGCACAATCAGTCTTGAAATCTACATCTTCCAGATACTCGCCGCCCGTATCTACAACTATCTCATCGCCCCAGTGCTGGGACACTACGGCTTTGAGGCGGCCTACAGCCTCTACCCTCTCTTCGGTCTGATGGTGCTCATACCCCTCTCGTGGCTGGTGCACCGCTATGTGACCACACGACTGTGGCGCTGGGCCAAGCGCCGCGCTTCGTGAGAAGGGAAAAAAGAAAAATGGTGAGTTTTTGAAAAAAAATTTGCCTCTCATGGCAATAAGATGCCCAAAATTGCGTTATACCCATTGAGATGAAAATTTCAAAGAATCGAAATATTGCACTTATCGTTGTGATATTCAGTGTCCTGACGGCTTTTGCGCAGGACAACGATATGGTATTGAACCGCCCCTATGCCGACCAGAAGAAGCTGCACTTCGGCTTTTCGGTGGGCATGAATTTTCAGGATTTGAATATCACAAACAACGGTTTTGTCACCGAAGATGGCGAGTCGTGGTTTGCCGACATACCCAAGCATTCGCCAGGCTTCAGCGTCACCGTGCTGGCCGACTGGCGCATCTCCAACCACTTCAACTTCAGGTTGAGCCCGGGCATGTACTTTGGCAACAAGGTGGTGAAATTTGTGAATGCCCACGCCGATCCCGAGGCGCTCGAGCCCACCCATGTGCTGCAGAGCCAGAACATCAAGGCCACCTATGTGGTGCTGCCTGCCGAAATCAAGTACTCGGCTCTGCGCTACCGCAACATGCGCCCCTATTTCACGGGTGGTGTGATGGGTGTGTATGACGTGAGCAAGAACCACCCCGACCAGCTGCGCCTCAAGGACCTCGACGTGATGCTCACCGTGGGCATGGGTTGCGACATCTACCTGCCCTTCTTCAAACTGTGCCCCGAGCTGAAGTTCTGCTTCGGGCTCAGGAATCTGTTAGAGAAGAACAGGCCCGACCTCGAAGACAACCCCGAGATGATGCGCTTCACAGAGAGCGTGGACAAGGTGAAGAGCAATATGGTGGTACTCACATTCTTCTTTGAATGAAAAAACTGGACAACTGACGCATGAAGGTTTTACGACACATATCCTATCGACTGCTGCTGGCGCTCACTCTGTTGAGTGCCACGCTCACCGGTATGGCGCAGGTCGATGCCCAGTTCACCCAGTACTGGGCCGCTCCTGGCTATTACAATCCGGCAGCCGTGGGCCGTGTCGACTCCATCCACATCACCGCAGGCAGCCGCCTGCAGTGGGTGGGCATCAAACATGCGCCCATGACCTTCCTGGGAATGGCCGACATGCCTTTCAAGTTCCTCAACAAGCGTTGGGGCACGGGCGTGGTGCTGCAGCAGCAGAGCATGGGTCTGTATTCATCGTTGAACATCGGTGCCCAGATTGCCTACAAGCAAAAGATTGGAAAGGGAACCCTCACCGTGGGCGCACAGGTAGGATTAATTCGCGAATCTTTCAAAGGCGACTCAATTTTTATTCCTGATGCTGACCAGGCCCACACCAGTGCCGACGATGCCATCCCACAATCGACCGTGACAGGTAACGCTATGGACCTGAGTGCCGGCGTTTTCTACCAGCACAAGTGGTTCTGGGTGGGTGCCTCGGTAGCACACATCACCGAGCCCAGCGTGACCCTCAAAACCGAGGGTGATGCCGAGAAATTATACGAATTTCAGCAAGGCCGCATATATTATTTTATGGCCGGAAGCAATATTCCGATAAAAAATACGTTATTCGAGATACAACCCTCTATTTTTGCCAAGACCGATGCACAGTTTTTTCAGGGCGAAGCAACAGTGAGGGTGCGATATAACAAGTTCCTGTCGGGCGGCGTGGGCTATCGTTACAAAGATGCCGTGAGCCTCATGATAGGAGCCGAGTTCAAGAACTTCTTCATCGGGTATTCCTACGACTACTCGACATCGGCCATCTCAAAGGCCAGCAGCGGTAGCCATGAAGTGTTCATGAACTATAACGTGAAACTGAATTTAGGCGACAAAAATAAAAATAAACATAAGAGTATTCGATTAATGTAGAATATGAAAAAGTTAGTCATTTATATCTTTACGGCAGTATTTGCCACCACGCTTGTCACCTCGTGCTTCTCGGGCCGTCGCTCGGCAAGTGCTTCAGGTGGCGAAGTAACCGGAGTGGGAGCCTACACGACCTCTGAATCCACCCCCTATGGCATGGTGCTGGTCGACTGTGGCTCAATGAAAGAAGGTCCGTCGTCGCGCGACTCTCTGTGGGGCATCGACTCGGTAGCCCGCGGCGTGTCGGTCGACGCTTTCTGGATCGACGAGACCGAGATTTCCAACTCCAAGTATAAGCAATTCGTGTATTGGGTGCGCGACTCCATCATTCGTGAACGTCTCGCCGACCCTGCCTATGGAGGCAACGAAGAGTTTAAAATCGAAGAAGACAAGGAGGGTAATCCTGTCACTCCTCATCTCGACTGGAGCAAGAACATTCCCTGGAAGAACCCCAGTGAAGACGAGGAGCGTGCCATTATGAGCGTGTATCGCATCAACCCCATCACTGGCGTGCGCGAACTCGACCACGAGCAGATGAATTACCGCTACGAGGTCTATAACATGACCGAGGCTGTGAAGCGTCGCAACAGGTTGAACCCCGAGCGTCGTGACTATAACACCGATCACGCTGTTGAAACCCAGAACCCCATGATCAGCAAGGACACTGCCTATATTGATGACGACGGCCGCATTGTGCGCCAGACCATCACGCGCCCGTTGCAGAGCCAGTTCGACTTCGTGAACACCTACATCGTGAACATCTTCCCCGATACCACTTGCTGGGTGAACGACTTCGAGAACTCCTACAACGAACCTTATGTGCGCATGTACTTCGCTAATGGCAACTACAACAATCACCCTGTGGTGGGCGTGAGCTGGGAGCAGGCCAATGCCTTCTGCCACTGGCGCACCGAGTTCCTCAAGAAGTCGCTCGGCAAGGAAGGCATCTACATCGAGCCTTACCGACTGCCCACCGAGGCCGAGTGGGAATATGCCGCCCGCACCGGTATCGACCGCAACCGCTACCCGTGGGAAGGCGACCTGCCACTCACCGAAGACGAGGGCTGCTTCTATGCCAACTTCAAACCCATGGAAGGTAACTATGTGAAGGATGGTAGCATCATCACTTCGCCAGTGGGCACCTATCAGCCCAACGACTTTGGCGTCTACGACATGGCAGGTAATGTGAGCGAATGGACCTCCACGTCGTACACTGAGAGTATCGACCGCATGACCAACGACCTCAACCCCGAGTACCGCTACAATGTGGCCAAGGAAGACCCCTACAAGATGTCGCGCAAGATTGTGCGTGGTGGCTCGTGGAAGGATGTGGCTCACAACATTCGCAGCGACATTCGCATGTGGGAATACCAGAACGAGCAGCGCTCCTACATCGGTTTCCGCTGTGTGCGCTCTAAAGTAGGTTACACCAAAGCTAAACGTAAACAGAATAAATAACACTTGGCACCTATCCATGGTGCTCCTAACCAGCATAAAACAATGGGAAAGATTAAAAAATACAAAAATGTTGTGGAGCGTTTCCTCTCGGGTGATGCCGGACAACGCTTCTTCAACTTCGCCTACAGTATAGGTGCCGCAGTGGTGATCTGGGGTGCCCTGTTCAAGATTCTTCACCTGCCTGGTGGCAACACGCTGCTCAGTGTGGGTATGGGTACCGAGGTGCTGATGTTCATCCTCACTGCATTCGACCGTCCCGAGAAGCAGTACAAGTGGGAACAGGTGTTCCCCGTGCTGGCAACCGATGACCCCGAAGACCGCCCCGACTTCAATAGCGGCTCGGGCGTTATCATAGCTGGTACAGGTGCTGCCGGTCAGGCTGAGGCCGACCCCTATGCTGTGGATGCAGCACAGGCCAAGAGCGCCGTGGGCTTGCCGCAAGGCATCGAACTGTCGCCCGAGGACACGCAGTCGCTCACCGAGAGCATCGCCAAGATGTCGGCTGCCAGCGACCAGCTGTCGCGCATGGCCGAGCTCACCGACGCCACACAGCAGTATCTGAGCCAGATGGCCTCTATCTCGGAGCAGATGCAGCGCCTCAACGATACCACCTCGGCCCTGAATCAGGTGTCGGAAACACTGCTGGGCAGCTATCGCGCCATCACCGAGAACAGCGAGAGCATCACGCAGAGCTCTACTGGCTATGTGGAGCAGATGGAGTCGCTCAACCGCAACATTGGCGGCCTGAACACCATCTACGAGATTCAGCTCAAGAGCATCTCGTCGCAGCTCGACAGCATCGACCGCGTGAACCGTGGTCTGAAGGACATCCGCGACATGTACGAGAAGTCGGCAGCCGAGAGTGCCCACTACTGCGATGAGACCGAGAAGATGGCACGCTACATGAAGCAGCTCAACAGCGTGTATGAAAAAATGATCAAGGCCATGACCGTGAACATGTATCGCCCCATGGGCGGACCCATGCCTGGTGTGGATTTGAGCGACAATAACGACAATCTTGATTAACAAACAAAGAAACTGATAATCAATGGCAACCGCTAAAAATCAGACCGTCGGCCGCATGTCGCCCCGTCAAAAGATGATTAACCTCATGTACATCGTCTTGACGGCTATGCTTGCGCTCAACGTCTCGAGCGATGTGCTCAACGGCTTCAATCAGGTCCAGTCGGGCTTGCTGCGCTCAAACCGTACCATTACGGCGCGCAACCAGGCCATGCTCGAACAGATTGCCGCCTTCAACAACAAGTTCCCCAAGCAAGGCAAGCAATGGCTCGATTTGGGTAACAATGTGTGTGCACAGACCGACAGTCTTTACAACTATATCGACGCACTCAAGCTCGAAATTGTGCGTGCCGCCGATGGTCCTGAGGGCGATGTGAACAACATTATCAACCAGGACAACCTGGATGCCGCATCTGAGGTGATGATCAAGGCAACCGGCGGTAAAGGCAAGGAACTGCACGAGAGAATCGATAAATACCGCAACTACATTCTGTCGATTCTCGACGACCCGCAGAAACAGGACGCTGTGCGCACCGCTCTCGCAACCGACCCCTACAAGGCTCCAGGCATTGCCGCTAACCAGAAGTGGGAAGAATCGATGTTCGAGAACATGCCCACCATAGCGGCCATCACGCTGCTCACCAAACTGCAGAACGACCTGCGCTTTGCCGAAGGCGAGGCCCTTAGTTCCATGCTCAACAACCTCGACACAGGTGAGTTGCGCGTGAACCAGCTCGAAGCCTTTGTAGTGCCGCAGTCGCGCATGGTGATGCGTGGCACCAAGTACTCGGCCAACATTGTCATCGCCGCTATCGACACCATGCAGCGTCCGCGCGTCTATGTCAACGGACACATGCTGGGCAATAACCGCGGCCTGTATGAGGTGAGCACCTCACAGTCGGGCAAGTTCGACTACTCAGGTTTCATCGAGGTGGTGGGCCGCGACGGCTCGGTGACCAAACGCGACTTCAAGTCGTCGTACACCGTGTTCGACCCGCTCGCCACAGTGTCGGCCATGATGATGAATGTGCTCTATGCCGGTATCGACAACCCCATCTCCATTGGTGTTCCAGGTGTGCCAAGCTCGGCTATTTCGGCCACCATGACCAACGGCTCGCTCGTGAAGAGCGGCGACCACTGGGTGGCTCGTCCGGGCAAGGTGGGCACCAACTGTGAGATTACCGTCACCGCCGAGATCGACGGCACACGCACCAATGTGGGCTCTACCACCTTCAGGGTGCGCAAGTTGCCCGATCCCATGCCCTTCATCACCTATAAAGACGCTAACGGACAGTCGGCACGCTACAAGGGCGGACGACCCTTCTCCAAGGCCCTGCTGCTTGCCGCTCCCGGTCTGGATGCAGCTATCGACGACGACATGCTCAACATCGACTACCGCGTGGTGAGCTTCGAGACCGTGTTCTTCGACTCAATGGGTAACGCCATCCCCGAGGTATCGGCTGGCGCCAACTTCTCAGAGCGTCAAAAGACCGCCATCCGTCGCCTGCAGCACGGCAAGCGCTTCTACATTTCCCGTGTAAAGGCCACCGGCCCCGACGGCATCACGCGCGATATCGCGCCCATGGAAGTTATCGTGAATTAAAACTAACAGTTGAAAACTATATAAACACATTGTTTAGATATGAAGTTCTCAAAATTGATATTATCGGCCTTGCTCGTGGCGTTCTCCGTTTCTCTGGCTAATGCTCAGGTGGTGCGACGCACTGAAGCCGACAAGGCAAAAGACAAGAAAACGGGCTCCCACGTCACCGAGCGTCAGCAGTCGTTCTACGAGGTGAAAGAGCCCAGTGATGCCGACCTGCAGTGGATGAAGGTGATTTATCGCCAGCTCGACCTCACCAAGGGCAAGAACCCGGCTCTCTACTACCCCGAGGAACCCAATGAAGACGGGCAGAGCCTCTTCTTCATTATCATGCGCCTGCTCGCCAATAACGAGATCAAGGCCTATGAGTACCTCGACGGCCGAGAGATGTTTACCGACGAGTTCCAGATCAAGGTGGGCGAGATGCTCGACCGCTTCCATATCCTCTACTCCAATGCCAAGGGCAGCACCGAGAAGAACCCCAAGTACAGCATCGAAGATGCCGACATTCCCGGTAACGAGATTCTCAGCTACTACATCATCGAGAAGTGGGAGTTCGACACCCGCACCAATAGCATGAAGGCACGCGTCGAGGCCATCTGCCCCGTGCTGCACCGTCAGGATGAGTTTGGCGGCGAGGCCATACGCTACCCCATGTTCTGGGTCAAGCTCAACGAGATTCGCCCCTACATGGCACAGCAGTATGTGTTCACCGACGACGACAACAACCTGCAGCGCTATAACCTCGACGACTTCTTCAAACTCAACATGTATAGCGGCGAAATCTATAAGGTGAAGAACCTGCGCAACCTCTCGCTGCGTCAGCAGTTCCCCGACGAGGAAGCCTACAAGCACGCTCAAGACAGCATCGAGACTCGCCTGCGCATGTTTGACAAGAACCTGTGGGTACCCTCGCGCGAAGAACTCCTCGCACAGAAAAAGGCTACTGAAGGCGAAGTGGAAGGCGACGACGCTGCCACTGAAGGCGACGACAGCAGTGCCACCAAGGACGAGAAAGCCAAGGACGAGAAGAAGAGCGTGCGCACCACCAAGCGCGGCTCGTCAAAATCGGACGGCGGCAAGAAGTCGAACACCAAGGTCAAGACACGCACCAAGACCAAGTCGTCAGGCGGCTCATCGGGCGCAACACGCAGTGTGCGCAACCGCAAGAAGAAATAACCTTGCCTTGCTCACGAAATTTTTAGCATGATAAAAAGCGATTGATTCTCTTGAAATCAATCGCTTTTCTTTTGTTATTTGCGATTACTTCTTGAATTTCTCTCTGGAGTATTCAGGCATATCGGTATCGTTCCTATACTCTTCTCCCACCTTTTGACGAAGGAATGCATGGCGATTACCTGCTGATTTATTATTCACATTCCTAACAACGCCATGTGCACAACCTGTAGTTTCCACAAGCGTAAGCATTCTTGCATAATACCCTATAATGCAATGGTTTAACGTTTTCTTAAAACAACAAGGACTATGCTCTTACTGAAATATTGAAAAAATTAATAAAAACTACAATTTTTTTTATAATTCAAACAATAATTCGCGCTGTTTTGCGTTATATTATTCGAAAGAGATAATGTGATGAAACGCTGGCCTGTCATATTGCTCCTCCTCTCGCTACTTGCCTTCAGTCTCGAAGCAAAAGCCTCAGCTGACTCCGCCAACCATTTAAACTTTGGTTTCGCCATAGCGGTGATAATAGCAAGTGTGCTTGTGCTCACCATCATTCATTACCATCGCAAATCACTAAAAGCAAAAAAAACAATTCGAGACCTCCAGCATGAGATGAACAATGTAGATGCAGATGATGATTTAAAAGATATAATAGTAGATGAAATTGACACAATTCAAAAACTGCTCTTGGCCTATTATGAAAAGGAGGATATGGATGCCACAAAAGCCGTCGAAAAACTGAAAAAAACAGGTGCAATACATAGTCCGCACTCAACTTTTTGGATAAATATTGAACGATATCTAAACAACAAACACGATGGTATCATTTCGCATTTGAGAGAGCAGTGCCCTCGCTTAAATCAAGAAGACATAAAACTGATATGCCTCTACTGTTGCGGAATGAAACCGACATTCATCATGCTCGCTATGGATTACACGAGTCTGCAGACTGTGTATAACAAGAAGAATGCCCTATCGAAAAAAATGGAACCGACGACAAATATGAAGGAAATTCTGGAAACTGTGGGCAACAAGGGAAAAAGCAGTAATTATAGGTCCAAGTAGATAATGGTTAGCTGCCAAGTAGATTATAAACTGATTAACCATCTGATTTTCTGCGTTTTTACGTTTTTAAAAAGTAGGAAAAAATTTTGGCAAGTAGGAATGTTGTTTCGTAACTTTGTATGAAACAAACGATTAACTATTAAACTAAAAGATTATGAAAAAGATTATTATCAGTCTGCTGATGCTGATTGGCATCACAGGAGCGCAGGCACAGGAATATGAGTATGTGCCGCTGGTGCGCGAAGGCGTGAAATGGGTGTACTATGTGCGAATGGAAAAGAACAACCAGGTTCATTGGTGTCCTCTTACAATTGAATTCAGTGGTGATACGATTTTAGGACGCGGAGCTTATGCAATGTATGGTCATGACACTTTCAAAAAATGTTATATGACCATAGACCCTGAGTTCAAAGATGTATGGCCAATGGAAACAGACGAAAATGGCACATTCTTAGCTGCAATGATGAGGGAGACGAACAAGCGTGTTTTTGCCATATACACAAAAAACTACAGACGTCCATTTGCCGCCCGACAAGGATTTCATTATTATGCAACAGGACTAGAGACTGGTCAATTCTATGGTTTTCAAGATTCTGATGATGAATTCGATATTCACTTTTATGAAAAACTAAATGAGGAATGGATGGTATATGACTTTAACAATCCCTCAGTATTTGTTCGCCAAGCAATTCCATACTTTAATATTGAAACAAATGAGTTTTATTATCGCAAGGCGGTGGAAGTCAACCCCATCACCATTAACGGAACAACCCGAAAAAAATTCATTTCTGCATTTGATGATGAAAGCATCTCGATTGAAGATAAAAGCCATCTTGTACTGACAGAAGGCGTAGGTTTTTATTTAGAAGAGAATCCGAGACGCTTATTTAGTACATTTATCAGTCCTTTAGGTATGTTGACCGATGGAGGACACTATACAGAGTTCTCTCATGTGGAGGAAAGCGGTAATGTTGTATTCCAAGGTCCTGACTATGGCAAACACAATGTGCCTGATGCGATTAAAGAATTGAATGTGGACAACACAAATAAAAAAGATCTAAACTACTATAACATTAATGGTCAGGTAGTGAGTACCCCCACGCAGCCGGGTATATACATCCACCAAGGCAAAAAACTTGTTATTAAGTAAGCGAAAAACTGAACTTGCCTAATTATTTCCGAGCGTGAACGAGTTCGAGTGTAGCTAAAACAAAGAAACAATAGTATAAAACTAAAAGATTATGAAAAAGATTATTATCAGTCTGCTGATGCTGATGGGCATCACAGGAGTGCAGGCGCAGGAATATGAATATGTGCCGCTGGTGCGCGAAGGCGTGAAATGGGTGTTCCGATACACGGTGGGTAGATCTCCTCTCTGGGTATTCACATCAGTGACCAACGAATTCAAAGGAGATGTCACTATCAATGGCATTCAATACAAGAAATGCATTCAAACGATAGACATGACAGATAAAGACAAATGGGAATATGACCTTGGTGACACAGAAGTCATGACTATAGCCTATGTGCGTGAAGAGAGCAAGAAAGTATATGCCATTCTCACCGATGAATACAGGGACTTTATCACCTCCGACGGAAGCAAGGGTTTCGGAATAAAAGGTCCAAATTATGAACTGAACGGAGAGTATCAGATTTATGATTTTGAAGACCCCGAATCATTCTACAGCCAGATCAACCAGTTCAAGGGTGGCGCATCAGTAGAGGGTGAACTGGTTGCTTACGATGTGTATTTCTCTCCCAATTTTACCGAAATAATAGAAGTGAACGGCACACAGCGCAAGAAATATGAGCTGCTTGACACAAACTACGGCAAACATGAATGCTGGCGATTGCTGACCGAAGGGATTGGCCATTCATCTGTTAAACGAGAGGGCCTTTTCCCGTCTGGTGTGCCATCGGTTGTCTATTATGCAGCTGATCGTTTTTTATATCCAACAGGAAACTGCGGTTTTCGTGGTGTGCTGACCCATGTGATTGAAGATGGCAAAACTGTTTTTAAAACTCCGGCTTATGTTGAAGGCATTACAGGTGTGGAAGATATTAAAGTTGAAACTGAAAATAAAGACAACCGCTACTACAACCTGATGGGTCAGCCAGTGGCAGACCCCACACAGCCGGGCATCTATATTCATCAAGGCAAAAAACTCGTGATTAAGTGAGGGAAAAACTAAGTTTACTTGAACTTTTCCGAACGAGAACGAGTTCGAGCTCCAGCTCAACATGATAAGTAAAAACTTCTCCTTATATCCTCTTTTTTGATAAGGGCTGGCTCACCACCAGCCCTTATTGTTTTCCACGAAAAAGCGTCGAAGACGCCCAGTGCTTCGAAGAAGCTCGAGAGGTCATTCTCGCATTTTGGCACACCCTCATTTTATCAGTACAAAAAAACGACCGCCACAGCATCCCTGCTATGGCGGCCATCCGGATATTTTACTGAATCCTAACTATTACCATTAAAAATATTAATATGCTTATGTTGATTGATTACTTTGCAGTAAATGAGGTAAATGATGTGGTACCAGTTGCCGAGCTGCCCAAGTACACACCGTGCCATGCTGTAGTAGCATCAGTAGGAGCCGTGGTGCTGTACTTGATGGTGTAGTTCTGGTTCTTGGTCATGCCCTTTGCCGTGAAGAGTGAGAGCGAACTTGAGAATCCAGCCTCTACACTATAGGTAATCAGGTTAGTAGCACTGCTGTTGGCAATGGTATAGTAGCGACCTGTGCCGTAGCTCAGGCTACTGGTGCTCAGGTAGTAACCCTGAACGGAACTAATTGAACTGCTACTGCTACCACCACCGCCTTGGGCACCGCCTCCGCTGATGGCGTAACCATTACCAGTGATAGTAATATAATTGTTGTTGTCGCAATCAAGACCTTCCTCAGGAGAACCCTTGCTGGTGTAGGCCAAAATGCATCCGTCACCAATCTCGATGGCGCCACTGCGTCCGTAGTTGCTATCTACAGCGTCGTTGCCGTTAGAGTAAACCACGGTCACGCCACCTAAGAACCTGATGGCACCGGCACTGTTCATACCATCGTCGTAAGCCTTGTAGTAGTGGTTACCGCCATTGATGGTGATGCTGGTCTTCGACTCGATGCCCTCGGCACCGTCGGTAGCTGTGCTTACCTCACTCTGACCACCATTGATAGTAATGGTACCCAGAACCTTGATAGCCTTAGCGCTGCCTGAGACACCGCCACCGCCAGGTTGACCAGGGAAACCACCGCCACCGCTGCTGGCGCCAGCTGCGCTACCTGTAGTGATCACAGTGAGAGTGGGGCCTTCGCCACCGCTCACGCCTTGTACATAAGCGCCGTTCACCTTGATGCCCTTGCCGCCTGTGCCAGTCATCTTGATGTAGATGGTGCCACCCAGCATGTTCAGGTTACCGTCGGTCTTGAAGCCCTTGGCGGTGTAGTAGTCGCCTGAAGTGCCTGCAGCCTGTGCAGTACCGCTGTTGTTGATGGTGATGCTACCGCCGTTGGTGGTAATATTGGTGGTCGAGATACCCTTGCCGGCTGTGCCGCTCGCCGTGATATTAAGCGTGCCGCCGTTCATCACGAAGTCAACCGACTTGATACCTGTGCTGTAGCTGGCATCATTGCTAATCACCTGCATGGCTCCGCTGGGAGTCAGTGTGATGTTGCCGCCGTTGATGGTGGTAGTGGCCTTGCTCTTGATGCTCTTGCTCATCTTGCCGCTGTTGGCAATGGTGATGGTACCACCGCCTATGGTCACATTGCCGTCGGCCTTGATACCCGAAGCATTGTAGCTCTCGCCATTGTCTTCGCCCGTTTCACTCGAACCGCCATAGGTAGCAGTGACATTGCTGAGAGTATAGGTGCGAGTATAAACACCACCGGAAGAAGTGCTGGTATAACCGCCTAACTGATAATAAATATCCTCTCCACTGGTGGGACCACTGAAAGTATTTGATACAATCACATAAGTACGCCCCATACTGGTGTAGTTGTCGCTCTTGAAGTAATAAGTATCACTGTCGGCACCGCCAAAGTCGTAATAGTAGAATGTGAGGGTGCTGTAACCCGAGGTCTTCTGAACGGTGTTGTTGGTGATATTGGCCACCAGGGTGCCATCGCTCTTGTAGAGATACATGTTAGTCCATGCATTGCTACCGCCGCCACCTGGGCCACCACCGCCTGTACCTGTAGGCTTGGCGACATAAATCTTGTAAGACTTAGGTGTCTCCGTACCGCCGCCACCGCCGCTGGAGTTGGTCTCGAGCACGCCACCACCGCCATTGGCTTGAATGTCGATAGTAGTGGTTGCTGCGCTGCTGTCGATATTGATGGTACCGTCGGCGTTCAGACCACGACCGCCATCGGCAGTGCTGGTCACATTGATGGTACCACCAGTCACATTGATGTTTCCATCCAC
Source organism: Muribaculaceae bacterium (assembly GCA_017619355.1). Lineage (GTDB taxonomy): Bacteria > Bacteroidota > Bacteroidia > Bacteroidales > Muribaculaceae > Sodaliphilus. The sequence goes on from JAFZSO010000022.1 coordinate 32,047, forward strand.
CTTCACGGCTGCACAATAGCTGGGATCAATGCCATCATAGACATAGCCACCCGTCTGGTTCACAGTGAGCGAGCCGCCTGTCATCACATAGTCCACATCGGCCTTGATACCCTTGGCACCTGCAGCTGTGGTGGTGATGTTGACCGTGCCGCCGTTCATGGTGAAGATGCCGGTATTCTCTTCGTCGGTCTCCACATTGCCGTCATCGTCGGTGGCAAGGCTCAGCTGGAAGCCGTCGTCGCCCACACCGCTGATGTTGAAGTTACCACCATTCATCTTAATATATTGGTTCACATTGAAACCATCGCCCACAGCACCCAGAATGTTGATGGTACCTGTGAGTTTCTTCTTGAACTCAACATATTCCTTGCCCCAGAAGGCATTCTTGGTGTTACCAGTGATGTTGAGCGTGCCGCCACCGGTAAACTCGGTGTGACCCTTGACGGCGAAACAGCCCTTCTGCGAACCATTGGCACCGTCGGTAAGGGTGTTGGTGGTTCCGTTCACCAGTGTCACTTGAATGCGCTTGCCGTCGCGAATGTTGATGGCTGCACTGTCGGGGTTATTGAGGGTGAGGCCATTGAGGTTCACCGAAATCTTATAGCTGCCATTCTGATAGAACGAACCGCTATTGGAGCTACCCTGCAGGGTGTATATATACTCCTCGGCCACAGTAGCATCCTGAAGCACTACCACGCGGGCGGCGTTAGAAGTGGCTGTGATGTGGCTGGCAATGTTACCTGCCACAGTGACCTGAGCCACATTGCCGGCATAGTTCACGAGGATGTTGTCGTCATCAAATATATTATTATCGACGTAAATGCTGTCAATGTCGTTCACATTGAACACCTTGTCGAGAATGGTGAGCGTGGTGCCGTTGAGGAAGGGCATCGTGTCGAGGTCGGCCGTGTTATAGGCATACTTCACTTGACCTGTGCACACCCACATCGTCTGTTCTGCTTGCGCGCTGAGACATGCTGCAACTATCGCAAATAATATAACAATGCGTTTCATACTACACCAAGAATTATGTTAATTAACATTGTCACGTCACTCACATTCACGTTGCCGTCATTATTCACATCGGCAACTTCTTGATCGATAGAAATAACACCCAAAATCATGTTGATGAGGGCGGTAACATCCGAGACATTCACGCTACCATCACGGTTCACGTCGCCTCGCAGAAATTGCGACGAACCTCCCTCATTCGAGAAGTACATGAAGTTCATCGCGCTCAGGGCAATAGTAGCATTGCCGCCATTGCTCGTCGCCACCAGATTGCCGTTGCTGAAAGTGATCTTCAGCCCGTCGGTAGAGACGCATTGCTCGCTCCCCGCACCCGTATTGAAACGCAGATAGGAGAAGTCCTGAGCATGAATGGCAACACCCATCAGAAGTGCCACCATAAACATTAAAATCTTCTTCATTAGCGATTATTATTTAATGGTTAGTATGTTTTCTGTGTGCTAAAATAGTCATTCTCTTTTAATTAATGAAAACAATTCAATAAGTTGGTGTTTTTTTTCAGTTAAATACACATTTTCATCCCACTTTTTTCAGTATAACTTGTATTAATGTGAAAATTGCATTACTTTTGTACAAAATTAATAGCAAAATGGAAAAAATCGACAAACTCGACAGGCAGATTCTCGAAATCATCATGAAAAATGCCCGCATCGCATCTAAGGATGTGGCCTTGAAGTGTGGAGTCTCGAGAGCGGCTATACACCAGCGCATTCAGCGACTCATCGACATGAAGGTGATTACCGGCTCGGGCTATCATGTGAATCCCAAGATGCTGGGCTACTCCACTTGCACTTTCATTGGCATCAAACTCGAGAAAGGGTCGCTCTATCAAGACCTCATCAGCGAATTTGAGAAAATCGACGAGGTGGTTGAGTGCCACTTCACCACTGGCCCTTACACCATGATGGTGAAGCTCTATGCACGCGACAACGAGCACCTCATGCAGCTGCTCAACGGCAAGATTCAGAACATTCCTGGCGTGACAGCTACCGAGACGCTCATCTCACTCGACCTGAGCATCAACCGCACCATCCCCATCCACCCCTAAAACCTCGGAATTTCACCTTAAATTACCATTTTATTGCCTAAAATATTTGGTAAAGTGCCAAAATTATGGTACTTTTGCCAAAAATAACTATATACCCTATATGCTATGAATGAAAACGAAATCATCGACCGCATCAAGTACCTGATGAAGGAACTGAACTACAAGCAAGGAGAATTTGCCCAGAAAATAGATGTGGATGCCTCTAACCTGTCGAAATATCTCAATGGCCGTCTGCCCGTGAGCGACGCGCTGGTGAACCGCATTGTGGTGAACCTGGGCGTGAGCAAGGAGTGGCTCGAGCAGGGCACCGACCTGCCCTTTGCCAAGCAACCCAATGTGCCCGCCATCACCACCATGAGCGCCACGCAGCTCAGCACAGCGGTGCAAGGCACACCCGTCTATGACATCGATGTGACAGCCGGTACCATGCCACGCGCCCGCATGTTTACCGACGACCAGATTGTGGGCTCCATCAACCTGCCCGATGTGATGAGCCAGAACTGCCGCGTGGTGCGTGTGAGCGGCGACTCGATGAGTCCCGTGATTCGCAGCGGCGACTACATTGCCGTGCGCGAACTCACCAACTTCCAGCAGATATTCTGGGGGCAGATCTATGTGGTGCTACTCGACGACTATCGTCTGGTAAAATACATTCGCCGCCACGAGAATCCCGCCATGGTGATACTGCGCAGCGAGAACCGCAACTACGACGATATGGAGATACGCCGCGCCGACATTCGCGAACTCATGTTTGTGCAGCACATCATTCACCTCGATACACGCAACTGAGCCATGGACGACATCATTCACGAAAACGCATTCGTGCACACGCTGAGCAACGGGCTGAGAATGGTGCATGTCAGGAACCATGCGCTGGTGTCGTGGTGCGGGCTGACCGTAGATGCCGGCAGTCGCGACGACCCTCATGGGCAGTTTGGACTGGCGCACTTTGTGGAGCACACCATTTTCAAAGGCACCACACACCGCAAGGCGTGGCACATCTTGAACCGCATGGAGAATGTGGGCGGTGAGCTGAACGCTTATACCACCAAGGAGAACACCATGCTCTACTCGGTGTTCCCGCACGGCCACGAGGAGCGTGCCATGCAACTCATTGCCGATCTGGTGGGCTGGTCCACCTTTCCACCAGCCGAGCTCGACAGGGAAAGAGAGGTTGTCACCGAGGAGGTGATGAGCTACCGCGACACGCCCGCCGAGGCCATCTTCGACGACTTCGAGGATCTGGAGTTCGCCGGCAGTCAGCTGGGACACAACATTCTGGGTCTGGAGAAGGATCTGGGCAACATCACATCGGGCGATTGCTCCCGCTACCTCAAGCAACTCTATGTGCCATCAAACATGGTGCTCTTCTCGGTTGGACCCGAAAAGCCCGAGCGCATGTTCCTGCTGGCCGAGAAACACTTCAGTTTCCTGAACCACCCGCTATCGCGCCCTATGCCCCGAGTCACCCCCGCCATGAAGGAACCGGTACATGACACCTGCCCCATGCAGCTGCACCAGTGTCACACCCTTGTGGGCGTGAGGCTGCCTTCGATGTTCAGCGAGGAGCGGTTCACGCTGTCGCTGCTCAACAACATTGTGGGCGGACCTGGCATGAATTCGCTGCTCAACCTCAACCTGCGCGAGCGCAAGGGGCTGGTCTATACCGTGGAGTCGTCGCTTGCACGCTACACCGACTGTGCCCTGATGCAAATCTACTTCGGATGCGACCATCAGCACCAGCAAAAGGTACTCGACATTGTTGCCCGCACGCTCAACGAGCTGGCCGACAAACAGCTATCAGAAAGGAAACTGAACGACTTCAAGCAGCAATACTGCGGCCAGCTGCTCGTGGCGGCCGACAGCACCGAGTTCATTGCCATGAATGCCGGCAAGAACCTGCTCTACTGGAACAAGACCCCGCACATTGCCCATACCGTGCAGCACATCATGGGCATCACGCCCGAACAGCTGCGCACGGCCGCACAGGCCATCGCCTACGACCGCTGCTCCACCCTCACCTTCACCTGATGCAGGCTGTGAAGTGACTGGAAATGGTGTCAGACAATGGAAAACCTCATTTTTTTGGCATTTTTTTTGCACGCTTACGGCAAAATAACTATTTTCGTAGCAAAATTAACTAAAACTGTACTGAAATTATGAACGATGTAAACCATTACCTGCAGCTCGCCGAGAAGAAGATGGGCGAGGCCGCAGCCTATCTGGAAGAAGCGCTTGCTCACATTCGCGCCGGCAAGGCCAATGTGAAGATACTCGACGGCATCAGAGTAGATGCCTATGGCAGCAAGATGCCACTGAACAATGTGGCTAACGTGGTGTGCCCCGATGCCCGCAGCATCGCCATCACGCCGTGGGACAAGTCGATGATCAAGGTCATCGAGAAGGCCATCATCGACTCTAATGTGGGCATCATGCCCGAGAACAACGGCGAGATGATTCGCCTCAACATCCCACCTTTGACCGAGGAACGCCGCAAACAGCTGGTGAAGGACTCGAAGGCCGAGGCTGAGAAGGCTAAGGTGAGCGTGCGCAATGGCCGCCGCGAAGCCATCGAGGGCTTGAAGAAGGCCGTGAAGGAGGGTATGCCCGAAGACGTTGAGAAAGACGGCGAGGAGAAGGTGCAGAAGTTGCACGACAAGTATTTGAAGAAGATCGACGAGATCTTCGCCGCCAAGGAGAAGGAAATCCTCACGGTGTAATTCCGCCCTTTGCCTAAAACCTTTTAGAGAAGCGAGCGTCAAGAATTGGCGTTCGCTTTTTTTGCGTGAAGTTGTGGCGAATGATGCGTTTTTTTATTATCTTTGCCAACATGAAAGAGAACTACATTGTATCGGCGCGCAAGTACCGCCCCGCGACATTCGCCACCGTGGTGGGCCAGAATGCGCTCACGCACACGCTCAAGACTGCCATCGCCAGCGGCAAGCTGGCGCATGCCTACCTGTTTTGCGGTCCGCGCGGTGTGGGCAAGACCACCTGCGCCCGCATCTTTGCCAAGGCTATCAACTGTGAGCACCTGAGTGCCGACGGCGAGCCGTGCAACGAGTGCGAATCGTGCCGGGCCTTCAACGAGCAGCGCAGCTACAACATTGTGGAGCTCGATGCCGCCAGCAACAACTCGGTCGACGACATTCGCGGCATCACCGACCAGGTGCGCATCCCGCCGCAAGTGGGCCGCTACCGCGTGTTCATCATCGACGAGGTGCACATGCTCTCGACACAGGCATTCAACGCCTTCCTGAAGACACTCGAGGAGCCACCCGAATATGCCATCTTCATTCTCGCCACCACCGAGAAGCAGAAGATCATCCCCACCATCCTGTCACGATGCCAGATCTACGACTTCGCACGCATCACGGTGCCCGACATCGTGGCGCAGTTGCAGTACATCGCCAAGGACCGTGGCGTGCAGGCCGAGAATGCCGCCCTCAATGTGATAGCGCAGAAGGCCGACGGCGCCCTGCGCGACGCCCTCTCGATCTTCGACCAGGTGTCGGCTTCGAGCGAAGGCAACATCACCTACCAGAGCACCATCGAGAACCTGAATGTGCTCGACCACGACTACTACTTCCGCCTCGACGAGGCATTCCTTGCCGGCGATGTGCCCAGCACGCTGCTCGTGTTCAAGGAGATTCGCGACCATGGCTTCGATGCTCAGTTCTTTATCAACGGTCTGGCACAGCACCTGCGCGACCTGATGATGGCCAGTTCGCCTCGCACCGCTCCCCTGCTGGAGATGAACGACGATGTGGCGCAGCGCTATGTGCTCGAGGCCGCCAAGTTCACCCCGCAGTTCTACTACAAGGCTATGGACCTGTGCAACACCTGCGACCTGAACTACCGCGACGCGTCGAACAAGCAGTTCCTCGTGGAGCTCACCCTCATCAAGATAGTGCAGCTCATAGCCGCTCCGGCTCCCACCACCCCCACTGGTCAGGGAATGAAGAAGATTCAGCCCGCTGCCGCGCAACCCGCAGCCAAGCAGGTGAAATCCGCGCCACAGCCTCAGCAGGCCAAACCAGATCAACAACCACAACAAGCGGCACCCCAGCCGCAGGCAAAACCTGCCCCTGCGGCCGATCCTGTGCCGGAACCTCAACCTCCCTTTCCTGAACCGCCCCACCCCGCCACCATCTACCAGGCTCAACCCGCACCCGCCAAGCGCACCAACATAGGCTCAACGCGGGTCATGGTGGGCAATGTGCTGAGCGGCAAGTCAGCCTCTACCACAGCAGCGGCCGAGCCTACTCCGGCTCAAGAGTCCTACGAGGCCCAGCATCAGGCGTTCACCGACAAGCAGCTGCTCGAGGTCTGGCAAGACTACATTGTCAAGCACCCGCATGAGCATCTCATCATCAACACCATGCGCACCTCAAAGCCACGGCGCATCACCGACACCCAGCTCGAAATCAGCGTGCAGAACGCCGGGCAGGTGAGCTTCATGAACAATGCGCTGCCGCACATTCTCGACTTTGTGCGCAAGGGGCTGAGCAACGACGACATCGGGCTCACAGTGGTGCTCGACGAGTCGATGCCCGCACCCAAAATCATGACCGAGCGCGAACTCATCGAGGACATCAAGACGCGACACCCCGAGTTCAACGACATGCTCGACGATTTCAAACTCACCCTCGCCTAATTTTCCCCTCCTCGATTACTCGAATGCTCGATTATTCGATTACTCGAGCCCTCGCCCTCTCTAATCACTCATCACTAATCACTCATCACTAAACACTAAACATCAAGTCCTGAAGCGGAAACGCTTCAGGACTTGACTATATCTTACCTTGGAGGTCCACCGAAGGGAGGACGGCCACCAGGCATACCACCGGGAGGACGACCGCCTTCAAAGGGAGGACGACCGCCAGGACCGTCAAAGTCGCCTTTTCTTTTAGGTTCTTCTCCCTTTTTGAAAGTCGAGAAGCGATAGGTGAAGGTGATCATGCCATAGCGGGTGAGCGAGTTATAGGCCACATCTTCTATATAGTTGGCGGTCACATTACGGTTCACCGTCTTGCGGTCCTGCAGGATGTCGAACACGCTCAGCTGAATCGATGCCGCCTTGCCTTTCAGGAACTGATAGGCGATCGAAGCATTCCACAGCCACTGCTTGGTGTCGTAGCCTGCCGCATAACCCGATGTCTGGCTATAGGTCAGGTCGGTGCTCAGCACCAGACCGAAGGGTGCGCTGTAGGTGCCGTTGAACATGGCGCCATAGGTGTGCACATTGCGGTTGCTGGCGGTGATCACGGTGTTGTGGGTGGTCTGGAAGTTGTAGCGTGGACGAATCTCGAGGTCAAACACGCCATTGCGGAAGGCCAGACCGGGCGAGTAGGCAATGCTGAACGAACCGCTGGTGTTCAGTTCCTCGTTGTTATAACCCTTGGTCTGCGAGTAGCGCAGGAAGGTGTGCTGTGTGTAGTACCAGCATTTGGTATGCCCGAACGGGAAACTGAGCAGGTTCATGCCCATGGCATCCCACACGCCGTTCACATTGTCGTAGGTAGTGGTGCGACCGCCGGTGGTGGGGTCGAAGGTGGTCTTGGAGATGATGCTGTTCTGCGAGAACGAGCCACCCAGCATGGCCATGATGCTGCGCTGCGATTCCTGACTGAAGTCGCTGTAGCGCATGTTGAAGCGGTGCGTGAAGGTAGGCTTCAGGCTGGGGTTACCAATGACGATGTTCAGCGGGTTCGACACATCGGCCACAGGTTGCAACTGGGTGAGCGACGGCTGACTGCTGCGCATGCGGTAGTCGATATTCATGTTGCGGCTGTTGGAGAACTTGTAGCGGAAACGGGCAAAGGGTGCCACGGTCCACACCCAGCGGCTCGGAATGTTGCGCGCCGAGTTAATCAGGTCCTCGCTCTTCGACATGGCCGAGTTCACCGAGAAACCCACATTCAGGTTATACTGCTTGCGCACCTGGCGGAAACCAATCTCGAAACTCTGGTTGAAGAAGGTGTTGCGGAACTGATTGCTCTGGTCCTCGTTCAGGATGCGGTTCATCTCGGCACCCAGGTCATACTCGAGCAGCTGCGAGAGCACAAGCCCGTCGGTCAGCGCATAGTCGCTATAGTTCTCGCTGATATAGTCACGGAAGTTCTGGTCATGCAGCAGGTCCACCATGGTGTAGTTCATATCCCAGGCACTAATGCCGTCGGTGGTGGCACGGTTCATGTCATACACCAGTTTGTCGGCACGGCTGAATCGGTAATCGCCACGGTAGGCGAAGGTGAGGAATCGTGCATTCTTCACATCGCCCAGGGGCTCGGTCCAGGAGAGGCGTCCCACCACGCTGTTGGTGCGGCGGTGGTTGTTATAAATCTGGTCGATGGTCTCGTCCTGGTCATCTTTCAGGAAGTAGCGGTTGTGCGTGTAGGTGTTGCCGTCCTCGTTTACCTTGCTGTAGGCATAGCGCAGGAACACGCTGAAACTGCGTCCGCGATGATACTTGAAGTTGTGGTTATAGATGATTCGGCCGTTGAACTCGTAGCTCTTGCCGTCGTTGTTGTAGTTGCTGATGCTGCGGTTCACCATGGTGCGGGCCAGGTCGCCGGCAGTGGTGGCCGAGGAGTCGTTCTTGTAGCTGTCGCTCAAGTTAATCGAGAACTCGGGGCTGAAGTCGAGTGTGTTGAACGAGTCGGGTTGCCACTTGACTTTGAAGTCGCCCCTGAAGTTGTGCCCCTTGTCGCGAGAGAGTGACTTGGCAAACTCATAAGAACTGGAGTCGGTGAACAGATACTGGCGGTCGCGGGTGGTGCGGGTATCGCGGTCGCTGTGCGAGTACATCACATCGCCGCCCACACGCAGCTTATCACTGTCCTTGGTGCCCACATTGAAGTTGAATCCCACATATTGTGACTCGGTGATGCCACGGTCGCCGCCAAAGCGCTGGAAACGCCCGGCACCGCCATCGCCAAAGCCCAGATTGTTGGTGTTATTGCCACCACCCATCAGGGTGTACTGGTTGCCGTCGCTGAAGTAGTTGGCTATGATATTGCCGGCATAGCGGTTATCGGTGCCGTAACCCACATTCACATTGCCAAACCAGCCGTTGTTCATGCCTTTCTTCACCGTGAGGTTGATGACCGTCTCATCCTCGCCATCGTCCACACCCGTGAGGCGTGCCAGGTCACTCTTGCGGTCGATCACCTGCAGCTTGTTCACCATGTCGGCGGGAATGTTCTTCGATGCCACTGTGGGGTCGTCGTTAAAGAACTCCTTACCGTCGATGAGAATCTTCTTCACCTCCTTGCCGTTTGCGGTAATCTTGCCATCGCTGCCCACTTCCACGCCCGGCAGACGCTTGAGCAGGTCCTCGACCACAGCATTGGCCTGGGTCTTGTAGGTGTCGGCATTGAACTCCACGGTGTCCTCCTTCACGGTGATGGGGGTCTTGATACCCACCACCACGGCCTCCTTGAGCAGCACGGCATTGTTACTCATCTCAATCACGCCCATGTTCACATCGCGGCCGTCGTTGCCCACGCTCACACGTTTCACCATATCGTAATAGCCAATGTAGCTGAACTTGAGGTAGTAGTGGCCAGGTTGCACCTTCTTGATGTTAAACACGCCGTTGTCGTCGGTCACCACGCCCTTCACCAGGGTGCTGTCCTTGTTGGCCTTGAGCAGCTTCACGGTAGCCTGGATGAGCGGCAGCGTGTCGGTGGCATCCACGAGCAAGCCGTTGATGTTGCTTGCTGCGTTGGCCGTCAGCCCCATGAGCAGAACCGCGACAATCAAAATTAGCTTATATGTCTTTTTCATTGTAATATGTGTTTTTTCAGAACATAATTTCACGCAACAAAATTAATGCATTCATTTGGCTCACACAAATAAGATAGACTTTCAACCTATTTTTACCGACAAATCGCCCTCCTTTTGCTACAAACCCCCAACTCTATTAAGCCTTGCCGAACATAAGCACCTTTCTAATTCACACACATTTCGGCACGCCGCCAAAGGCATGTAATAACTTTCTTAGTAATAAATTTGTTACTAACAAACAATGAGGGCTCGCAGTGATGCCAGCCCTCACAAGGTAGATTTATGTTTGTAACTGTATTATTTAGTAGACGAGTAGACTGCCTGTTTACTCGTGGACACCCAGAATGATGTTGATAAGGGCGGTAACATCAGAGACATTCACCTTGCCATCACCATTCACATCGCCTTTCAGAGGCTCGGGATTCTCCCCACCGGCAGGGTCAAACTCCACGATATTCTTGAATTCATTCCAACCGGTAGCAGCCCAATAGGTAGCAAGTGAACCTTTTGGCACATAAAGAACGCATGTGTCCATATCCACACCTAAAAACATATCATCATAGATGGGAACAGGCCGTGGATTGCACACGTAAATGCGCTTGAGTGAAGTGCAACCATAAAAACCGTGCCCACTATACTCTGAAACACTTTGTGGCAACACAATCTCCTCAATTTTATCACAGTAATAAAATGCCCGGAATCCTATTGATGTGAGACCCTCGTTCAGTTGCACCTGTTTTAAATTGCGACAGTCAGCAAACGCATAATTGCCTATTTTTGTCACCGATTCTGGTAGAGTAACCTCGGTTAATGGATTTTTCCAAAATGCCTTATCACCAATGGCTACAACTGTTGACGGTATTACGGTGTTCACGCAACCCAACAGCAACTCGTTGGTACTGGTCGAGATGAGCGCGTTGCAGTTGTTTCTTGAATCAAATTTTGTGTTTCCTGAAGCGACTGTTATAGATTCCAACTTATTGCTTCCCACAAAAGCCCCCTCGCCAATGGTCTTGACCGATGCAGGTATGGCCAGCGATGTTATTTGGGTGGCTTGCATGAAGTCGTTGGGAAGAACCTGCACTTTCTGGCCTAGCGTGAGTGTCTGCAAATTCGGGAAATACTTTTCTTCAACTTTTCCATTTATGGCGTTCCAAGTAATGTCGGTTGCAGCATTAAAATTTTGGGAACTACCCGAATAGCTGTCTGTGAAAGAGCTGAAAGCCAGATTAAAATTCTCTCCAAAAGTGATACTGTGTAGATTCGGACATGCCTGAAAACACTCCTCAAGGCGCGTAATATTGTCACCCAAAACCACACTCGTTAAATTCGGACATGATGAAAATACTTCAAACAACCAATAAGTGATGCTATTGGGAATCACCAAACCACTAAGCTGGCATGATCCACCACATCCGCCACCAATCTGAGTAACAGGATATCCGGCAATCGATTCTGGTATAGTGAATACGCCCTGAAAGGTCTTGTTGCTTCCTTCCAATGTCAGTTGTGTCGTGTCACCGTTATAGGTCGGCGGGCCATCAAAATTATATTGATAACCTTTTGAATAGCCCCAGCCGTCTACCACAAAATCATATTCATGTTGCTCTTGTCCCCATAACGGCAAGAAAAACATCATGAAAAGTACTGTCAGTAATACTTGTTTTGTTTTCATAGCTTTCTATTTTTATTTAGTTAATGAATATTCTAGCTTAGTTCTTCGCTCACTTAATCACGACTTTGAGCTGTTGCTCGAACTCGTTGCCGTTCGGAAAAACCCAAGCAAGCTTAGTTTTTCGCTCACTTAATCACGACTTTTTTGCAGCCCTTGATGTAGATACCTGGCGTAGTGGGATTCTGTACCGGCTCACCCAGCAAGTTGAAATAAATATCAGACTCAGAATTATTGTCAATCCTGACGGAATTCACGCCCGTTATTGCCAGATAGTCTTGTAATTCTGCATATCTACTGCCGTAATACTCTATATTTCCGTCAGCATCCAACACATAACATAACCCCATCGTCATTGTTTTTTGACAATTAGGCCATCGCACACAAAAAGGGAAAAGGAAATTACCCACAATGTCCTCACCTATGCCTTCAATGACCTTAAACTTAGAGTTGGTGTTTAATGTATAGTAATGTCTGATGGAGCCATTGATAAGGGTGTCTTGTGCCTCGTTCAGATTTGCCACGCTATTCTCATAATAAAACTGTTTTAAATCATTGAAGTCGAAGATGACAAGTTCTCCGTCAGCACCGCCAACATTCTCAATGCGAGGATAGCCCTGGGTCATAAAATGGTCGTAGTTGTTAAAATCATTATTGACTATGGCATACACTCTCTTGTCCAACTCTCGCATATAGGCAAGTGTGCCAATGAGGGGTTCACTCACCTTGTTGCTGAGGTTAAACACCAGGTTCTTGTATTCCTGCCCGTTTATTGTTGTGTCACCCTTGAATTCAAGTGTATAGAAAGTCTCAAGCCAAGCTCCACAATTGTCTGAAGGCTGTTGGTGTGTCAGAAAGGCATATACCCACTGAACACCTTCTCGCACCAGCGGCACATACTCATATTCCTGCGCCTTCACTCCCGTGATACCTATCAGCATCAGCAGCCCAAAAACAGTCTTTTTCATAGTCACATATAATTTAGTTAATGAATATTCTGGTTGCAAATATAATAGTTAATTCGTTGATTATCAAATTTTACCCCCCCATTTGTTAAAAAATATTAAAAACCCGCGTTAGCGTTGTTCTGCTCTTTTTTGAGCAGGGTGTCGAGGCTTTCGTTGAGGTTCATCTTCTCTTGAGTGATCCTCCTTTTGTTGTTCGTTACCGAATGGATGTTCGTATAGTCCATGTACAGCATAATCACCACATTCGGGGCGTCGATGCAGCACAGATAGATGAACTTGAAGTCCTCCTCGGTCAGTGCCGGGTACTGGCTCTGCCACCTTTCGGTGAGATTGTTATATCGTGAGTCAGCATAAGTTCTCAGTTTTTGCCACAGACTTTCGTCAATGTCGCTGATGGAGAGCTGGTCGCTGTATTCCTTGAGCAGATGCTTCAGGCCCGTTTTGTGGTCCTTCAATTTAATCTTTTCCATGATTTCATGGGAAAGCACCAGTTTCTGGTCCACATTGTCCTGCAGGTCACTCAACATCTGCCGGTTGAGCTGCAGCTGCTCCTGGCTCTCGGCAAGCTGGCCCTGGGTGGAGTCGATGTGCGTCTGCGCCTCTTCAAGCAGTTGCCGGGTGGCATCCAGTTGGGTCTGGCTCTTCTCAAGCTCTGCAATCAGGAGCTCCTTCTCCATGCTGTGGCGGGTCTTGTTACGGTACCAGAGCAATGACAGCAGCAGCACTGCGGCAAGCAACGCTAACAAAGAAACCAGCAGAATATAGATAAGCCGCTGTTTCTCAGTGCTTTTAAGCTGCAGTTCAGTGTTATTGTATTTCTCTTCGGTGTCCTTCAGCTGCACCTGATAGGAGTTAAGCATTATCATATCGGCAATACTGTCGCCCCTGATTTCATAAGTCGAATAGTTGCGGTAATCGCCTTTTGCACGATACACCTCGGAAACATCAAAAAACCATTCCATACTGTCCACCTTACTTTGCGGAGCCGGCAGCAGTTTCAAGTAATTCTCGGCTGAATCGGCCATGCCGAGTTTAGCAAATGAACGGATGCCACAAGAGAGATACTGCGTGCCATCGTATGTTCCTTGATTCTCGCGAAATATCTGCGTGGCAACATCTTTGGATTTTTTGTATTCATTTGTATAATAGTACAAACCGCAGAGTTTATCAAGTGCTTCATAGTAGTTGTATGTGAGTCCGCGCTCCTTGGAAAAACTGATAGCCTGCTGAATATAGTGCAGGGCACTGTCGTTATTATGTGTGCGGTATAGACCTCCGATGCCTGTGAGACAAATTGCCTGCCAATAATCGTTTCCAGCAGCTCTGAAATGCGGCAATGCCTGTTTGAGTCGGATTAAGTCTGTGGAATCGGTTGTATATCCTGCCTGATAAAGGCTGGCGATGCGTAGGCTGGCGTAGCCGAGGTTGAAGTGGTCGTTGGGGTCGGCAGCTTGCTCAGCCTTGAGGTACCACTGAATGGCTTGCTGGGGGTGACCGAGTTCCTCAGCGACGGCTCCCTGATAGATGAGGGTGCGGGTGTATCGCTCATAGTCGGCCGACGAGCTATGATGGTCGGCATAGTATCGGTAAGCGGCGTCGATAAGGGCGCTGTCAGCAGGGATGGTGACATAGCACTTGTAGCGTGCTTGGACGAGCAGCAGGGCGTGACGGGCACGCAGCATCTCGTCAGATTTCAGGGCGCGAGCAGTATCGAGTGCCTCCAATTCCTGGCGCACGCTATCGTGCAAGGCGGGATCGCTGATAAGTAGCAGCGAGTCGGCGCGGTCGAGCACCGCGGTGATGCGTGCATCGTGGCTGCCCCCACAACTCCACAACAGGGTGGTTAACAACAAAGCGAAAACAGATATAAAACTACGCACTTTCATCAGCTTGCTCTCAATTATTTAAATAACGCAAAAAACAAAAAATTATTGTTCGCTTGCATAACTAATTTTAGGATTAGGATTTATGCAAAGTTACGAAACATCTGAAAAACGCGCCAAATTTCAGAGGTCCTATTATCTTCCGCAACTCGCTGACAGTCAACGAATAGTAATTTTTAACAATACACATTGATTTTTGGCGTCAAATTCCACCCCATTTCCACCCGGCATGAGGATAAAATCAGACAATTGATGACAACAGATGACAATTATTATTGGGTCGAGTTCCAATGCCTTTGGCACCGTCCACCGTGCTTCGCACGACTTTGACTTTGGAATCTCCCCGAACTAAAGGTTGATGACAATTGTTGAAGCGGATTTTTCTGATTAATCTGATTTTTAGACGACGCGGGGGGCCTCTCGCAAAGGGGCTGGCACGCAACTACACAACAATAATCTCGCAAAGCCGGTGGCACGCGAAGCCGCGCGATGCGCGGTTTTTTTCCAATGACGGCGTGGGGAAGTTACTCTCGCGAAAAGCACAAAAAGGAGCAAAAAGTATCGAAAAGCCGCTAACGCGGATTATTTTTGGGATGATGAACAGTTGGGAACGGCGGGAAGGGTGAATCATGTGGGAAATATGGGAAATTTGCGGATAAATATGATAATTAATTGATTTTAAGCGGGTTGATTGTTTTTGTATCATACTGCATTCATTCTCAGATTGTGTACTATCGTTATTTATTATATACTTTCGTCAAAGTTCATACTGCTAATGTTGAGTCGAGTGTTGATGCCCTTTGGGCACCGCACGCCACGCAAGCGTGACTCGTGCTTCAACATCTCCCCGAGCCCTACGGGGTTCGTTATTCATTGTGTGCTTTCGTGAAAGTTTGTGTGCTGTCGTGAGGCGGTGCGCTTCGCGGTTCAAAGAGCGCTTGTGTGGGCGAAGATAAGGGATGGGGGTGTGAATAGAAATGGTGATAGCAAATAGTGAGGGCTGGCTAACGCAGGAGGGTGTGCCAGATTTTTGAACCCTCCTCTATTCTGCCACGAATAGGGCAAAATTGGATTTCGTGGCAGAAAAATCCCCCCCAAATTTTGCCACGAATAGGGTAAAAATGCATTTCGTGGCAGAAAAATAGCTCAAAATTTTGCCACGAACGGGTAAAAATGGTGTTTCGTGGCAGAAAAATCGCTCAAAATTTTGCCACGAACGGGTAAAAATGGTGTTTCGTGGCAGAAATGTCATCACTATGGATGACCTGTTTGAAAATTAAAACGATGTGCTAATTTTTGGAAATACCGTATTCACGCTAAAAAAAGGGCTGGCGGTGAGGCCAGCCCCCCAAGGTGGATTTATGTTTGTAACTGTTTAATTATTTGCGGACACCGCACGCGCTGTCCCTACGATTATTTGATGCCGAGGATGCGATTGATAAGAGCGGTGACATCGCTCACGTTCACCTTGCCGTCGCCGTTCACATCGGCAGTATAGTCATTCTTTATTGTCACACCGAGAATCATGTTTACCAGTGAAGTTACGTCAGTCACATTCACATGCTCATCACCATTTACATCACCTGGCTCTAAATGCAAGTCAATGTCATCTACAATATTATTCTGAAACCTGATCCAAACGTATGATTTTTTATAGGCTTGAGTTTGTCCTTTGGGCACATGAAGAACACAACTGACTTCATTAACTCCCATAAAAGATTCAAATTCACCATTAGGCGGATTGAAGGCATAGCAATAGATATTGTCTAATGAAGTGCAAGAAGTAAAAGCCCAGGTGCCAATATATGACATTGTTTTAGGAATTGTGACGTCCTTCAGATTAAGACAATCGTAAAAAGCAGATTCTTCTATTCTGGACACAGAATTGGGAAGTGAAATTTCAGTCAATCCGTAACAGTTGCTGAAAGCACCAGCGCCTATGCTTGTCACGCTATTGGGTACAATAGAATTTTTGCACCCCATGAACAGAGAGTTTGTTTCCTTATCGATGATAGCATTACAATTTTCACGTGAATCATACTTTGGGTTTTTTTCATCAATGATAATGGATTCCAAATTACGGCACATGGAAAAAGCGTGCCATCCAATTGATGTTGTTGATGCTGGTATTGTTACGCTTTTCAAGCCTTTGTAGCCATTGAAAGCATAGGGTTTGATTGTTCGAATGTTTTCAGGAATAACCAAGTCTGTTATCTCCTCTCCATTTAAATAAAGATGCTTGGCATAAACTAAGGGGTTTGAATCAAAAAAATCAATTTGACACCATTTAGCCAAATCAGTTATATAGATGGCGTCCAACGCATAACAGGTGCTGAAAGCGGAATATCCTATATATGTAACCGATTGTGGGATTGTTAAAGATGTCACTTTTGAACACCCGCTGAATGCCATGTCACCAATGCTTTTAACCGAATTGCCTAAGGTGATACTTTCAGCTCCTTTACATCCGTGAAATGCCAGTTCACCGATTATGGTAACAGAATTTGGGATAACGATGCTTTTTAAACCCTCGCATTGGCTAAATGCACAATTTCCTATGGTAGTCACGGTGTTTGGGATAGTCACGTCGGTTATTATTCCTTCATTTTCAAAAAAAGCCCCTTCTCCGATTATCGTTACAGTGTAATTGATGCCGTTATATTCAACGGTTTCAGGTATAACCACTTGCCCACTGACGTAGGGTGCAAAAGCTAAGGTTACCGTCTGATTGTCGTTATTCACAAGATAAGTGAAATCACCAACTGTAAAATAATCTCCAATGGCAGCATTACTATCAAAAGAAGGAATAATAATGAATGCCATACTCAACATCATTGTAATAATAGTATTTTTCATTGCTCCTGTTTTTATTAGTTATTCTCTCGCAAAAATATAACATAATTTCTTGATTTCCAAAGATTACCCCCCCATTTTGTTAAAACATGTTAAACACCGGAAAGGAAATAAATCTTGCTGAAATTCAAACAAATATGTTGTCTCTCTATGCAAAGTTACGAAACATCTGAAAAACCCACCAAATTTTAGAAGTCCTATCATCTTCCGCAACTCGCTGACAGTCAATGAATAGTAATTTTTAACAATACACATTGATTTTTGGCGTCAAATTCCACCCCCATTTTTGACCCCATTCCACCCCAAACGGGCCAAAAACAAACTACGGATTTTTCTGATTAATCTGATTTTTGGACGACGCGGGGGGCCTCTCGCAAAAAGCAGCAAAAAGGAGCCTCGAAAAGCTTTTTGAAACTTTTTGACGAACTTGTTTCGCCACTTTTTGAATGAATTCCCCCGCGCCGTCATTTTTAGCGCGTCAGCGATTCGTGAAATTAGCGTTTAAAAAAGAGGGAAAACGGGAGGATTAGAACCAGAGGAGGAAGTGCTGGAGGGGGAGCGCGGGGCGTGAGACCACGACGGCGAGTTTCTCGTTGGTGTAGGTGTGTCCGTGCTGGAGTTGGTTCTTGGTATGCTCCCAAAGCTTTTTCAAGAACTTTCCTGACACGATGCGAATGATGATGACAGCCTCGCCCTGCAGCGCGCCGTCGATGAACGGGATAAGGGTGTTGAGGTCGTTCTCGCTGTCGATGCGGCTGACCACGATGAAGGGGATGCCGGCGGCGAGCTGCGCATAGCGGTCGATGGCGTCAGCGAGATTGGGGGAAAAGGTGATGCGCTGCTCAAATGCCTGGAGCACCTCTTGCGCCACGGGCAGCCTGCTGGACTGGGGCGCATGATTCACGCTGGTTGAGCGTGAACACGGGAGCAGCGTGGCAGCGGTGGCCACACCATAGTTGAGACCCACATGCAGGATGCTTGACGGCTGGAAGTAGTTGGTGATGCGAAAGAGCATCTTGGCACTCTTGAAGCTGATGACACCCTGATGGCGAGGCAACGACTTGGCACGCTGTGCAGCGTGACTGCGCAGGCGCATCAGTTCATCGTAGGCATAATAGGGGCGGCGTTCGCGCAACACATTGAGCACAAAGTTGAACGCAAAGGGCGAGTGTATGCCGAAGCCGCCGCTACGGTGGCGGCGGCTCAAGGCTGTACGGTATCGGTGAATGCGCCCCATAAGCAACTATCAGGCCTCGGCTTTGGATGCCGACTTGCGGCGACGAATGAACGGCAAGGCGATAGCTGCCAGGGCAGCGACAAAGATGACGATGATGGCCGTCTTGGCGGTGCCGTCGGTAGTGTGTACCTCGTCGGGATCAAACGCGAAGGTGATGCTGTGGTCGCCCGCAGGCACCTGAATGGCACGCAGCACATAGTTCACACGGCCAATGGGCACTTCCTTGCCATCGATGGTGGCCTTCCAGCCCCACGGGAAGTAGATCTCGCTGAACACGGCCAAGCGGTCGCCAGCACTGTGGCTGTGATAGGTGAGCAGGTTGGGCTTGTAAGAAGTCTCGAAGATGGTATCGCCCGCCTCCTTGGGCGTGGCGGTGCCCAGCTGCTTCTGGAACTTGGCGTCGGCCACGGCAGCGCGTGCGGCATCGAAGTTGTCGAGGAAGCGCATCTCGGCATTGGCATCCTTCACATAGGTGAGGGTATCGACAAACCAGGCATTGCCCAGGGCACCGGGATTCTGCTGGCAACTGTTGTCATCATAGATCACATACCTGGTGTTGAGCATGTTGAACACCGACTGGTTAGCGAGATTGAGCTGGTTGTCCTTGATGAGCTGGTTCTCGATAAGGTCGTTATAGCGCGTGAGCTTGGCAGCGTGGTAGCCGCCCACGGTCTTGTGGTAGTATGACGAATTGGGCGACATGAAGCCTGGTGCGTCGAGCACGCGATAGTTCATGGTGGTGTCTTGCAAGATGGTCTTGTCCACGGGGCGTGCCTCGAACTTGGCGGGGTTGATATCTACCTTGCTGATGAAGGAGTTCTGGTCCACGTAGCGCTTGTTGACCGTGTAGAGGTCGATGAGCGCCAGAGCGGCAATAATCAGGGTGGTGACCACTGGTTTGACCTTGAGCCAGCCCTTGAGCGAGGCGAAGATCACGCCAAAGCCCAGAACGATGAAAGCCAGGCTGCGCCAGGCGTCGTTGCTCACGAGCGACATGCGGATGGCTTCGATATTGGGCCGTAGCAACTGCGTGGCCTGCGGGTCGCCCACCTGCGAATTGATCATGTCGAGCGTCTGCTTATCGGTCGGCGTGAAGTTGCTGAATATGCTCGGGAACAGGGCGAAGATAAGGCACAAGGCAGCGCAAACACCAAACGAGGCGTAGAGAGCCTTGCGATGCTTCTTGAGGAAATCCTCCTCGGTGAGCATCTTGTGCACCGCCAGCACGGCGAGCAGCGGAATGGTGAACTCGGCGATGACCAGGATGCTCGACAC
Organism: Muribaculaceae bacterium; assembly: GCA_017619355.1. GTDB lineage: Bacteria > Bacteroidota > Bacteroidia > Bacteroidales > Muribaculaceae > Sodaliphilus. The sequence goes on from JAFZSO010000022.1 coordinate 51,803, forward strand.
GGTGCGGAACTTGTTATAGAGCGGGAAGTGGTCGATAAACAAGTCGCTGAACCACATCAGGTTGTGACCCCACGAGAGCAGGATGGCGAGGATGGTGACAATGAGCAGTGCCCACTTGACGGGACCCTTGACCACGATGCACCCCAGCAGGAACAGGGCTAGGAACAGGGCGCCCACATACACGGGGCCGTTGGTGCCTGGCTGTTCGCCGAAGTACTGGGTGAAGAAGGCGAGCGCCTGGTCGTCGATGGGACCGAACTTGCCCTCGCTGAAGAGTTTGTTATAGGCACTGGTCTTGTCGAGCGTGACGCCATTGTTCACAATCTGCGAGGGGTCGTTCTCGTTCTTGCCGGGCTTCATCGATGCCCCACCCTTCACATTGGGAACAAGCAGGGTGAAGGTCTCGTCGATGCCGTAGCTCCAGTGGGTGATGTACTCCTTGTCGAGTCCGCCGGTTTCCTCCTGAGGCTGCTGCGCCTTGCCATCGAGCGAGAGTTCGCTGTGCCCGCCACGCATGGTCTCCTTCGAGTACTTGTAGCTCAGGTAGAGGTTGGGGGCATTGGCGGCCACGGCAAGTGCACCAGCCACGGCAATGGTGGCGGTGGCGATTCCCCAGCGGCCTACGGTCTTTTCCTTGATGGCCTTGCACAGGAAGGCAATGATGAGCGCCACTATCACGAAGCCAAAGTAGTAGCTCATCTGTATGTGGTTCGACATGAGCTGCAGCGCGCCAAACATGGCGGTCACCACGCCGCCTGCCAGATACTTGCCACGGTAGCACCACACGATGCCCGCAATGGTGGGCGGAATGTAGGCCAAGGTGAGCAGTTTCCAGATGTGCCCGGCTCCGATGATGATGATGAAATAGGTGGAGAAGGCATACCCGATGGCACCCAGCACGGCATAGTACCACTTCATCTTGAACGCCATCATGAGAATGAAGAAGCCGAGCATGAGCATGAACAGCCAGCTCACCGGCTCGGGGAAGCCGAAGATGCGCAGCGAGTAGATGTCGCCCACCCACTTGAGCATGTTGCTGCTGTCGTACGACGGACTGATCTGGAAGGTGGGCATGCCGCCAAACAAGGCGTTGGTCCACCGCGTCACTTCACCGTTGTTGTTCTCTGAGAAGAGCTTTCCCTCCTGGCCGTTGGCAAGGCCCTGCATGATGTCGCCCTGCTGCATCACATCGCCACGCACATCGTTGGGATAGAAGTAAATCCACGCGATGGCGATAAAGATGAGGATGGAGAAAACCACTCCCAGATAACGGGAATACTTGCTGAACACTGAAGCCGTCTTGTCGGCTTTATTCTGGTTCTTGTCGGCTTTATTCTGCATGATTTAAAAGTTTTTTAGCGATTTAGGGTGTAAAATTACACAAAAATCAACAAATAATGCTTAGATTTGCTCAAGAAAAGCATTTTGGCACTATTTTCGGGCCTGAAATGGCCGTGCTGACCGCAATGACTAAGATTAACGACATAGGCGAGGTGATGGACCGCTACCGCGTGTATCTCACGGTAGAGAAGGGGCTCTCGGAGAACACTGCCGAGGGCTACCTGGCCGATGTGCACAAGCTGCTCCGTTACCTGAACGATGCTGGCACGGGAGTGGAGCACGCCAGCCGGCAAGACCTGGAAGCCTTCGTGTGCACGCTGCACGATGTGGGCATCCAGCCGCGGTCGCAGGCACGCATCATCTCGGGCATCAAGAGCTTTTACCGCTACCTGAAGATCGAGGGCTATGTGGAGCAGAACCCCACTACCATGCTCAGTCAGCCCAAGATAGGCCGCCACCTGCCCGATGTGCTCACCCTTGAAGAGATCGACCGCATGATAGCGTGCATCGACATGAGCAAGCCCGAAGGCATCAGGAACCGCGCCATCGTGGAGACGCTCTACGGCTGCGGGCTGCGCGTGTCGGAGCTGGTTGACCTGCGCATCTCCGACATTTTCGACGACGAGGAGTATGTGGTTGTGCACGGCAAGGGCGACAAGCAACGGCTCGTGCCCATCTCGCCCGTGGCACTGGAGCTCATCGGCAACTATGTGGAGCAGGTGCGCAACTACCTCACGGTGAAGCGAGGGAGCGAGGATGTGCTGTTCCTGAACCGACGAGGTAGTCGGCTGTCGCGCGTCATGGTGTTCTACATCGTGAAGGATCTGTGCGAGCTGGCGGGCATTCGCAAACAGGTGAGTCCGCACACCCTGCGGCACTCCTTTGCCACCCACCTGCTCGAGGGCGGCGCCAACCTGCGTGCCATCCAGCAGATGCTGGGCCACGAGAGCATCACCACCACCGAGATCTATGTGCACATCGACCGCTCACTGCTGCGCGACGAGATTCTCGCCCACCACCCCCGCAACCAGCGGTAGTCGCAATCTGTGAGGCCATCATGGCGATAAAATAAGGGTGCACCTTCGATCAGGCGCACCCTTTGTTCAGTGTTGTAGAGGATGAAATCACTTCATGATTTTCTCGGTCTTGGTGGTGCCATCACTATAGGTGGTCACGGCTATGGTGAGACCCTGGGGCTGCATCATCTCCTTGCCATCGATGTTGAAGTAGCGCACACCGGCCACGGTCTTGCCCTGAGCAATCTCGGTCACGCCCGTGGGGGTATCCTCGTAGGTGTAGCCAATCTCGGTCACGGGCAGATCCACATTGGTGCCGCAACCCAGCATGGCAGTTGCATCGGGGAAGTCATCGCCCTGAGCGTAGTCGGCGAAGCTCTGCGTGTTGCTGGTGAAGGTCATGCACTTGTTATGGATGCCCGAGGTGTAGAAGGGAGCGTAGTCGGTGCCCATGGTGCAGTTGTCGTCGTCCTCAGCGTCATAAATCATGGTCACAATCAGGGTCTTGCCGGGAGTGAAGGCAAAGTCCACGTTGTATTCCAATTCGCAATCGTCGCCAAAGTTGTCCAGCATGTCAAATTCCATATCTTCCTCGCCGGCGACAGCGCCTAAGGGGAAGAACTGCTTCTTGTTATCCACCACAGCAAACTCGGTGGCATCGCTCTCCTGCAGATAAATCTGCACATTGCGCTGAATCGTTTCAAACGTCTCGCTCATAAATGTGAACTTCAGCGATTTGATCTTCACATTCTGCTTGCCGTCAAGGTCGGTCAGCAGGTCGGGAGTGAACAGCATCTGAGCACCGGTGTGAGCCAGATAGAAGTTGGTCGGGGCCATGTCGAAGTAGGAGCCATTGTAGGTGCCGGCGCTCGAAAGGTCGCCCACATTAATGATGCCGCTGGTCTGAGCCTGGGCAGTGAGAGTGAATGCAGCCACAGCTGCCAGAATCATGTAAATTTTCTTCATAAATAAAGGTATTAAGTGATTATAAATGTATTTTGTTACAAAAATACTCATATTTACATTTTCTCGACTTGCATGGCTTGTTAATTTGTCTTAAATCCAGTATCGGCCCTATTGTGTCAGATTCACAAAAAAGGGCTGGCGGTGAGGCCAGCCCCGTAAGTGAAGTTTCAGTCATTACAGGTGAAACATGTTAATTCTCAGCAGCAGGGATTTGGGGATGAAGGACAGAGGAGGTGTCGGAGGAGGCAGCTTCAGAGTCGGCCTCGGCCTGAGCGGGCTGCTCGCCACCCCAATCAGTGGGTTTGATGACCATCTCGCTGTAATCGCTGGAGTCGAAGCCATAGAACCTGATGACCACATTCAGACCATAGTCCTTTATCACCTTGAGGTCCTTTTGACGACTTTCAGTATCCACCAGATACTTGATGATGAGTTTCTTGGTCCAGTCAGTGATTTTTGCCACGATGCCCGAGAGCGCACCCGGCCAGCCGTTGATGTGGACATAGAAAATGATGTCTTTGCCCACCACCTCGGTCTTGGTGCATTGCAGGTCAACGCCCAGTTCCTCGAGATAGCTCACCTCGTTGTTGCCTATGGCAAAAGGTTTTGACACGAGGTCGAGCTTCAGGCCTATGCGGCGACAGGTAATGGAGTCGTCGGTCATGTGCATCTTCTCGCAGGCATTGTAGTCATCCTTGAGCAGTTCCACCTCCACCACATCGGCCTCGCCATTGTTGATGCGATAGAGCACGGTGGGGCAGGCGCGCTGGATGTTGGGGATGAGGTTGCGGTTATACTTGCTCACAAAGTAGAGCCCAAGCTGTGCATACTGCTTGAGGGTGTTCTTCTCGTCACGCCCCATGAATTCCACCTTATCGCCCCGGTCGATGATGACCATGAGGTTGCTGTCGGGGTCATAGGTGATGTCGTCGAAGATGTTGTTGCCGAATCGGTCCTTGAGGTTGAGCTGCTCGACAGTGGTCTTGAGGCTGCCTGATGGTGACAGGAAACCTAACGCGTTATCGCCCTTCTTGCAGGCCTGATGGCCAGCCACGATGAGAATCACCGCCACGGTGGCGACTGAGATGTAGATGGCTTTTTTCATTTTTCAAGTGGTTGCTTTTGTGGATAAAAAATCGTTTGGAACGAGGAATAGCAAAATGTGTGCCAAATGCTTGAACTCCTATGGGTTTAGCAACAAGCGCGCTCACTCCTGTCAAGAATGAAACGCGCTTGTGTTGTGTGAGAGGGCTTAACGAGAAGAGCTGAATCACTCTTCAACGTCGGCCTCTTTCATGTTGGTGAAGACATTCTGCACATCTTCGTCCTCCTCGAGAGCTTCGATGAGGGCTTCGACCTCGGCCTGCTGTTCGGCGTTGAGTTCCTTGTAGTCGGCGGGTTCGTAGACAAACTCGCTGCTCTTGATTTCAAAGCCGTTGTCCTCGAGATACTTCTGGATGTCGCCATTGGCCTCGAAAGCACCAGAGATCACGATTTCGTCCTCGTCCTGGTCAAATTCCTCGGCACCGTAGTCGATGAGTTCGAGTTCGAGATCATCGAGTGTGATGTCGTCCTTGGGAGCGATGTGGAAGTAGCACTTGTGCGAGAACATGAACGCCACTGTGCCCGAGTTGCCCAGCGAACCGCCCTTCTTGTTGAAGTAGTTGCGCAGGTTGGCCACGGTGCGGGTGGTGTTGTCGGTAGCGGTCTCCACGAGCACGGCAATGCCGTTAGGAGCAAATCCCTCGTAGATCACTTCCTTGTAGTCGCTGGCATCCTTCTCGCTCGCCTTCTTGATGGCGCGGTCGATGGTGTCCTTGGGCATGTTGGCGGTCTTGGCGTTGGCGATGAGCGCACGCAGACGCGAGTTGGCCGAAGGGTCGGGACCACCAGCCTTGACAGCGATGGTGATTTCCTTACCTATTTTTGTGAATGTGCGGGACATGCTGCCCCATCTTTTGAGTTTTCTTGCTTTGCGGTATTCAAAAGCTCTTCCCATAATATATGAATGTTTTTAGTTAATAATTTCAGTTTGTCATTGATTGTGCCACGACACGATGGCGAGGAACTCAAGGTCCTCGTCGCCGTTGTTCATGAGGCTGTGCGAGTGACCCACGGGGCAGTAGTGTGCCTGTCCGGGCAGCACGGTCTCGCGGGTGTCGTCATAGATGAGTTCAGCCTTGCCCTTGAGAATGTAGTAAATCTCGCTGTTCTCCTCATGCAGGTGGAGGCCGATGGAAGCGCCAGGCTCCAGGCGGCCGTGCATGATGCGGTTGTCCTTGTCTTCAAAGGCCTGCACATGGTATTCCTTGTTGCCGCCCTTGAATTGCGGTTTCACCGCCACGGGTATTTCATCGAAATTGATAATCATAAGTTAGTGAGCAGTTAACAGTTAGCGGAGCTGAGCACCGACTTGAGTTTCGAGGTTCTTGATAATCTTCTGCATGATGGCATCGATCTGCTTGTCCTGCATGGTCTTTTCATTATCCTGCAGGATGAGGCTGATGGCATAAGACTTCTTGCCGGCGGGCAGGTTCTTGCCTTCATACACATCGAAGAGGGTCATACTCTTAAGCAGTTTCTTCTCGCTCTGCTCCACAACGCGACGAATGTCGTCGTAGGTCACAGCAGTGTCGACGAGCAGGGCGAGGTCACGCTTCACGGGCAGGGTCTTGGGCAGGTCGTAGTACTTGACGCTGCTCTTGGCAGCCATCTTGCAGATGGCGTTCCAGTTGAACTGGGCGAAATAGACCTCCTGGTCAATATCGAAGCGTTTCAGCAATTTCTCGTCGACCACACCCAGCATGCCCAGTAGCTTGCCGCCGCGGTTCTTGTAGGTGAGTGCGGGCGAGACAATCTCGTTGTCGGTCTGCTCCACCATCAGTTCGCGCTCGTTGATACCCATGCGCTTGAAGATGTTCTCGACAGCGGCCTTCAGGTCATAGACCGAGAGCGGCTGCACCTTCTGTGCCCAGTTGCCGGCGTGGTTGTTGCCGGTGAGCCACAGGGCCAGTGCGGTGTGCTCGCTATAGGGAGCGAGCGCCACTTGCGAGTTGTCGGCATCGGGGTTGAAGGAATAAACATTGCCGAACTCGTAGAAGCGCAGGTTGGCGTTCTTGCGGTTGATGTTGCGCGAGATGCTTTCGAGACCGCCAAAGAGCATGGTCTGACGCATGACATTGAGGTCGGAACTGAGGGCGTTCATAATCTTCACGCAGTGGTCGGCAGGATAGGTCTCAAGCCCCTGATAATAGGCCTCGACGGTGAGCGAGTTGTTCATGATCTCGTTGTAGCCGCTTGCGGTGAGCTGGTCGCTCACAAGTTCCTTCATGTCGTCGGCAAAGTCCACATTGTCCTTGTTGCTCAGGCTGCTGTGGATGGACTCGCCAAACTCGATGTTGTTGTAGCCATAAACGCGCAGAATGTCCTCGACCACATCGCAGGGGCGCTGCACATCCACGCGGTAGGTGGGCACGATGAGGTTGATTTTCTCGTCGTCTTCGCTCACGATTTCCATCTCGAGGCTCTTGACGATGCTCTTCACCGTATCTTTGCCTATGTTCTTGCCGATGAGGCTGGTCACATAGTCGTAGTGCAGTTCCACGGGGAAGCCGGGGAAGTCGTGTGCCTTGACATCGACGATGTCTCCGCAAATCTCGCCGCCGGCAATCTCCTTGACGAGCATGGCGGCCAACTTCAGGTTATAAACTGTCTCGTTGGGGTCGATGCCGCGCTCGAAGCGGAACGAGGCGTCGGTGTTGAGGCCGAAACGGCGTGCCGTCTTGCGAATCCATGTGGGGTGGAAGTAGGCCGACTCCAAGAAGATGTCGGTGGTCTGCGCGGTCACACCTGCGTCAAGACCGCCAAACACGCCACCAATGCACATGGGCTCCTGGGCGTTGCAAATCATGAGGTCGCGGTCGGTGAGCGTGCGCTCCACCTCGTCGAGGGTCACGAATTTGGTGCCCGGTTCAACGGTACGCACCACCACCTTGTCGCCCTTTACCTTAGCAAGGTCGAAGCAGTGCATGGGCTGACCCAGACCCAAGAGCATATAGTTGGTAATATCCACGATGTTGTTAATGGGTCGCTGACCGGCAGCCAGCAAGTAGTCCTTGAGCCACTTGGGGCTTTCCTGAACCTTCACATTGCGCACGGTGAGGCCGCTGTAGCGCGGGCAAGCCTCGGGGTTGAGCACCTCCACGGGAATGCCGCCGTCAGCGCGGTCAATCTTGAAACCGTCGACGCTGGGGCGATGCAGTGCGCCGGGCAGACCGTTCTGCTTGAGCCAGGCATAGAGGTCGCGGGCCACACCGTAGTGCGAACCGCCGTCGATGCGGTTGGGGGTGAGGTCCACCTCAATCATCCAGTCGCTCTCCACGCCATAGTATTGGGCGGCAGGAGTTCCCACTACAGCGTCCTCGGGCAGCACGATGATGCCATCGTGGCTGGTGCCCACGCCAATCTCGTCTTCGGCGCAAATCATGCCGCACGACTCCACGCCGCGCAGTTTCGACTTCTTGATGGTAAACGAGTCGTCGCCATCATAGAGGACGGTACCCAGCGTGGCAACAATCACCTTTTGGCCGGCAGCCACATTGGGGGCGCCGCACACGATTTGGGCAGGTTCCTCGCCGTTACCCAAATCTACGGTGGTGACATGCAGGTGGTCGCTGTTAGGGTGCATCTCGCAGGTGAGCACCTGGCCCACCACGAGGCCCTTGAGGCCGCCACGAATGGTTTCAACTTCTTCGGTAGCACCCACTTCGAGTCCCAGCGAGGTCAGCGCCTCGGCCACCTGTTGCGGTGTGAGGTCGAAGTCGATGTATTCTTTCAGCCATTTGTATGAAATGTTCATAACGATATGATGTTATATGTTTTTATGCCTGATAATGTGAGTGTTGCAGAGAGTCTGGCACATGGCCACGAGACCATCCCGCTCAAACAACTTGCAAATTTAGTGATTTTTGTCGTAAACTTTGCCACAACACCCCCTAAACTTTTCATTTCCCTAAAAAATCCACTGCTCATTTTGGGTGTCGTTCCACATTTTTCCAAAAATCGTGGTCAATTCAGGTAATATTTGCCGAAATCGGTAGAAACCCAAGAGAGGTTTGTCTAAAAGCGAGGGAAAATTTGAAAAATGAATTATTTTGATTATATTTGCAAAAAACTATTATTAACCAACCAAATATCATTAATATTTTATCTACGCCTTATGGAATTCAAGCCTCATTATCATCTGCGCCTGAACAGGAGTCGCTGTAATCGGTTGCTCCTACTGCTCTGCTTTGCCTGCGCATCGCTCTTTGCCCAGTCTCAAGACGATCGAGACGAGTATGGTTGGAAAAAAGACGAAGTGACGATCGTAGGTGGCTATCGTTCAGGACAATCAAGATCGGAACAGTTCACAAGCCGTGCTAGCAATCCAGACAAGAAGGACAGGACTTACACTGCATCCTACAGTTATTCTATCGGCGGAGCCGATTTGGAGCAGGTGAAGAGAAGCGGCGGGCGACCGCAGAAAAACACGACAACATTCAGGGGGAAAGTCAGAAAAGGAACAACGGTGCGGTTCCGCATGGCCATGACCAGCGGATCGGGTTCCCTCCATCCCAAATACTATGGCTACCGCGCCACTTTTATACCTTATTCGGTAAGCGGCTATTTCACCGAAGATCTTACTGAACTTTCAGGAAAAATCGTCAAGGATTTTTCCTTGTCACAAAAGCCTGTTATTGATACCGATTTTAAGGTGGGAAGCTCAGGGCTTTACTGTTTTAGAATGAGTGCTGGCGGCATGTGGGACGGCAACAAGGCGAAAGGTGTGCCGTTAAGCGAATATCCGGGCGTGCCGAATATGACAGTAGTTGTATATCTATTGGTTGATGACAATGCCGCGGCTTCGACACCAGTGGCTACAGAAGACGATGGGCAATCGGACGAGAATGGCCATTTCACCGACGAAGAGGGCGCACACTATGAGGAGGACAACGACGCTTGGGACTTTGGCGGCCCGTGGCCATTTGCCATCCCGGCCAGCGTGATAGCCGCCATCGGAGGATATGCGGCAACGCGCCGCCGACGCAAAGGCGACGATGACGATGACGAGCCCCAGGACGAGGCTCCTTGCGAACTGCACATCTACAAGGCATTCGGCAACACGCTGCTCGTGGGCGACGCGCCGCAACAGGTGTTTGCCAAGGTGGTACGCAAAGACCCGAAGTTGGGTGACCGCACCGACCCGGCGCTGACAGCGCTGATAACCATTACCTCGGGCGACGGCTACTTGGAGGTGCAGGATGCCGGCATGTACGGCGAGTGGCGCACGGCCACGGTCATGGCGCCAGAACAGCGCGAAGTACCCGAAGAGGGCATCGTCACCTTCAGAATGGGCAACGAGATGGGCAGTTACACTAACCGCCTGCACTTCCGCATTGAGAACGGCGAGGTGCTGTTCGGCCAGGACAACCTCACAATACCCGCCTTCTACAAGAAGCAGGTGGAACTGCCTTTTGTGGTGGTGGGCATCGATCCGCAGACGGATCCCGTGGAGGCTGAGGTCACCTACCAAGGCAAAACGAGTAAGGACTACAGCGTGCGGGTGGAATGGCGCGAGAAGGAGCAGATGCACTTTGCCCTGATCAACGACCTGGTGCAGGACGAGAAGGCTAATCCTGGCGTGCCGGGCAAGCACATCGACTACAAGCTGAAGATTACCTCACGCCGCAGCAATGGCCGCGAGATAAAGGGCGAGCTGCCCCTGCTGCGCTTCTATATGGGCCTTCAAATCAAGGTGAAAGATGTGAAGTGCTTCATCGAGGAATATGAGCCGCTGAACCACAAGCAAAGCCGCATA
>JAFZSO010000023.1 GCA_017619355.1 Muribaculaceae bacterium
AGTGCAGTATGCTGAAACCACCTACGCTCTGCCACGCACTGGCAAGGACATCACAGTTACCAAGTGGAAAAAAGACGGAACCACCACCAAGAAGAAACTGAAGTGGAACGGCCGCCGCTTCACCAAATAGCAAGCTGACGGGCTGACGGGCAAACGAGCTAACAAGCTGACAGGCTGACGGGCAAACGAGCTGACGGGCAAACGAGCTGACGGGCAAACAAGCTGACAAGCTGACGAGCTGAAGATAAAGAAAAAGCACCCCCCAGCGCCATCGTGGCACTGGGGGGTTGATTATCTTAAAACATTAAATTCAAGGAGTTACTTACGGGTGTAGACGGTTTCTTCTTCGTTATTGCTGACCAGCACAAACTGGTTGTCGTCGATGCTCTTGATGGTCTCGGTAGAGTCGCCTAAAACGGCATTCTTCAGTCCATCAGCCATATCGGGGCCTTGCGACTTGAGCTCGTTCAAAAACATACCTGCAATCATGTCGTCTTTCTCGGCTCTTGCCGATACAAATTGCACATCCATCTTGGGGATGCTGCATGTCATTTTGCCGTCTTCTACCTTCCAGGTCTCATCAATCGACTTGAATGTGAAACTCATGATGAATGTGTTAGCATATCCACTTCCATCGTCGATGGGCATCAGCAAGTCCAGCGTGCCCTCACGAAGCGCCGATTGGTCGGCATTCAAAGTAAGAGCTCCTTTGAACACCATTGTCATCTCCATGCCATCAGAGTCCTGCGTCGTAGAATTCTCAAACTGGAAGGTGCCCACCAGCTTCGATAAGTCAAAGTCTTGGGCCTGTGCCTGAAAGCCTGCAAGGAGCAGCGCCAGCACAGCCATCATTCTCATAGCAATTGTTTTCATCATTTGTGTTGTTTTGATAGAATGAGCCCTCTTGCGACAGGCGCGGAGCAATGTTCCGTTTTTGCTACAAGAGGGCTGAATTCCGTTAGATTATGATTAAATAATTATCTCTCGGGAGATTTACTTGATGCCGAGCTGGGCTTTCACCTTGGCGGCAACATCCTCGAGCTGAGTGCCCTTGTAGAGCAGCACGCTGCCATCGAGAATGCCTGCATAGCCACCAGCTCCACCCACGGCCTGAATGGCACCGATGAGTTTCTGCTGAATGGGAGCCATGAGGGTTTCCTGCTGCTGCTGCATGTCTTTGCTGGCAGTCTGCTGGAAGGTCTGCATGCGTTGCTGCAGATCCTGGATCTCATTGATCTTGGCATCCATTGTGGCCTGGTCGGCTTTGTTCTTCTCAAGGTTCTCGAGTTCTGTGAGTTTCTTGTTGTATTCATCTTGCAAGGTCTTTGCCTGAGCCTCATACTTGTCGCTGGCGGCCTTCAAGGTGTTCTGGGCGGTGGCATATTCGGGCATCACCTGAACAATCTCTGCTGGATTAAGCACACCAAACTTCAATGTTTGTGCCTGGAGGCACATGGGCAGGGCAACGAGCGCTGCAACTAAAACTTTCTTAAACATAGTTCTTACTGTAATAATTTATAGTTAATAATTTTACTTTTTTCTGATTCTTAATAACCGAGCTTGCTGATCACCTCCTCGGTCACGTCGATGCGCGGCGACACATAGATGGCTCCCTGAATGGAAGCACGGTCGAATATCACCTGATAGCCACGATCCTCGCACACCTTCTTGCAGGCGTTATAGATCTCGTCCTGGATGGGCTTGATGAGCGACTGCTGTTTCTTGAAGAGCTCGCCCTGCGGGCCAAAGTATTTATACTTGAGCTGAGAAGCCTCTTTCTCTTTGGCTACGATCTCGCTCTCTTTCTTCTTTTTCTGCTCATCGGTCAGAAACACCATATCGGCCTGATAGTTCTTATACATGGTGTCGGCCTCTTTCTCGAGTGCGTCAACCTCACGCTGCCAACGCTGCGAAATCTGGTTGAGCTGCTCATTAGCCATCTCATAGTTAGGTATCTTTTTCAAGATGTACTCCTGGTCAATAAAGGCAAACTTCTGTGCGCTGGCAGTTGCTGCAAATGCCATGAGCGCAAAAAGGAATAATGCAATCTTTTTCATCTTTATTTCAATGTTTTGTTAATATCTTGTCGGTTAGACTCTCGTTTTTGAAAAAAGTTTATCGACGCTACTTTTTAAGTTAATTTCGTTAAATCACTCTGCATTTTTCGTGCCAAGTTTTTTTTTAGAACTCCTGACCCAGCACAAAGTGGAAGTTGCTGCCGCCCTTGGTACCGAACACCTTGTCGAAGCCATAGCCCCAGTCGATACCCATCATGCCGAGCATTGGCAGATAGATGCGAACACCCACACCAGCCGAACGCTTGAGGCTGAACGGCGAGAAGTTTTTCACGCTCGTCCAGGCGTTACCTGCCTCGAGGAAGGCCAGCGGATAGATGGTGGCACTCTGCGAGAGCATGAGCGGGAAGTGAAGCTCCATCACATAGCGGGCATAAGCATAACCCTCGCTGCCCCATGGGGTGAGCTGACCGTTCTCATAACCACGCAAGGCAATGGTCTCGGTGGCATAAGTGTAGCTGCCCGTCATACCGTCGCCACCCACATAGAAGGTCTCGAACGGCGACTTCAAATATTTGTTCCAGCTGCCCAGCAGACCAATGTCGGCACGCGTCATGAGCACCAGCGTCCAGCGGCCGTCGGGGTCGGTGAGCGGCGTGTAGGTGCGGGCCTGGAATTTCAGTTTCCAATATTCAATCCAGTGATACAGGTCCTTCTTGGCCGCCTCGGTGTTGCTTTCCGAGAGCGCCTTCCAGTTCTTCTTGCCGAAGAGGCTGGCGGGAGGAGTAGCCCTGAAGCTGAGCGTGAACGAACTGCCTCGACGGGTGTAGAGCGGGTTGTCGATACTGTTGCGTGACAGTGTGAGTCCGAACACCAGTGAGTTCGACGTACCGTTATTCATATAATAAAGGTACTCCCAATTCTTCAGGCTATACCACTGATAGCTCACATCGGCCATGAGCGTAAAGTAGTCGTCGGGCCACTTGAGGCGCTTGCCGAAGCCCACGGTGATGCCACCCATCTGCAGATATTTGCTGGGGTCGTAGGCATCCTCGTAGTTATAGTTGTTATAGTAGTTATTGCCGTAGTAGTTGCCATAGTAACCATAACTGTTATACATGGCATTGTAAAGGCTGTTCTGATACAACTTGTTGTAGTACGACGAGTTGATACCCGTCTGGCGGCTATAGAAGGCCGAGATGCTCAGCGAGTTGGGACGCTTGCCACCAAACCACGGGTCGAGGAACGACAGGCTATAGGCCTGATAGTATTTCGCATTGGTCTGCACACTGATGGTGAACGTCTGGCCGTCGCCCTGCGGTATGATGCCCTTGAACGACGAGGGGTGGAACAGGTTCTGGATAGAGAAGTTCGAGAACTTCAGACTCAGCTTACCAATGATACCCGTCTGACCCCAACCGGCTGAAAACTCAATCTGGTCGTTGGCTTTCGATTCCAGATTCATGATGATGTCGACGGTTCCGTTCTCCTCGTTGGGCTCGGGACGGATGTCCATCTTCTCGGGGTCGAAGTGACCCGTCTGCGCAATTTCACGTGCCGAGCGAATAAGGTCGCTCTTGCTGAACAGGTCGCCCGGACGCACGCGCAGCTCGCGGCGTATCACTTTCTCATAGAGGCGGTCGTTACCATTAATGATCACCTTGTTGATGCGTGCCTGGTCGCCCTCAAACATGCGCATCTCCAGTTCAATGGAGTCGCCTTCCACACTCGCTTCCACAGGAATCAGCTGGAAGAACAGGTAGCCCTTGTCCATATACAGGTTGGCCACAGCGTCGTCATCTTCCTGCGTGCGCTTGTTGAGCAGCTTCTGGTTATACACATCGCCTTTCTTGATGCCCAGCACCTCATCGAGGAACGACGACGGATACAGGGTGTTACCCACCCATTTCACACCGCTGATGTAGTACTTCTTGCCTTCATCTACATTGATGTACACATCCACCGTCTTCTCGTCGAAGCTCACCACGCTGTCGCTCACAATGCGGGCATCGCGGTAGCCTATCTCGTTATACTTGTCGATGATGCGTTGCTTGTCGGCCTCAAAGTCGGTCTGCACAAATTTCTTCTGACTGAAGAGTTTGAGCAGGCTACCCTTCTCGTTGGTCTTCTTCATAGTGCGCTTGATTTTGCCGTCGCTCAGCACCTTGTTGCCTTCAACGTAAATCTTGTGCACTTTTATCTTGGCGTGCTTGTCGACCACAATGTCCACAATCACTTCGTTCTTCTTGCTCAGGTCCTCGCGCTGGGTCACTTCTACGGTGGCTTTCTCAAAACCTTTGTCCTTGTAGTACTTCTCCACAATACGCTTGATGCGGTCGGCAATGTTCGGAGTCATCTGGTTACCCACCTGCAGGTTCAGGCGCTGCTCCACATCTTTGCGCTCGCCACCCTTCATGCCCACATAGTTCACCTGTGAGATGCGTGGCTGCTGCTGGAGCACAAATTCGAGCCAGGCCTTGTCCTGATAAATCTTCGTCACCTTGATCTGCACCTTCGAGAACAGCCCCTGGTGCCAAAAGCGCTTGGCGGCAGCCTTAAGCTCGTCGCCCGGTATCTCCACGCGCTGCCCCAGACTCAATCCGGAGTAGCCTATGATGATGTAGTCGTCGTAGTTGTCGACACCCGACACGGTGATGCCGGCAATCTCATATCGTTGAGGAGTGCCTGAGAACACCACCTTGGGGTTAAAAATCGTGTCGTTGACCATGCGGGTCTCGTCTTGAGCACTGGCAGTGGCACACGACAGTATTGAAACGAGGATGAATAGTATTTTGTAGCGCATATTGGGCTTATTGTTGTTCATTATCTTGGGTTATCTGTTCACTGGTCTTGCCGTAACGGCGTTCGCGGGCCTGATAGTCGATAATGGCTTCCAGGAAATTGTCCTTCGTGAAGTCGGGCCAGAAAACAGGGGTAAAATACAGTTCACTATAGGCTATTTGCCACAGCATGTAGTTGCTGATGCGCAAGTCGCCGGCCGTGCGAATGAGCAAGTCGGGGTCGGGCATGCCGGCCGTGCTCAGGCGCGACGAGAACAGGGCGTCGTCGATCTCCTCAACCGTCAGAGCACCTTCCTTCACCTCGGTAGCAATCTTCTTGCAGGCCTCCACAATCTCCCAACGCGAGGAGTAGCTCAAGGCCAGGCACAGCACAAGGCCTGTGCAGTGCGAGGTGTCGGCCATGCACTTGTCGAGGCGGTCGCACACATACTGCGGCATGCGCGAGCGGTCGCCTATCATCGTCAGTCGCACATTGTTCTTGATCAAATCAGGGGTCTGCTGCTCGATTGAATAGACTACCAGCGACATCAGGGCATCTACCTCGGCCTGCGGGCGATTCCAGTTCTCGGTCGAGAAAGTGTAGAGGGTGAGGTATTTCACACCCACCTCGCTGGCTATCTCGGTGATGCGGCGCACCGTGGTCACACCATTCTCGTGGCCTATGCTCCGTTCAAAGCCGTGCTGCTTCGCCCAGCGGCCATTGCCGTCCATGATAATGGCCACATGGCTGGGGATTCTGGTCTTGTCTATTTTATCAATCAGTGACATGATTTCTCTTTTTGTCTTTATTGTTTGTTATTCCACATAATGGCACTTGGTGCAGCGCTTGCTGAATTCATAAGTGACCGTGAACATCGCTATCGAGTACCAGTCAGTATTCTTCGCAAAATTGTGCTTCAGGCCATAGAGGTCGCTCAGGCCGTCGATCTTGTCGCCAAACTCCTTACGCATCGTGAACTCGAAACCCAGGTTCAAGCGCTCCTTCAGTTTGTACTTCACGCCAAAGCCCATGGGGATGCTGAAACTGACATTGGTCTGACCTCCGCCTGTCGACATCACCATACCCAGACCCAGTGTCATATAGGGTGATATTCTCTTGTATTTCTTGTAGCGAGGACCCATACCGAAGTGCAGGAAGTTGAATTCCACCTGGCCTCCCACATCAAACAGACTGCGGCTGAACTCATAGTGCTCTCCGTCGGGGAACTTGTTGGCACAGTCATCGCTGTTGCCACTCACGCCGGCATAGAGCAGATTGCCCTTCACCGCAAAGCGGCTGTTCATGATGTATCTGAACACGCCACCGCCTGCCACTCCCGGGTGCTTGAACAGATTGCTCCTGTTCAGGTCGCCCAGATAACCGCTCATGCCCAGTGCTGGCCCCACCTCATAGCGGTAATCCTGTGCCTGGGCTGCTGCCACGAGCACAAGTGCCATCACTATTGTTGCTAATAACTTTTTCATTTATAGACTTTTTTTTGAACTATAACTGGAAAACGGCAAATTGCGGTTAAAATTATATTGATTAAGTATTTTTTTCAATTTAAAACAGCGGTTTGAACGTCAACCGGTTGAGTTGTCCCTTCCAGATGTTGTTCAAAACACTGCCTCCACTGGCATAGCCACCCACTATGTAGACATAGGGACACTCCCAGTCGGTAATGGGTTTAGTGACGGTCGATGGAGCCAGTTGCGCACCACTCACCTTCTCGGTCTGCACAAAAGCCTGTGCTCCGTAGAACGAGGGCATATAGTCGGGCTGCTGCAGACTTGATGCACCCTTGATCCACGACATGCCCTGATTGTACGACACATAGGTGGTGCGGTTCAACGAGCCACCAGCCAAGCGGCCGCCCATCACCAGCCAGGTCACCTGTTTCACCGCTACGGTGAGACGGGTAGAGTCGATATCGTAGGTGTAATAAGGAATCAATACAGCATCGGCAATGGCCGGAAGTATGGTGTTGTCTCTCACATCAATCCTGCCCCAGCCATGGCCGTCATAGCCCCACGAGGCATTGGTCAGGCTGCCGTCTTGCAGCACGCCGCCCACCATCACCACCTGCTCGCTCGAGGTCCATTCGTTCGAACCGGTCACAAGAGGCGTGGCGCCGCTCACGGGGAAATTGTCGCCAATTGCCACGGGTGTGAAGTTCGATGCGCGGGGATACTCGTCGTGCTTGAACACGCCGTCTTCTTGCATCACGCCCAGCACCTTCTCGCCATAGCCGCCCACAATGTTCACCCACTGCTGCTGGCAGTCGGCCCAGGTTGTCCCCTGGTCGGTAGAGCTATAGAGTTCGCCCGTGGAGTCGAGCATATACAGAGCGTCGCTTGTTGCCGTCAGGCTGTTCACGACTGGCATGAACGGCACATTGAGTTCAGTCTTCGACCACGTTCCCACACCCAGAGTTGGGGTACCCGACAGCACATATTTGTCACCGTCTTTTATCAGGCACAGGTAGGTGTCGCCCTGGAGCACCGTCTTCACCTGCTGGGGAGTGCCGTTCACGTTGGGCAGGTCACGGCGCAGACTCTGGGCAAAGGTGAGCTGATCTGGTTCCACCTGATGCACATTCACCTTCACCACATAGGTGGCAACATGATTGCCATCGCTCGAGGTCACCTTCAGCGTCACGTTACCCGTGAAGTCGATGGTGTCATTCGTCTCACTTGTGTAGGTGATGGTCGTGTCTTTCATCAGCTTGCCGCCAGTCACATGGAACTGCGCCGAGCTCACCGAGTAGGGGAATGTCACCGCCACGGTCAGCTTGCGCACGTTGGTGCCCACAGGCAGCGAGTCGGCATTGTAAATGATTTTGCGGTCCTGGTCAATAGTGAAGAAGACCGAGTCGAGATTGTGCATCACATCTTCGTTGGAACCAAGCACAAATTTCGACACCAGAGTCGATGACACGCTTGTTCCGTAATACTGTACGTCTTCTTCCTCGTTATCGTTCTTGTTGCACGATGCCACCATTATGCCCAACATAATGGTCAGCACGCTAAAGATTATAGTATGTTTCTTCATTTATAGCTAATTTGAAACTGCAAATTTACAACTTTTTCGCCGAAAGCCGAGGTTGCCCCAGCAAAAAACTGCCTCTCGCAAGCACATTTCCTCGCTTTCAAGCCGTAAAATTAATATTTAGCGTTCAAAGTAGAGTCATTCTATTAAGATATAGAAATGCTTTAGACGCTTTTTTACACCTTTTTAACTTCACGGCGATAAATTCGCACTTCGTTTTTGCCTATTTTTTCAATTTCCTGAGCCTGAAACGGCAAGTTTGGAGCCGGCACGCCTCCATGTGTTTCGCGGGGCGACACCTCACGGCGTATCTCGTCCCACTGCCCGCTTTCGAGCATCTGGGCAAGCACATTGCCACCGCCCTCTACCATCACACTGGTCACACCACGACCATAAAGGTCGCGCAACCATTCGTCGGGGCCACAAGTGGGCAGCTGCACATAGTCCACAGCTCCCTCACGGCCACTTTTCACAAGGTTATACACCACAGTCGCACCTCCGTCGGTGAGCACATGGCTTTCACGAGGCATCAACAGCTGCCGGTCGAGCACCACACGCAGTGCCGAGCGGCCTGGCCAGTAGCGGGTGGTGAGCGACGGATTGTCGGCCCGCACCGTATTGGCACCCACCACAATGGCATCGCTCACGGCACGCTCACGGTGCATGAGCCGCATGGTTGTGGGCGACGACATGCGCAACGGATTTTCGTCAAATTCAGGAGGGGCCGACAGGTAGCCGTCGGCCGTCTCGGCCCATTTGAGCTGCACCCATGGCAACCCCGTGCTGTGCGCCTTCATGAAACGGCGGTTCAGCCATCGGCACTCATCTTCGAGCACACCCACAACCACCTCAATGCCAGCCTCGTGCAGCATGGCCACGCCACGGCCACTCACTTGCGGGAACGGGTCGAGCACGCCCACCACCACACGCTTCACGCCCACATCAATGAGCAGCCGGGCGCAAGGCGGCGTCTTGCCGTAGTGCGAACACGGCTCGAGCGTCACATAGATGGTGCTCTCGCGAAGCACCTCCTTGTCGGTCACGCTGTTCACAGCATTCACCTCGGCATGCCCCTCGCCATAGTTGCGGTGCCACCCCTCGCCCACTATCGTGCCGCTGCCATCCACAATCACAGCGCCCACCATGGGGTTGGGCGAAACATGCCCGCTACCCTGCAGGGCAAGCTGCATGGCTCGGCGCATATATTTCTCTTCGTTCTGAATCATTACACAAAAGTAATCATTTTTGCACAATCTCGCACGCTTTTTTCTATTTTGCGTTTCACATGAACAAATAATCTTGTAAATTTGCACAAAACTAATACGCCCGTCACACTATGGCAACTACATCACAGATATCCCAATTCATGCGGCAGCAGCTGCAGGCCATCTACCCCGAACAGGAGTTGCAGGCTGTCATCGCCATCGTCATGCAGGAGGTGCTGCACTACTTGCCCGTCGACACTGTGCTGCGGGCCGACTTTGAGCAGGACGATGTCTTCTTCGATAATATCAAAGCCATCACCGCCAGGCTGTTGCAGCACGAACCGTTGCAGTATGTGCTGGGAAAGGCCCGATTCCACGGGCACGACTTCATGGTCACTCCCGCCACGCTCATCCCACGACCCGAGACCGAGCGGCTGGTCGATATCATCGTCGACGAGAACCAGCAGTCTGACCTCCATGTGCTCGACCTGGGCACCGGTTGCGGCTGCATCGCCATCTCGCTGGCAAGGGCGCTCCGGTTCCCGCAGGTCGAAGCCACCGACATCTCCCCCGATGCCCTTGCCGTAGCACAGCAAAACGCGCTCATGCTCAAGACAAAAGTCGACTTCAGAATCGACGATATGCTGAATCCCGAGATGCCACTTCACCGCTACCACATCATCGTGAGCAACCCGCCCTATGTGTGCATGAGCGAACAGGAACTCATGGAACCCAATGTGCTCCGGTATGAGCCGGCAAGCGCCCTGTTTGTGCCCGACGACGACCCGCTGCTCTACTACCGCGCCATCGCACAGTTTGCCAGCAAAGCGCTATGCGAGAACGGCCGACTCTACCTCGAGATCAACCGCCGTTTCCCTGAGCAGATGCGGCGCCTGCTCACCCAGCATGACTTTTCTGATGTGCGCATCATCAATGACCAGTACGGCAACCCCCGTTTCGTCACCGCCACGCTGCTCTGAGCCACATTTTCACTTCACACCAAGTAAGCAAAAAACACTGCCATTGGGCCTCAAAACAGCCCGCTAACGCCCTCATTGCCTTCATTTCACACCATTGAAGGCATTTTTTCATCCTTTTATTTGGGTTTTTCACTTTTTTTCACTATATTTGTGAGTTGTTAATTACAAACAATCACAAGATGAGCACGCAAGCAAATGAATCCAAACCCTCAGGAAACTGGTTCATACGGGTTTTCAACTTCTACCGCGACGGCTTCAAGAGCATGACCGTGGGCAAGACGCTGTGGCTCATCATCGGCATCAAGCTTTTCATTTTTTTCGTCATCATCCGCTGGATTTTCTTCCCCGATTTCCTTTCTTCAAAGAGCGATGACGACCAGGGAAAAGCACAATATGTGCGCGAGCAGCTTGTGAATCGCAACGACAGTTGCCAATGACTCAACAAAAACTAATTAATTTCTAAAAATACTCACTATGAACGAATTAATGAATGTAGTCGATTGGTCAAGGGCGCAATTCGCCCTCACGGCCATCTACCACTGGCTCTTTGTCCCGCTCACCTTGGGACTGGGAGTGATCATTGCCATCATGGAGACCATTTATTACCGCACACGCGACCAGAAGTGGCTCGCCACCACGCGTTTCTGGATGACAATCTTCGGTGTGAACTTCGCCATTGGCGTGGCCACCGGCATCATCCTGGAATTCGAGTTCGGCACTAACTGGAGCAACTACAGCTGGTTTGTGGGCGACATCTTTGGTGCTCCATTGGCGGTCGAAGGCATCCTTGCCTTCTTCATGGAGAGCACCTTCATCGCCATCATGTTCTTTGGCTGGAAGAAGGTGAGTCCCAAGTTCCACCTCGCTGCCACATGGCTCACTGCCATCGGTGCCAGCCTCTCGGCCCTTTGGATTCTTGTGGCCAATGCCTGGATGCAAGACCCCGTGGGCTGCCAGTTCAACCCCGAAACCATGCGTAACGAGATGACCAGTTTCTGGGAAGTAGCCACTTCGCCCATGGCCATGAGCAAGTTCTTCCACACCGTGCTGTCGGCTTGGGTGCTTGCTGGAGCCTTTGTGGTGGGCGTGTGCTCGTGGATGATGATGCGCAAGCGCAATGTTGAGCACTGCCACCGCAGCCTTAAGGTGGGCGGATGGGTTGGCCTCATAGGCATTGTGCTCACCATCGTCACCGGCGACTCCTCGGCAGTGACCGTTGCCAAGTCGCAACCCATGAAACTCGCTGCCATGGAAGGCCTCTACGAGGGGCATAACGCCCAGGAGATTGTGGCATTCGGTATCCTCAACCCCGCCAAGACCGTGGACAACAACGAGGATCCCTTCCTGCTCAACATCTCCATCCCCTACGGCCTCTCATTCCTTGCCACGCACAACATCGACGCATTTGTGCCGGGCATCAACGACATCATCAACGGCATCTCCAAGGATGAGAAGGGCAACATCATTAACACCGTTTCCTACGAGGAACGCATCAAGCGAGGCAAGCTTGCCCAAGAAGCCATTGCTCAGCATCATGCGGCCACACAGAGCAACGATGCCGTGGCGCTCGACGAGATTTCCAAGGTCCTCGACGAGAACTTCAAGTACTTTGGCTACGGCTACCTCGACTCACCGCAAGAGGCGGTGCCTAATGTGCCGCTCACCTTCTACACCTTCCACTTCATGGTGACCATTGGCGGCTATCTGCTGCTGTTCATGGCGCTCGTGCTCTTCTTCGAGTACAAGAAGAAACTCAACGACAAGGCCAAGTGGAACAAGTGGTGGCACTGGCTCGCCATTCTCACCATACCGCTCACCTACCTGTGTTCGGCAAGCGGATGGATTGTGGCTGAAGTGGGCCGACAGCCCTGGACCATTCAGGATCTCATGCCCAACAAGGTGGCCATCAGCGACCTCAGCGCCGGCTATGTGCAGACCACCTTCTGGATCTTTGCCGTGGTGTTCACCGCACTGCTCATTGCCGATGTGAGCATCATCTGCAAGCAAATTGCCAAGAAGTCGAAGACCGACCTCAATGTAGCCGAATTCTAATTGTTTAATCCTTTAAGACAATTATAATATGACACACTATATTCTTCAAAACTACTGGTGGCTCATCATCTCCATTCTGGGTGCGCTGCTCGTGTTCCTGCTTTTCGTGCAGGGCGGACAGTCGATGCTCATCCATGCCAAGACCGACGGCCAGCGCAGCATGATGGTCAACTCGCTGGGGCGCAAGTGGGAGTTCACCTTCACCACACTCGTCACCTTCGGCGGAGCCTTCTTCGCCTCGTTCCCCCTGTTCTACTCCACCAGCTTCGGTGGTGCCTACTGGCTGTGGATGTTCATCCTCTTCAGCTTCGTGATTCAGGCGGTAGCCTATGAGTACCGCTCCAAGCACGGCAACATCTATGGTTCGAAGTTCTACGACACGCTGCTGCTCATCAACGGCATCGTGGGACCCGTGCTGCTCGGCGTGGCGGTGGCCGGCATGTTCTTCGGCAACGAGTTCACCGTCACCAAGGCCAACATTCTCAATGTGCAGAGTGCCACCATCTCGCAGTGGGGCAGCGCACATGGCCTCGAGGCGATTGTATGCTGGAAGAACCTTATCTTCGGGTTCATGGTATTCTTCCTGGCCCGCACGCTTGCCTCGCTCTACTTCATCAACAACATCGACGATGAAGAGGTGCGCAAGGCGCAGCGCAAACATCTCCTCATCAATGCTCCCATCTTTGTCGTGCTCTTCCTCGTCTCGCTCGTGCTCATTTGCACCGCACAGGGCGTGCAGGTCGACGACAACGGCAACATGGCCACTGCCCCCAACAAATACCTCCACAACTACCTGGAGATGTGGTGGTGCCTTGCACTGCTCCTGATTGGCGTGGGCATGGTGCTCTACGGCATAGGCAAGACACTGCTCAAGCCCGACTACAACCACGGCATCTGGTTTTCCGGCATCGGTACCGTCACCGTGGTGCTCACCCTCTTCTGGGTGCTTGGTTTCAACGGCACGGCCTACTACCCCTCGACCATCGACGTGAACAGTTCGCTCAACCTGCGCAACAGTTCGTCGAGTCTGTTCACCCTGCGCGTCATGAGCTATGTTTCCATTCTCGTGCCCTTCGTGTTGGCCTACATCGCCGTTGCCTGGCACAAGATGGACCACAACAAGATTACTCAGCACGAGATCGACACCACCGACCCCGACGACAAATACTAAAGCTATTGATAATTCAGTATTACTACAACAAAAAAAGCCTGGAGTT
Organism: Muribaculaceae bacterium; assembly: GCA_017619355.1. Lineage (GTDB taxonomy): Bacteria > Bacteroidota > Bacteroidia > Bacteroidales > Muribaculaceae > Sodaliphilus. The sequence continues at coordinate 13,299 of JAFZSO010000023.1, forward strand.
GTTCCAGGCTTTTTTCGTGCGGTGCGTACAGGACTCGAACCAGCGACCTCCTGCGTGACAGGCAGGCATTCTAACCAACTGAACTAACGCACCATTTGGGACTGCAAAGATAAAGCAAAACTCTCGAATCCTACAAATTTTCGGTCGTTTTTTTCAAAAAAAACGCAAAACTGCCGCTTTTTTCCTCACTTATTCTTCTTTTTCAAGAGTATAAAAACTTCGAAGGCTCCTGTCCAATCACGGATGGGAGCCTTCGCATCAAGTTACTATAATATATTATGATAAGGTTACTATTCGGCTTTTGTCTCGCCACATGAATGAATTATGCCGCAAGCACACACAACGACAGCTACGAATCTGCCTTAATTTCAGTTCAATCAACAAAAACAGGTATGTGAATGACCGCATCATCATCGTTTGCCTCAGTTCAAATGCCACGTGAACCGTTTTCAGTCAATGCGGTGCCAGCGCACCGGCATTGCAGGCAAGCTATAAGGCAGGTCTTCTGACTCGTCCCCGTCGTTGTTCCACGCCTTCCCGGTGTTGATGCAGTCTATAGTAGATATAGGTGCCCAGTGGCAATGTGTGAAACCGGCGTTGTTTGTTGGGACTTACAGCAGCGGGTACTGTTCAGGACTTGCACCTGATTCCCTTTTCATTCCCAGAGCCTTACGGCCAGGGAAACCTTACGCTTCGTTTTACCACCACAAAATTACTCATTTCCCATCACATCTCCAAAACATTCACAAAAAATTTCCCTCATCCCCTCGACAGTTCGAGCATTCGACCACTCGATAATTCGACTGACCTCTAAACTCTAAACTCTAAACCCTAAACCGCGCGCAGCGCTCTAAACTCTAAACTCCTGCGAAGCAGGAACTAAACCCTAAACCATCACCCTGAGCGTCAGCTGGCGCTCAGGATGATATTAACAAGTGCCGTCACATCGCTCACATTCACATTGCCGTCGCCGTTAATGTCGCCTCGGGTCGTGTCCTTGGGAATCACACCCAGAATCATGTTGATGAGCGTGGTCACATCGCTCACATTCACCTTGCCGTCGCCATTCACATCGCCATTGGCGGCAGGTATCTCAGCATACCTATTGAATTCGCTCCAGGGATCGGTATCCCAGTATATCCAAATCCTGCCTTTAGGCACATAGAGGATGCAAGTCGATTTGTTCACACCATTGAATACCGAGGTGGCCTGTGAGTAAGACACCTTGGTGGGGTCATAAATGTGTGAGTATATCTTTTCAAGACTATAACAACTCCCGAATGCCAAGGAACCTATACTCTTCACTGTGCTTGGGATGGTGACCGAGGTCATAGCATCGCAATGCGCAAAGGCGCCCCCATTGATGTTTTCCACATTCTCGGGAATTGTCATTGACTTGAGACTATTGCATTGCATAAAGGCAAAACCATTGATTGTCTTGATCGACGATGGCAGATTCACCGACTGCAAACCGCTGCAACCCTTAAAGGCACTACGGCCCACCGCCTTCACCGCATAGCTCTTGCCCTTATGCTTCACGCTCGAGGGCACTGTGACGCTGCTGCCCAGGTTAGTGTAGGCGGGCGAAAACGAGTTCTGGTAAGTCACATACAACGAACCATCGCTCTGCCCATGATACCACAGGCCACCAGCATCGAAGTAGAGGCAGGGCGATATGGTGACACTCGTGAGCGGCGAGGTGCCATCGCTCTCCATCATAGAACCATTGCTGTCGAAAGTGTACGAATCAGGACTAGTAATATCGCAATCCAGGAAGCTCAGGTAGCCCTTCATGCCCACAATCACATTTTTATTAGCATTGATCGTGGCATTGCAGTTCTTGAACACCACCGACTTGGGGGGTATTTGCGACATGGTGAACTGCGACGAAACCGGACTTGGAGGTGTGGTGGGCTCATAATCGCCCATAAATGAGATCACTGGCGAAGATGACTTACTGAATATAAAAGAGCCATTCTCAAAAATGATGCTTGAATCGTCGAGCAACTGTATAAGACCATAACTATCACTAAATGTGCCACCGTTCATGATCTTGAACGAAGCGCCGTCGGCACACACCATCCTCACATTGTTATAATTGAGAATGGATGCTGTGGTGGTCGCCATGTTCACCACACAATCGCCTTGTATTTCCACTGTCAGCGAATCGCCCGTTTGATTGTACAAGAAACTGTAACCAGCCAGCACCACATTCAGGTTTTTCAGCACAAGCCGGCGGTTTGGGCCGTCGAACGACACACTGCCCATGTAAGGAACAGGGTTACTACTCGCCGTTTCAACCCTGTTTCTCACTTCCTCTGCGCTATAGACTTCATCACAAAATAAAGTGGCATTCATAATCGTGATCCTCTGCGCCTGCATCATGCCGCAGAATCCCATCAAGAACAATACTGTGAGTAATAATATCTTTTTCATAACCGTAAAGTTTTTGTTCTACCAAAAGTTTTTCTACTGCAAATTTACACAAATTCTCGCACAAAAACAAATCCCTCACCCCTACTCTACTACTTTACTGCTCTACTATTCCCTCGATAGCTCGTTAGCTTGTTTGCTCGTTTACTCGTTTACTTCTCAACCCTCAACTCCTGCGAAGCAGGAACTCAACATTTCCCCCTTAAAACTTTTTTATTGTGAGCATTATGCCTAACTTTGCCCCCGAAATCCCCACCCGGCCGCCCGGCCGCCCAGGGAAGCATCATGAACAACACTCCTCGTAGGGTGCTAAATACTTAAATTATAGATATGTTAGAAAAAAACAATGTTCGTTTCCGTCAGAGCATCGTCGTCCGTTTCTCGGGCGACAGTGGCGACGGCATGCAGCTCGCCGGCAACATCTTCTCCAATGTATCGGCCGAGATTGGCGACATCATCTCCACCTTCCCCGACTACCCCGCCGAGGTGCGCGCCCCGCAAGGCTCGCTCAACGGCGTGAGCGGTTTCCAGGTCAACATCGGACACGGTGTGCACACGCCTGGCGATGAGTGCGATGTGCTCGTGGCCATGAACCCCGCTGCACTCAAGCAGAATGTGAAATTCCTCAGCCCCCGTGGCGTGGTCATTGTCGACATCAACTCGTTCCAGAAGGCCGACCTCGAAAAGGCCGAATTCAAGACCGACAAGCCCTACAAGGAGCTGCACCTCAACACCCAGGTCGTGGAAGTGCCCATGACCGAGATGGTGAAGGCTGCACTGGCCGACAGCGGCATGGACCTCAAGGCACAAATGAAGTGCCGCAACATGTTCGCACTGGGTCTCGTGTGCTGGCTCTTCAACCTGCCCATGAGCGCCCCGCTGCGCTACCTCCAGCGCAAGTTCGAGAAGAAGCCCGAAATCTACGAGGCCAATGCCAAGGTGATTCGCGGCGGTTACGACTACGGACACAACATCCACGCCTCGGTCTCCAACTACCGCATCGAGACCGATAAGTTCCGCCCGGGCATCTACACAGACGTGAACGGCAACAAGGCCACCGCTTGGGGTCTCATCCTCGCCTCTGAAAAGAGCGGCAGGCCCCTGTTCCTGGGCAGCTACCCCATCACTCCCGCCACCGACATCCTGCACGAACTCGCCAAGCGCCGCGACATGGGCGTGAAGGCCATTCAGATGGAAGACGAGATTGGCGGCATCTGCTCCGCCATCGGCGCTGCTTATGCAGGCAGCCTTGCCGTCACCACCACCTCTGGTCCAGGTCTCGCACTCAAGAGTGAGGGTCTGGGTCTGGCTGTGATGGCCGAGCTCCCGCTCGTGGTGGTCGATGTGCAGCGTGGCGGCCCCTCGACGGGTTTGCCCACCAAGACCGAGCAAACCGACCTCCAGCAGGCACTCTACGGCCGCAGTGGCGAGTGTCCGCTCGTGGTGCTGGCAGCCCTCTCGCCCTCCGACTGCTTCCACATGGCCTTCGAGGCAGCACGCATCGCGCTCGAGCACATGACACCCGTGATCTTGCTCACCGACGCCTTCATCGCCAACGGCTCCTCGGCCTGGCGCATCCCCGAGGTGGGCGACTACCCCGACATTCACCCCAACTTCGTGACCAAGGACATGCGCGGACACTGGACCCCCTACATGCGCAACATCGACAATGTGCGCTACTGGGCCATCCCCGGAACCGAGGGCTTTGAGCACCGCGTGGGCGGCCTTGAGAAGGACTACAACACCAGCACCCTCTCTAACAACCCCGAGAACCACGAGCGCATGGTCAAGGCACGCGAGGTGAAGGTGCAGAATGTGGCCAAGTACATCCCCGAACTCGAGGTGCTCACCGAGTGCAACAACCAGACCGACACCATCGTGGTGGGCTGGGGCGGCACCTACGGACACATCTACACCGCCTACGAGGAACTCAACAAGGCCGGACGCAACATCGACTTCGCCCAGTTCCAGTACATCAACCCGCTGCCCACCAACACCCAGGAGGTGCTCTCGAACTACAAGACCGTGATTGTGGCCGAGCTCAACAGCGGCCAGTTTGCTGCCTACCTGCAGTCGAAAATTCCTAATCTCAACATCAAGCGCATCAACAAGGTGCAGGGTCAACCCTTCATGGTTCACGACATTGTAGATGGCGTTAAAAAAATAATGGGAGGTAAATGATATGGAACAGAACAATATGAACACCCAGAAATACCAACCTAAGGATTTCAAGAGCGACCAGTCGGTGCGCTGGTGCCCTGGCTGCGGCGACCACGCCGTGCTCAATGTGCTTCACAAGGCTATGGCCGAACTCGGCATTCCGCCCCACATGACCGCCGTCATCTCGGGCATCGGATGCTCCTCGCGTCTGCCCTACTATATGAAGACCTACGGTTTCCACACCATTCATGGCCGTGGCGGCGCTGTGGCCACAGGTTTCAAGGTGGCTAACCCCGAAATGACCGTCTGGCAGATTTCGGGCGACGGCGACGGACTCGCCATCGGCGGCAACCACTTCATCCACGAGGTGCGCCGCAATGTCGATCTCAACCTCATCTTGCTCAACAACAAGATCTATGGCCTCACCAAGGGTCAGTTCTCCCCCACCAGCGACCGTGGCTGCGTCTCCAAGTCGTCGCCCTACGGCACTACCGAGGATCCCTTCATCCCTGCCGAACTCGTGTTTGGCGCTCGAGGCACCTTCTTTGCACGCAGCATCGATGTCGAGCTCCCCATTTCGCAGGAAATCATGGTCGAGGCTCAGCGCCATCGTGGCTGCTCGGTGGTCGAGATTCTGCAGAACTGCATGATCTTCAACAATGGCATTCACTACTATGTGGCTAACCGCGACACGCGCCCCGACCGCACCATCCACCTCGTCCATGGCGAGAAGATGATCTTCGGCAAAAAGATGGACAAGGGCATTGTGCAAGACGGCTTCGGACTCAAGGCTGTCACCATTGGCAAGGACGGTTACACACTCGACGATGTGCTCACGCACGACGCACACTGCGAGAACAACTTCCTGCACCAGCAGCTCGCCATGATGGACGGACACGATCTGCCCCTCGCTCTCGGTGTGATTCGCGATGTCGAGGCTCCCACCTACGACGCCGAGATTCAGGCACAGGTCGAGGCAGTGCAAGGCAAGCGCGGCTTCGAGACCCTCCGCGAGATGGTCATGGCCGGCGACACCTGGGAAGTCAAGTAGCCCCCCAACACACACGATTCCCCATTAATCACACATATATTTGCTACTGAAACCGCGCCCCCAAGCGCGGTTTTTTTGTCATGCCTTCACACAGGGCGTCCTCTCTAAACCCTAAACACTCAACCCTCAACCGCGCTAGCATTCGCTAGCGCTTCTCGAGAATCCAGGGGATGGGGACGAGGATTTTCATCTTGATGAAATCGGGGTTTTCCTGAATGTTCTTGATAAATGCCACCGCCTGCGGCTTGTCGTCAAAGCCCTGGACGATGACATGATACTTCTTGTCGGTGTTGTTGATCACCACATACGACTCGAAGCCCTCCTGCTCACACAGGCGGTCGCGATAGGAGCGCGCGTTGATGAGCTGGTCGAAGACGGCCACCACCACGCCATATTTCTTGACATCGGCAGCGGTGCCGTCGACGATATTGCAGAAGGCGCGCACAATGCGCACGCTGTCGCCGTTCACCACCTCGGTGTAGCGCCGCTTTTCGGCCTGCACCTTGTCGTAGGCATCCTTGCCCACATTCTCCTGTGTGCGTGCCACCGCCTTGTCGTAGGCGGCCTTGTAGTTCTCTTCACTAGTCTTGCAGCCCACGAGAGCGAGGGCAAAGATGGCAAGAGCGAGTATGATGTAGTGTTTCATTTTAGGGTCAGTTTAGAGTTTAGAGTTGAGGGTTTAGAGTTTAGAGTCGAGCATTCGAGTATTCGATTGTTCGAGCATTCGATTGTTCGAGCATTCGAGCATTCGAAGAGGGAAAGGCCCTGTCCCTACTGGGCTTCGCCGCCTTCGGCCAGTTCTATGACTTGGCAGCCAGTGATTTCGCCGGCGTCGAGGGTGAGCTTGATGAGGGTGCGCACCTTTTGCCAGCCCTGACGGCCTGCCGCTCCGGGATTGATGGTGAGCACGCCCAGCTGGCGATCGGGGATGACCTTGAGTATGTGGCTGTGGCCGCACACGAAGAGCTTGGGCTGCGACAGTTGCAGACGGTTGCGGATGCCCGGCGCATAACGGCCCGGATAGCCGCCAATGTGGGTGAGCACCACCTTCACGCCCTCGGTCTCGAAGATTTCCATCTCCTTGAACATGCGGCGCAGCACGGCACCATCGGCATTGCCATACACGGCACGGAACACAGGCACCAGCCCCTCAAGCCGAAGGGCGACCTCCTCGTTGCCAATGTCGCCTGCGTGCCAAATCTCGTCGCAGTCGGCAAAGTGCAGAGCATAGCGGTCGTCCCAGTAGCTGTGCGTGTCGCTGATGATGCCTATCTTCTTCATTGTGCGGTGAATTCCATAAGACGGGCCAGGTACTTGCCTATGATGTCAAACTCCAGGTTCACCACGGTGCCTGCCACAATGTTGTGGAAGTTGGTGAGCTGGTGGGTGTAGGGGATGATGGCCACCTCGAAGCTATTGGGCTCGGAGTTGCACACGGTGAGGCTCACGCCGTTGACGGTGACGCTGCCCTTCTCGACGGTGACATAGCCCTTGGCTGCCATGCCGGCGGGCACCTCGTAGGCAAAACGGTAGCGCCAGCTGCCGTCTTCCTCCACAACGCTCTGGCAAGTGGCCGTCTGGTCGACATGGCCTTGCACGATGTGGCCGTCGAGGCGGCCGTTCATGAGCATGCTGCGCTCCACATTCACCTCGTCGCCCACCTGGAGCAGGCCCAGGTTGCTGCGGTCGAGTGTCTCCTGCACGGCGGTGACGGTGTAAGTGCCGTCGCCAGGCAACTGCACCACGGTGAGGCACACGCCATTGTGCGCCACACTCTGGTCGATTTTCAGTTCGTCGACAAAACTGCATCGCAAGGTGATGTGCAGGTTGCCTTCTTCTTTCACAAGTGCCACCACCTGGGCGGCCTCTTCAACGATTCCTGAGAACATTTGTTTTGTTTAGTAAATAAGAGTCAGACAATTAATGACTATTGATGACTAATTATTTTATTGATGACAATTCTTTTGAGAGTTCAGTTCCTGATACGCAGGGGGTTAGTGCCTTTTGGCGTCGCGGCGTGCCTTGTCGATAATCTCCTTCTGCGACATGCCATCGAGGCCAGTATTCTTGGTTCCGCCCGACGAACCGCCAGATGAGCCACCAGGCCTGTTGCCGCCCTGACCACCGCCTTGATCGCCGCCCTTCATGCCGGGGCCGATAAGCGGATTGTTCTTCTTCTCTTCCTTATTCGGGTCGGTGCCTTCAGCCTCGGCCTTCTCCTCGGCCTTCTTCTGCAAAGCCTCGGCATCGTTATCAAGATTCACAGGCTTGTTGCCCGTAGTGCCAGGCGTGGCGGTGCTGGCAGCATCCTGCTTCTCCTCGCCCTGCAGATAGGCGGGCGGGATGAAGGGTTCGCCACGCTCCTCGGCTTCGGCCCGCAGGCGTTCGGCCTCCCCGCGCATGCGCTTCAGGTCTTCGGCAAAGGGCTGGAAGTTGGTACTGAGTACCATGAACTCGGTGCGGCGGTTAATCTGGTCGGCGGCAGCACGGTCCTCCTTAGAGAGGGAGTCGACGCGGGCCTCGTTGAGGGTGTCGCCCACCTCAAACTGCGGATAGAGGCGGTTGATGCGCTTGGTCACCACCTTGGGCCGGCGCTTGCCATAGCCCTGAGGTTTCAGACGGGCAAGATCGACACCATGCTTCACCAGGTAGTCGACCACCGACTGGGCCCGGCGCTGGCTCAGCCCGTCGTTATACTTATCACTGCCCACACGGTCGGTGTGAGCCGAGAGTTCTATGGTCACATAGGGGTTCTCCTTCAGTGTCTTCACCATCTCGTCTAGCGCCTTCTTCGACTCAGGTCGCAATGTGGCCTTGTCGAAGTCATAGAAGATGTTCTCGATCACCTGAGGCTTCATCATGGCGGCAAGCACAAAGTCGACATAGTATTCGGCATCGGCCTCTTCCATGTCGCTCTCAAACTGCTGCTGGGCATTCATGTAGCCGTTGGCGCCCGCGAGCATCACATATTTCACACCGCGCTCCAGGTCGAAGCGGAAGGTGCCGTCGGGCTTGGCAGCAGCCTTCTGGTTGCTGCCGTCGTCGCCCACGATGCGAATCACGGCGTTAGGCACGGGTTCCTCGTCCTTGTCGAGCACGGTGCCCGAAATCCACACCTTGAGTTCTGGCTTCTCGAAGCTGTAAATCTTGTCGTAGCCGCGGGCATCCTTGCGGTTGGAGCTGAAGAAGCCCGTCTCGCCCTTGCCGAAGGTGATGCCGAAGTCGTCGCCCGACGAGTTCATGGGCGAACCCATGTTCACGATGAACCACCGGTGCGAGGGCTGCAGCGTGGCCTTGAACAGGTCGAGTCCGCCAAAGCCCGCATGGCCATTGCTCGAGAAGTAGAGCACGCTGTCGGTGCGGCAATAGGGGAAGCGCTCGTCGCCGGGCGTGTTGATTTGCGCACCCAGGTTCTCCAAAGTGCCCACTCGCTCCTTGATGTTGATGCGCCACAGGTCCAGGCCGCCAAAGCCGCCGGGCATGTCGCTCGAGAAGTAGAGCCAATTGCCGTCGGCACTCACTGCCGGGTCGCCGTACGATGAGAGCGTGTCGGCCGTGATCTCAAACTTGGCGGCGGCGCCCCACTTGGCCTCAGAACGCGTGGAGGTGTAGATTTCCACGGCCGACGGGCCATCGGGTTTTCTGATGACCTTTGCCAGATACATGGTGCCGCCATCGGGGCTGAACGAGGTGATGCCCTCGTCCCACTCGGTGTTCAGTTCGCCCTCTACGGCCTCAGGGCGTTGCCATTTGCCCTTCTCGTCTTTCTTCGAGAAGAAGATGTCGCTACGCTTGGTGCCCGTGATCTCGCTCTTGGCGGTGCCCATGGCCTTCTCGGTCGACGAGGTGAAGAAGATCTGGTCGAAATCGGCGCCCAGATACTGCGGGCAGAAGTCGGCACGGCGGGAGTTGAACATCTTGTCGAGCTTCACCGTGTAGCGCGAGCCCTGCTCCTTCCACTTCGGAGCCATGTCGCAGGCGCGGATGCCCTGCTGCGCCACATAGTCGTTGGGCACATAGCCCAGGTAGCGCTCATAGTTCTGGCGGGCCTCTTTCCACTTGCCGTTCATGTGCTGGGCCTGAGCCAGATACAGATACACAGTGCTATCTTCTTCAAACTCATAGCGCAAGGCGTTCTGGAAGGCGGCCTCGGCGCGCGAACTCTGGTTGAGCCTGCGATAGCACAGACCCATCTTGTAGGCAACCTCGCCACGCAACCAGCGGTCTTCCTTGTGGCTCAGCTTGTTGTATATCTTGCGATAGATGTTCGACGCATCGTTAAACTCGCCGCGTTCATAGGCCTCGTCGGCCACGCGCATTTTCGGCGTCTTGCACGAGTCAAGACCAGCCGCAAGCACACAGGCCATCACTGCCAATAGTATGTATATCGTTCGTTTCATTGAAGTTGTCGCATTTTTTGGAGGAGGACACGCCCTCCCCCCTCTTATTAATCGTAAACGAAGAAATACCGTTTTTATTGCACGCGCGCGCATTTTTTTGCGAAAGGGCCGATGCAGCGGGCGGTTATCTACCTGAGAATGATGTTGATGAGTGCGGTGACATCGGAGACATTGATGCGGCCATTCCCGTCAACATCGGCAGTATCAAGGTCCTTGGGGATGAGGCCCAGAATCATGTTCACCAGCGCGGTGACATCAGAGACATTCACGCGGCGGTCGCGGTTCACATCGCCAGCGGGCAAGGGGATTGCCTCGGTACCGCTGATCACTACCAACTGGTTGTGGATGGGATTGTTCTCGGCGTCGAGAACGAGGCCCTCGTGCCATTTTGCACCCGCGGGCTCCACGATGTTGCCCCACAACTCATCGACCAGCAGCGGGTCATTGCCATTGGCAGAAACCTTGGTTTGCTCGCCTGTGACGCGCAGATGCGGGACGACGATGCCAACCTCGCGGCAGTTGGTGACATCGAGCGAGACGCCGCCAGTGACGAGCAGGGTGGCCGCGTCTTTGCCCTCGTAGAAGAGTCCACGCTCATTGCCACGGCTCACGGTCAGGCTGCCCGAGCCCACAATGGTGTTTTCATGCCCCGTGAAGGTGATTTCACCATCAATCCGGTTTGTTTCTTTCACCCTGATGAACAGGGGGTTGAGTTGGCTGCTGATATTGCGCATGGCGGCATTATCGATGGTGAGCACATGACCGCAGAGCGACACGGCGCCGTCACGCAGCACATCGGCCTGATTATAACAGTTGATGGGGCGGCCATCGACCCTTATGGGGTATCGGTCGCCACCTATCCGCACCACACAGGTGGCCAAGCAATTGCCTGCCTTGGCGGTGATGAGCACGGTGTCGCCCACCAGGGCTTCATTATGGGAGATTCGTACTAGACCAGTGCTATCTACCATGGCTTTCAGAGTATCGCTGGAGGTCCACTCCACAGGAGTTTGGGCATTGGCGGGACTGAGCACCGCATCGAGGCGATATCCGCCCATTTGGCGGCCTATGGTCACCTGGCTGGGGAGAATGGCAAGCGAGTCGCACGACGGAGCCACCACCCGCAACTGCACTTCGCCCACCTTTTTAAGGCCCTTCCTGATGGCATAACGGCCCGAGAATGTGGCGGCTGTGCGTGAGGCATCGATGGTCAGCGACTTGCTGGCAGGGATATAGGTCAACGATGGCGCGGTTACCCCTTCGGTAACACCGCTCTCGAGCATGAAAGTCACACCGTCGAGCGAAGCCGCCAGCGGCTTATAGTCCAAGGCCGTCTCTACAGTGGCTCCGGAAGTTACGGTAACCGAACCGTCCCTAGGGGCGATGCTGGCGGGCTCATAGGTGCTGTCGGGATTCGAGACATTAAACAGAGCGGTGTAGGTGCCTGTGCTTTTCCAATAGACATACATCACGGCGTGGTTGAACTCCGTGGGTTTGTCGAGAAGGGCATAGACCGTGGTGTAACGATGCTCGTTGTCAAATACCACCGGCTCGGTGCAAGCCGAATCGGCATACAGCACGCCATAGCCCGACTCGTTCAGCTTGCTGGTGCCACCCATGAGCATCCAGTTCCAACCGGCGATGCCGGTGAAGTCGGTGGCTTCGGCGGGCAGAGGCTTGGCCTCGATGCGCACCACACCGCCCAGCGGCACATTCTTCATGCCCTCCATATCGTCAGTGATAGTGCAGTTCACGCCTGTAATACTATAATCTAACTTCTTGGTAGCCATCGCCGTACCATAGTAGATAGCACTATACAGCACCACCTGGCCGGTTTCACGCTCGGCAGTCCCTTTGAAGCGCGTATAGACATAGTTCACCGCACCCTGTGTGCCCTGCAGACGCAGAGGGGCAACCGTGTCGGCCGCCGATTGAGCACTCGTCCAATCGCCGTCCTTCAGCGTCGCCACGCTCTTGAACGAGTTCAGCACCACATATTCCTGGTCTGGTTTGGGGTTTGTTACCCATATACGGTTCTGGCTCAACTCGAGCTCGGGTTTTTCGGGTGCACCAGATGGAGTGTTCTTCACTACCGCTACGGGATTGGTGACCAGACTCTTATCATGTGTGTCAAAGGTGATTTGGGCATAGAGATATTGCTGGGCATCGTCGGCAGTTGTCTGATAGTTGAGTCCCTCGCCCACTTTCTTGTTGCGGGACTGGATGCCGGCTGTGGACCTGTACCACTCGATGCGGGGCTCTGCTTCGGGGCAATTCACAAAGTCGAGCAGTGATTGTGGCAACTGCAGCGTCACCTCCTCTCCCACATGGTAAATGCCCTTGGCGGTACACTGTCCGGCAGCAAAGGGCGCAAGGCCGGTGCTGTCCGTCACATGCCAGTCGTGCACGCTGGGACGGGTCAGATGCACCCATCCCATAACAGTCTTACCGTCAGGCATTACAAAGCCATGCCCGCCAGCATCTAATCTGTAAGTGGGGTCGTCGTTCACCTTGTAGGGCTGCAGCATATTCATCCGGCCAGCTGCACGGATGGGCGCCACCGTCGAAATGAAATCGTGCCTACCGTCACGCATCGCGATGTTGATGTCGCCCTGCGCATTGATGGCCATGTGACCGTTCTTATGCGATTCAGCCATCACGCTGTGGTTGCTAATGGTGATATTGCCCTCGCAATAGATGGCCTCCTGACCGGCAATGATGCGCACCGCCGACGAGTCGTCGCCACTGATGGTCACCTGCTGCGCCTGAATGGCACGGGAATCGTTCCCTGAGGTGATGGTGGCCGCGCAATTGTGGAGACGCACATCATCAGATTTGGCGTCAATGGCCATTTTCTCGGCACTTACCGTCAGGGAGCAGTCGGTGGCTTCGATGGCACCGCCCACGGCACAATCCTGGTAGCTGCCGCCCGTTTGGGTCACATCAAGGCTACCGCCATCAACTCGCAGCGACCGGGCCTGAATGCCACTGCCGTCAAGGGCGGTGACATGCATCACAGCACCTTCAATCGCCAGTGTATCTACGCCATAGCCCACTTGCCCTCCATTTGCAGAAGGGGTTGCAATACCGTGGTTTCCAGAAACATAGCAATTAGTGTCAGTGCCTCGCACAATGATGTTGTCGGCATTGGCAATGCACACATTGGCGCCATAAATCCACGCCTCACTGTTCTCGATTATGATGTTAGCGGCACCAGTGATGGCGCACCCGTCTTGTTCGTTGGAAACGCCATTACGGGCCTCAACCCTGAGGTGGGTCTGGGAGCAGTGCAAGTCGCCGCCGTTCAGGCGCAGGCCGTTGTGCTTGCCTGTGACCAGCAACGTGCCATCGCCCGAAACATCAAGTCCTTGCACATCTACTGCAAACACCTGATCGTGAGAGTCATTAATGGTGAGCCTGACTCCATCTGACAGTATGATTTCAAGTAAATAATTACCCGTGATGCTGCTCAACTGCCAGTCCTGATCCACAAGCATTGTCGTCGGACCGGTCAGCACAATCTGTTCGGCCTGCAACTGAGAGACAGTGACGGTGCCACGCACTTGTTCACGCGCCTGCATCGACTGAGCACATAGCAGCAACAGCAGCGCAGCTATATGCCACACCGCCAGTCTTCTGCTCCGTGTCGTCAAACATTGCTTCATCATAGCGCATCACCTTCAAGGAAAGCTCCAATATTTCTAATGGAAATAATATGCTAAAGTAAGCATTTTTTAAAGCTCTTAATCCATTTTCACAGTTAAAAATAATTAAGGCATGAAAAAACCATGATTTTCTTGAAATAGTGGATTTTTTAGTGATGCTGGATTACCTAGAAGTTCTAGAGATTCTAGATTTGCTAGATTTGCTAGAGATACTAGATTTTCTAGATTTTCTAGAGATGCTAGAATAAAAAAAAGAGGAGCCATTGCTGACTCCTCTCTTAAGGGGCGGTTACCTACTCTCCCACTTTCGCAGTACCATCGGCGTGGTGAGGCTTAACTTCTCTGTTCGGAATGGGAAGAGGTGGGACCCTCACGCTATGACCACCTTAGTCTCTCTTTCACCTGCCTTGCAGGTGTGATGCGTCGAGACACGCAATGACCAATGGGAACGCTACGCGACGCTCTGTCGCTCTGTCTCAAAGCCTCGAACTTATCTCAGCACTCCAGACCGGCAAGGCCGGCGGCTGTGCGCCTGCTCGTGACTGACTGACTCCCGTTTCCGTTCCTGTTTCTGAATGTTTCCGTCTCCGTTTCCATCACTTCTTGTTTATTTCTTCTGTGCATTGCTGCACCGGAAAGCTCTCGGGCAATTAGTACGGCTCGGCTAAACCCATCGCTGGACTTGCACCTGCCGCCTATC
>JAFZSO010000024.1 GCA_017619355.1 Muribaculaceae bacterium
CGACCTAAAATGGGTGGGGCATTGAACCCCACACCATTTTATGCAAACAACAAGGACTCGGGACCTATTACCCGTAATCTTTTTTTGAATTAACATATTATTAACTTTTCCCGAGTCAACTTTTTTCAGGACGATACAATAATATTGTCATCAATAGTCATTAATTGTCTGATTCAAAATCCCCTCGCCGTCATTGAAAATCCCGCGCACCGCGCGGCTTTTCGACGAGCTCCGCTCGCCGCTTTTTGAATTAATTCCCCCGTCGTCAAAAATAAAAAGATTTGTTCGATTTCTCGCGAAGCGACTCCACAATAATTGTCATCAATAAAAATATTGTCATCAATAGTCATCCATTGTCTGATTCAAAATCCCCTCGCAACCACAATAATACAGGTTAAATAACTGTTAAAAGCGCACTCTCGTGCCTATATGTGAATTATTTGGGCTAAATTTGTAAGACAAACAGCAAATCAACTTCTGACTATGAAACAATATCTCGACTTGCTCCGCCATGTCATGGAGCATGGCACCATTAAGTCTGACCGCACGGGCACTGGCACCAAGAGCGTCTTCGGTTATCAGTTGCGATGCAACCTGGCCGACGGTTTCCCGTTGCTCACCACCAAAAAGGTTCATTTAAAGTCGATTATCTACGAACTGCTATGGTTCCTTCAGGGCGATACCAATGTGAAGTACCTGCAGGAGCATGGGGTGAGCATTTGGGACGAGTGGGCCGACGAGAATGGCGACTTGGGCCCCGTCTATGGCCATCAGTGGCGTTCCTGGCCCGATGGCAAGGGTGGCACCATCGACCAGATTGCGCAGGTGGTGGATTTGCTGAAGCATAACCCCGACTCGCGCCGCATCATGGTGAGCGCCTGGAATGTGGCCGATGTGCCCAGCATGAAGCTGCCTCCGTGCCATTCTCTCTTCCAGTTCTATGTGGCTGAGGGTAAGCTGAGTCTGCAACTCTACCAGCGCAGTGCCGACCTGTTTCTGGGGGTGCCGTTCAACATAGCTTCCTACTCGTTGTTGCTCATGATGATGGCGCAGGTCACGGGACTTGAACCAGGCGAGTTCATTCACACTTTTGGCGATGCCCACATCTATCTGAATCACTTTGATCAGGTGAATTTGCAGTTGAGCCGCACGCCGCGACAGTTGCCGCGCATGGTGCTGAATCCAGATGTGAAGAGCATTTTTGACTTCCAATATGAGGACTTCACGCTCGAGGGTTACGACCCCTATCCCCTCATCAAAGCGCCCGTTGCTGTTTGAGGGTTTAGGGTTGAGAGTCCTCCTCACCCCCTGAAGGGGTTTCTAGCCGTTCTAGATAGGCCAGATGGGCTAGAAAGGCTAGAACATCTAATAACTAATAACTTACAACTGACTCATGAAAAAGAAAATATCGGCAATAGTAGTGGTCGCTGAGAATGGCGCGATTGGCAAGAATGGCTACCTGCTGTGTCACTTGCCTGCCGACCTCAAGCACTTCAAGGACATTACCATGGGGCACTCCATTGTGATGGGCCGCAAGACGTTCGAGTCGTTCCCCAAAGGGCCGCTGCCGGGCCGCCAGAACATCGTGGTGACACGCAACCGCAAGTATCGCCCCGAGGGGGTGACGGTGGCGCACACCATCGATGCGGCACTCCGTAAGGCAGAGCTGCCAGGTGAGGTGTTCATAATTGGCGGTGCCCAACTCTATGCTGCCACCATCGATCGCGTCAGCACGCTCTATCTCACACGCCTGCACGCCACCTTCGACGATGCCGATGCCTTTTTTCCCGACATCGACCCCGAGCAATGGCGCGTGGTGAGCGAGGAGGCGCACGAACCCGACGAGCGCAACCGCTATGCCTACACTTTCGTCACGCTTGAGCGTGTCGAAGGGGATAAATAAAGAATAATGAGAAAAGGGGTGATTAGCGCAGTAGGGTGTTGATACCCAGGTAGCAGAAGATGCCTGCGATATAGCCCACAAAGGCTATCCATGTGACTTTTTTCAGATACCA
This sequence comes from Muribaculaceae bacterium, assembly GCA_017619355.1. Taxonomy (GTDB): domain Bacteria; phylum Bacteroidota; class Bacteroidia; order Bacteroidales; family Muribaculaceae; genus Sodaliphilus. The sequence continues at coordinate 2,016 of JAFZSO010000024.1, forward strand.
ACCAAAGGTGATGCGTTCCAGACCCATCACTACCACGCCTGCGGCCGAACCGATGATGAGTATGCTGCCACCCACGCCAGCGCAGTAGGCCAGCAGTTGCCAGAAGATGCCGTCCACAGCGAAGTCGCCCATCGGGGCAATCTCATACATACCCATACAGCCAGCCACCAGCGGCACATTATCCACAATACTCGAAATCACACCAATGGAGCCGGTCACCAGGTAGTGGTTGCCGTGGCTCACATCGTTGAGCCACTGTCCTGTGACGGTGAGCACCCCAATCTCCTGCAAGCAGCTCACTGCCATGAGGATGCCCAGGAAGAAGAGGATAGTGGCCATGTCGATGCGCGAGAGCACACGGGTAACACGCTTCTTGAATTTCTTTTTCTCGTTTTTGCGACGGCCGTAGAAGAACTCGGTCACGAGCCACAACAGACCCAGCACCAGCAAGATGCCCATGAACGGCGGCAGCCCGGTGATGCCCTTGAAAATGGGCACGAATATGAGGCCGCCCACACCCATGAAGAACACCGTCCTGCGCTCATGCTTGCTCAGTTCCTGCTCCTCGGCATCGGAGTCGTTTTCCGGCATCTCCAGTTTGCCCTTGAGCGAGTATTGCAGGATGAAGGTGGGTATCACCATCGACACCAGCGACGGGATGAAAATCTCGGTAATCACGCCGGTCGAGGTCACGGTGCCCACATTCCACAGCATGATGGTGGTCACATCGCCACTGGGCGAGAAGGCACCACCCGAGTTGGCGGCAATCACTACCATACCGGCGTAGATGAGTCGGTCGGTGCGTTCGGCCACTAGTTTGTGCAGCACCATGATCATCACGATGCTTGTTGTGAGATTGTCGAGTATGGCACTCAGGAAGAATGTCATGAACACGATGCGCCACAGCAGTTTGCGCTTGCTTGTAGTGCGCAGCGAGGTGCGCACAAAGTCAAAGCCGCCATTCTGGTCCACCAGTTCCACAATGGTCATTGCGCCCATCAGGAAGAACAGCGTTGAAGCTGTCTCACCCAAGTGATCCTCGATGATTTCAGTCGCTTTTCTGATGATGTCTTCGCCTTGTTCAAGAATCAAGTAGGCGTTCGGGTCAATCATGAACAGTGTCCAGCATCCTATGAACATGAGCAGCGCAATGGCGGCTTTGTTCACCTTGATCACGCTCTCCATGGCTATGCACGCATAGCCCAGAATGAACACGATTACTATGACAAGTGTCAGCGTCGACATGGTTTTATATCATGAAACTTGATGTGCTTGCGTCAGCAAATTATTGAAATGTGCCTGCAAATTTATCACATTATAATGGATTATGAAAACTTTAGCGCAGGAAATTAAAGAAAAATTTCAGTAAATTTCTTTTCCCTCGCCCCCTTCTTCAACTCCGAGGTCTCTGAGAACTCTGAGTTCTCCGAAACCCGCTGATGCAAAAAAGCAATCGACCCTCAGAGATTGAGGGCCGATTGCGGCATATATGTATTCTCGTTTTATTATTAATTCGAAACGGGAATGGGTTTACTTCTTGGCACGGTTCGACAGTGCATGAGCGGTGGGTGCTGCGATGAAGAGCGAAGCACAGGTACCGATGATGACACCGAGAATCATGGCGAAGATGAAGCTGCGGATTGACTCACCACCCAGGATGAAGATGACGAACAGCACGAGCAAGGTACTGATTGAGGTCATCATGGTACGGCTCAACGTGCTGTTCAAAGCGCGGTTGAACACTTCCTTCGATTCCATCTTGGGATAGAGTTTCTTGTATTCACGCACACGGTCAAACACCACCACGGTATCGTTCACCTGATAACCAATCACGGTGAGGATTGCGGCGATAAACGTCTGGTCGATCTCCATTGAGAATGGGAACAGGCCGTGCAGCGTGTAGAAGCCAATCACCACCAGTGCAGTGAATGCCACAGCTGCGAGAGCGCCGATAGAGAATGCCACGTTGCGGAAACGGAGCAGGATGTAGAGTGCCATAGCAAGCAGTGACCAGAATACGGCCCAGATAGCCTCAGTCTTCATGTCAGATGCAATGCTCGGGCCCACAACCTCGGTCTGCTGGATACCGATTTCTTCATTGCTCAAGCTGAAGTCTTCAAGGCTCATGCCTTTGAGTTCACTCTTCAGACCCTCATAGAGTTTCTTGGAGATTTCCTCGTCGAGAGCTGCGTCGTTGCTGTCGATCTTGTAGTTGGTAGAGATGCGCACCTTGGTGTCGTTGTCGATGGTGATAACCGATACATTGGCACCCGGGAACAGAGGAATCAGGTTCTGTTCGAGTTGCTCAGTGCTCACGGGGTGAGAGAATTGTACCACATAGTTGCGGCCACCCGAGAAGTCGATACCCTGGCTCAAGCCACGGCCGGGAATGAAGAACATGGCCACGATAACTGCGATGATAACAGCCACTGCAGTGTAAGCGGCTTTGCGCTTGCCAATGAAGTCGAACTTGGTGTTCTGCATCCAGTTCTTGGCCCAAGGAGTGGTGAAAGTGGTAGATCCGTAACCGAAGCGGTTCTTGTTGATCCAATGCTCAAGAATGAGGCGGGTTACAAACACTGCGGTGAAGAACGAGCAGCAGATACCGATGATGAGGGTAACAGCAAAACCACGGATGGGACCTGAACCCAGATAGGCCAGGATGGCACCAGTGATGATGGTGGTGAGGTTACCGTCGAAGATAGCCGAGAAGGCGTTCTTGTAACCATCAGAAACGGCAGCCTTGAGGCCCTTGCCTGCACGCATTTCTTCCTTGATGCGCTCGAAGATAAGCACATTGGCGTCCACTGCCATACCCAGCGACAGCACGATACCGGCAATACCGGGCAGGGTGAGCACGCTCTGGAACGAGGCAAGAATACCCATGGTGAAGAACAGGTTCAGCACCAAACCGATGTTAGCAATCATACCAGCCTTGATGCCGTAGACGAGAACCATCATGAGCATAAGCAGGATGAGAGCTACAACGAACGAGATTAAACCCTTGTTGATCGATTCCTGACTCAGCGAAGGACCAATCACACTTTCACTGGCCACATCAACCTTGGCAACCATCTTACCAGACTGGAGCACGTTAGCAAGGTCGTTTGCCTCTTCAACGCTGAAGTTACCGGTAATTTGCGAGCGGCCACCGTCGATCTTGGTGTTCACATTAGGATAAGAGTAAACCTGATCATCGAGCACGATAGCGATGGCGCGGTTGATGTTGTCGCCAGTGAGCTTAGACCACTGCTGTGCGCCTTCGTCGTTCATTTCCATGGTCACAATCTGACCCTGCATGTTGTCGAACTCGCCCTGAGCCTTGGTCACCACATCACCAGTCATGGCGGGGGTGCCGTCGGGACGCTTCTTTAAAGCCACGAGGTTAAACAGACCGGTCTTCTCGTCCTGAGGCTTCACGGTCCAGCACAGTTTCATGTCGGGACGCAGCAGATTGCCATATTGCTTGATGAGCTGGTTCACGCGGGCAGTGTCGCTGGCGGCGGCACGACCCAGCACGCAGCTGTTGGTCATCTCGCTCAACCACTGGGGAGTGATGTTCAGCATCTGGGCCAGTGTGCGAGGACCTTTCTTGGCGGGCTCAGCTTTCTTGGCAGCATCGGCAGGCTTGGCTGCAGCCTTGGTTGCAGTGTCAGCTTTGGCATCGGTTGCCTTGTCAGCCTCAGCTTTGTCGGCGGGAGCAGCCTCTTCTGTTGCTTCCTCTTCAGCGGGCTCTTCAACTGCGGCACCTGAAGCGGCGGCGAGCAGGTTGTTGATGTCTTCGCTGATTTCGTTGAGCTTGTAGGTCTCGTAGAATTCGAGGTTGGCGGTACCTTGGAGCAGTTTCTTCACACGCTCGGGTTCCTTGATACCGGGGAGTTCAAGCAGGATGCGACCGGTGCTCTGCAGCTTCTGGATGTTAGGAGCTACCACACCAAAGCGGTCGATACGCGTGCGCAGTACCTTATAAGAATTGTCAACCATGTTGTCCACTTCCTTGGAGAGGATGTTCTTCACCTGTTCGTCAGTAGCACCTGGGGTGTCGCGAACGGCGGGAACCTCACGGAAGATTTGAGCCAGATTGCGTCCGCCCAGCTTCTTGTACTGTTCGCAGAACGATGCCACATAGTCGTCTTGTGCGGCACGGTCCTTCTCCACATTGGCGATGGCCTGGTTGAAAGTTTTGTCGTTACTGTTGTTAGCGAGTGCGCGCAGAATGTCGGGCACCGAGATCTGCAGGGTCACGTTCATACCGCCCTTCAAGTCAAGACCGAGTCCTAACTGTTTTTCACGCACTTCCTGGAAAGTGTAGTATCCAAGATACACTTTCTCTTTCGCGATAGAGTCCATAAAACCATTGTAGGTAGCCTTGTAGATGCTGTCGCTCATATCGGGAGTCTTGATCTTCGCAACGGCGAGCGCCTTGTCCTGTGCCTTGTTTTCGATGCGGTTGGCCACAAACGAGAACGAGAGATAGAAGGCGCAAACAAGGATAAGTGCAATGGTTATTACCTTAATAAAACCTTTAGTTTGCATGTGTTAAATTGTTTATAATTTTTGTATGTTTTAGTTCAAAGTCATTCACCCCAATTCGGTCGGGTCAGGACCGATTCGGGTGAAACAGCCTGCAAATTTACGATAAATTATTCAAGTAAAAAAATATTTGTTTGCAGTTTTTGTAAAACACAGCCCGAAAAACACCTTAAAAGAGCCATTTTTAAGCAAATACAGCATTTTGTCGGCATGCTTGGCACATTTTATTCGTGATTTTTGCCAGAAGTTGAAAAAAGGCTTATCTTTGGGTGAGAAAACTGCGATTAACATGGAAAAAAATGAAAATAGTCGCCGTGCGGTGGTGATGGGTGCGACTTCGGGCATCGGGCTCGAGGTGGTGCGCGAGTTGTGCCGCAAGGGATGGCAGGTGGGCATAGCAGGCCGCCGTGAACAGGAACTGAAACGCATCCAGACTGAGACGGGTGGGGTGGTGGCTTGGGCGCGCATCGACATCACCGATGCCGACGCTCCCGCCCGGTTGTTGCAACTGATAGCGCAGATGGGTGGCATCGAGCTTTACTTTCACAGTTCGGGCATCGGTTACCAGAATCCTGCCCTCGATGCCGATAAGGAACTGCGCACCGTGGAGACTAATGCACTGGGATTCACTCGCATGGTCAATGCGGTTTTCACTCACTTTGCCCAGGGTGACCAACCCGCACACATCGCCGTGATCAGCAGCATTGCGCGCACCAAGGGACTTGGGGCGGCACCGGCCTACTCGGCCACCAAGCGCTATGTGAGCCACTATATGGAATGCCTGCAACAATTGCGCACCATCAGGCACTTGCATAACATTCGTCTGCACGACATTCGTCCCGGCTTTGTGCGCACCCCGCTCATTGCCGACGGCAACCATTACCCCATGCAACTCGATGCCACCCGTGTGGCACGCAGCATTGTGCGAGGCATTGAGCGCAACCGCTCGGTCATCACCATCGACTGGCGCTACCGGCTGCTGGTCGCAGGCTGGCGACTCATCCCCCGCTGGCTATGGGTGCGTCTGCCCATCTCCACCGCCAAATAATCCTGATTTTGGCGCAATCTCCCTCAAAAACCAAGATTGCGCTAAAAATCGCGTTAATTCTGGCGCAATCTCCAAAAAAAATCAAGATTGCGCTAAAAATCTACCACTTTTTTGGCGCAATCTCATTTTTTTATTAACTTTACGCCAAAATTAAGACGATTATGAGACAAAACATCATTGGACGCGAACGCGAAATGACCAATCTGGATAACTATATTTCCAGTAATCAGTCGGAGTTTATAGCCATTTATGGCCGAAGGCGCATAGGCAAGACATTTCTGGTGAGGGAATTGTTTGAAGATAAATTCGCTTTCCGAGCCACTGGGCGTGACAATGTCACCACTCGCCAACAGTTGGAGAATTTCTCTCAGGCACTGAAACGATACTCAGGTAAGGATTCAACAGCTGGTGACTGGAATCAGGCTTTTGCTTTGTTAGGTGAATACATTGAGAATATGCCTGAAACAGGTCCAAAACTGTTGTTCCTTGATGAATTGCCTTGGTTTGATACACGAGGTTCAAAATTTGTGAGCGCATTAGAGCACTTTTGGAACGACTGGGCCTCTTATCGTCGCGACATCAAGCTTATTGTGTGCGGTAGCGCAACCACATGGATGCTCGATGAAATCATCCATTCTCGTGGTGGTTTGCACAACCGTGTCACTCATTCCATACAACTTGAACCATTCACTCTTCATGAAACAGAACGCTATTTTGCTGCTCATGGTTTCCCCTATGAACGCCCAGAACTACTTGAGTGCTATATGGCAGTGGGAGGTGTTGCCTATTATCTGACTTTGTTTGATCGCAGCGAGAGTGTGGCGCAGAACATCAACCGTTTATGCTTCAGTAGGGGAGGAGAAATGGTTGGCGAATTCGAGAACTCGTTTAAGTCGCTGTTCAAGAAAGCCCACGATCATATAGCGGTGGTTACAGCTCTGCAGACCAAGGGTATGGGAATGTCGCGACTTGAACTGATTGAAAATACTGGGTTAGGAAACAATGGCAATATGACTCGGTTGCTCAATGAATTGGAGCGTTGCGATTTCATTCGCAGTTATGTGCCTTTTGGCAAGAGCAAGAAAGATAAACTTTATCAACTCATAGATCCTTTTACATTATTCTATTTTAGATTCATGCATGGTCAGACTATCTATCAGCAGGACTATTGGCTTAAACTTCACACGACGCCTGCCTATGACAATTGGTGTGGTTATGCGTTTGAGATTGTCTGTCTGAATCATTTGGACCAAATTATGCATGCGTTGGGCATTGATGGTATCATCAGCACCCCATGCTCGTGGACCTACCGTCCAAGAAAAGCTGTTTTGGAAGACGATTTTGCCGATGAAGACCTGCGCCATGGTGCACAAATTGACTTGCTGATAGAGCGTGCCGACCGTACTATCAACATTTGCGAAATGAAATATAGTCATGGCAAGTATGAGATTACCAAGAGTTACGACAGTCTGGTGGCGCGTCGGATGCAGACATTCCGCAAGGTAACCAAGACTAACAACACATTGGTTCTCCTATACATTACTCCCGAAGGACTTGTCGATAATGTTTATTCTCGTCGATTGGCTCGCACCGTGGTAGGTAATGATTTGTTTGTAGGCAGGTGAGCGTTGTTAATGAATTTTATACTTTTTCATTTTGTATTCTTATCAACATGCAGTAATTTTGCTAATAATACACTAATGTGATGACAATCTTTTTTAAAAAGACCATATTGCTTGCCGTCGCGATTTTTGCGCTTTCGTGTGCTTCGCAGGGCGGCAAGACGGCGGCTGGCGTGAGTGCCAGCACCAGTGCCGATAATCCCGAAATGCAAGTGAAATTCAATGCCGACAGCGCTTTCGGTCAGGTCGAGGCGCAGTGCAACTTTGGTCCCCGCGTGCCTGGCACCGAGGCCCACAAGGCTTGTGCCCGCTATCTCGAGGACTACCTGCGCGCCCATTGCGACGAGGTGATAGTGCAACGCGCTCCGGTCACTACCTTCGACGGCACCCGCCTCGAGGCGGTAAATCTGATAGGCATCATCAACCCTCAGGCCGAGCGGCGCATTCTGCTGGTGGCGCACTGGGACTGCCGACCCTGGGCCGACAGCGACCCCGATCCTGCCAAGGTGAACGAGCCGGTGATGGGTGCCAACGACGGTGCCAGTGGCACGGCAGTGATTCTGGAACTGGCACGCCTGCTGCATGCTCAGAAACCTGAGGTGGGCATCGACTTGCTCCTGACCGATGTGGAAGACTGGGGTGCCGAGGACAACGAGGACAGTTGGGCGCTGGGCACGCAATACTGGGTGGCCAACAAGCACAAGGAGCCTTATAAGCCCCTGTTTGGCATCTTGCTCGACATGGTGGGTGCCAAGGGTGCCACCTTCCACCGCGAGGCCTATTCCGAGATGTATGCCCCGAGTGTGGTCGATGAAGTGTGGCGCATAGCTGCCGAACAGGGATTCTCCCGGTTCTTCATCGACCGCAGCACTGGCGGTGGAGCTACCGACGACCATGTGTGCATCAACAAGGGCGGCATTCCCTGCATCGACATCATCGACATGCGCTCTTCCACAAGCGGTTTCTATCCCGGTTGGCACACCACGCACGACACCGTCGACCAGATCGACCGCGCCACCCTGCAAGCGGTGGGGCAGACCCTGGCAACCCTCATCTACGAATACTGAATTAAAAACAATAAACTATGAAATTGAACCGATTTTTCATGATGTGTGGCGCTCTGGCGCTCATCGCAAGCACAACAGGCATTATGCAAGCTAAAATCAATTATCCCAAGGCTAAGAAGGTGGATGTGGTCGACGACTACTTCGGCACCAAGGTGGCCGACCCCTATCGCTGGCTCGAAGATGACAACAGTGCCGAGACCAAGCAATGGGTGGATGCCGAGAACAAGATTACCCGCGACTATCTCGACAAAATCCCTTTCCGCAAAGACCTGAAGAAACGACTCACCGAACTGGCCAACTACCAGAAGATGGGCACCCCTTTCTATGTAAAAGACAAAATCTACTATTTCTATAACGACGGTCTGCAGAACCAGAGCGTGCTCTATGTCAAAGACAAGATTGACGGCGAAGGTCGCATGGTTTTTGACCCCAACACCCTGAGCACCGACGGCACCGTGGCCCTGCAGAGCCTCAACTTCTCGAAGGATGGCCGCTATGCCGCCTACACCATCACCCGCAACGGCAGCGACTGGAACGAGATCCTGGTGCACGACCTGCTCAACAACAAGATGCTCGACGACCACATCGTCTGGGCCAAGTTCACCGATGCGCAGTGGCTGGGCGACGGTTTCTTCTATAGCGCTTACGACCAGCCCGAGGATGCCAAGAGTTCGAAGAACGAGTGGCACAAGGTGATGTACCACAAACTGGGCACACCCCAGAGCGAGGACTACCTTGAGTATCGCAGCTACGACGACCCGCTGCTCTTCCATCAGGTGGGAGTTGATGAGGATGAGCGCTATGTGTTCATCCTGCAGAGTGCCGGCGAGGGCAACGCCCTCTATGTGAAGGACCTCAAGGGGCTGAATCCGCACTATGTGAAGCTTGCCCAGGATGGCGAGTTTGCCTTCGATCCCATTGGGGTAGACAATGGCAAGATATATGTCTATACCAATCAGAATGCTCCCTGTTACAAGATACTTGCCTATGATGCCAACAATCTGGGTGAGAAGAATTTCACTGAGTTCATCCCTGAGAAACAGTGGGTGCTGAGCGGCATTCAGATGAGTGACCACAAGTTCATTGTCACCTACGACAAGGATGCCAGCAACCATGCCTTCCTCTACGATGCCAACGGCAAGGAGATACAGGAAATCAAACTCCCCGCTCTGGGATCGGTAGGCTTCAGCAGCAAGAACAAGCGCAAGGAGATTTTCTATAACTTCACTTCCTACACTTTCCCCTCCACGGTTTATAGCTACGATGCAGCCACCAACGAGTCGAAGGTGTTCTTCCAGCCCTCCATCGCCCTCAATCCGGCCGACTATCAGATCGACCAGGTATTTTATCCCAGCAAGGACGGCACTAAGATTCCCATGTTCCTTATATATAAAAAAGGTATGAAGAAGGACGGCAAGCGTCCTGTGTTCCTTTACGGCTATGGCGGTTTCAACGCCAGCATGAATCCGGGCTTCAGCTATTCGCGCACTCCCTTTGCCATGATCGACCAGGGCGGCATTTGCGCCTACACCAACCTGCGTGGCGGTGGTGAGTATGGTGAAGAGTGGCATGAGGCTGGCACCAAGATGAAGAAGCAGAATGTGTTCGACGACTTCATCGCCGCTGCCGAGTGGCTCATTGCCGAGGGTTATACCTGTAAAGGCAAGATTGCCTGCAACGGTGCCAGCAACGGCGGTCTGCTCGTGGGTGCCGTGGTGAACCAGCGTCCTGACCTCTTTGGCGCAGCCGTGCCTCAGGTGGGTGTGATGGACATGCTCCGTTACCACCTGTTCACCATTGGTTGGAACTGGGCTCCCGACTATGGCCGTAGCGACGACAGCAAGGCCATGTTCAAGTATCTGAAGGGTTACTCGCCCCTGCACACCATCAAGAACGACGGCACCAAGTACCCGCCCATCCTGGTCACCACCAGCGATCACGACGACCGTGTGGTACCCGCTCACTCGTTCAAGTATGCTGCTCAGCTGCAGGCCAGCGACACAGGCGATGCCGTGAAGCTCATCCGCATCGATGTGAATGCCGGTCACGGCCATGGCAAGCCAGTGAGCAAGATTATCGAGGAATATACCGATATTCAGGCCTTCATCATGTATAATTTGGGTGTGAATTACAAGTACAAGAAAACTAAAGTGAAAAAATAATTCAGTACGACTATGAATACAGAAAACGGACTCTATGTGATAACCGGTGCTACCGACGCCATGGGCCGCGTCATCTCGCGCCGATTGGCAGCTCAGGGCAAATCCATTGTCATGGCTTGCTTCAATGTGGAGAAGAGTAGGGCGTATGCTTACGAACTCATGGAGATCACGGGTAACACCGACATCTCTACCCTGCATCTCGACCTTAGTTCTTTCGAGTCGGTCAAGTCGTTTGTCAAGCAGCTCAAAGCGCTGAACCGACCCGTCAAGACGCTCATCAATAACGCCAGCTACATCTCGCACCACAGTGAGAAGTCGCCCGACGGCTACGAGAAACTGGTGCAGGTCAATTTCTTAAGCACTGTGCTGCTGTCACTGCTCTGCAAAGACCTCATGAACGAGGGGAGTAGCATCATCTTCACCACCTCGCTCACGCGCAACCTGGTTTCGTTGCCCTACGAGTTCCCGGCAGTGAACAACTTCATGCCCATTGCCGCCTTTGCCCAGAGCAAATTGGCACTCACGCTGTTTGCCATCTACATGTCGACCGTGCTGCGCTCGAGCCACATCAATGTGAACTGCGTAGATGCCGGCATCATTAACCTGAGCATGGCTCGCGTGAACCGCTGGTTTGAGAAGTTCGACATCCTCATCACCCATCGCGACAAGACCGAGGTGGGCGCAAGCACCATGATGCGTGCCATCGAGTCAAACGACACGGGTTTCCTGTTCAAGGGGCAGGACCGCCAGATGAAGATCACCCAACTGCTCAAGAACCGCGAGGTGTTTGCCAAACTGTGCACCGACACTATGCGCGTGATGAAAAAGCACCTGTGATGAAGCGGCGTGGCAAGATCAAGAACCTGCTCTTCGATATGGGCGGGGTCATCGTCGACCTTGACCGCAACCGCTGTTTGCAGGCGCTGCTCGACATAGGTCTTGAAGATGCCGATAACCTCATCGGACTTTACATTCAGGATGGCGTTTTTGCTGATCTTGAAGCAGGGCGCATCAGTGCTGCCGACTTTAGGGCCGAGGTGCACAAGGACCTGCCTCTCGAGGTGACCGATGAACAGCTCGATGCGGCTTTCAGCAGTTTCATTGTCGACATTCCCCGTCGTCGGCTGGAGTGCCTGCGGCAGTTGCGCAAGCGCTATGGCGTGTATCTGCTGTCGAACACCAATCCCATCATGTACGATGGCATTTTGGCCGAACTCTTCAAGCAAGAAGGGCTTACCGTCGATGATTACTTCGACGGCATCACTCTGTCTTACAAGGCGGGGTGCAGCAAGCCTTATCGTGGCATTTTCGATTATGCAGTCGAGACCATGGGCATTGTGCCTGAAGAGACCCTCTTCCTCGATGATGGACCCGACAACATCGAGGCGGCACGCCAGCTCGGCTTCAACGCGCTGCTGGTGCTTCCTGGAACTGAATTTGAAGACCTCTTAAAAACTTATTTGTGATCATGGCCAACCCGACTGATATCATACCAAAGGGCACTCGACTTGTAGCAGCCATCGGAATGTTCGACGGCGTGCATCTTGGGCACCTCACCCTGCTCGATGCGTTGAAACGCGAAGCGGCTGCCCGTGGAATGGCTTCGGCGGTGTTCACTTTCAAGCAGCACCCGCGGCAGGTGCTCCATCCAGAACACGAGGTGAAGATGCTCATGTCGCTCAATGACAAACTGCAGGCCATTTCACAACAAGACATCGACTACATCGTGCCGCTTGAATTCACTCCTGAATTGTCTCAGCTCAGTGCGCTCGAGTTTATGCGCATGTTGCACACCTATGGCGTGAAAGTGCTGCTCATGGGCTATAATCACCGCTTTGGGCACGACCGCTCGAGTTCGTTTGCCGACTATGTGCGCTGGGGAACCGAGTTGGGCATCGATGTAGTCAAGGCGCCTGAATATCTGGGCCAGTATGCCCCGGTGAGTTCATCCATCATCCGTAACCTCATCACCGCAGGCAAGGTCGACGATGCCTTGCATTGCATGGGCCGACCCTACTCGTTGTGCGGACGCGTGGTCCATGGCTTCCGCAACGGTCGCGCCATGGGTTTCCCCACGGCCAATGTTGGCGAGATTGCGGCTGATGTGCTCATTCCGCACAATGGCGCCTATGCCGTGATGGTTTGGCTCAAAGGCCAGTGGTGGCAAGGCATGGTGAATGTGGGTTATCGCCCCACGCTGGGCGAGAGCAACCGCTTGAGCATCGAGGTGAATGTGTTTGACTTTGAGGGCGATGTGTATGGCGAACCCATCACACTCCAGTTCATCCAGTTCTTGCGGCTGGAGTTCAAGATGGTGAGCGTGGACGAATTGCGCCGCCAGCTTGAGCACGACCGCGACAAGGCACGCACCATTCTCACCGCCTATTGCGAGTCACATTTATTGACTGAAAACTAACAATAAAAATATACCGATATGGAAGTTATCAATCTTTGTAAAGAAAATTCACTGGTAGGGCAGTTCATGAGCGAACTGCGCGACTGCCGCCGGCAGCTGGAACGCCTGCGTTTTCGTGCCAACATTCACCGCATTGGTCAAATCATGGCCTATGAAATCTCTAAGCGACTCGACTATCAGGAGGTAGAGACCATTACCCCGCTCGGCACTGCCAAGACTAATGTGCTGGCCGACAAAATTGTGCTCACTACCATTCTGCGCGCCGGACTTCCCTTCCACGAGGGTTTCCTCAGTTTCTTCGACCAGGCCGAGAACGGTTTCGTCTCAGCTTACCGCAAATACATCGAGAAGACCAACGACTTCAAGGTGCACATCGAGTATATCGCCTGTCCGCGCATCGACGATAAGGTGGTCATCATTGCCGATCCCATGCTTGCCACAGGCTCGTCGATGGAACTCGCTTATCAGGCACTGATGACCAAGGGCCATCCCAAGCATGTTCACCTGGCAAGTGTCATCTCCACCGACCAGGCCATTGACTTTATCTCTGAGAGATTGCCCAAGGACAACATCACCTTGTGGACGGCCGACATCGACCACTTGCTCAATGAGCACAGCTACATTGTCCCAGGCCTCGGCGACGCCGGCGACCTCCTCTACGGCGAAAAAGAATAACCCCCTCCCTCTTCTTGTTACAATAGCTGGTTTTGATAAGTCAGAGAGCTTTGAGACCTCTGAGTTCTCTGAGTCCTCAGAGCCTTTTCATCAGGCAATCTGCTCGTTAAAAATCATTAAATTTTGAATTGCTGACAATAATCTCAAGATTAATCTCTAAATTTGTGGTTTATAGCAAAATAATTGTGCCGACCGTGGCAATCCATCGACAGAACAAACATTATTCACATAACAAACAATATGACTATGAAAAAGTTTCAATTACTACTGATTTTTGCCCTTGCTGGCGTGACAGGCGCCTGGGCGGCTTCGGCATCCTTCACGGCTGCCAGCATTACTATTGGTGACCACACCGAGAACCTGCCTGCCTCGGGCATGAGCATGGTTGTGCTTGAGGAACCCATGGAGAGCTTCATTCTTGATGGTTTCCAAACCACTGTGAGCGGCACTGCCGATAATGTGAAAATGGTGGGCACTATGTACAAGGAAGGAAACACGCCCAGCGAGTGGCGCGACATTCCTGCTGGCAACAATGGCGGTAGCGTATGGGGCGTTTCAGGGCTCAATTTCGACATTCTTGAAGGAGAGTCAGCAGGCAAGACCTTCATTTTCGAGTTTTACTTTGAGGGAACCGACAAGGCGGGCCAGTCGTTCTACTACAACAATGGAAGTCAAAACTACAAGGTGAAGTTCACCAAGGCCGAAGGCTCGGGTAACCAGCCAGTGCAATTCACCGAAGCCTCTCTGACCCTGACTCTTGACAACAACAACACCTTGCAGTACACCTTCCCCGACGAGAATAGTCGCGACCCGTGGGACCAGCCTGGAGAACTCTCCAGCCTGCGCATCGATGGCTTCTCGCTGCAGGTAGTGCGCGAGAGCGGCGTGAAACTGGAAGACGTTTCGGTGCAGTACAAGGTCTATGAGCAGGGCTCTGACAGCAACTGGAACGGCATTCAGTATGCCAGTCAGGAGGATGTGGGTGACAAGTACCACAAGCACTTCTGGAATGACCATGCCTATGTGGAAATCGACACCAGCAACCTGACTGAGGGCAAGACCTATATGCTCGAGATCATGTTCCAGCTGATTGACGACGAGGGTGACTACTACATCTTCGGCCGCAACAGCGATGCCATGAAGTTTAACTTCTCCAAGAAGGCTGAGGAGCAGTTCGACCGCTACGATGTGAACCACGACGGCAAGGTGAACGTTTCAGACGTCACCGCCCTCATCAACCGCATCCTGGGCATCATCCACTAATCCGCTATTGCTAAGTCAATAAGCATAAAAAATGGAGGGGAGTCACAGCATTGCTCCCCTCCTTTGTTTCTCAAACTCACAGAGGCCTACTTGGTGAGGAGGGCGATGAGGTCGGCGACGCCCTCTGTGGCCTTCTTGGGGATGACGTGCACACGGCTTGGCACAGCGGCGGGTCGCGGATCGATGTAGTAGATCTCGGCACTGGCGGGCGCATACTGCAGCAGAGCGGCTGCGGGATACACCACCAGCGAGGTGCCTATCACCACAAAGATGTCGGCCTTCTGCGTCAGCTGCACGGCAGGTTCAAAGTTGGGCACCGCCTCGCCAAAGAACACGATGTGCGGACGCACGGGGTCGCCATAGGGGTCGCGCGTGTCGACCGTGGTGGTCAATCCCTTGTCGGTGAGCTGGTCGCAGGGCAGCTGATACACGCGGTCGGCGCGGCGCATGGAGCGCACCTTCATCAGTTCGCCATGCAGGTGCAGCACATTCTTCGACCCGGCACGCTCGTGCAGGTCATCCACATTCTGCGTGATCACATTCACATTGAAGAATTTCTCCAGTTCCACCAGCCCTTTGTGAGCAGCATTAGGCATCACCCCTTCGGCCATTTTGGTGCGCAGATTGCTGTAGAACTGATGAATGAGCACAGGATCTTCGGCAAAACCCTCGGCGCTTGCCACTTGCATCACAGGGTAGTTATCCCACAGGCCGCCTGCATCGCGATAGGTCATCATTCCACTCTCGGCACTGATTCCAGCGCCCGTCGATATCACCAGATTTTTCTTATTTACATCCATAGCAGTAGAATTTTTGTAATTAGTGAACAAATTTAATCTTTTTTATTCAAAAACTCAAGGATAAGAATATAAATAAATATAACTTTGCACCGATTTTTGAATTACAACAATAATACTCAACATAAAAACGATTTTGCAGTGATGAAAAAATGCATGATTCTCCTCGCGGTTACCTTATGGGTATTCTGCTCCCAAGCACAAGAAAATCAAAACAATAACAACAATAATATGGACAAATTAAGTTATGCACTGGGCCTGAGCATGGGCCAGAACTTTAAGGGTAGTGGCGTGGCTAAACTGAACATTGACGATTTTGCCGATGCACTGCGCGCCGTCTACGAAGGCACTGAGAAGAAAATGAGCTACGATGAAGCCAAGCAGGTGGTGACCGAATTCTTCACCAACCTCGAGGCCGAGGCTCGCAACAACAACGAGCGTCTGGGCAAGGAATTCCTTGAGCAGAACGCCAAGCAAGAGGGCGTGAAAGTGACCGCCAGCGGTCTGCAGTACCAGGTGGTGACTGAAGGCACCGGTCCCAAACCCGGACCGAACGATGTGGTTACCGTGCACTACACTGGCCGCCTGATCGACGGCACCGTGTTCGACAGCTCGGTTGAGCGCGGCGAGCCCGCCACCTTCGCTGTGGGTCAAGTGATTCCTGGCTGGGTCGAAGGTCTGCAGATGATGAACGAAGGCTCGGCATGGCGCCTGTTCATTCCCGCCGAACTCGCCTATGGTTCGCGTGGCACTGGCCCCATTCAGCCCAACTCCACACTCATCTTCGACGTGCAGCTCATCAAAGTGACTAAGAAATAATAAAAGCATAAAAAAACAACATTTTAGAACACACAAACAACAATGAAAAAGTATTTTTCAATCGTTTTGGCAGCTGTGGTAGTGGGCACCATGCTCTTCAGCTGCAACAAGAAGGGTGGCAACGGAACCACTCCTCTCGAAGACTCAATAGCTCAAATTTTCGGTAAAGGTTTCGGCACCTTCATCAAGCAGCAGGCCACTGAGAACCCTCAGGCAAAGAATGACTTCGATGCCAATGCTTTCTTGAAAGGCGTGAGAACCGTGCTCGACTGCGATACCTCCGATGTTGAATTCCTGAACGGTCTGCAGGCTGGTCAGCAAATCTTTGGTCAGATTATGCAGATGGAGATGCAAGAAGGTGTGAAACTCGACAGGGATGTTGTTTACAAGCACATCGAGAAGGCCCTGACCTCCAAAGAAAAAGTGGATGTCGCTGAACTGCAGAACCTCAGCAAGCAAATGGAAGCCATGATTGAGGTGGCACGCAAGCAGACGCTCGCCCGCACTCTCAAGGAAGGCGAAGACTTCATCGCCGAGCAGATGAAGGCCGACAAGGAACTGAAGCAGACCAAGAACGGAATCGTTTACAAAATCACCAAGAAAGGTAACGGCGAGAACTTCAAGCAGGACGATGATGTGATGGTGAAGTACAAAGGCTCGCACATCGACGGTTCGGTATTCGACGAGGCCAAGAAGGCCGTCCCCATGGTGGTGTCGGAAGAAGCACTCATCCCTGGCTTCGTTGAGATTCTCAAGCTCATGAGCCCGGGTGCCAAGGCACATGTCATCATTCCCGCCCGCCTTGCCTATGGCGAAATGGGCAGCATCGACCGCATGAGCGGCGTTCGCAGCATCAAGGGTAACGAGACGCTCGTCTTCGACATCGAGACTGGCAATGTCGCCACTGAGGCCGACCTGAAGGCAGCCGACCATAGCGTCAAGGCTTACAATCAGGGCCGATAATCCCATTATCAAAATACACGGAGAGGGTGCCAACCACACCCTCTCCCTTATTCATCAATCACAACTCACTCATTATGAAAACCATCACATTCCTCTCATTAGCTGCCTGCGCATCGCTCTTCATGGCCAGTTGCGGCAACAGCAACAAGGTCGACGAAAAGGCCGCTCAGGAGCTGAATGCTCAAATCGACGCCATGAACGAGGCAGGCCAGAAGGTGGCAAAGGAAAACGCCGAGAAGGGCGCAAAGTTCATCGAGGAGCAAATGAAGGCCGACCCCGAGCTCAAGAAGACCGCCAGCGGACTGGTCTACAAGATCATCACTCCTGGCGAGGGTAAGCAGTTCACTGAGTCCGACAATGTCACGGTGCACTACACCGGCAAGCACATCGACGGCTCAACCTTCGACAGCTCGGTCGACCGTGGCGAACCCGCCACCTTCCCCGTCACCGGCGTGGTGCCCGGCTTCAAGGAGATGCTCATGATGATGCGTCCCGGAGCCAAGGCTCACTGCATCATCCCCGGCAACTTGGGCTATGGCGAGCAGGGCAATCAGACGATAGGCCCCAACGAGGTGCTCGTGTTCGACATCGAGGCTATAGGTTTAGGTTAATAATCAAAACAATTCAAATTCATCATGAACAAGATATTACTGATGCTCGGCGTGAGTGCCGCTCTCATGACATTCAACGCCTGCAGCAACCAAGAGAAGAAGGCTGACACCGAGAAAGTCAAAGACTTTCCTGCAGTTACCATCACTGCTACTGAAGACAGCATGAGCCAGATGTATGGAAAGGGATTCGGTACCTTCCTCGCCGGTCAACTCCAGAGTTCGCCCGAAGCAATGAAGAACTTCGACAAGGAGTCGTTTGTCAAGGGACTGGAACTGGTGCTCAAGTGCGACACCTCGAAGGTCGACAACAACTTCCTGGGCGGCATTCAGCAAGGCTTTGTCTTGCTCCAGCAGCTCTCGGAGCTGGAGATGGCCAACGATGTTACCTTCGACCGCAAGAAAGTGGTCGAGAGCCTGCTCAAGGCCATCGACACCAAGGAAATGCCTGCCGAGGCTGAAATCACCAAGATGCAGCAAACCTTCGCCAAGCAACTGGAGGCCGCCAAGGCCGCCAGCCTGAGCAAGCACCTTGAGGCAGGCAAGAAGTTTGTCGCCGACAAGCTTGCTGCCGACAAGAATCTCAAGAAGACTGCCAGCGGACTCATCTACAAGATCACCAAGCAGGGTGCAGGCCAGAACTTCAAGCACAACGACAATGTGACCGTGAAGTACAAGGGCATGCATGTCGATGGTTCGGTATTTGACCAGGACACCAAGGGCACTCCCATGAAGATTAACGAGCAGACGCTCATCGCAGGTTTCGTGGAGCTGCTCCAGCTCATGAGTCCCGGTGCCAAGGCCTATGCCATCATCCCTGCCGACATCGCCTACGGGTCCGATGGCTCGGTCGACCAGTTCCACAGGAAGAGCATCAAGGGCAACGAGACCCTCGTGTTTGAAGTGGAGACTGTGGGACTTGCCAAAGACGAAGAGGCAAAGTAACACACGAAGTATAAACTCAGTAACTTAATTCCCCTTTTTCCATGGAAGAAGAATTCAACATCCACAACGAGCGGCTGCGCACCGACCAGGACTTCGAGAAGGCCCTGCGCCCCGTGCGTTTCGAGGACTTTGCAGGTCAAGACAAGATTATCGACAACCTGCGGGTGTTTGTCGCCGCTGCGCGCATGCGTGGTGAAGCCCTCGACCACACCCTGTTCCACGGTCCTCCGGGACTGGGAAAGACCACGCTGAGCAACATCATTGCCAACGAGTTGGGCGTGGGCTTCAAGGTGACATCGGGCCCCGTGCTCGACAAGCCCGGCGACCTGGCTGGCATCCTCACCTCGCTCGAGGAGAACGATGTGCTCTTCATCGACGAGATTCACCGCCTCAGCCCCATTGTGGAGGAATACCTCTACAGCGCCATGGAAGACTACCGCATCGACATCATGATCGACAAGGGCCCGGGCGCACGCTCGGTGCAGCTCACCCTGGCCCCGTTTACCCTCATCGGCGCCACCACACGCAGCGGCCTGCTCACCTCGCCGTTGCGTGCCCGCTTCAGCATCAACTGCCACCTCGAGTACTATGGCCACGAGGTGCTGGAGGGCATCGTGAAGCGCTCGGCAAGGCTGCTCCACATCCCTATCACCGACGAGGCTGCCCTCGAGATTGCCCTGCGCAGCCGTGGCACGCCACGCATCGCCAACTCGCTGTTGCGCCGTGTGCGCGACTTCGCCCAGGTGAAGGGCAGTGGCAACATCGACACCGCCATTGCCCGCTATGCCCTCGAGGCCCTCAACATCGACAAGTATGGTCTCGACGAGATCGACAACAAGATTCTGCTCACCATCATCGAGAAGTTCAACGGCGGTCCCGTGGGCATTTCCACCATTGCCACCGCCTTGAGCGAAGATGCCGGCACCGTCGAGGAGGTCTATGAGCCTTACCTCATCAAGGAGGGCTTCATCAAGCGCACCCCCCGTGGCCGTGAGGTGACCGAGCTTGCCTACAGGCACCTGCACCGCCACCGCCCCTACGAGAGCGGTTCCTTGTTCACTAACGACGACCAGTAACCCAAGCACGCAACCACTATGGCAACCAATCTCAAGTCGCTGGCTAAAGACACCGCCATCTATGGCGTGAGCAGCATTTTCGGGCGTTTCCTGAACTACTTGCTCGTGCCACTCTACACCCAGACGCTTTCGGCCGCCTCGGGTGGCTACGGTGTGATTACCAATGTTTACGCCTGGACGGCGCTCATCCTGGTCATCCTCACCTTTGGCATGGAGACCACCTTCTTCCGCTTTGCCAACAAGAGCGAGGAGAACCCCCGCACGGTCTATTCCACCACCCTCATTGCCGTGGCTTGCGTGGCCGTGGCATTTGTGGTGGCCGTGGTGGGCTTCCTGCCCCTCATCGCCCCAGCTATGGGCTATGCCGACCATCCGCAGTACATCGCCGTGATGGCAGTGGTGGTGGCGCTCGACGCCATTCAGGCCATCCCCTTTGCCTATCTGCGTTACAACAAGCAGCCCATCAAGTTTGCTGCCCTCAAGCTGCTCTTCATCGGGCTCAATATCCTGCTCAACCTGCTCTACTTCGTGGTGTTGCCGGCCCTCTACAAGTCGCACCCCGATGTCATAGGCAAAATCTACGACCCCAGCGTGGGTGCGGGCTATGCCTTCTACCTGAATCTGGTGTGCACGGCCTTCATCACCCTGTTTTTCCGCAAGGAGCTCTTCGGCATCAAGTATGTGTTCGACAAGCCGCTGCTCAAGCGCATGCTGCGCTACAGCTGGCCCATACTGGTGCTGGGCATCGCCGGCATCCTGAACCAGACTGCCGACAAGATTCTCTTCCCCTTCATCTACGAGGCTGCCGACCAGAAGACCCAGCTGGGCATCTATGGTGCCGCCGCCAAGATTGCCATGATCATGGCGCTCATCACCCAGGCCTTCCGCTATGCCTACGAACCCTTCGTCTTCGGCAAGAGCGAGGACAAGGACAACAAGGAGACCTATGCCAAGGCCATGAAATACTTCATCATCTTCACGCTGCTGGCTTTCCTCGCCGTGATTGCCTGGATGGAGTTTCTCAAGTACATCATCGCGCGCGACTATTGGGATGGATTGCAAGTCGTTCCCATTGTCATGGCAGCCGAGATCATGATGGGCATCTACTTCAACCTCTCGTTCTGGTACAAGCTCATCGACCGCACCATCTGGGGCGCCATTTTCTCGGGCATTGGCTGCGGAGTGCTCATACTGGTCAATGTGCTCTTTGTGCCCAAGTATGGCTACATTGCCTGTGCCTGGGGTGGTTTTGCTGGCTATGGTACCGCCATGCTGCTCAGCTACTTCGTGGGGCAGAAGTATTACCCCATTGCCTATCCCCTCAAGCAAATCGGCATCTATGTCATGCTGGCGGCTGCGCTCTTTGCCACCATGGTGCTGGTGCCCACGCAGGGCATGTGGCTCACCACCCTCTATCGCACTGCGCTCCTGCTCGTGTTCTGTGCCTTCATGTTCCGCACCGAGCACATGGGCAAGGCCATGAAGAAACTGCCTGTCGTGGGCCGATTCTTCAGGTAGCTGCTGGCTTGCGGCCGCTCCTTATTAAGTTTTTTTCACCACATTTATAAGTTTGCTCCGCCGCATTATAGAAGATTATTCTTAACTTTGTGCGTTCTTTTGAATATTTTGACAGTGAATTTTAGGCTTTCCATCTGGTGTTTCGTGCTGTGCACAATCTTCGCGGCTTTGGGCGCAAATGCTCAGAGCGAGATTGTTATCGACGATGAGACTATCGATGCCAGCACCTTGGTCTACGACGGCATCGATGTGTCAAACTACCAGAAGGACATCGACTGGCGTGCCACTGCCAAGGACAAGAACATCAAGTTTGTGTATGTGAAAGCCACCGAGGGCGCCAACCACAAGCAGCACCGCTATGTCTATAACATCGAGAACGCCCGCAAGCACGGCATCAAGGTGGGTAGCTACCACTTCTTCCGCACCACCTCGTCGGTCGAGTCGCAGTTCCGCAACTTCATCTCCATCGTCAAGCCCGAGGACCAGGACCTGGTGCCTCTTATCGATGTGGAAACCCGCAAGGGCTGGAGCGGTGAACAGCTGGCCGACAGCGTGAAACTCTTTGCCGACATGCTCGAGGACTACTACGGCTGCAAGCCCATGATCTACACGGGCGCCTCGTTCTACAATTCCTTCCTGTCACGCACCCTCAAGGGCTACAAACTGTTCATCGCCCGCTATTCCAAGTCCGAGCCGCGCCTCAACGACGCCAAGTGGACGCTCTGGCAGTTCTCCGAGCGCGGACGCATTGCCGGCATCGACCACTATGTCGACCTGAGCCGCTTCAACAAGGGGTGTGGCCTCAAGGATATTCTCATCAAGAACAACATGACCGGCAACCGCAAGCAGCGCAATGTGATGGGCGAGGTCAGGGATGTTCCGCCCCCACGCAAGGTCGATGTTGATGAGAAACCCGAGGTGCCCATGTCGGCCAAGCAGCGCGAACGCATGAAGAAGGAGCAGGAAAAGGCCGAGAAAGAGGCCAAGAAGCGCGCCGAGAAAGAGGCCAAGGAAAAGAAGAAGGAGCAAGACCGCATCAAGAAACAGCGCGAGGAGCAGGAAAAGCGCCAGCGCGAGCAGCTCAAAAAGCAGCAAAAGGAGCAGCAGGAAAAACTCAAGCAAGAGCAGGAGCGCAAAGACCGTCTTGAGCGTGAACGCCAGGAGCGCATGGAGAAAGAGCGCAAAGAGAAGCTCAAGAAAGAGCAGCAGGAAAAGGATGAGCGCGCTCGCAAGCAGGCCGAGCAGCAAAAGCGCATCGAAGAGCTTGAGAAAAAGAAAGCTGCCGACGAGAAGAAGCGTGCCTCTGAAAAGCAGAAGGCTGCCCTGGCCGAGAAGTACAACAAGACCAGCGCCAACCAGCAGAATGTGAACAAGGGCAAGAAAATCAACCAGAGTTCAGCCGACAACGACTAATCCCCCCTCTCGGTTCGGTGAGTCTTCAAATCTTATCGAGGCCTTTGGTGTATTTCCTCCAGTAGTACAGTAACGGATTGCTGTGCTTTAATTGCTTCCACGGCCGGCTTGAATTGGGCCTGTGATGCACAGGCAATGTCATGAACAGATAGTTTTTAAATCCCAGTTTCAGAGACTTGTGCGAGATTTTCACATCGTGCCAGTGATTCGATGGGTCAAGATCGTGGAAATCAAACTGGCTCAAAAATTCATGAGTCAGCAAAGTGCAGCAAAAGCTGCAATGCCGGTGGTTCTCAATCACCGTTTTTTCCCACTTGGCCGCATAGGTGTAGGGATAGTTGACCTTGCCTTTCTCATCAACCGTAACGGCCGCGGCCAGACCACAATCGGGCATCGAATGTGCTCCCTCCCATAACTGCTGAATCGTCAGCCGGCCCACTTCCACATCGCTTTCCACAATGAGCAGGTCGGCTCCATCGGCAAGTGCTTTTTCCTGAGCCGTCTGCAGGGTGAGCAGGTAGTTGGGCGAGGGATGGTTGGTCAGGTCACATAAGTTAATTAATTCAAAACCAGTGGTTTCTGATAATTGCCTCAGTCGAGCCGTATTCTCATCGGTCGAGAAATCGTTATATATCGTGTAAACAAATGGGATGGATATTTCAGAGGCGACAATAGCATTGATGGTGTCTATAGTCGTGTCGATAGAGTCTTTTACAGGTGTGATAATATGTAACTTTTTCATCTCAATCAGAGAAGCAATTGTCATCAATCAATAATTGTCATTTCAATTGTCATTAATAGTCTGATTAAATAGCCTTTTTATCTCGGGGGCAGCGGTGGTGGGCAGCCGTTCTTGCCCATAAACTTGTCGCGCGCCTTCAGCGGCACATGGTCCAGGATGTAGCGCAGCACAAAGTCGTGGTCGGCAGCCGACACATACACCTGATTGTGGTTCAGCGTCTCGTTCACCTTAATCGTGTTCCGTTTCGGGATCGATTCTATATTTTTTACGCTCGCAAATGTGGTGTACATCTCGGTGCGGCCAGCTGCATTCAAGCCCACTGCTGTGGTGGTGATGTTGCGGCTCATGACGCCTGCCAGTGTCGTGATGGCCCCTATGAGCTCGGCTTTCTTCGCCTGTTTGGGCATCTGCTTGTGCAGCACACCCTGTTCGTCCATTTCAAACAGCACGCAGTATTTCCCGCCCATAATCAGGGCATAGATGTAGTAGCTGATCAGGCACAGCAGCATGAACCCGGCGGTGAAGATCAGGAAGAACTTCGAGTCGTTCAACGCCATGTCCCAGAAGTCTTTCGAATCGCTCGCATCGCATCCGCGCAGCAGTATCGAGAATGCCCAGATGCCCACACACACCCAGAAGAATATCTTCAGCAGCAGGAACAGTATCACAGGGTTCTTGTACAGGCTCACCTCGTGCACCCAACGGTATTTACCGTCCTTGCACAGTTGCACACGCGTCGTTGCATCTTCTTTCTTTCCCATCGTCTTACGCTCTTTAATTTTCTGTATGACAAATTTTTTCTCCCCACAAAGATATAAAAAATTTCTTTAGAAACAAGATTATTCTACCAGCTTATTCGGGTTCAGCGGCAAGCGGTATGGAATTGTCGTTGCCGAAAGTGTAGGTAAACGGATTGGTGCCGTGCGACATCAGGCTGGTGATGCCCGTGCCGTTATACAGGTCGTGCTGCATGTTCAGGAAGAAGTCGCGTATCTCCTTGGGCTCCATGTTCAGGCTGCGTTTTGCGTCATTGATGGTGTGGTACTTCATATCAATAAGCATCTCTAATTTCTCCATGCCCAGTTCCTTGAATCCATTGCGCACATACATCTGCAAGATAAAGTTGGCAAATTCTTGCTGTGCTTTCGACACCTTTTTGAGCATATCCTCGCGCAAGATATCGGCACGGCGCTGGCGGTCGATGGGCGTGGTATTATAGGCAAGATAGCTCAGCACATCCAGCATGTCGCAGTCTTCCATTTCAAGGAAGCGGCGCATCAGGTTCAGCTTGTCTTCCTGGAACCCCGAACGCTCCAGCACATCGAGCAACTCCTGGCGGGTCTTGGGATTGGCCCACTGCTCTCGCAAGTCTTCTTCGCCGTCAAGAAATTCGGGCAGTTTGCCGAAGAGGCGCTGGATGTATTCCTCTATGGTGATGAGTTCATCGCCAAATTGTATGCGTTCCATCCAGTCGGTGTGCAGCGACAGACTGCGGCGGGCCGACAATTTCACAACCACCTTGTTTTTCTTCCCGCCACCATGGCCTGGGCAAGTACACGGCAGATGTCCACAAACGGGGCAGGGCTCGGGTTGCTTGCCCGCACCGGCACTTTGGCCCAACTGCTGCCCTGAGGGCTGGATGCTTTTCGAGCAAATGCAAGGGTTATAGCCGCATATCGGGCAGCAGGGGTCGCCATCCCATTCCTCATCCTGGAAATTCTTCGAAGCGCCCACATAGTCATAGAGCGTGAAGAAGTATTTGCCGTCGAACAGGCGGGTGCCACGCCCCATAATCTGCTTGAATTCCACAATGTTGTTCACCGGACGGAACAGCACAATGTTGCGCACATTGCGGGCATCGACGCCTGTGGAGAGTTTTCGCGATGTGGTGAGGATAGTGGGTCGCAGCAGGTCGTTGTTCTGGAACAGTTTCAGCTGTTTCTCGCCTTCATCCCCGTCATCGGCAGTCACGCGCTCGCAGTAGTTGCTGTCGGGCACCTTCTTCCACTGGTTAATCATTGCGGCAATAAGCAGCGCATGCACTTGTGTGGCACAGAAAACGATGGTCTTCTCATCGGGGTTAATCTGCTCCAGCAGTTCTTTCACACGATGCTCGTCGCGTTCACGCATCTCAATGTTGCCTGCATAGAAATCACCCTCGTCATACACCTTCTCTTTATCGATGTCACCCTCCACATCGTCGTTAGGGTCATAGGTGTAGGTGTCGATGTTGCTGGTTGCCACTTTCACACGGAATGGCGTCAAGAAACCATCCTCAATGCCCTGCTTCAGCGAGTAGCTGTAAACGGGGTCGTTGAAGTATTTGTAGGTGTTGGCATTCACCTGGCGCCGAGGCGTGGCGGTCAAACCCAACTGCACCGCAGGTTCAAACCATTCCATCAACTGCCGCCATTCGCTCTCGTCGTTGGCACCGCCACGGTGACACTCGTCAATGATGATGAAGTCGAAGAAGTCCTTGGGCCATTGCTGGTAATAGGGCTTATCACTATCGGCTGGGCTGCCCATGATGGTCTGGAATATGGTGAAGTAGAGGTGCCGTGCGGTGGGCAACTTGCCGTTCAGAGCATCTTTCCCGCTCTTCTTGTTGAGCCGCTCGGCGGTGATGCGCTCCATAGAGTCCTCGCTGAACTGCTCAAAGTCGTTTTTCGCCTGATTGGCAAGAATGTTGCGGTCGGCAAGGAACAGGATGCGGGGTTTCTGGTCGGTGCCACGCGTGTTCCAGTTGGTTTCATACAGTTTCCAGCAAATCTGGAAGGCAGTATAGGTCTTGCCGGTTCCTGTTGCCATGGTGAGCAAGATGCGTTTCTGGTCGTTGGCGATAGCCGTCAGCACCGAGTCGATGGCAATCTCCTGATAATAGCGAGGCTCACGACCTCCACCACGGTTCAGCTGACACAGGTTGAACTTGTCGCGCCATTCGTTCTTGTCGGGGTAGGTCATCTGCCACAGTTCCTGAGGCGACGGGAACTTGTCTACGGGGCCTTCGGTCGACGGGATCAGGTAATTGCCTTGTGCGTCTTTCACGCCCATATCTATCTGCCATATCTCGTCGCCGTTGGTGGCATAGGCAAAACGCAGACGCAGCAACTCGGCATAATGTTTAGCCTGAGGAATACCTTCAAATACCGATTTTTCGTCACTTTTGGCCTCAATCACTGCCAACTTCTTTTTCTTGTATTCCAGCACATAGTCGGCCTTCTTGGGGTGACGGTTCTGGGCGATGGCCGACACCTGGCCGGGAGCAATCTCATAGGCTCGTTGCTCGGTCAGTATCTCGCTTTGAGGCACTTGCTCCCAACCCACTTCATAGAATTTTGGGTCTATCTTTTTTCTTCTTGTTGCGGTCTCGTCCATATTGCGGGTTATTCAAAGGTTTCTCGTAATAATGCTTGTTTCAGTGCATCGCACTCCGCTATTGTCTGCTTGTGTATCTCCTCCATCTCACGCACTTGAGCCGACAGCTTGTCCAATCGCTCAACTATAGCTTCCTGCTCAGCAATAGGAATAAAAGGGATTAAAACTTTTTTTATTTTCTCTTGTGATATATTTGGTTGTGCTCCACCTTGAGCTTGCGATGCTAGTTGTTTTTCTATATGCTTGAACCAAAAATACACAAAGTCAGGTAAAAAATTATTATTTGGCAATATTCCACAGACTGCTTGGTTTGAAGTAGCAGGAAACTTTAGAATACCAACTTGAGCGGCCGTTGCACCATACATGGCCACAAGAACTGTATCAATAGGATAAAACTTTGCTGATGAGTTTTTTAATCCATCTTCAGTGATAAATAATTCACATTCTGTAATAAATCGTTTACATACTTCTCCACTTCTAATCCATGGGATATTCCCATTTTCATAATATGACTTGTTCGATTTGATAGGTGTACCTCCTGAATAAGTTTTAAAAATTTCACAAATAGGTTTCTTTTCCCAGCCTTTTTTGGGTTGCATGGCTTCGTTGAGGGAGGCATTGAAAAGGGCACGGGCATCCGCAAGTTCCTGCTCAGCATTTGCCTTCAGCTCGTCAATCTTCGCAAACGCCGCATCCAGCCGCTCCACAATCCGCTCCTGCTCCTCCAGCGGCGGCACCGGAATAGGGATTTTTTCAAGGTTCTTTCTGCTTATTCTTTTTCTTGTTGTACCAGTAATATAATCATTTACACAATTGAGATATTTTGAACATTGAGTATAGTATATAAAAAAACGAGAAAGGTACTCATTTTTAAACCTTATAATTGAACAGTCAACAGCGGTAATCATTCTGTGACCAGTACTGGGTATTATGCAAGCGCGACCCACAGGTTCAGGTAATCTTGAAACTAAGCAATCACCTTCAAATATCTCAGTGCATCCTAATCTTGACATCGTCTCTTCTGTTATAAAATGAGCTTTATCCTCTTTTAATTTGAAAATGCCATTACCAATATTTCCTGTTTGAATTAACCTAATTCCGTTTTTAGATTGGTCTTTACTCTCAATCCAATCTCCATCAGCCATAAATCTTACAACCTCTCCCAGTTTCTTATATGTCCATCCTTGCTTACTCATAGTTGTTTTTAGCAATGATTTGATTCAGTCTTGCAATCTCGTTTTTCAATTTGGCGATTTCTTGCCTTGCTTCTTCGAGCTGATGCTTGGTGTCGTTGCGATATCCCAGTCTTGCAGCAGTCATCCTTTCCTTAATGCCACCTTCGGTTACAAACTGGTTTTCCAATTCTTTGAGATAAGAAGTCATCATCTTGTCGCACATGCGGCACAAGGTATAAGCCACATTGCCCATTTCCTCGTCGGTCCACACATCAAAAAATGGTTCATAGTCGGCCACATCATTGTGCGTGCGGCAATATTGTATCATGCCTTCAAAACGCTTGTTGTCTTTATCCCACAAAGGCAAACGATGGCTCTTGAGATAATCAACATAGTCTTCCCTTAATTCCTGCAAACTCGAGCGCGCCACATTGAGCAACCTGATTTCCATCTCAGTAGATGTCACCCCGTCGGCCGAGCCCTCTATGATATTCTGCTTGCCCGAACGGGCGGCTTGCACCATCTGGTCAACGGTCCGGTCGCCATAAGTGGGCAAGAATCTGCTTGTGAACCTCACAGTAAGGTAATAGAGCGCCACGGCTTTTCGGTAGAACCAGAGCTCTTCCCAAAAGGCCTGCCTGCGCAAGATGGTTGCAGTAGTGGTTTTGTTGTTATCCATTGTTTTATGCTGGTTTTTATCGTTAATAGCTTGGTTTTTGCTGGTTTTCTAGTTTCTCTAGTGCTTCTAGAATTTCTAGTTTTTCTAGAGTTTCTAGTTGTTGATGGCTTTGAGGTTTTCCAGTATCTCTTTAGCCTTGCCATTGAGTTCCACAAGCTGGTCGAGTATCTGCTGGGGCGTGCGCTCATCCACTTCCTCCACCTTGTTCGGGTTTTTCACTGAGAGGTCGCAATCCTCGCCCAGTGTGCTGGCATCGAGTGTCCACGAGTTCTCGCTGTCGGGCTTGGTTTTCTGCAGTTCCACAAACTCGGCAAGGTCATCTTCGTTGAGCGCGTTGGTCTTGCCCAGGTTGCGGCCAGGATTGAGCTGGTAATACCATATCTTCTCGGTGGGCGTGCCCTTGTCGAAGAAAAGCACCACCGTCTTCACGCCAGCACCTTGAAACACGCCACTGGGCAGGTCAAGTATGGTGTGCAGGTTGCACTGCTCCAAGAGCAGTTTGCGCAAACTCGCCGCATCGCCATTGCTCAAGAAAGTGTTCTTGATAACAATGCCGGCCCTGCCGCCCACCTTGAGCATCTTGATGAAGTGCTGCATAAACATATAGGCGGTTTCGCTGGTGTTGATATCGAAGTTCTGCTTCACCTCGCCACGCTCTGAGCCACCAAAAGGCGGATTGGCAAGAATCACATTCTTGCGGTCACGCTCCTGCACATTGGCAAGGTTCTCGGCAAGCGTGTTGCCTCGAATAATGTTAGGCGCCTGAAGCCCGTGGAAAATCAGGTTCATTGTGGCAATGATGTAGGGCAACGGCTTTTTCTCCTTGCCATAGAAGGTGTCTTCTTGCAGCCTCTTGGCATCGTTGGTGCTCTTGATGCGCTGCTGCATATAGGCAAAAGCCTCGCACAAGAAGCCTGCCGAACCGCAAGCAGGGTCATAGACCGTTTCACCTATTTTGGGGTCAACCACCTTCACGATGGTGCGGATGAGAGGGCGCGGGGTGTAGTACTCGCCACCATTGCGGCCGGCGTTGCCCATCTTGGCAATCTTCGATTCATAGAGCACGGTCATCTCATGCTTGTCTTCGGCACTCTGGAAATGCAACTGATCGATGAGGTTGATTACCTCGCGCAGGTTGTAGCCCGAGGTAATCTTGTTGCGCAGTTCCGAGAAAATCTCGCCAATCTTGTATTCCAGCGTCTTGGCGCTGGTGGCAGTGTCCTTGAACTGGGCCAAGGTGGGAAACAGTTTGCCCTCGACGAACGAGGCCAAGTCGGGGCCCGTCATGGCATTGACCGTGTCGAGCGTGCCATCGGGCTTTTTGGGTGCAGCCCACTGGCTCCAGCGCATATAGCCCGAGAGGATGGGTTTATAGGTTTTTCCTGTGAGCAAGGCCTTGTCTTCACGCTCTTTGTCTAAGTCATCAAGATATTTGAGAAACAAGAGCCATGAGGTCTGTTCTATATAATCTAATTCGGTAGAGCATCCCGCCTCATTGCGCAAGATGTTGTCGATAGCATTGAATGTAGCTTCGTATTGCATGATAATTCCGGTCGAGTTAATGATGTTATTTAGCGTTAAACATAATTTGCAAATTTACGAAAATCTATTTAATAATGTGGTGTTTCCCTCCCTTTTTTCTTCTCTCACATTAAAATGTCCCTGTATTGCGAAAACTGCGAGTAAGCGAGAGCAATGTGAACTTGTTCACTAATTGCCGAGCGGGAGCAGTTTATCTAGCCTGTGCCTTGGAAATAATCTCCCCCCCCGCCGTCAAGCTCTATGTCCGTTTTGTTCTTCTGTCTAAAACAGATATCCCGCGCGCTTCATCGCGCGGCTTTTCGACACCGGGAGGTGCAACTTTTTGAAATTATAACTCCTCGTCCTCATTGAAAAATAACCGCGTCAGCGGCTTTGTGTGCCGCCAGCTTTGTGAGATTATTGTAGCGTAGTTGCATGGAAATCTCCCTTCTCCTCAACTCCTTAGAAACCTCTCTAATCCCTAATCCAATCTGTGCAATTAACATAGCGCGGCCATCCCTCATCCCTTATCTTCGCCCCCGCATATGAACCTTTAATAAAAAGAAAACCATGAAGACACTACCCAAAACCCACCATGCATCTATCGCACGGCTCATCGACGGAAACCGCACTCGCGCCGCCATCATCCGTACCATCATCAAGCACAACGGCTACATCTCCATCTCTGAAATCGCAAAACAATTGCAGTTGGCACGCTCAACTGTCATTAGGCACATCTATGTGCTCAAATATCTGCGCCTCATTCAGCACGAAGGCAAAGTGCGTGGAGGCCGATGGCGTGTCATCAATTGCTCACGATGGGACATCAACGAGTACATGGGCATCCCCTTGAAGCTTTCTTGTCATCTCAACCGATTCGCCACCACCGACGACTTAGACTGGGATGAACCTGACGAAAGCAGTATGAAACCCAACGGATGCGGTACAAAAAACAACGAACCCCGAAGGGCTCGGGGAGATTTCAAAGTCTAAGTCGTGCGTAGCACGGTGGACGGTGCCGCAGGCATTGAAACTCGACCCAATTCGGTACAATAAATAACGAACGCAGTACGAAAAACAACGACTTCGGTACAATAAATAACGAATTCGGTACGAAGCAATCACTGGAGGATATATTTATAACCGCCTATGATTCAACTAATAACCATCATCTCCCACCCAAATAAAACTCATTTTTCCCACCTTTCCCACATGCTTCACCCATCCCATCCATCCCCCAAAAAACCACGGCCTTAATTGACCGTGGTTTCAGATAAAGTCTATAAGCTTAGTAGGGTTTCTTAGAGGTGGATTGACAAGAGCTCTTCACCTAATCGGTGTAATGCGTTTTCGATTTTAACCTTCTGGGCAGTACGAGGGTTGGAAGTGCCAGAAGCATAATGCCAAAGTTGTTTTTGATTAATGCCCGTGAGTCGTGCAAGCCCGGCTTTAGTAAAGATGCCATAGTAGAACGCAAGGACGCACTTTGTGTCCATCTTGAAAGTCAGGTTGTAGTCATCAAGTAATTGCTCTGGAATTTCAAGCCCCAATTCCTTACAAGTTTCAATATAGGCTTCAATGGCTTCAACCATGTTGCTCTTAATCTCGTCAACAGATTGACCAGTTGTGACTATGCCGTCAATGTCCTGAATATAGGCGGCATAGTTGTTCTCCGTTTGTTCGATGATAACGGTTAAGTCTGCCATAATTGTAATTATTTAGTTATTTTGTTTTGTTATAAATGCTTTTGTAATAAATTTCCCTATAAGCAGGGTGGCGCTGTAGCCACCCTACAAGCTTATAGGTGGAATCAATCTTTCAGCTTTGCTTGCCGTTTGATTGATCTCCAGGTACCCTCGGGCAAATCATCGTTTAAATGGCCAGGGACAACGACTGGTCTTCGTTCGCCCTCCTTCCAATATATTCGATGATCGCCTTTCGTGCGTTTGTGTTTCCACCCATTAGCTTCCAAAAGTTCAATTACTGTTTTAACTTTCTTCGTCATAATAATAGGGTTTAATTGTGAAACACTATGCAAAAGTAACTATTTTTCTATTGTTTGCAAAATTTTTTTGACTTTTTCCCAAAAAAATATTTTGCAGAACACTTTTCGGGGCTCCTTTTTGTGCTTTTTGCGAGAGTAACACCCCCTCGTTAGCGCAATTAGCTAAATTCGTAAATTCGCATTGGAAAACCGCGTCAGCCGCTCTTACCTTTGCACCAGATTGTAGATAATGTTCTAAATGTCCAACGTGAGTTTTAGGACATGCGGTTGCAATTTTGTAGTTTTGCTGGAGATTGTGGCCGTGGGGGCGAGGCAATTCAGCCGGCAGGCAGGCTTTGAGCCATGCCGACGCAAAGATACTTGCCCGTCCCC
Organism: Muribaculaceae bacterium; assembly: GCA_017619355.1. Taxonomy (GTDB): domain Bacteria; phylum Bacteroidota; class Bacteroidia; order Bacteroidales; family Muribaculaceae; genus Sodaliphilus. The sequence continues at coordinate 34,810 of JAFZSO010000024.1, forward strand.
CTTTTCAAGTCTTTAGAGTCTGGACAAAGAATCGAAGCACGCCATCAGGCGATGCAGTGTCCGACAAGAGTGAAGTCGAAGAAGATTTGGGCTATAGTCTGATTGAG
>JAFZSO010000025.1 GCA_017619355.1 Muribaculaceae bacterium
CCCACCTGCGGCCCACTGGCCCATAACTCGCCCACAGCACCTGCCGGCAAGCGATGACCTTGTGAATCTACAACATACAGGTGCATGTTATCGATTGCTTTACCAATGGGAATGTTCTTCATCTTCTGATCCACTTGATAGCAGGTCTCGAGAATGGTGGTTTCAGTAGGTCCATAGGCATTATGCAGCTTATAACCCTTTGCAGGTTCAAGCGAGGCAAGTTTCTCTCCGCCTGTGGTGAAGTGTTTTAACGAATGGTTTTCGATGGTGGTCGCAAACTGATACGCCACCTGTGTCGTCATAAAGGCATTGGTGATGTGTTCACGCTCGAAATACTCGTTCAGGGCTATCAAATCCAAACGCAGTTCCTCTGGAATGATATACACGGTAGCTCCACGCGTCAGAGCAGGATATGTGTCGAACATGTTAGCGTCGAAACCATACGACGCATAAGCAGTAACCTTATCGGTTTCCTGCAGGTCGAAATAGCGATGATACCAATGGATAAAGGCCACGAGATTACTGTGCGTCAGCTGACAACCCTTGGGCGTGCCTGTCGAACCAGAGGTATAGAGAAGGATAAACAAGTTATCGGGGGCAACCTCAACCTGTGGATGTGTAGTTAATTCTATGTTTTTAAGGTCCTTTGTCAGTAACACTTCGCCCTGATATTCGTCCACAATGGGTCGCAGTTCCTCGTCGGCAATCAGCAGTTTTGCTCCCGCATCCTGCATCATGAAGTTCAGGCGCTCTTTCGGATAGGTGGGGTCTAATGGCTGATAGGCACAGCCTGCCTTAATAACGCCTAATGACGCAATAGGCATCCATTCGCTACGCGGAATCAAGACAGAGACCACATCTTCAAGTCCTAAGCCCTTCGAGGCAATAAAACTGGCGATTCGGTCACTCAACTCATCAATCTCACGGTAAGTCAGCCTGGTATCTTTATAAACCACAGCGATGTTATCGGGTGTCTCTTTTGCCTGGCGCCTGAATAGCGAGACAACGGTTTGCGTGTCATCGTAAGGCACTTCGTTCTGGTTGAAGGAATCCAGCAAGCGCGTCTGCTCTACAGAAAGAAGCGATATGTCATAAAGTCGAGCCTGTGGCTGGTTGATGAAGGTCTTCAGCACATTGGCAATCGACTCGGTGAGTTGGGCCACTAATGATTCGCTGTACTGGCCGTTGTCATATTCCGTCACGATGCAGGGCTGACCGTTGTGAATCTCCAAGCGTACTATCAGCCGGAACTTAGGAGCACCTGCCTCTAAGCTTTCTACGCTCACCTCTTGTCCGTTCTGCATATAGCGGGTTACCATTCCCAGCTGATAGGCAAAGGCCAGTTCTGGTGTATAGCCATAGTCGGCGGCAATACGGGCAAAGGGATATTGCTCATGTCGCATGGTCTCGTCGAAGCGTTCGCTCACATTCCTGATAAAGTCCATTACACTCCCGTCAGAGAGTTTGACAGCGAGCGGGATTGTATTGACGAACATACCGAAGGTGTTCTGAATGCGGATATTGGAACGACCGCTGGAAACGGTGCTGATATACAGGTCGTCGTTGCCAGTGAAGCGGGCAAAGACTAATAGAGTCGCAGCCAGGGTCAGGTGTGCCGGAGTTACGGGATGTTCCCGGCAGAACTGCTCAATGGCCTCCAGGTCGATGGGGCGGTACCATTCTGATGATTTCTCGCACTCATGAGGTGTCGTCAGGTCAGATGGCAACTCTGTGGCTCCCTCGCACGAACCCAACAAGTTATCATAGTAAGCCTTATGTGCCTCAATGGATTCTTTCTGTTCGTCGGCAGCGTGATTCAAATGGGTATAGGCCTCCTTCTCCACATCCTTGCCCTCCAACACATTACAAAGCTGGATGATAAACAGGTCAAGCGAACTGCCGTCGAATACCAGATGATGGATATCCAAAAGCAGGTAAACTCCGCTTTCTGTCTTGGCAATCTCCATTCGGCAGAGCACATCCTTGTTCAAATCAAACGGGCGCACAAAGGCCTTCTTATGCTCTGTGAGCTGTTCATCAGAAAGGGACAATACGGGAATATCGATATCAACGGGGGCATAGCGTTGCACAATGTCGTCGCCCTCTGCCTCAAAGTGCACAAAGATGTGCTTGTGTGCCTCTAAAACTGTCAGCACGGCTTTGCGAAGCTGCTCTGTATCCATATCGGCAGGAAAACCGAGTACCCAGGGAATATTGTACTGGGTGTCTTCGGGATTATTGACGCAGTCGATATAAACACCTGTTTGAGAGAAAGAAAGCGGTGCCACAGTCAATTCATCTACCGTCTCCTGAGTAGTGGAAACTGTACCCTTAATGGCTTCTTCTATCATCAGAATAGTCGCCTCTTTGACCAGGTTTCTGGCATCGAGCGCTACGCCATATTGCTTATAAGCCGTAGCCGCCAAACGGATAGCTGAAATGGAAGTCAAGCCCACATAGCGAAGCGGTGTATCGATGCCGAACTCCGTGTTGTGGATGATTTTTCCTACCATCTCTACCAATTCGCTCTGTAGCTCGTTTTCGGGTTTTCTGACTTCAGCCATCTGACTTCTTGCCTCTTTGCTCGGCTTAGGCAAAGCCCGCTTATCTACCTTCTGGTTCTGGTTCAGCGGAATGCGCTCTATCTGCATGGTCGCGGCAGGCACCATGTAGGGAGGTTTGCGTTCCAGGATAAAGTTGTTCAGTGCCTCGATGTCTATCTGCTCATCACTCACAATATAGGCTGCAATGTATTTCCCTCCGCCGTCTTCATCAAAGGCCTGGACGGTGACATCTTTGATGCCGGGAAACTCTTTGATAACACCTTCTACCTCGCGCATCTCGATGCGGAAGCCGCGAATCTTCACTTGTCCGTCACGGCGCCCTATGAATTGCAGGTTGCCATCAGGCAGCCAGCGTACGATGTCACCAGTATGGTAAACACGATCGTAGTCAGACTCTTGGCAGAAGGGATTGGGTGTAAATGCCTTGGCATTCTCTTCAGGGCGGTTCAGATATCCACGCCCCACCTGAGGACCACTGATCCACAGTTCGCCTTCTTGTCCGTTCTCCACCAGTTGCCCTTGCTGGTCCACCACATAGAGCCGGAAGGAATCGAGCGGCTTGCCAATAGGCGCATTCTTCTCGTACTGGCGGATGGGGTATATCGTTGAGAAAATCGTGCACTCGGTAGGACCGTAACCATTGTGCAACTGGAAATGGGTAGGTGGCTCCACGGGAATGAAGCTCTCGCCGCCCACGGAGAGATGCTTGAGCGAGTGGTTGTCCATCTCGGCAAACTGACAGCCCACCTGCGTGGTCATAAAGGCATGGGTGATGTGATTGGCCTCAAAATAGTTGTTCAAGGCTATCAGGTCGAGGCGAATCTCCTCAGGGATGATATATACCGTAGCACCTGTAGTCAGGGCAGGATACATGTCCATCATACAGGCATCAAAGCCATAACTGGCGTAGGCAGCCACATGGTCGCCAGGTTGCAGGTCATAGTAGCGGCGATACCAGTCGCAGAATGTCGCTATGTTCCTGTGTTCCAGCATACAGCCCTTGGGCACACCTGTTGAACCAGAGGTGTAGAGCAGGATAAACAGCTGATGGGAGTTGATATCCACCACGGGGGCAGGCATCTGTGGCAACATGGGCAATTGATGGGTCAGTAGTACCTCGCCCTGATATTCATCCACAATGGGCCGCAGTTCCTCGTCGGCAATCAGCAGCTTGGCACTGGAATCCTGCATCATGAAGTTCAGGCGCTCCTTAGGATAACTGGGATCCAGCGGCTGATAAGCACAGCCTGCCTTCAATACACCAAGGGAGGCTATAGCCATCCATTCGCAGCGGGGAATCAGTACTGACACCACATCTTCTTCTTTCAAGCCCTTTGAGGCGATATAGCTGGCTATGCGGTCGCTGATATCGTCCACCTCTGCATAGGTATATTTCTTTTCTTTATAGACTACTGCTATGTGATCAGGCGTCTCTTTCGCCTGACGACGGAACAACGAAACGATGGTAGTATTCATAATAGTAGTTTTAATTATGTGTTAACCAGTTGGATGAATGATTATGAGTTGTACATGTCATTGATTCTTAATCATCTGGTGGTTGCAGACATGGTAATCACAAAAACATTGACATGCACGACTTAGTTACAAAGTTCCGTAAAAATCTTGAGATAACCAAACAGCATGCTGGAAATCTCGTAAATGAAAAGGGAATGTCTGTATATCGAGAACAAATTGACAGAAAAATTTAGCTGTAAAAGTATCGTACAAATGGATTTATAAAGACTGGACTATAAAACAATGCCAAATAAGCATGACAAATCGTGCTTATTTGGCATTTGGTTTATATTACACTGATAATCAGCACTATACTATGAGAATTTAAGAAAAAAGGGGTGCCTATAATTTCTTCGATTCTTAAGTAGCGACATTACGCACATACGAATGTGGTGGGGGCGGACGGTGACGCTGACGTTGAGGTCGGCGAAAAGGTGTGCTATCAGTTGACGCCGTAGAGCATGTCAATGACGCGGTCGTAGGCCTTGTCGTTGTTGAAGCCTTGGCGCTCGAGCACAATGATGCTGTCCATCACATTGTCGAGATAGCTAATCGAACGATAGGGCTTGCTGGTGCGCTTGTCGTATATCTTCCAGTATTTCGTGCCTTTGAGGTCTTTGTGGAATTTCTTCACCAGTTCTGAGTCGCTGGTCTGCACAGTCCAGTTCTCCTTGGCAAAATCCTTGCGTTTCTTCTCGAGGAATTCCCGCAGATTCTGGGTGTATTTGCCGTAATTCTCCACCAGTTCCTTGTATTTGATGATTTCCTTGGTCTCCATCTTGTCGAAGTGCGCCAGGGCTGCTACGCAATCATCCTTGTCGTAAGGCTGCTGCAGCACATCCTTGATATTCTGGTCAAATACAAGCTGATCACGACGCTCGTAGGTGAGTTCACGCGCTTTGGTATAATACTTGATGTCCTTCTCGTGGCCTTTTTTGAGTTTCTCCAGGTCGGAAATGTCCTTCTTGGCATCTTTCACGAGTTTGTTCAGACTGTCAACGCGGGCTTGCAGCAGCTTGATGCGCTCTTTCAGGTCGTTGATAGAGTCCTGTTTTTCCTTCATGATGGCTTCCTGCGCCTCGATTTCCTCGTCAAGGTCGGTGATGTTGTTGGTTTCCTTGACCATAGGGGTCACATCGATGGCATACGTAGCCGGAACTGCAATGGCTAACACGAGCAGAGCAAAGATGGTTTTAAGTATTTTCATAATTAGTTAAGTATTTCGTTATTAATCTTGCACAAATATACGAGATTTTTTTGAAAACAAAGCAGAGTAAGGCAAAAAGTTGCAAAAGCAATACTTATAGCAGTAGGTTGCCGCGGGCAATAATGCGGCTGTTGCCACCCACCATAATGGAGCCGTCGGCATGCAGCTGCGTCACAATCACCGAGGGGCGGTTCATGGCCTCGCCTTGCATAAAACGGCAGGTGCCTGGTGCGGTTACCAATCTTTGGCGAAGCAGATAGTGGGCGAGGGCACCGCTTGCCGTGCCGGTGGCCGACTCCTCGGGAATGCCGTAGCGCGGCGCAAAGTTGCGTGTGTGTGCCGTGTAGCCGTCATCACTCAAGGCAAAGGCGTGAACACCTACCACATCCAGTTCCTGACTTATCATGGCCAAAGCATCCATATCAGGTTGCAGCGCATGAAGGGCATCAAGGTTTGCCACGGGCAGCATGATGTCGGGTAGGCCCGTGCTAATGATTTCGATGGGCAACGATGGCCACTGCTGGATGTCGCTGCCCATGATGCGGTGCAGCCGCTCGGCGTCAACTATTGTGGGCAGTAGGGTGGGGATTGCCATTTGCATCATCACCTGTTCGCCTACCACCACCTGCAGGTCGCCTGCAAGCGTGTGGATGAGGCATGTTTCCCCTTCGTTCACCACGCCCTCGTGCAACAGCACCCCAAAGCTGGCAATGGTAGCGTGGCCGCACAGGTCCACCTCGCCACAAGGCGTGAAGTAGCGCAGCGTGAAAGTCGAGTTTCCCTCGCAGCACACAAACGCCGTTTCGGAGTAGCGCAACTCGGCCGCCACTTGTTGCATCAGCTCATCGCTTGGGAAGTCACCACATTCCAGCAGCACCACACCAGCGGGATTCCCGCCAAAGGGTTCGCTCGTGAACGCATCAACGATATAGAATTTCATCGGCTTATGTCGTTTTGATTGAATTCTCAAATTTACGCAAAATAATCCTTTCTACCTAAATTCAAGGCTCGGATTTCAAACATTTTGCTTGAAAAGGGTAGTGTGTCTTGCCACATAGTGGTTTTTTATCGCTTTTTTTTCGTAAGTTTGCACTTGAAACTTAACAACCATTATCAGCATGAAACCAAAGTCATTCATCTTCAAGGTGAAATTTCTCGCCATCGTGTGTATCCTGACATGTGCTTTCAGCGCGCAGGCAAGGCTCGTCCATCATGTAACAGTAGGCATTGCCTGGCAACCCGATCCCGCCAGTTACGACCGTGTGGTGCGCTCCATCGAGGTTGCTGGTGCGACCGCTGTCATCCTGCCTCAACTGCGTGCTTCAGCGCTCGATTATGATAGTGACGGGCGGCTTGCAGCAGAGGCGACCGACGAGAATGGGGTGCTGCGCCAAGACCTGGCCGACTGGGTGAAAACCAACACCTATGCCGATTCTCAGGCGAGCGAGGCGTTGCAAGGCATAGATGCCGTGGTTTTCCTGGGAGGCGGCGACATCAGCCCCACGCTTTTTGCGCAGCCTCAACCTTGGCATGGGATAGAAGAAGACAATAACTGTAATGCCGAGCGCGACATTTCAGAGTATCTTACCATGGCTTACTGCCTTGACCACGATATTCCGGTTCTTGGCCTGTGCCGCGGCATGCAGATGCTGGCTGTGGTGTCGGGTGCGCCCCTCATTCAGGATCTCGGCCAATACTTTGCCGAGCAAGGCAAAGACTACCACTATATGCACCGCATGCAGCGCGATGAGCATGGAGAGCGACACTACACGCCCCACGATGTGACTGTGACCGACGCACCTTCTATCCTCTCTAAAATTGCTGGAGCTCCAATTATCCGCAATGTGCCCTCATGGCACCATCAGGCATGTGGTGATATAACAGGCACACCGCTCAAGGTGACAGGTATCACTGAAACCGACGGCATCGATGTGATTGAAGCCATAGAGCGCACTGATGTGAGCTTTGCTCTGGGTGTACAGTTCCACCCCGAAGAGGCCGTGCGCATGAACCTCGAAGGTGGGGATAGGGTAGACAGTTTCATGTCGTTTGAAGAGGGCTTGGCCTACTTCCGTGCTCTCATTGCCACGGCAAGGGATATTGCATCCTTCAAGAGCAAATTCTGACGCATTTGAGTGTCGTCTCGCATTTTTTTCGTAAGTTTACACCCGAAATCATTCACATGCCCCTGTTGCTATGACCGAAAATAAGATTCCTCATCCGCTTGTAGCCATCATTCCAGTGGTGATACTCATTGCCCTGCTGGCTATCTCCATCACCCTCTTCGGCAGTGATTCGCTGAGTGGCGGCAGTCAGATTTCGCTCATCATAGCCATGGCGGTGTGCGTGCTCATTTCTATGATTTTCTATCGCGTGTCGTGGAAGGCGTTCGAGAAACAGATGGCAAAAACCATGAGTGGCATCTTTGTCACCCTGCTCATCTTGCTCTCGGTGGGTATGCTTGCCGGCTCGTGGATGATTAGTGGTGTGGTGCCCACGCTCATCTACTACGGCGTGCAGATTCTCTCGCCGCAGTTCTTCCTGGTCACCGCATGCATTATATGTTCATTGATTTCGCTGCTTTCGGGCAGTTCGTGGACCACCATCGCCACCATCGGTGTGGCACTGCTGGGTGTGGGCGACGCTCTGGGCATTTCGCAAGCCTGGACGGCCGGTGCCATTATCTCGGGAGCCTACTTCGGCGACAAGATGTCGCCCTTGAGCGACACCACTATCTTGGCATCGTCCACAACGCGTGTCGACATCTTTGTGCACATCCGCTATATGATGCACACCACGGTACCGGCGCTGCTCATCTCGCTGGTCATCTTCTTGATTGCCGGACTGGGGCATAACTCCAATGCTGCCATCAATGTCGACCAATATACCTCTGGATTGGAATCCACCTTCAACATATCGTTGTGGACGTTGCTCGTACCGGTGCTCACCGGTGTGCTCATTGCGCGCCGAGTGCCCTCGCTCATCGTACTCTTTGTCTCTTCGATTATGGCGGGCATCATGGCGCTTATCCTGCAACCGCACATACTCACCACCATTGCCGACGATCCCACCCTCACCTCGGTGGCGGCTGTCACCAAGGGTCTTGCCATTACCTTCTATGGCGCCACTGCCATCGACACGGGTTTCCCGGCGCTCAACGATTTGGTGTCGACAGGAGGCATGGCGGGCATGCTCAACACCATCTGGCTCATTATCTGCGCCATCTGTTTTGGTGCTGTGATGATAGCAAGCCGTATGCTTGAAAGCATCACACGCTGCATCATCAGGTTTGTGCGTACCCGTTTCAGCACAGTTGCTTCAACCGTAGTGTCAGGTATTTTCCTTAATCTCACTACTGGCGACCAGTATATCAGCATCGTGCTCACCGCCGATATGTTCAGTGATGTATATAACAAGCAGGGCTACGAACAACGCTTGCTCAGCCGCACTACAGAGGATGCCGCTACCGTTACCTCGGTGCTTGTGCCATGGAATACCTGCGGTATGACGCAGGCCACTGTGCTGGGTGTGCCCACGCTCACTTATCTGCCTTATTGCTTCTTCAACCTGCTCTGCCCCTGCATGACCCTGCTCATCGCTGCCATAGGGTGGCGCATCAAACGCATCAAGCCCCAAACTGAGCAAGATGCACAAGAAATATCTGTGAGCCACGAGAGCTCATCTCTTTCATAAAAACTGATTCTCTTATTTGAACTCCTGTGGCAGGTTGTGCCGACGGTGCAATGTGTTGGAGAAGAAGTGCTTCAGCAACGCTTCGGTGCACTCGGCGGCATCACCTCCATGCCTGTATTGCGGGCTATACTTGTAATATACATTGCAGCCCAGTTGCTTGAGTGAATCCACTTGAGCCGTGCAGTCGCTTTCGCTCTTTGTACCAAAGAAATACACGGGCATTGCCGACATTCGCGGCTCATCGCACGACATGGAGATGGCGGCGGCAAACACATCGCCCATCTCGGCAGCATAGTCCCATGCACCCACGCCTCCGTCAGATGACCCCGCCAGATAAATGCGCTCAGGGTCAACGAGTCCCTTGTTCACATAGTCGTCAATCATGTGCCTCACCTCTATGGCGCAGTCTTTCCATGCCACGCACTCGGGCACCCAGGCTTTATGGCAAATGGGGAACAGCGCAATCGCTTTGATGTCGTGACGGTCGAGGTAATTGACAATCGAGTCGTCGGCAGCGCACAGGTCCAGATGATTTTTGGTCAGAAGGTCGTGCTTGGAGCGGTCGTGAACACCGCCATGCAGCCACAGGAAGAGCACAGCCTTTCCTGGTTTTTCAGTATGAATGTTCACCACTCGGCACGGCAAATTGTAGGTAAACTCGCCTTGGGGCATCGTGAGTGCGCCGTCCTGCTGCGTCCGGCATCCCGCCAAGGCCACCACAAGTCCACATAGTCCTGCCAAACTTATTAGTTTAAATCGTTTTAAATCAATGAATGTCATAAGCAACCGTTATTATTGTAGTCTCACCCCGTAAAATTACAAGAAAAATCTCAAAAATTAATACCCTCTTCCCCAAATAAACCCCAAAAAAACCGGAAAACTTTTGAAAAAACTCCTGAGTTCTTAGTAGTGACAGTCTATAATGTCTTCATCTTTATGGGCAGAGGTATTTGTGGGAGCTGAAAAGGGGTGAGATAAAAAAGAGTGGGAGGTAATAGGGATTTTTTGAAAAAAAGTTGTACCTTTGTGATAATTAGTTGTATTGTAATTAGCGAAACCGATGAAACACTATCTGGAAAAACTGCAGGAGACCATCAGAGAGCATTGGAATCTGAAGGCGCTCTGCGACTACGAGGGCGACTCGTTTACCTATGCAGATTTGGCAAAAAACGTCGAACAGTTCAAACTCTTTTTTACAGCCGCAGCTATAGGCAAGGGCGATAAAATAGCCATCTGTGCCCGCAACTCCGCCCGGTGGGCGATGACCTTCTGGGGCATCAATGCTAATGGCCGCGTAGCTGTGCCGCTGCTGGCCGACTTTCACCCAAGCAATGTTTCAAATCTCACCAACCATTCCGACAGCGTCGTGCTTTTTGTGGACGACGACATCTGGACGAAACTGAATCCCGACGACATGCCTGCGCTCAAGGCTGCCGTCAATGTAAAGAACGGAAGTTTGCTCTGGAAGCGAGATAAGGATGTGGCCGACGCCTGGGAGAATCGCAAGAACGCTTTTGCCGAGCAGTATCCTGATGGCATGAAACCAGAGCATGTGTCATATTTCACCGACAATTTGAAGGACCTGGCTATCATCAACTACACATCGGGCACCACGGGCAATCCCAAAGGCGTGATGCTCACCTATGGCGCTATGGCCGATACCGACGACTTTGCCAACACACAGTTCCCGAACCGTCCTGGCGAGACCATTGTTTCGATGCTGCCTCTGGCGCACATGTACGGTCTGGCCATCGAGTTTATCCATCCCAATGTTGATGGTGTTACAGTATATTTCTTAGGCAAGACCCCGTCGCCCACCACACTGCTTAAAGCCATGCGCAGCGTGAAGCCCTACATGGTGGTCACCGTGCCGCTGGTGATGGAAAAAATCTATAACAATTCCATTAAACCGGCCCTGAAGAAGAGAAGAATGCTGCTTGCCGTGCCAGGCATGAAAAAAGTGATATACAAAACCATCTGCAAAACCATTATGGCCGTCTTTGGAGGGCAAGTGCGCTGCTTCATCATGGGTGGTGCTGCGCTCAATCCCGAGGCTGAAAAATGCTTCAAAAAAATGCACCTGCCTTACACGGTGGGCTATGGCATGACCGAAGCCTGCCCGCTGCTGGGCTATGAATGGTGGACAAGGTTTGTGCCAGGTTCGTGCGGCAAACCCGTTCATGAGCTGCGCATCGACTCTGATGACCCTGTCAACAAACCAGGTGAAATTCAGGCGCGCGGACGCAACCTGACCATAGGCTATTACAAGAATCCCGAAGCCACCGCAGCGGCATTTACCAAGGATGGATGGTTCCGCACCGGCGACCTGGGTGTAATTGATGAGGCCAACAACATTTTCATTCGTGGTCGCATCAAGTCGATGATTCTGAGTTCATCGGGCCAGAATATCTATCCCGAGGAAGTGGAGGCCGTCTTGATGAGCTGCCAGTATGTGAGCGAATGTCTTGTCGTTGACCGTGGCGGGAAAATCGTGGCGCTTGTCTATCCCGAGATTCCCGAAGACATCGACGATATCACAAAACAGGTGATTCCCGCAACCATCCGCGACGAGGCCAATAAATCCCTGCCGGTCTACAGCAAGATCTCCAAAGTGGAGTTAATGGATGCCCCCTTCGAGAAAACGCCCAAGATGAGCATCAAGCGCTTCCTCTACAAGTAAATACCATTAGTTTCTGGAAATAAAGTCCGTTAGGACTGTCAAGAATTTAGGCAGGGGGTGAAGCCGCAGGCGCAACCCCTGTCAATTAAGTGTGTCCCGCATTTAGTCCCGTCGGGACGACAGAATGTGAATCGGACCTTTTAGTGGGTGCGGTGGTTGTGCGAGAAAATGCGCTGGGGCAGTTCCATGGCTATGATGATGCCCAGAACAATAGCAATGGCTATTTTGCTCGCCATCCAGCCGCTGTGCATCGATAGATCGAACTGCGAATCGGTCAGGTAATAGGTAAACCAGAAAATACCGGCTCCGGGAACCAATGGGAAAATGCCGCAAAGCAGAAAACCCTGTGCCGGGATGCGGAAGGGGATGGCAGCCATGCGCGACAAGATGCACACCAGTGTGGAGGCGGCAAGTGTGGCCGTCACGGGCGATGCATCGCAGTAGCGCACCAATATCAGATATAGAACCCACCCGATGGCCCCAATCACCCCTGCGGGCACATAATGCTCGCGGTCGATGCCGAAGAGCAGAGCGAATGCCGCTGTGCCTATAAATGCTGCCAGTGCCTGCAACGGCAGACTGGCGGTTTGCGGATTCACCATCATGGTGAGGCTCATCATGGCGCCATGTAAAGAACTGTCGAGGATAAAAGTAAGCGACACGCCCACAGCAATGCAGAAGAAACCGAGCATGGCATCGGTGAGTCGCGTGAAACCGGCAATATAGTCGGAGTTGGCCAGGTCGCGGACACCGTTAACGAACGGCACACCCGGAATCAGCGGCATAATGGCTCCGATAATCACATTGGCAAGGCTTTCGCCAAATCCTGCAAGCCAGAAAAGGATGCACAGCAGCGTGGCCACCATCGCATTGCAGATGCCACCTACAATCTTGGATAGGTAACGGCCACTCACCCCCAAAACAAACACATAGAGCAGCAGTCCCACCACAAGCGCAGCGGCGCAGTCGCTCCATCCGCCGCCAAACACAGCGCAAAAACCAGCCGCACCGAATCCTGAACCCAGAATCTGCTCCCAGAAAGGCTTTGGCGCTGCCGATGCAATGTGTTCGAGCCTTTCGCGTGCCTCGGCAAGTCCTATCCTGTTGTTAGAAATATCGTAGCTCAGGCGGTTCACTGCCACCACCTTCGACAGCTGAATGCCCCTGATGGGGATGAATTCAACATTGGCATAGGTTGAAGCCTGTCCGCCCGACTTGGAAACCTTATTGGCATGACCAGTGGTGAAGATGCCATTGGAAAGGACAAAGAAGTTGCCCGAATCCACGCCAAAGTGCGAGGCTATGCGGCTCATAATGTCCTCAACACGCGATATTTCAGCACCATTCTCCAAGAGGATGTGACCAGCTTTTGAGGCCACTTCGAGCACCTCGGTCAAATCGGCCTGTTTGACCACTTTATTCTTGTTTTGAGATTTGTCGTTGTTGTCTGTCGCCATGATAACTGCTTCGGGTACAAGCATTAACCGATAACGGTTTATGCGGGTCGTTAAATTTGCTTGCAAATGTCCAAAAGAATATTGGATTATGCAAATAATCTCCGCAAAATTATGAAATAAACCATCTTTCATCCGGGAAGAAATAAACCTTCTCTTCACCTGCAAAGGCCGGAAGTGCATCTCTTAGTTTGGTTTTTTGAGCTTTAATTGCATTGAATCGTAAAATAATAGTTATTTTTGCACAATTCAAACGACAAACCACAATGGATCAAGCACAAACAACAGAGTACCAAGAGCGTCTCAACCACTGGTCATCAGACTTTGAGTTTGCCAGCGATGAAATGCAGCATTGCCAAAACTGCGGGCATGACTTCATAGGCAACTATTGCCCTTACTGCTCACAGAAGGCGGGCGAAGGCCTTATCGACTGGCGCAGCGTCAGGCAGAGTTTCATGGACATCTGGGGTTTAGGCTCACGTTCCCTGCCCCGAACGGTTTGGCGACTGCTGATGCGTCCCGGCTATTTGATTAGCGATTACATCAGCGGCAAGCGCCAGGTGAGTTTCCCGCCCGTGAAGATGCTGTTTTTCGTCTCGGTGATCATTGCGCTTTTAATTTACTGGTTCTTGCCTCTATTGTTTGGCAGCACCTTTGATGTGTATGGAGGTCAAACCACTGAGGGTTTTGACAACTGGAACAGGACACATTTTGCCTGGACCTATTTTCTCATAGCGATTCTGGGCATTCTGCCCACATGGGTCTTGTTCCGCTATGCGCCTCTTCACACCCGTCACACATTGCCTCAAGGCTTTTTCATCCAGGTTTTTTTATGTGTACTTAATCTGGTATTGTCGTTCATCATATTGCTGCCCTTCCTGCTGATTAACTACACGGTTTATTTCTATGTCTCCTGGGCAGCACTTCTGATTTATTATGTTATCGCCTACAAGCAGTTGTTTGGCTATGGGATTTGGGGAACACTCTGGCGCGTGGTCATTATCTTTGGGTTTATTGTTTTTGCATTAGACTCTGTGATGTATCTGTTTTTTGAGGATACTTCCATCCAAATGGAACCAAACAATTCCGCCCTCGAGAACAGCAAGTATATAACTGCAGGCATATTGATGGGCTATGCCTTGATTCTATTAGCCGCAGGTTGGTTAATTAATCTCCTTATCAAGAAATTAGCCCGCAAGAAATCATAGATTTGAGCTACTACAGGGATAAATGTAATCCCTTTTGGCTTTTTGTCGCTTAAAATAGTAGTTTTGATGGCTAATCATCCTATAAGCCTGTCTGTTGTTTTAACGGGCTTAATCTCCAAGCCTGAGGATGCTTCTGTCTTCCTCTTGTTTCTTTTGGCCGCCAACAGGCTTGTGAGAGTGGAAATTCCAGCTGATTCCAAGCCAAAGAATGCGGCTTCGGTTTTTGCTGGTATTTATAAGAGAATAAATAGGATTGTCGGTTGTAATGTCCCATCTCCTTGTATTAAACACGTCGGTCACAAGAGCCGACAAAGTCAAAGATTTGTTAAACAGTTGCTGGCGAATGCCAATGTTGCAGTAATGTATGGTCTTGGAAGTGAACTGCTGGAAATACTGCGGAGTAGTCAAGACATACTGTGCCTGAATTGTCATTCCCTTTCTCGGGAAAAAGTTCAAAGAGGCACTGACGTTAAATGTCCATCCACTATTGGTGAAGGTGACTTCTTGCCAGTCGCCACGAGATTTTGTGAAGAACACATTGGCTGCCACATCCACATTCATCCACCTTGAAGTGTTCCACTTCACATTATGCTCAATTCCGGTCTTGAGGTCCATGTCGCTATTAATGTAAGAAGTGACGAGAATATCCTGATTGAGGTAGGCAATCTGGTTGATGTAGTCTTTTGTGTAATTGAGGTAGGCATTGCCTGTCACCTTCAGTATGGAACTTGAGAAAGAGTACCCGAAGTCTATTTTGTTGGCTTTCTCAGGTTTCAGGTGCACATTGCCAGTCTCATAGGTTTTATTGTCAATAAGATTGATATAGGGATTGAGTTGCGGATAGGTTGGTCGTGATATTCTTCGTGACACGCCGAAAGACAAAGACCACAGCTCGCTGGCACGGTAGTTGAACATAACATGTGGAGCGACGAAATAGCAGTCACTCGTCTTGTCCAAGTTATCCTTCTCGCCACGCAGAGTGACGTGACTATACTCAAAGCGCACACCAACCTTGTAGGATAACGTCTTTATCAACTTTGACGAGAACATTACATAGGCAGCAGGAATATACTCACGGTGCTTCAAATCATTGCTCAACGGCAAGGATAACTGCCAAAAATCCGTTTCATCGCGCTCATACATCTTGTGGTCGATGTTGTTCTTGCGGTATGTCATCTTCACACCAGTCTCAAGTTTCCCTTTTCCCAAGGTGGTCAAATAGTCGAGTTGGAAGGCGGCAATGCGCGGATGGCCGCCCGACTCTGAATACTGCGTCATATAGTCATCTTCATAATAATATGAAGGGCGGTGACCATTGATTGCCGATAGTGACACCATGGTGCTGAACTCCCGTTTGCCAGGCTCAAAGACGTGCCTGTAGTTCAAAGCTCCCTCATACATTTCGCGGTTGAAAGTAATGTCGGTAATACGCACTTTATCACTTGCCGCTCCATCGATCACATAATGGTTGTGCATGGTCTGAAGATTGTTCATCCTCGGGAAACCAGCCTTGAAATCAAGAGCCACAACATCTTTTTTTGTCAATTTGTAACTGATGTTTACACCCACGTTTTGCCCCGTTGTCTTCTTGTCGGCGTCAATGAGTTGGTCAAGAATGGTGTTGATGGGCATGATATTACGGTGGAGTTCGCTCTCGATGCAGTCTTTTTCATATTTGCCGCTGTAGTTCATTCGCAATCCCCAGCGACCAGTGTTGTAGCTCATAGCAAAATTGGCATTAAAGAGATTGTTAAAGCCATAATTAGCCGATGCCATTGCGGTGAAGGCATTGCTCATTTGTTTCTTCGACATGATGTTTATAATGCCTCCTGTACCTTCCGAATCATACTTCACGTCTGGACTCGTCACGATATCGATACTCTGCACGTTGGCGGCGGGTATTCCTGCCAGTCCATCAAGAGTGGTAGGCACGCCATCAATCAGGATAAGCACGTTGCTGTTGCCTCTAATTGATACCTGTCCATTACCATCGATAGTGATTGCTGACGAACCTCTCAGAGCATCAATCACCGAGCCGGTGGTTGTGCTCATGTTAGAGGCAAGGTTGATTCGTGTCTTCTCCAGTGTGATATTCTTTGATGCAGCTTCCCCCACTACTACCACACCATCAAGCAATACCTCATTTTGCTTGATTACAATTTTGCCGAGGTCGAGAGTCTCGCCCCTGTGAATATTGATCTTCTGCACCACATTTTCATATCCGATGGAGCTGACTTTAAACTCGTATTCTCCATTAAACGGACCATTAAGAAAGAATAGTCCAGTGGTATCGGTCAAGGTGCCAGCGACATTTTTCATATCAGCGACTAAACAGACCGAAGCATACATCACAGGAGTTCCGTCTGGTTCTACAATTCGACCTTTAATGTCGCTTGGTCGCTCTTTAGCGCATAAAGACAAGCAAACCCATGACATTAGCAGTATGAGGCACAATTTACGCATCACATATTCTGTTGAGGGCAAACTTATTATTGAAAATACAAAGGTAAGCATTATTTCAATACACAAAAAACGGTGTAGAATAATTGAGCGGCTATTGTGGCGTGCCATAAAACTCATGCCATTTTTGTCATAGATGAAAGTAGCTGTTGCGGTCGAGGTTGCGGTAGGAGATGGCTTCCATGATGTTGTGGGTGCCTTATCGTTTATGCCCATATCGTAGAGGAGATGGAAGAAAAACTTTCTCTGGCAGTTAAATCTTAAAAAGATTCCATACCTTTGCACCCGCAAATCTATAGGACGATGGAACAAAGATTCAGCAATAACAGCTTAGACCTCGAGACGCTGCGGGACTTTTGCGAACGGGAGGGCGAAGTGGTCATTTACTGCAAGGGCGACCAGCTGGAGCGTGAGGGAGAGCCAGCGCGGTGGCTGGCCTTTGTCACAGAGGGATGCTTCAAGTACGTGACGCATGCCCTCAGCGATGATA
>JAFZSO010000026.1 GCA_017619355.1 Muribaculaceae bacterium
ACCAGCGTGGAACGCAACAACAAGACCTATGCGTCGGCTCATCCCGTCGAGGGGGCCTCGAAGGCAGTGATGAACTACCGCCTGCTCGCTAGCGGCGACCGTTACCATCTGCTCGAAGTGGAGCTGCTCACCGGACGCAAGCACCAGATCAGGGCGCAACTCGCACACATCGGCTGCCACATCAAAGGCGACCTCAAATATGGCGCAGCACGAAGCAACCCCGACGGCGGCATCTCGCTACAGGCCCACCGCATCTGGTTTGAGCACCCCGTGAGCCATGTGCTGGTCGATGTCACCGCTCCCCTGCCCCAGGAACCTCTGTGGCAGCAACTTGCCGACCTCGCCTCGAAGGCCGAAAAGCCCGAAAGCTGACATCGACACCTGATTCTTTCTCGCGTTTTGTTTCGTGATTCTAACTAATTTTTGTAACTTTGCCATTCAGCAAAAAACAATAACAACATAATAACTTTTCACTACACTTATGGCTAACATTCCCGATTTCAAGTATGCACCCATGTTTCAACTGGGTGAAGACAAAACACAGTACAGGCTCCTCACCAAGGAGGGCGTGAGCGTGAGCAACTTCGAAGGACACGAGATTCTCAAGGTCACACCCGAAGCCCTCACGCTGCTTGCTCAACAGGCTTTCCACGATGTGGAATTCCTGCTGCGCCGCGAACACAACGAGCAGGTGGCTCAAATCTTGAGCGACCCCGAGGCATCTGAGAACGACAAATACGTCGCTCTGCAGTTCCTGCGCAACGCCGAGACGGCTGCCAAGGGCATCCTGCCCTTCTGCCAAGACACCGGCACAGCCATCATCCATGCCGAGAAAGGTCAGCAGGTGTGGACTGGCTTTGAAGACGAGGAAGCACTGTCGCGCGGCGTCTATAACACCTACACGACCGACAACCTGCGCTACTCGCAGAATGCGCCCCTCAACATGTACGACGAGGTGAACACGCGCTGCAACCTCCCTGCCCAAATCGACATCGAGGCCACCGAGGGCGCCGAGTACCGCTTCGTGATGGTTGCCAAGGGTGGCGGCTCGGCCAACAAGACCTACTTCTACCCCATGACCAAGGCCACCATCCAGAACGAGGGCACCCTGCTGCCCTTCCTGGTCGAGAAGATGAAGAGCCTGGGCACTGCTGCCTGCCCGCCCTATCACATCGCCTTCGTGATTGGCGGCACCAGCGCCGAGAAGAACCTGCTCACCGTGAAGCTGGCCTCCATCAAATACTATGACAACCTGCCTACTACGGGCGACGAGACCGGCCGCGCCTTCCGCGACATCGACCTGGAGCAGAAACTGCTCGTCGAGGCCCAAAAGATAGGTCTGGGCGCACAATTCGGCGGCAAGGCCTTTGCTCACGACATTCGCGTGGTGCGTCTGCCTCGCCATGGTGCCAGCTGCCCCATCGGTATGGGCGTGAGTTGCTCTGCCGACCGCAATATCAAGGCGAAAATCAACCGCGACGGCATCTGGCTCGAACAGATGGATAGCAACCCCACCGAACTCATCCCCGAAGAACTGCGTCAGCCGGGTGAAGGTGGCAAGGGTGTGGAAATCGACCTCGACAAGGGAATCGATGCTGTGCGTGAGGAACTTGCCAAGTATCCTGTGAGCACCCGTGTGAACCTCAAGGGCACCATCATCGTGGCCCGCGACATCGCTCACGCCAAGCTCAAAGCCCGCCTCGACGCTGGCGAGGAGATGCCACAGTACTTCAAGGATCACCCCATCCTCTATGCCGGACCCGCCAAGACACCCGAAGGCTATCCCTGCGGCTCCATGGGACCTACAACGGCCAACCGAATGGATCCCTATGTAGATGAGTTCCAAGACCATGGCGCTTCGCTGGTGATGATTGCCAAGGGCAACCGCACGCAGGCCGTGACCGACGCTTGCAAGAAGCATGGCGGTTTCTATCTGGGCACCATCGGCGGTGCTGCCGCAGTGCTCTCGCAGACGAGCATCAAGAGCATTGAGTGCGTGGAGTATCCCGAGCTGGGCATGGAAGCCATCTGGAAAATCACCGTTGAAGACTTCCCCGCATTCATCCTCGTTGATGACAAGGGCAATGACTTCTTCCTCCAGATTGGCCGCAACTGCTCTTGCCACTAATGCACTACTTGGCTGTGCAAACACAAAAAGCGTGACCTGAAAAGGCCACGCTTTTTGTGATATGTTGCTGATGATTATTTCACAACCTTAGTAGTGCTTACGGTGCCATCGGTAAAGGTGGTAACCACGATGTTCACACCGTCGAAGGGCACATTGCTCTCCATGCCAGCGATGTTCACATACTTCACACCGGCAACAGTCTTGCTGTTCACATCGGTAACAGCGGTAGGAGTGAGGTTGTTCTTCTTCACAACGATCTTCACACCTTCGTAGGGAGCCTTGCCCTCTTCCTTAGCCAGAGTGATGGTGTAGTTACCGCTACCGGGCAGACGGAAGTTAGCACCAGCGTCGTCGAGCGTGAGTTCGGTGCCGGCGGTCATCATGCCTTCGGTCACTTCGAAGTAGCCAACGCCATTAGCATCTTCACCACCGAGCCACAGCCAGTCGGTCTCGCCAGCGGTGAGAATCTTGAATTCCTTGCTCTCCACATCTTCGGGATCTTCAACCACATCGAAGGTTGCACCTTCTTCAGTGATTTCGAGAGGCTCGTTAGCATTCCAGCCGTTGAAGCCACCCACTGCATAGAATTTGGCTTCCTCGACTTCGTCCTTAGTATAGATGATTGTCATCTTAGGCAGGAACTGAATCATCTGGTTGTTGCCACCGGTTGTAGACCATTGTGCATAGGCAGTGTTGGTCTCTTGGTTCTCGCCATAGAAGTAGAGGCGCTTCCAGCCGCCCTTTACTGCCACGAGGGTCTGAACGGCGAGATTGCCGCCTTCGTAGGTGTAAGGCTCGGTGAAGTCAAATGTCAGCTCGGTCTCAGTGCCGGAGAGTGTGGTGCTGGCAACGGTAGTGAGGTCGGTAACGAGGTTGTCGGGAACAGCGATAGCGCTCGCGGCCTCAAAAGCTGTCTCCTCGGTGCCCTTAAGGCTCAACTCGATAGTTGGTGTGCCAACGGCCATTGCCTCTGAGCAGTAGAATTTCACGCCTATGATTTTACCGCCCGCGATGTCGCTGAGCATATCGGCGGGATAGAGCATCTGAACGAAGGTGCCCTGGGTGTCGGTGTAGTAACCATAGATAGGTGCATACTGGCTTTGATTCTGACCGTCGCACACGGTGAGTTCAAACTCGTTGGGGCAGATGCCGCTCAAGGCGACAGCAAATGTGCCGGCCTCGCCGCAGTTGATGGTCATGGTGCCGGTGTACTCGCCATACTCAGTGGGAGCGAATGTTACAGGAATCTCCACCGACTCCATTGAAGCGAGCTCAGCGGCCACATAGGTAGTGCTGAAAGGAGCCTCAAGGCCGCTGATGGCGGGAGTGAAGGCGTTAAGGCCTTTGTTTTTCAGCTTCACGCTCATCACCTTCTCGGTGTCGATAGCGGTCTTGCCATAGGCGAGCTCAGCAACATTCACATTGGCAGCATAATCTTCCAGCTCGGCGGGAGTGTAAGTGAATGTGGTCTGGGGCAGGAAGTTATAAGTGGTTGTTCTGCTCATCGACACTTTTTTGTCCTGATTTGCGCCTAAGAAGCTGTTGCTCTTCCAGCCTGCCGTAGTGGTAACTGCACACTCGAACACCAAGTTGCCACCCTCGTAAACAAATGGGGTGTCGAACTCAATCTCTACTTCTGTGACACTGCTTTCGGGCGACACAAACTCGTTCTTAACTACAGTGAGACCGGTAATGGCGGTAGCCGAAGCGTATTCACTCTGGTCGGTAGTACCCATCGAGATCTGGCATACTGCATCAGGAACTTCGGTAAAGGAGCCGCTAACGTAGAACTTGATGGCGGTGATAGTGCCACCTTGCATGTCCTGAAGCATAGAGGCGTCGTAAATTACTTGGGTGGTAGTACCCTGAGTGTCCCAATACATCATGTTCAGGGGCACGGTGCTACTGGTGTTGGTGCCTTCACCAACAGTGAGAGTTTCTTGAGCGCTCAACGCAAAAGCGCCGGCACACATGATTACCAAGGAAAGTAAAAACTTCTTCATAGTTTAATTAAGTGTTAAATAGTTAATGAATCGTTTAATTATGAAGTAAACATTATTAGGAAAGTACGTATCACAAAAAGTCAGGTTTTTCTTTGGTGTATTTCGACCACAAAATTACAACAAATTATTCATTCGCCATAATGTTTGCATAAAAAAAATTGCCCAAACCTGACGGTCAAACAATGTTAAACCGCTATCAAGACCAAAAAGTGCCTCAAAGAGGAACTTTATCCAGAGCATCGCTGAACAGTTACGCTTCAGAAACTTAAATTAAAATATTGTTAAAAAATATCAAATTTCACCCCTCCACTCTTGACAATACGCGAAAAAGCAGTACCTTTGCAGTCGCATATCGCGGAGTGGAGCAGTGGTAGCTCGTTGGGCTCATAACCCAAAGGTCGCAGGTTCGAGTCCTGCCTCCGCCACTTAACTCAAAGAGACTGAAGTAATTCAGCCTCTTTTTTTGTTTTTTCACAAGTCATATCACCGGTCAAATATGACCGCATTTTTTTTTGACGGCCCATGCATCGGCATCTCATCTTTTTTCATTAACTTTGCAGAAACAATCATCAGCACATGGAGAACTTTGCCGCCATTGATTTCGAGACCGCCAACCAGCACGCCAGCAGCGTGTGCAGTGTGGGTGTGGTCATTGTCCGCAATGGCGAGATTGTCAACAGCTTCTATTCACTTATCCAACCAGAACCCAACTACTACATCTACTGGTGCCAGCGTGTGCATGGACTCGGGCACGCCGACACCGACTCGGCACCTGTCTTCCCTCAGGTGTGGGCACAAATCGAGCCGCTCATTGAAGGACTGCCTCTCGTGGCGCACAACAAGCAATTCGACGAGGGCTGCCTGCGTGCCGTCATGCGCTGCTATAAGATGACCTACCCCGACTACGCTTTTTTCTGCACCCTGCAGGCGGCTCGGCGCCAACTCAGGCACCTGCATCTGCCCAACTATCAGCTCCAGACCGTGGCTGCAGCCTGCGGATTCGACCTCACACAACACCACCACGCCCTGGCCGACGCTCAAGCCTGCGCCGCCATCGCCCTCCAGCTCCTCTAAACCCAGCAAAGACAGTAATCTAAACCTCACTGTTTTGCCCACATTTAGACCACCATCAACATTTTTTCTTACTTTTTGGGGAATCATCGAGCTCTATTCAAATCTTACTTAATTCGATATTTTTGCGGAATTCCGCAAAAATATCAACTACCATTATATTCTCAGACTATTCTCATCCATAAGAAAATCATAGATACTGAGAAATAAAACCCCGTTATCATCTTGATGCTTGACAGAGTGAAAACCTGTAATCACCACTTTTTGAAAAGAGTCATTAATATGGCACAATGATTTCAATTCCTGTTCTCTTTTTGACTCATCCGGGATATTATATGCCGATTGTATGTAATAACGCCTATAACCTCTATTGCACACAAAATCCACTTCTAAGTATTTGCGCACGTTTTTCCCATCAGACGTCACCTCATTAATAAGCACTTCGCCCACATCTACCGACATGCCTCTCATTCTCAATTCATTATAAACCAGATTCTCCATTAAATGAGGTTCTTCTATTTGTCTAAAATTCAATCTTGCGTTCCTGAGGCCCAAATCCTCAAAATAATATTTTGCCGGTGTCTCAAGATAACGTTTTCCTTTAATATCATATCTAACTGATTTCTCAATCAGGAATGCATCTTGGAGATAGTCCAAATACTTTTTAATAGTATCTTGTGATATCGAACTATGTTTGACCGACTGAAAAGTATTTGCTAATTTTCTTGGATTTGTTAGCCCGCCAATCGCAGAAGCAAGCATGGTGATCAGGTCCTCTAAATCACTATCAAGCTGAATGTGATAACGTTCTTTAATATCGCGCAAATAAGTGTGAGTAAACAAGGATTTCAACAAATTCTCTCGTTCTCTATCTTCACTCATCGTTGCAACTTGAGGAAGGCCACCATAGGTCATATATTCAAGCAAAACCTCATCTATCGATTGACCAGTACGGGTAGCAACAAACTCAGCAAACGAAAGCGGGGACATTTTTATCTCATAGCCACGGCCTCGAAACTCAGTAATCACATCCTTTGACAAGAACTTGGCATTTGAACCAGTAACATAAACATCGGCATTTGACACATGAAGAAAACTATTTAGAACATCTTCAAACTCTTCCACCATCTGCACTTCGTCGAGCAAAATATAGAACATACCTTCATCCGTCAGTTGGCTGTCTATATACCTCAGCAGGGTATCGGGATTTCGCAACTCCAAATTGCGTCTATCTTCCAAATTGATTTTGATGATATGCTGTGAGTCCACCCCTTCGGCCTTCAAGGCGTTAGCAAAGAGATTGAAAAGCAAGTATGATTTGCCGCAACGTCGCATACCGGTAATGACTTTTATCATACCATTATGCCTACTATTTAAAAGCCGTTGCAAATGGTTGTCACGTTTAATTTCCATAATTCATTCGATATTTTTGCGGGTTTCCGCAATTATGTCGACTGCAAAGTTACGTATTTTTTCCATAGAAACAACACCTTATTGCATTTTTTTCATTAAAAATGAAGTTCATGATAGTCTCATTATCCACTATTCCAAACAATAAGCTCATTTCATTATCCGCGAAAGCACAAAAACACACTTTCGCGGGTAAATAAACGGGCACTAATCGACCCGATAAAAATCGATGGCAGTCTAAATCCCACTTTTTTACCCGCATTTAGACTAGCATCAATCTAATTCTCCATGGTGATTCATTTAAAAAAAATCCTCTGAATAGAATCTAAAGATGAATATGGGTCTACTGAAATCATCTTCATAGTCCTTACTGAGTCGATCCCAACTCTTTTCATGACCAATTTCACAAGTCATACAATATTCGCTTTTCTGATACACTACACCATATCCATCTACAACCTTTTTCGCTGAAAAACCTTCCCCCATAAGCGACTGCAAGAAATCGGTAGCAGCTATCTCGTTATAGAAACAAACATCAACAGAAACCAGACTGCCATCTTCAGCGCCAATACAAGTTGAAATGGAATGTCCTTTTGGTTCTTCTGCAATAAACTTTCTATCATGTCCCTTGTTTACACGCATCCTTCCACCTTTAACAAATTCTTCACCAAGAGCATCAGAATAATAGTATTGACCGTAATCAACCTTTAAATATCCAAGGTTAACCATATACTTAACTAATTCGCTCTCCTTATTACCATTGTAAAAAGAATAAAGCTGTTTTACAATATTGAATATTTCAATACCCAATGATTCAGTTGACGTCAATGATTCATGATGAAGAACTTCTTCTCTTGACGAAGCACTTGCTTCTGGTCTTGGTTCTAATTGCTCGTTTTTAAACCTTTGAGCATTAACCTTTCCGCATCCTGAGAGAGAAATAGTAATGGCAATTATAACAAAAGGACTGATGACTGTAGATAATCTCATAGCATTTTAAATATAATATGACTAATTTATTGAATTTCAAAATATATTAATATCCATTAGCATTAATTCTGGCATTAAGTACATCATAACCTTTGAGAATCTGTTGCCACTCTTGAGGCAACTTTGATTTAGAACTGGTGCTAATGGCAATGTGCCTTCCTTTGTGAACTGTATATCTATTCTTTACACCATGTTGTTTATATTCATTAGGATCTGAAATTTCTACTAAATAATCAATTTCAGTTATCTTATTTCCAGTTAACTTATATCTATAAAAATAAGTTGAACACCAAGAACCAGAGCTTAATCCTAGCATCATCTTTGTCGAGGGTTGAAGCAACAAACGTCCATCGCATCCCTCAGAACGAAGGAATCTTCTTTGACGAGAGTCCCAAACAAGTAGTGTCCAATTAGTACGGGCTTCTGCATGCCCAATTAGAATGTCAACATAACCATCAAAATTTGCATCCAAAAAGTGTACCGGTTTAAATATTGGCCCAACTGACAGTTCTTTAAATGATTGAAGCAACTTTCCATCATAGTAGATTTTCGCTGTTACATCAAATTCTTTTCCAGTGACTACGACTTTTAGATGATTCATTTTTGTTGGAAGGTCTAATTCTGATATAAAACCGTATTTATTAGCCTTAACAACAGGTGCACTCATATCTTTGGCAATGGATTGCCCGCCATAGCACAAAACAAAAGTGGCAATTCCAACAGCAATAATCGCTTTCCGATTAAAATCTTTCATTTTCATAGTTCTATAGTTTTTGTTTCGTTAGTAATTTTCGGACAAAAATAGAGGCATTGTCTGCCATATTGGGGCATATGTTGCATTATTTTGGCTCACACTTGATAATTGGAAACGGGTACATACACAAAAGAAAGCGCAGACTGCTTATGCCACGCTTTGTAATCTGACGGTCCTGAGAAAACCTAAACACAAAAAGGGGATAATGAATGCAGCCCACGCCTATCGCGTGGAAGCCACCTTGCCTGCCCTCTTGTGTTCATTCGAAAATTTCTCAGGTTTTCAGATTACAAGAATCAGCATGTCGCTTCGTTTTATCAAAATGTCGGTGGACCGCTTTCGCAATCCACTCGCAAATATACATCTTTTTTTGATAATCACCACATTTTCCCAAAAAAAATCACACGATTTATCTGTCGACGGATATTTTAATAAAGCGAGCACTGTTAACGGCGAAGCCGTTGTAATTTTTCATAATATAATTTTAGCACGCAGTGCTGTAATTTTAAGTGCGAAGCACGGCCTCCCCGACCTCAAAAAAACGGACATTCACGGAAACCTCCCTTACTCCTCAACTCCTTAGAAACACCTGCTTCGTGTGAGAACTATTCTTGGCGGCGGAGGGTGCGGAGGTAGGACTTCTGCGCGGGGGTGATGCGGTAGCTTTCGATGGCCTTTTGAATCGTCTTGTTGTGCGTGAAGCGGTCAAACCGATAGTTCCCATTGGCATCGGGCAAGAGATAGGGCATTGCCGCTTCAGGCTGTTTGGCAAGCGCTGTGGCAAAGTACCATGCTTGCATCATCTGCACATAATATTCCTCGCGTTTCACCTGCGCCACCATCTCCAGGTAGCAAGGTTCGAAGTCATCATCCAGATAAAGTGCCATGAGCCGGCCCATGCCATAACGCACCGTGTAGTCGTGCGGCGACGCCAGCCATGCCGTGATGTGCTCCAGCAGTTCTGGCTTGTGACGGGCAAACACCTTGGGGCTCATCTGGTCGCAAGTGGCCCAGTTATCCACATAGGGCAGGAATCGCTCCAGCTCGGCCATGCACTGATTATAGTCACGCATGAGCGAAATGATGAACGCATGCAGCTGATTTTCTTCGTGATAGCGGTGCGGTACATCGGCAAGGAACTCGCCCACATCACTGCGTTTCAGCACTTCCTTGGCCATGTCGCGCAGCACTGGCGTGCGAATCGCCAGAATGCGACCCGAATCGATAGTCGGGAATAGCTTGCTCACAAACTCCACATTCTTCTCGTCGCGCAGTCCCTCCAGGCGCTGTCTGATTTCTTCTATTATATTCATCTTGATTTACTTTGTTTTGTTTTCACAAAATTAATCAAAAAACGGGAACTTGTCGCCAAGCGATTCACGATTTGATGAAAAAAGTATGTGCTTGGTCTTGGTAATAAGTCATGAAATCACTAATTTTGCAATGATTCAGACATAAAAGAAAAAAGTAATAAAATGACAGCAAAAAAATTATACCACCGCTTTGCCATGCTCCTGCTGGCACTTGTACCGTTCACCGCCACGGCCTACGAATTTATGGTCGATGGCATCGCCTATTATCGTAACTACGGCACTACATCAGTGACTGTAACTTACGGAGGTGATTATTCAGGCGAAATAATTATACCAGAGGAAGTTTCCTATAATGGCACAACTTACTCCGTCACACACATTGGCGACCATGCCTTCGGTGGCTGTACCGAGATGACAAGCGTTACCATCCCGAATTCAGTCACATACATTGACGAAGGCGCGTTCGCTCACTGTAGCGGTCTGACCAGTTTGTCCATTCCCAGTTCTGTCACCCATATCAGATCGTGTTTGTTCTGGGGCGACGGCGTGGAAGGTTCCTTCATAGGTTGCTCCAATTTGGGAACAATTACAGTTGATAGCGGAAATACCACATTCGATTCCCGCAACAATTGAAATGCCATTATTGAGACGGCAACTAATTCCTTAATTGCCGGTTGCAAGAACACCACCATCCCCAGTTCGGTCAAACACATCGGTGACGGTGCCTTTTATGGCAGCGGGCTGACGAGCGTGACCATCCCTAACTCAATCACAGAAATCGGTGATGGTGCTTTCTCTAACTGCAGCGAACTGACGAGCATGACTATCTCCAACTCCGTCACATACTTCGGTTACGGTGTCTTCAGTGAATGTAGTTCGCTATCGTGCTTAACTTTAATTGGTCAAGGTGCTTTTGCACATGACTATGGCGACGAACATGGAATTGACTTCCCCAACGATCAAATCAAAACCTTAAATATTGGCTCAGGCATCACCGCAGTGGGTGGTTATGGTTTTACTCCCGAGGTGGTAAACTGCTATGCCGCTACACCCCCCGCTTGCTCAAGTTACACATTTAGGAACTACGATGGGGCGCTGCATGTGCCTACGGCTTCATTAATCGATTATATGACTGCCAACTACTGGCAGAACTTCATGAATGTCAACCCCGACATTAACGAAACGATCACTCTCGACCAGAACAACGCCACTATTGCTCTTAACGAGACCTTGCAACTGGAAGCAACCACATTGCCCAATGGGAGCGGTATGACCTGGAGCACTACCAAGCCCGGTGTTGCCACAGTCGACGAGAACGGGCTGGTCACTGCCAAAAGTTTGGGCGACTGCTACATCTATGCCACACAGGCTTCGAATGAGGCTGTTTACGCATGGTGCCACATCACTGTCACCTACCCCGAAATCGAGTCGGTCACGCTCAGCGAGCATGAGTTGCAGCTCAACCTGGGCGACAGCACCACGCTCACAGCAACCACCAATCCCGTCAACACAGGTCCCACTCCCACATGGACCACGACCGACGCCGCCGTGGCCACCGTCGATGCCAACGGCTTGGTTAAGGCTGTGTACCTTGGCGAGTGTGACATCATCGTCACCGTGCTCGGCAAGAGCGACACCTGCCACGTGACTGTGTCGGGCAATATCGTCATCACCCTCGACCAACACGAGTTGACAATCGACATCAACCATGTGGGCACGATTGTTCCGACCTGCACACCTGTCGCAACTAACCTTGTGGTCACCTCAAGCGACCCCGATGTAGTGTTTGCCCGGCTTATCAACGGAATTGTCCAGGTCGTAGGCCGCCAGTATGGCACAAGCACTGTTACCGTGTCATCGGTCGACGGCATGGCCACGCCCGACTCGTGCGTCGTGACGGTGGCTGCGGCAAATTCTGGCGATGTGAATGGCGACGGCAAGGTGAATGTGAGCGATGTGACCATGCTGGTGAACATGATTTTAGGCACCGCGACCATGAACCAGGAAGCAGCCGATGTGAACGGCGACGGCCGCGTGAATGTGAGCGATGTCACGGCCCTGATCAATATCATCCTGGGCGTCATTTAGTTGTCCAGCGATACAACAGAGAGCGGTTGCGAAATTCGGGAAAAAAGTGTAACTTTGCCTTTCTATTGTTTTAATGTAATATAGAATGAAGATTTATAGGAGCAAACGCATACCCTTCAAGGGTTTCGCCGCAATCAACCTCTTCGGGTTCATTGTGGTGCGCAAGGGTGTGTTCGCCAACGAAACGCTGCTCAACCACGAGCGCATCCACACGGCACAGATGCGTGAACTGGGCTTCATCTTCTTCTATGTGTTTTACGGGCTCGAATGGCTCATCAGACTGCCATTCAAGGGCAATGCCTACCGCAAAATCTCCTTCGAGCAGGAGGCCTATGACCACCAGAACGAACCATCTTACCTCGAGGTGCGCAAGCACTTTGCTCCCTACCGCTTCTATCTGCTGAAACGCAAGAAAAAGAAAACCCAAAAGAAACGAAACAAAACCAAACGCTTCGACCCCACACTATGAAACGACTATTCCTTACCTGCCTGTGGCTCTCATCATTGTTGTCAGCATCTGCCATCTCGCCCGACTCGGCACAGATGGCTATCGACACCTTCGCTCTGCATCCCGACATGCAACACGCATCCATGACCATTGCCGTGTCAGACATCAATACAGGCAACATCATCGCCAGCCACAACCCCGACCTCTCGTGCATCACCGCCTCGACCATGAAGACCATCACCAGCTCCACTGCTATGCTGCTTATGGGTACCGATTACCAGTTCACGACACGGGTCGAAGCACAGGGTGAGATAAAAGGCAACCGCCTTAAGGGCAATATCGTGATTCATGGCGGAGGCGACCCCACATTGGGCTCTGTCTATTTCAAGGATAATCCCGATATCGTGCAAGAAGTTCTCTCTGCCCTCCAGGCGCTGGGCATCAAGAAAATAGATGGTTCCATCATTGTCAATCACGCACACATCCCCTACCCCGCCTATAACGGCTGGTGGGATGTGGGCGACCTGGCATGGGACTATGGCATGGGCATTCACGCCCTCAACTACCGCGACAACCGCATGCAATTCAAGTTCACCGCCAACCATGGAAAAATCCATCATCCGCGATTCGAACCCGATGTGCCCGGTATTGACATCATCAACCATCTCTCTTCCGAGAACCGCGACAATCTTGACATCGGACTGGAATATGCCTCACCTGGCGTGGTGCTCATGGGTTCTGCCGCTAATCAAGACTATGACATTACCATCGCCAATCCGCTGCCTGCCAACATGCTTGTCGACAGTCTCCAGCGAGTGCTGAAAGCCAATAAGATCAAGGTCAAGAACAAGAATATCAAGAACCTGTCGCCCGTCAGCACCATGCTCGTGGAGCACCACTCGCCCACATTGGCCGACATCATCCGCTCTCTGCTCGACCGCAGCGACAACATGTTTACCGAGGGACTGCTCCGTGCCATTGCCCATAATACTGGTCACCGTACCACTGCCGCTGAAGGCGCTGTTGTGGTCGACAGCCTCTGGAAGGCCAATGGTCTTGACACCTCACCCCTGTTCCAGTATGACGGCAGTGGACTCGCCCGCGCCAACAAGAACTCGGCACGATTCTTCGTGCAGATGCTCAACTACATGGCCCGCGACAACAAGTGCTCGCCTAAACTCAGCCAACTCATGCCACAGGCAGGAAAACGAATTGGCAAACTTCTGCCTGAGACATCTCTTGCTACCGACATCGTGCTCAAGTCGGGCAGCATGACGGGAGTGCAGTGCTTTGTGGGCTACTATCCCGCAAGCAATCCGCAATACTCCTTTGCCGTGCTGGTCAACAACTGGAACGGCACCCGAGCCGACATGCGCGACCGCATCGACAAGATGCTCATTGGCATTTTCGGCAAATAATTTTTTGCCGTTTCAAACAATTTGCGTATGTTTGTGCGCTAAATCAGATTATTTATATCTAACTATATATTTTTATGAACTCCTCAACAGCTAAACTGCTTTCACAAGTGTATGAACTCGAAGGGCTGCTGCTCGTCGTAGACAAACATGGCGCCGACACCCCGCAGCTGGTTATCGACACCATTCGTCGCAAAGCCGCCGAACTCGGTGACATGGCCCAATTGCTCCAGATGCCCAAGGTTCCTCAACCCGAACCTGTAGTGGAAGAAGAGCCTATCGTGCCTCCCATCCCCAGCGAGCCTGCCACACCTGTAGAGCCCAGCATCCAGCCCGATGACGACAAACCCTCGCTGCCTGCCGATGACTATGACAAGGAAGATACCTGGCAGCACGACAACGGCGAGGAGTTCAATGAAATCCTTTCAGGCTTCGACTACAAGGAGCCCGCTCACGAGCCCATTGAAGAAGAGGAAATGGAACAACCACCCGTGTTCAGCAACACCACCGACGAGCAACCCGAGCAGGATTTGCGAGTCGATGAAATCCTGCATCGCAACCTCTCCAAGAATCTGCGCAAAGCATTCTCGCTGAACGACCACTTCCGCTTCCGCCGTGAACTGTTCTCTAACAGCGAGGCCGAAATGAACGACGCACTGAATCTTGTCGAGGCCATGCAATCATTCGATGAAGCCGAAGAATACTTCTATGAAGACATGGGATGGGACCGCGAGAATGAAGATGTGACCGACTTCATGGAAGTAATCAGGAAGCATTTCCTCTAATAGTCAGACAGTTTCCTTGATGGCTGGCAAACTCTACATAGTACCAACGCCTGTGGGCAACCTCGACGACATGACGCCGAGAGCCATTGAAGTGCTCCGTCAAGCCGATGTGGTGCTGGCCGAAGACACGCGCACAAGCGGCGTGCTCATGAAGCACTTCGCCATCGACACCCCCATGCGTAGTCATCACAAGTTTAACGAGCACGATGCTCTGCCAGCACTCATCGACCAATTATCAGCAGGCGCAACCATAGCACTGGTGAGCGATGCCGGAACTCCCGCCATCAGCGACCCGGGATTTCTGCTCGTGCGCGCTTGCAGGCAGCACGGCATCGAGGTCGAGACGCTTCCCGGTGCCACCGCCTTCGTGCCGGCCCTGGTCAATTCGGGCATTCCCTGCGAGCGTTTCACCTTCGAGGGTTTCCTGCCGCAGAAGAAAGGCCGCGCTACCAGGCTGGCTGAACTGGCACTCGAGACTCGCACCATGATATTCTATGAGTCACCTCTCAGGCTGGTCAAGACCCTGCAGCAGTTTTGCGACACCTTTGGCCCTGACCGCGATGCGTCGGTCAGCCGTGAAATCTCCAAACTGCATAACACCACTCACAACGGAACCCTCCAGGAACTCAAGACCTACTTCGAGGCTAATGCCCCGCGTGGCGAGATTGTGATTGTGGTGGCAGGAGCTCCTATCGAAAAAGAAAAAGTCGACAAATATGCCGCTTTCAAAAATAGCAACAAATTAAAAAACAATGATAACTATGAAAAAGTTTAGTATTCTTTTATTCTCAGTCGTTGCCTTGACGGCTATCATGGGCAGCTGCAAAAAAGATGGTTCTGGTGATGGCGACAAGGTCAATCAGGATTCCATCAACAACATTGCCCTTAACGACTCGCTCGCAACAGTAAGAGCCGAGAAAGACTCTCTGGCCGCACTCATGACCGAGGTAAGCGATGGCATGAACGAAATCATGGACATGCAGCAACTGCTCACGGCCTCTAATCTCGACATCGAGTCGAGCAACCGCAAGAATGAAATCCGCAACAACATCGCCGCAATCAAGAGCGCCATTAGCGACCGCATGGCAAGATTGCGTCAACTCGAAGACCGTCTGAGACAGTCAGTTACTTACACCGACGAGATGAAACACAGCATCGAGAGCCTCAAAAAGCAACTCACCAAGCAACAGGGCATCATCGATGACCTCACCTCTAAACTCGCCGCTGCCAATGTGACCATTACCCACCTCAACACCAGTGTTGACTCGCTCAAGACGGTGAACAAGAATGTCACCGAAGAGAAAGTCAAGGCACAGGAAGAGTCGACCCGACTCACCGCCGAGGTCAACAACCTCAACGAGTGCTACTATGTGGTGGGCACCAAGAAGGAACTGAAGCAGCAAAAGATTATCGAGACCGGTTTCCTGCGCAAGACCAAGGTGATGGAAGGAGACTACACCAAGTCTTACTTCACCAAGGCCGACAAGCGCACCCTGAACAGCATTGCCCTGCACAGCAAGAAGGCTCAGGTCATGTCGAAACACCCCTCGGGCTCTTACTCCATTGAAGACGCCGGAGGTCAGAAGGTGCTCCACATCCTCGACCCCAACAAGTTCTGGGAACTCTCTAACTATCTTGTCGTGAAAATCGATTAAACTCAGCACAAAGGCGGTAGGGGGATTCTCACCTGCCGCTTTTTGTTTATATTGAAGTGACTGATTTTTCCTTATTACTATGAAGATTGTCATAGCCATTGATAAGTTCAAGGACTCGGCATCGTCGGTCCAGATTGCTCAGGCTGCCACCAGCGCCATCCTGCAGGTGTGTCCACAAGCCACCGTGGTCACTGTACCCGTGGCCGATGGCGGCGAGGGCACCGTCAATGCCATTGCGGCGGCATTGCCCCATTTGCGCAAAATAGGCTGTGAGGTATCGGCCCCGCTGCTCGAGCTCGAACCTGTGAATGTGGAGTATCTTGCCGATGATCAGAACAGCACTGCCATCATGGAACTCTCGGCGGCAAGCGGGCTCTGGCTTGTGCCACAGCACCTGCGCAACCCCATGAGGACCTCCACACTGGGCACTGGCCAGATGATTCTCGATGCCATTTATCGCGGTTTCAGGCACATTGTGCTGGGCATTGGCGGCAGTGCCACCAACGACGGCGCGACAGGCATCCTTGCAGCCCTCGGCTATGAGTTTCTCGATAGCGACCAGTGCCATGTCTTTCCTTGCGGAGAAAATCTGGCTCGCATTGCCACAGTCGACGACAGCGGGGTGAGTCAGGAAGTAAAGGACACCCGTTTCACCATCATCTGCGATGTCGACAATCCGCTTTATGGCGAGAATGGCGCCGCACACATCTACGGACCCCAGAAGGGTGCCTCGCCCAGCGAGGTGGAACAGCTTGACCACGGGCTAAAGAACCTTGCCTCGCTCATGCCCGACGGCGTTGCGACCACACCCGGAGCCGGTGCAGCCGGCGGTGTGGGAGGTGGACTCATGGCCTTCCTCAACGCCACCCTCACCCCAGGTATCGATGCCGTGCTCAATGCCCTGCAATTCGACCAGACCATCAGCGATGCCGACCTCATCATCACCGGCGAAGGTCGTATCGATGGTCAGACCGCTATGGGCAAAACGGCTGGCGGTGTACTGCGTGCCGGTAAGAAAAACGGTATCCCCGTGGTAGCCATCTGCGGTGCGCTCGACACACAGTCACAAGTCGATGATATGGCTTTCGACGGCATCTTCTCCATCGTGCAGCAGCCCTGCACACTCAACGAGGCCATGGACACTAACCGATGCCTGCGCAATGTTGAGGTCACCGTGAAGCAAATCATGAAGTTATTTCTATCACACCATATATAATATGCATCTATGAAGCATTTTATTCTCTCTTTCGTCGCCCTATTTCTCGGCATCGGCTGCATTGCACAGACCAACGATGTGACCGAAGCCCAGAACCTGGCGCAACGGCTCTCGCCACGGCTGGCCGAGAAAGTAGTTTTTCAGAAAATCAAGTCGCCCCAAAAAGGCACCGATGTCTTCTCGATTCAGAACCAAGGCGACAAGGTGCTCATTGGCGGCAATAACGCCAATTCCATGGCAGTGGGGCTCAACCGCTACCTCAAGCAATACTGCCACACTACCGTGTCGTGGTATGCCGACGTGCCCGTCGACCTGCCAGAGATGCTACCGCAAGTGACTAATCCCGAGACCGTCAACTCGCGCGTGCCCCAACGCTTCTTCCTGAACTATTGCACTTATGGCTACACCATGCCTTTCTGGGACTGGAACGACTGGGAGCGATTCATCGACTGGATGGCGCTCAACGGCATCAATATGCCTCTTGCCATTACTGGCCAGGAAGCAGTGTGGTATAATGTGTGGACCAAACTGGGCTTGCCTGAAGACGAAGTGCGCGGCTACTTTACCGGTCCAGCCTATCTACCCTGGCACCGCATGGCCAACATCGACGGCTGGTGCGGACCGCTGCCCAAGGAATGGCTCGACGGACAAACCAAACTGCAGCAACAAATTGTGGCCCGCGAGCGTGCGCTCAACATGCGTCCCGTGCTGCCCGGCTTTGCCGGACATGTGCCTGGCAAGCTGCGTGAGCTCTTCCCCAACGCCGACATCAAGCCGCTGAGCACTTGGGACGAGTTCGAACCCCAATACCGCACTTTCTTCCTCAATAGCGAAGACCCTCTCTATGCCAAGATTCAGAAGCTTTTCATCGAGGAGCAGACGGCACTGTTCGGTACCGACCACATTTATGGCATCGACCCATTCAACGAGGTGGATCCGCCCAGTTTCGAGCCCGAATACCTCAACAAGGTGTCCAAGCACATCTATGAGAGTCTCAAGGCTGTTGACAAGAAGGCTGAGTGGCTGCAGATGGGCTGGTTCCTGTACTATCAGCGCAAGGACTATACCCCAGAGCGCGCTAAAGCCATGCTCACAGGCGTGCCAAACGGCAAGATGACCATGCTCGACTACTACTGCGAGTTCAAGGAGATGTGGCGCGACCTCGACGGTTTCTTCGGACAGCCCTACATCTGGTGCTATCTGGGCAACTTTGGCGGCAACTCGGCCATTCAGGGCAATGTGAAGGTGGCGGGCGAGAAACTTGAGGCAGCCCTCAAAGAGGGCGGCAAGAATCTGGTGGGTATCGGTTCTACACTCGAAGGCCTTGAAGTGCAACAGATGCCCTACGAATATATCTTCGACAAGGCTTGGGACCTGCAGCAATCTGACGAACAGTTCGTCGCTCAGTTGGCAGCTCGCCATGCCGGCAACGACAACGAACAGTCACTTAAGGCTTGGCAGATTCTCTTCGACGAGGTGCTCAACATCAGGCCCACCACCTTTGTGGGGCCGTTGCCTGTCTCCTACCCCCGACTGAACGAGGAAGCCAAGCGCTCAGCCATCAAATACAAACCCGAAACGCTGTTCAGGGCCTGGAGCCTGTTGCTCGACCAAGACAAGGTGGAGACCGATGCCATGACCATCGACCTAGTGTGGATCGGGCGTCAGCTCATTGGCGACCTCTTCTTCTACGAGAAGCGTGAGTTTGACCGCGCCATGGCAGCACGCGACCTCAAGTCCATGAAGCAGCGGGCCACCCTCATGCAGGAGATCATTCATGACATTGATGTGCTCAATGCAGCACACCCCTTCTGCACCATTGGCAAATGGATTGAGCAGGCACGCGACCTGGGTCAGGCACCCGAAGTCAAAGACTACTACGAGATGAATGCCCGACGGCTCATCACCACTTGGGGAGGCGACCTCAACGACTACGCTTGCCGCAACTGGAGCGGACTCTTGGGCGACTACTACGCTAAACGCTGGCAATTCTACATCGACGAGGCCTTCCGCTCAGTCATGGCGGGCAAGGACTTCAACGATGCTGCACGACGACAGAAGACCAGCGAGTTGCAGGACAATTTCGCCATCTCTACCACTCCTGTCCGGCAACCCAACTGCTACGATGTGCTCGGCTTCTCGCAGATGCTGCAGAAGAAGTATGCCGCCGAACTGGCCACCTTCTGCGAGTGGTATAAACAACAGCA
This sequence comes from Muribaculaceae bacterium, assembly GCA_017619355.1. Lineage (GTDB taxonomy): Bacteria > Bacteroidota > Bacteroidia > Bacteroidales > Muribaculaceae > Sodaliphilus. The sequence continues at coordinate 19,484 of JAFZSO010000026.1, forward strand.
AATTAATTAATAACCTTATAAAGAACCTCACTATGAACGATTTCACCATTCTGAAACCTTACACTCCTGTGGCGCTCTGCAGCGACCACGCCGGACTCGACACCAAACTCGCCATCATCGATTATCTCAACGAACTGGGTATTGAATACAAGGACTTCGGCACCTATACGCACGACAGTTGCGACTACCCCGACTTTGCCCACTTGTGCGCTGTTGCCATAGAAAGCGGCGAATGCTACCCAGGCATTGCCATTTGCGGTAGCGGCGAGGGTATCAACATCACCCTGAACAAGCATCAGGGCATACGCTCGGCACTGTGCTGGATTCCTGAGATTGCACGCCTGGCACGCCAGCACAACGATGCCAATGTCATTGCGCTGCCTGGCCGCTTCGTGAGCAATGAAGAGGCCATCGAGATGGTCAAGACCTTCCTCGCCACACCCTTTGAGGGCGGACGACACCAACGCCGAATCGACAAGATTCCCGTCAAGTAACCTGAATAATTCAAACTGATGAATACGATAAGAGGGGCTCTCATTCAAGCCCCTCTTAATTATTTTTTCTTTTTCTCCTTTTTCTTGGCCTTTTTCTTTCTCCTTTCATAGAGCGGGTTGGGCCTATGCAGCACAAACTCGCTGTAGTAAGAGATGATGAGCGTGGTGAGCGGCAATGCCACAATCAGTCCGATGAATCCCAAAATGTAACTCCATATCGACAGTGCCAAGAACACGATGGCAGGTCGCAAGCCCATCTGCTGGCGCATGATGAGCGGAATCAGTATCAGGTCTTGTATCAACTGGCAGATGCAATAGGCAGCAAAGGTCCACCACCACAGCGGCCAGAACGGCGTGCCGGTTGCCACCGACGACACCAGGCACAGGAAGGCTGCAACAGGCATTGACACAAGCTGCAAGTAAGGTACCATGTTCAAGATACCTATCGACAGACCGAACACCACAGCCATGGGCAGACCTATGATGTAGAATTCAATCGCGAAGATGATGCCCACAAACAATGACACAAGCGCCTGTCCACGGAAGTAGCGGCTCATGGTGCCCGTCACATCGTCCATGATGCGCAAGGCCGTACGCCTATATCGTGGTGGTACAGCCGCCTTGAAACCGCGCGTGATCTTGTCGTAGTCAATCATCACGAAGAACATGTAGAGCAATGACAGCAACCAGGCTATCACCGTGATAATCACCTTCAGCGTACCGCCCAAGAACGACCATGTGCCCGATGCCACATCGTTTAAAATATTGACCCACTGCTCCTGCGTGAACAGGCTCTTGATATAGTCAATGTTCAAGTAGTCGTTAATAAACTGGGTTATCTCCACCGGTATCTCGCGACCTTTCAGTTCGGCTTCGGCATAGGCCCCGAGCAGTTCGCCCATCTCGGTAAATTCCTTTACCAGATAGGGGAAAAGGTACTTCACTATAAGATATATCACACCAAAGAACAGCACCAGCGTGAGTATCGACGGTATGATGCGGTTCTTCATGAACAGTATTTTCTTGAAGAACTCCACAATGGGGTTCAGCATATAAGCCAGCACACAGCCCACCAGGAACGGCAGCAGCACACTGCTCAAGTAGTTGATGAGATAAATGCACACCCCGATGCACACAAGCGCTATCACAAGGCGCACCACGCGGTCCAGGTCATATTTTTTAGCCTCAGTTCCAGCCATAGTCAGTTCTCTTGTTTTGATATTTCATCGCAAATTTAGTGAAAGTCGAGAGTAATACAAAATGAGAAACAAAAGTTTTTCATTTTTATTGCCGAGACGCATCATAAATTATCTAAAATTAATGATAACCAATTAATTTTGTGCTATCTTTGTGAAAAAATTTCACGCATGACCCATTTCTCACCCCACTCCAAGCCCACGCTCGTGGTTCTCACTGGCCCGACCGCTTCAGGAAAGACAGCGGCAGCCATTGCGCTGGCACAGCGGCTGGGGTGCGAAATCATCAATGCCGACTCTCGCCAGATTTTCAAGGAGATTCCCATCTGCACCGCGGCCCCCACCGCCGCCGAGCAGGCACTGGTCAGGCACCACTTCGTGGGCACCAAACACATCGACGAATACTATAGTGCCTCACAATTCGAGACCGATGTGATGGCGCTCCTGCCCTCGTTCTGGAGCAAGGGCAACTATGCCGTGATGTGCGGCGGTTCCATGCTCTATGTCGATGCTGTGTGCCATGGCATCGATGACATCCCCGACATATCGCCCGAGGTGCGTAGCGCCGTAAAAGCCAAACTGGAACAGGAGGGTCTGCAGTCGCTCCTCGACGAATTACAGCGACTCGACCCCGAGTATTACGGCATCGTTGACCGACAGAACACCAAGCGTGTGGCGCATGCCGTGGAGATTTGCCGACAGACGGGCGTCACCTACACCTCGTTGCGCACCGGCACCATCAAGCAGCGGCCATTCAACATCGTGAAACTGGGCATCGACCTCGACCGCCCCACCCTTTTCGACCGCATCAACCGCCGTGTTGACCACATGATGGAGCAAGGGCTCGAACAGGAGGCCCGCAGCGTCTTTCACCTGCGCCACCTCAATGCCCTCAATACCGTGGGCATGAAGGAGATGTTTGCCTACTTCGATGGCACCATGGACTTTGTCACTGCCCGCGAGCGCATCAAGAAGAACACCCGCGTCTATGCCAAGAAACAGCTCACCTGGCTCGCCCGCGACCCTGCTGTGCACTGGCTCACCGCTGAACAGATTGCCACCACCGACCCCGTTTCACTTCTTTAACCACATGGATTTGGGAGGTTCGCATTTATTCAGTAATTTTGCACTCTAAATAGAAAGAACATTATCAACTAAATAACATTTTCATTATGAAATTACTCGAAGGAAAAGTCGCTCTCGTCACCGGTGCCGCCCGTGGCATTGGCAAGGCGATTGCGCTCAAGTTCGCCGCCGAAGGCGCCGACATCGCGTTCACCGACCTCGTTATCGATGAGAACGGCAAGCAGACCGAATCCGAAATCGCCGCTCTGGGCGTCAAGGCAAAAGGCTATGCCAGCAATGCTGCCGACTTTGCTCAAACCGAGCAGGTAGTGGCTCAAATCAAGGAAGAATTCGGTCACATCGACATCCTCGTGAACAATGCCGGTATCACCAAGGACTCGCTCATGATGCGCATGACCGAGCAAATGTGGGATGCCGTTATCGCGGTCAACCTCAAGTCGGCCTTCAACTTCATCCACGCACTCGTTCCCATCATGATGCGTCAGCGTGGCGGTTCCATCATTAACATGGCAAGTGTGGTGGGCGTGCACGGCAATGCCGGACAATCAAACTATGCCGCCTCTAAGGCTGGACTCATCGCCCTCGCCAAGAGTGTGGCTCAGGAAATGGGTAGCCGCGGCATTCGTGCCAACGCCATTGCCCCTGGCTTCATCGACACCGCCATGACCCAGGCACTCCCCGAAGAGGTGCGCAAGGAATGGGCCATGAAGATACCTCTGCGCCGCGGTGGCACGGTCGACGACATCGCCAATGTCGCCACCTTCCTCGCCAGCGATCTTTCAAGCTATGTCACCGGCCAGGTCATCCAAGTCGACGGCGGCATGAACATGTAATTCTACTCACTAGAGACAAACAACGGCGGGTCCTGCACTGGATTCGCCGTTTTTTTCTATCTGAGTTCTCAGAGACCTCAGAGACCTCGGAGCTCTCTGAAGACTCACTCATCACTAATCCCTAATCACTCATCACTAATCACTAATCACTAATCACTCATCACTAATCACTCATCCCTAATCCTCAATCGGTGCCTTCGGTGATTTCGGTCTTGAGCAATTCGTCGTACTCGGTCCAGTCGGGGTCTTCCTCGGCATAGAAGGTGAGGGGCAACTGCTCGAAGGGGGCAAGCGCCTCGTTGAACTTGCGCTGGAAAATGTGCAGACTGCGCGTGTAGAACACCCAGTTGCGCTCACCGTCGCCGGTATAGATGCCGGTGATGATGGCCACGGGATCCTTCCTGAAGCACTCGCTCAAGGCGGCATGCACCTCGTCCATGAGCATCGATGTCTTGTAGCGTGGCATGCCATTGCGGTCGCCCTCATAGGTCCAGGTCACCTCCACGCGGTAGTTAAACACGCCCATGGCGCGTGCCTCGTCAAGCTCGCGGCGGCCCGTCACGATTATCACATTGCCATTCTCGGCCTCGGTGGGAGCACTCCACCACTCATCGGTCAATTTCAGTCGTCCCATAACATTTTTTGCGATAAAATTAGTCATTTTCCACCACTTTAGCACGATTTTTGCTTTCTAATTTTCAAATGAGGCAAAAAAAGCCTAACTTTAACAACTGTTTTCTACACATAACCCTTTAATATTATGAATATATTCATTCTCATCGTTTTTATTGTGATTATCGCTGTACTAGGCGCACTGCTCTTTCTTTCTAACCGCAAAGTGGAGGCCAAGCAGCAGGAATTCAACAGAATCATTCAGGACAAACAGCATGAATTTAACCAGAAACTGGAGAGCAAGCAACAGGAGTATGATGTGAAATCGGAGGCTAAGCAACAGGAGTTCAACAAAACCATCGACAGCAAGCAGCAGGAGTTACGCGACCTCGTCGCCGAGCGCGCAGCACTTCAGCAACGGCTCGATTTCCTTGAACAGGAACAAAAGCAACTGGCCGAAGACTCGAAACTGGTGTTCAGCAAAGTAGCATCTGATTTGCTCGAAAAGCATGGAAAAACGCTGCGCGAAAGCAGTCAGCAACAAATATCGCAGCTGCTCAACCCCCTGTCAGCCAACTTGGAGCAACTCAAGAAGTCGATTAACGATTACTCGCACAAGCAAGTCGAATATAGCACTGCCCTCAAGCAGCAGATTGAAGATCTCGACAAAATGAACCAATCCATTGGCAAGGAGGCCAAAGAACTCTCTAACGCACTGCGAAGCAACAGCAAGACCCAGGGCGACTGGGGCGAGATGATTCTCACCCGCATCCTTGAAAACTCAGGACTGGTCGAGGGCACGAACTATCATTTGCAGGTCACACACAACACCGACGGCTCACTTATCACCAACGACCAGGGCAAGGCTCTGCGACCCGATGTGGTGATTCACTTGCCTGACGGCAAGAACCTCGTCATCGACTCTAAGGTATCTCTCACCGCCTACACCCAGTGGGCCAACGAGGAAGACGAGCAACTACGCAAAGAGCACCTCAAAGAACACCTCAACTCGGTCAAGCGGCACATCGACGAATTGCAGAACAAGCGCTACGAACAGTGGGTGAAGGACGCTGCCGACTTTGTCATGCTCTTCATCCCCAACGAGGCCGCCTACCTTCAGGCCATGCAGGCCGACAACGACCTTTGGCAGTATGCCTACAAGCGCAATGTGGTCATCGTCAGCCCCACGCACCTCATCTCCAGCGTCAAGCTCATTGACCAACTCTGGACCCGAGAGCGCCAGAACAAGAACGCCTTGCAGATTGCCGAAGAGGCCGGCAAGATGCTCGATAAGTTCGTGACATTTGCCAAAGAGCTCGAGGACATTGACGATGATCTTATCAAGGCGCGTAAACACTACGATGGTGCCATGAACAAGCTCAAAACCGGCAAGGGCAATCTCGTGAGCCGCGCCCAGAAGGTGCAACAGCTCGGCGCCAAAGCCACCAAACCCCTACCCACCCCACCAGCCAACCCTGAAGACCTCCTCGTCCCTTAATCCTTTATAAGGCAACTAGATATTCTGGATATTCTAGAGAATCTAGAAGGTCTAGAGAAACTAGTGTTTTTGGCCGTGATTTGGTGGTTTCAAAAATTATTCGTAACTTTGCAGCCCATTTCGCGCTCTGAGTGCACAGGGCCGCCTGCCCAGCAGTGACTGGGCCACGCCGAAAATCGGCAAAGGTTACCGTCAAGATGTGATTCTCGCAGTAATCTTTATGTAAAACGTAATCAAGACATTATGAAAAAAAGTGTAATATCTTTTGCAATCTTAACGCTTTTCATTCTTTTCGCTTCTTCGGGTAACTACAATCCCGCAGAGTCGAAGGTGGGTAGCATGGCCCCCAACTTCACCGTGGCCAATGCGCACACCACTCTCTCGCTCCAGCAACTGCGTGGCAGCTATGTGCTCGTCACATTCTGGGACTCGGCCGAGCCTCAGTCGCGCATCGCCAACAGGCAATATGAGCGCCTTGCAGGTAAGGATCTCATACATATAGGCATCAACAACGATCGCAGTCAGGCCATTCTGGGCGAACTCTGCCGCATCGACCACATCAACCCCAAAAACCAGTTCCACGCCGATGACGACGGCCACATCCTCTCGCAGTGGAACCAGAACGATGGCGAACTCCACTCCTTCCTTATCGACCCACAGGGCACCATCATCGCCGTCAACCCCTCCACCACTCTCATCTCCTCCCTCTAAATTCCAATTCAAATACTCCACACACAAACTTGTCGGAGGCGGACTATTCGCACACCGCTCCGACGAGCGACTCATGCTGCTCACACAATCGAATTGGAGATTTCCCTCAAATATTCATCAATTATTATTTCCCGATGGCGTCCACTCCTTAGAATGAGGATTGCGGAGTGGCGGTTGAGAGGATGCGCTCTCGGAAGATTTTATCGGAGCGCAGTCGCTCAAGGGCTTTCTTGGATGCACCCTGGTGCGACTCCTTCTTGCTGTAGCCTGTGGCGTCGGCCGTATAGACTCCGCCCAGAATCACGGCGGTGCGGAAGATGGGGTTACCATCGGCATCGCTGAAGGTATCCATCAATTCATACTCGATGGTGACGCGATACTTCTGTGTCCACTCGATGAGGCGCGACTTGAAGTTCTGCTCGGTCTTGACCAGGTCGTTGATGTCGAGATGCTCGGCAATGATTTTCACCTCGATGAAGCGCTTGCAGGCATTGAAGCCTCGATCAAGGTAAATGGCGCCCACCAGTGCCTCGAGGGCGTTGCCGCTAATGTAGGAGTTGTGAGAGGTGGAGTGTGCCATGGCCTTGACATGCGACCTGAGATGAAACGACTCGCCGATGCGGTTCAGACTCTCGCGTTGCACAATCTTGGCGCGGGTCGAGGTAAGGAAACCCTCGTGTTTTTCAGGATAACGGTTATAAAGATAGGCTGCCACCACGCAATCGAGCACGGCATCGCCTAAGTACTCCAGGCGCTCGTTGTTCACCCAGTGCCCTTCGTCGTCTTTGACCGACATGGAACGGTGCACCAGGGCCAAACGATAATAGTCGATGTTGCGTGGCAGGAAACCGGTGATACGGTGTATAAAAACATAAAGCTCCTTATCCTTAGAGAAAAGGAGCTTTACCGTTGATATGAGATTGCCAAACACCGCGAGAAGAAAGTTTAGCCATTAAACTTCTTCACGATGATGCTGGCGTTATGTCCACCAAAGCCGAAAGTGTTAGACAAAGCGACATTCACCACACGCTTCTGGGCTTTGCCAAAGGTGAAGTTCATGTTGTAATCAATATTCTCGTCTTTGTCGTCTTCTTCATGGTTGATTGTGGGAGGCACAATATCGTCCTGGCAAGCCTTGACACAGAACAGTGCTTCCATAGCGCCAGTTGCGCCCAGCATGTGACCGGTCATCGACTTGGTGGAACTGATATTGAGTTTATAGGCATGGTCGCCAAACACGGCGGCAATGGCCTGAACCTCTGAAGTATCACCCACGGGAGTGGATGTGCCATGAACATTGACATAATCGACATCTTCAGGACTGATACCTGCATCGGCAATAGCACGCTGCATCACGAGTTTGGCACCCAGACCTTCGGGATGGCTTGCCGTGATGTGATAAGCATCGGCACTCATGCCGGCACCAATCACCTCGGCATAGATTTTGGCACCCCGAGCCAGGGCGTGTTCCAGCTCTTCGAAGATGAGGCACACACCACCCTCGCCCATCACGAAACCGTCGCGCGAAGCGCTGAAGGGGCGCGAAGCCTTTTCAGGCTCATCGTTGCGTGTTGAGATTGCCTTCATGGCGTTAAAGCCACCCACACCTGCGGGGTAGATAGAAGCCTCCGAGCCACCAGTCACCATGGCCACTGCCTTGCCCATACGCACCAGGTTGAAGGCATCGATAAGGGCATTGGTCGAGGTGGCGCAAGCCGAGACGATACCGTAGTTAGGACCACGGAAACCATACTTGATGGAAATCTGTCCGGCTGCCATATCGGCTATCATGGTGGGGATGAAGAAGGGACTGTACTTGGGACCATCTTCCTCATGCTTGGCATAGTAGCCAGCCTGATCTTCGAAGGTGTGCAGACCACCAATGCCCGAGCCGAAGACAACGCCAATCTCGTTGCCGTCAACGCCTTCGTCGAGCAAGTGTGCATCTTCAACAGCCTGTTTGGCCGCAGCCATAGCATACTGGGTATAGAGGTCGTTGCGCTTGAAGTCTTTCACTTCACGGCGGTCGTTCGGGTTATCCACATACTTGACCGGGTCAAAATCCTTCACCTCACACGCAAAGTGAGTCTTGAAGAGTGATGTATAAAAATGAGTAATAGGTCCCGCACCGCTCACTCCATTCAGGGCGTTTTTCCAAGTGGTTTCAACGTCCAGACCGATGGGAGTGATGGCACCAAGACCTGTTACCACTACTCTCTTTAATTCCATGAATTGATGGGAATTATAAGATTTTTATTCTGCCTTAGCTGCTTCGATATAGCTCACAGCATCCTGAACGGTCTGAATAGTTTCAGCCTTCTCATCGGGGATTTGGATGTCAAATTCCTTCTCAAATTCCATGATGAGCTCTACAGTGTCGAGTGAGTCAGCACCAAGATCCTGTTGAAAAGTTGCTTCGGGAGTTACTTCAGCTTCGCTAACGCCTAACTTATCAACGATAATCGATTTTACTCTTTCTTCAATTTCAGACATAGTTGTAATAATTTAAAGTGTTTAAAATAGTGTTCAATTCTAATTTTGCGGTGCAAAGATAAGCAATTATTATTCAAATATTAAAAGAAAACGGGCACAATTTGAACTTCGTTGCAGTTTTTTAGATTTCGGGGGTGCCGAAAATGACAATTTTTACAAAAAATCACACTTCCAGGCCCTTTTGAGCAAAAATCGAGCAAACACAGCCACCAGAAGACTGACATCTTGTCAGCAGCATTTTGGCAGTCATGAGATTCACAACAAGCTACCCTGCTCAATTCTTTCAAGGCTCTGTTCCACCACTTGCAACGCACTTGCCACATGCTCGGCCGTAAAGTACCGTTCCGTCCTAGAGTCATAACCTGGAATTATTGACTTGACAAAATTAATTGTTTTCTTTAAGACAAATCACAAAATCCACAAAAGTCAAGCGTGTGAATGCCATAGAACTGGCTGCGACATTCACACGCTGCTTGTTATTTGCCTGCCGAAGTTTATCGGAGTAGCTTGGTGGTGGTGTGGGTGCCGTCGGTGTAACGGGTCACCACGATGTTCACGCCATCGAAGGGCTTGCTGCTTTCAATGCCAGTCAGATTGTAATAAGTGCGATTGAGCACCTGCTTGTCAGTCTGAGGCTGGTCGACACTAGTGGGTGTGACAGGCTTGAATGAGAGCTTGGGAGCCACAGCGAGCGACAGCGGGTCGTCAACATTCTGGTACCACATACCTGACTCCCGATTCTTAGAACCAGACTTATCGTCGTACACAAAATGATAGCCAGTGCATTTCTCGCCCACGGCACGACGGCAGAGCAGGATGGCAATATCGTCACCGTTCTCGTTGGGGAAGGGACCCACAACGGCAAAGAACTCGGTGCCTGCAGGAACCTCGACGGGAGCATCGAAGACAAACTCGGTGGCATTGACGGTGGTTGGGTCGTAGGCCAAGGCACCTGCCTTCAGACTGGTGCTGCCCAGCACCTCACTTGGCATGCCGTCGGCACCGGCAGTCATGATCTTCATCTCAATGTCGGCATCGGCCGAAACCGTGGTGGTCTTGCCGAAATACACATCCACCTGGCTTATCTGAGCATCGGCAGCAGGAGCGTCGAAGTGCTCGGCAAACTCGCCTATGCCCAACCAGTTGGTGCCGGCATAGTTACCATACCAGCCCATCTCCATCATCGTCAGGTTAGCGTTTTCTTCGGGAGCGATGTTCCACACTTCCTGTTCGCCACCTGCCTGAATGGCGGTGTTCACATATTCGTCGACACTCGAGCCCACATCGTTAGCCACCTCAAGCTTAAGGCCATAGGTGCCTTCCTGCAGATAAGTGACCGTGGGGTTCTGCTCAGTGCTGGTCGCAACATCGGTGCCCTGGAAAGTCCATGTCCACGAAGTGGGATTGCCTGTGGAGGCATCCTTGAAGGTAAGGGGCACATTGGTGGGCACAAACATCATGACCCACGGCGAGAGATAAGCGCCATCGGGCAGCCCAACATGAGCCACAGGAGCCTCGGCATGCACAATCACATAGGCGTTGCGCGTCTTGGTGTCGGTTGCGGTTCCGTCACCCACGGTAAGCGTCACGGCATAAGAGCCCGACCTGTTATAGGTGACCACAGGGTTCTGCTCTGTGCTGGTGGCAGGAGTACCGCCTTCGAAGGTCCAGTTCCACGAAGTTACATTGCCTGTCGAGAGGTCACGGAAGTGTACCGATTCACCCTCGCTGATGTTAATGACCGCTTCATCACCAGCGTTAGTTTCCAGAATCTTGAAGCCGTCAATAGCCTCATCCTCGCCATAGTCGCCCTCGTAAACAAACGAGAACTGCACCGTCTTGCCAGCATACGGGGCAAGGTCGACCGTGAAGCGCTCCCAACTGGGACCGTCATAACCCTGATCCTGCGCCCACATAAACTGATCGATGAGCAATGTTCTGTTGTTTCCTTCAATGGCATAGAGTTTCCAAGCGCCATATACCAGATAGATGCCACTGGCATAGCAGTAGAATTCCAGCGTAGAACCCGGACGGATTTCAATGGCAGGCGAGGTAGCCACCTCATTTTGACCACTGGCATAGTCAAGTATCATCGACGACATGCTTGTCAGGTCGATGCTTGAGAAGGGCTGAGAGGGATTACCCAATTTCCAGGTCGAACTGCTGGTAGACTGATAGGTCCAGGTGTCAAACTCAGTGGCACTATCCCAACCCATACTGTAATAGGGCACCGAAGCCTCGTCGGCACTGAACGATGCCGTGAGCGACTGCGCACGCACGCTCAACGCTGCCAAAGCAGCAAATAGCACAAAAGTAAATTTCTTCATAGGTCAAATATTTAGTGATTATTATAGTATTCTACTGCAAATATACATAATCTTAGTCATTCGGGCAAGAAAAAAAGGCGGCCCTGCCCTTGCAAGAACCGCCCTGTGATGGTTATATGCCTGATACCTACTTGCGCGGAATCTTGGCGATGGGAACGGCATCGGCCACATTCATGTAGTAGCAGAGCATGAAGATGCCCTTGTCGAAGCCCTTGGAGATGGCTGTGCCACGGTCGCTCACAAACACGTTGTCGCCACGGCTCACAAAACCGGTGCGGCCCATGTTCTGCGTGAGGAAGGCGTCGAGCTGGGCCTCGGTGCCGTTGTCATAGGAATTGGCATCGAACTCGATGGAGACGAATTTTACAGGCGTGGTGAAGTTGAACTCGTTGTTGCTGACGATGGGGCCGGCAAATTCATAGGTAACCCTCAAGGGTGCCAGGAAATTAGCGAGATTGGTCTTGCCCTCATACTGCTCGGGGTGTGTGCCGTCGAGCAACTGATAGAAGTCGCCCACCTTGGCACCGGCAGGAACGCCCGTCACCTGATTCTCGTCGAACAGAGTGAGCATATTGGCGCCCGTGATGGTGGCATCGATGTAGCCACGCACTGCCACAGCGTTAGGAGTGCCATTGGCATGAATAATCTTGAGGTTGCCCACCTTGTTGCCCTTCTTGTCGATGAGGAAATGCGTCACGCCATCCTCGCTCACGAGGTAGCGCTCGTCGTTCAAGTCAATGATGTTCTTGTATTTGATAGGTAAAATGCTGTCGCCACTGGCATTGCACACACCCATCTTCTCGCCACGAATCACGATGAAGTTGCCCGAGCCCTCCATCACGGCATTGTCATAGGATGCCTTGACGATGGCTTCGGGCGTCTTGAAGGGATTCTCCACCTCCTTGCCCTCGCCGTTGAGGCACACCACGGTGTCGCGCTTGGCAGCGGGGATAACGCCACGCTTAAAGAAACTTGTTACGGGGCGATACATGGTGGAGTTGGTCTGGAACAATTCCGAACCCTTCTTGTCGATAATGGAGATGTCGATGATGGAATCCTGGTGCTGCGACATGACAAGCGCATAGTCGTCGAACATGAAAGGCTCGGCCTTGTCGTAACGGGCCGGTATCACCATCTCGCCACTGGTGTTGATGTAGCCATACTTGTTGTTGGTTGTGTGCACAATGGCCAGACCACGGCAAAAGATGGAGCACTCGATGATGCTGTCGCCCAGCTGCGCCACAGGTTCGCACTGCTTGTTGATGACGCACAGGTTTTCGCCCTTGACACTTGCCACGGCATAGCCGTCGGCTGAGAACTCGGTCACGCTGCCATAGTGCTTGGCGTTGACGGGATGCTTCACGTCGGCCACGTTGTAGTAGTCGTAGGTTCCCTCATCGTTGAGCACAAAGAACATGTCGCTCACAATGGCCGAGGGTGTGGCGGTGAAAGCATCTTTTGCCACCAGTTCACCAGTGTTGATGTCGAGTATGCTCCACTTTTCTGAGCCTTCGAGCACCACGGGCAGATAGCGGGTGTTGTAGGGATAATTGTCGTTAGTTTTGTTGCAAGATGCCAAGCCCAACAGCAGGGTGGCAGCAAGAATGAATATGAAATGCCTGTTCATAGCAAAAATTTATTTTTAGTGATGGCGCAAGGCACAAAAAAGCGGGCTTGCACGCTGAAATCGGGTGCAAAACTACAAAATATTTTTCGCTTTTTCACATAGTGACGTGAAAAGTGGATATTTTTTATTATCTTTGCTTTTTAATTACTGGTGAAAAACCGCCTGAAAACGAAACCAAATGGATTTTTTAAATAATTTCTTCAAAGACTTTAGTGCATTGCTGTGGGGCTGGCCCATGGTGATATTGCTGCTGGGCACCCACCTGTTCCTCACTTTCAGGCTCAGGGTGCCGCAACGCAAACTGTTCAAGGCCATTAAGCTATCAGTGAAAAAGGACGACGGCGCCACCGGCGATGTGTCGCAGTTCGGTGCTCTTGCCACCGCCCTTGCCGCCACCATCGGCACCGGCAACATCATTGGCGTGGCCACCGCCGTGGCACTGGGAGGTCCTGGTGCCGTGCTGTGGTGCTGGCTCACGGGTGTGTTTGGCATGGCCACGAAGTATGCAGAGGGTCTGCTCGCCATCAAGTATCGCGTGAAGACTGCCGACGGCAAGATGCTCGGTGGCCCCATGTATGCGCTGGAGCGCGGCCTGGGATTGAAGTGGCTCGCCGTGCTGTTTGCCATCTTCACCGCCATTGCCGCCTTCGGCATAGGCTGCTCGGTGCAGGCCAATGCCATTGCCACCATCAGCTATGAGACCTATGGCATCTCGCCCTACATTGTGGGCGGTGTGGTGTGCGCCCTGGTGGCTGCCGTGGTGCTGGGCGGCGTGAAGAGCATTGCCCGCGTGTGCGGACTCATGGTGCCCTTCATGGCAGTGTTCTACGTGCTGGGCTGCATCTACATTCTTTGCCTCAACAGCGAGCACCTGTGGCCCGCCATCAAACTCATCGGCGAGTCGGCATTCACTCCCCAGGCTGCAGGCGGCGGTTTTGTGGGCACAACGGTGATCATGGCGGCCCGCTATGGCATTTCACGAGGACTGTTCAGCAACGAGTCGGGTCTGGGTTCGGCACCCATCGTGGCAGCCGCCGCACAGACGCGCAACCCCGTGCGTCAGGCGCTGGTGTCTTCAACGGGCACCTTCTGGGACACAGTGGTAATATGCGCCCTCACCGGCTTGGTGATTGTAAGCAGCATTATCGCCTATCCCGAAATCTCACAGACCGATGGCGCCAAACTCACCAAGTTGGCATTCAGCAAGATTCCCTATGTGGGCACGCCACTGCTCTCGTTCGGACTGCTCACCTTCGCCTTCACTACCATTCTGGGCTGGTGCTACTATGGCGAGCGTGCCATTGAATACCTGAGAGGCAAACGGTGGACCTACGCCTACCGTGTCATCTACATTTGCGTGGCATTTGCCGGCAGCGTGGTGAACCTCGAAATCGTGTGGAACATCTCCGACTGCACCAATGCGCTCATGGCGCTGCCCAACATCGTGGCACTGCTGCTGCTGAGTGGCGTGGTGGCACGGGAAACCAAGAAATACCTGTGGAGCGACCGGCTCGACATGCGCATGGACGACGAGAATTCGCCCGAACGATTATATTTCTTCAAAAAGAAAAAATCATGAAAATTCAATATGCCTCTGACCTGCATTTAGAGTTTGACCAGAATACCGACTGGCTTGCCGAGAATCCGCTGGAAGTGACCGGCGAGGTGCTGGTGCTTGCCGGCGACATCACCATATTTGGCGATGAGGATCTCGAGAATCACCCATTCTTTGACTGGTGCGCCGAGCATTATCGCGAGACGCTGCTGGTGCCTGGCAACCACGAGTACTATGGCGGTGTGGAGATGCGCGACACCCTTGGATTCGAGAAAATTCTGCGTCCCAATGTGCGTTACCTGAACAACCGCAGCATCGTGATCGACGACACCGAGTTCTTTGTCACCACCCTATGGAGCAAAGTGAAACCGCAAAACGAGGTGTGGATTGAGAGCCGCATGACCGACTGTCGACGCATTAAGCTCGACGCACACATCTTGCGCGGAGCCGACTACAACGAGCTGCACAAGTTATGCTTCACTTGGTTGAGACGGGCGCTCAAACGCTCTGAGGCCCCCCACAAGGTGGTGGTGACTCATCACAGCCCCGTGAACTATGAGGACCCGGCCTTTGCCACCAACAATCTGGCCGACGCCTTCATTGTTCCGCTCGAGAGATTTATCACCGACAGTGATATTGATGCATGGATTTTCGGGCACACGCACTATAATGCCGCCGAGGGAGTGCAACTGGGCAACACTCGCATCTGCACCAATCAGCTGGGCTATGTGATGTACGGCATTTGTGGCGGTTACAATCCCGCCCGCTTCATAGAACTTGACGATTAAGCACTCTTTTTAACTGACTCCCAGAATAATATTGATAATGAGGGTAACGTCCATCACGTTCACCTCGTCATCGCTGTTCACATTGGCATTGTCGAAGATGAATGGTTGGGGATTTTTGCCCAAGATGTGATTGATAACGGCAGTCACATCGTTCACATCCACGGCGCCGTCCCCATTCGCGTCACCTGCCATGTGGTTTTCGTTGGGGTAAAGCCCGATGTACATGGCTTGCCAGTCATCGTAGGAGTATTGTTGTGGGTTGAGCAAACCAATATCAAAGTAGCCGTCCTCAATACCATACCATCCCCAGTTCACATGCACAAGCCCGTTCTGGTCATAGCCATCTATAATGAAATTGTGCCCTGAAACAATGAAATATTCATAATTAATATCCTTGGCCGAGTAGAAAATGGGATGACGATTGCTGAGCATGGTATAAACCATTTCCATCCATTGCGGCTCACTATAGTTGCTACGCACAATATAGTGTGCTGTGTCGCAATAATTGAAGCGATTAATGAATGCGTTCAAACATTTCACATCGTTTGAGCCGGCACCCGAACTGGTATAGGAGGCCTGCGCTGCCACACCACAATGATAGCAAAGCTGCGCCACAGCCTGAGCCTGTTCGTCCGTGTATTCGCCTTGATAATCGTCAATCATCTTACTGTAATCATAGGTTGAATTCTCAAAATCCACTTTATAGACAGCCACAACTTGCTGATTAGTGCCATCAATGGTGTATTTAACCTCTACCGAGTCTTGCCCAATTCCATGCACAGGAAATTTGTAGTAATTCATATATTGGGCCATGGCCGTTGGCACACATCCCACCACATAGTGACCCATGTCGGGAGTATATGTACCATATAGCGAAGTGTCTTCGATGTAAGTGTTGAAGGGACACATGAACTTGAACGGTTCACGCTGCCCCCATTTCGTGGTCAAGAGTGGCTCCACGTTTGCTGGGAATCGGGTAGTGTCGGGCTTCGTAATCTCCCGATTGGCTTTAAGAGTTGAATGTGCCAACCATTTCTTGACAGAATTCACCCACCACCTCAGACCAGGATTCTCACTATTGGGATCAAAAGTCGCATTGCGTGAATATGCAATTACCCGAGAATCGGTACCATCATTCAAGACAACCGCAAACCCTCGTTCGGAATTTGCGTTTTTATACAGAACCAGGTCGCTGCCAAGATCGGTACTCAACAACTCCTGATGATTGGCGTTGAGTATTGCCATTGCTTTGGTTTCAGCATTAACGATGGCCTCAGCATCAAACACCCAAAAGTGAAGAAGTGTAAGTAGTACTATGATGCTCGCTTTGTGTGTCATAACTCATTATCTTTTGTTCACAAAAATAAGCAAGAAAAATGAGTATTGCAAGCATCTGACGCAGAAAAAAAATCTTGTATGAAATTAGAAAAGAGTCATTAGCGGTGAATGGTGACCTGAGTGGCACCGAAGCCATACTCGCGGAAACTGGCGTCCTGCACCGCACAACGCGGGTAGCGGCGGCGCAACTCGTCGAGCAGGGCACGGCGCAGCACACCCTCGCCCTTGCCATGAATGAACACAATCTTCTGTCCCACCTTGTTCTTGTTGGCTTCCATCACCTCACGGAACTTGTCGAGCTGGCAGTTGAGCATATCAGTGTTAGAGAGTCCGCTCAAGTTGTCGAGCAATTCGGCAATGTGCAGGTCCTGCACAATGATTTCACCCTGAGTCTTCGATGATTTTGAGGCATGAGGCTGCTTGTCCTGTCGCTCCTGCCGCTTCTTCTCACGCATGGCGGCCTCGAGTTCACTGCTATCGATGTGCATCATGCGTGCCGGGCGGTCGTTGGTCACTATCTTGAGTTCGATGACGGGGTCATCGAAGTAGTCGCTGCTGTGAAAGCAATGCAGCTTGTAGAACTTGGTCACATCGAGCCGCATTTCCACAAGGGCGGGATTCTTGAGCTTGAAGCCCTTGCCCTGCTTGAATGCCACATACTGCACAGCCACATGGGTCATGTCGTTCAGGTCGTCATGCCCGAACTCATCGAGTTGTAGCAGAATGTTAGGCTCTACGATGCCGTGGTAGCGGGTAACCCATTCCAGCGACTCGTCGCCACGGGTCATATAAGTGAAATACAGGTAATAGTTACTGTCGTTCACCAGATTGGAGTAGAATGTGGTGGTGTTCAGGTGCTTGATCTCCTTGGCTTCATAGGCGAGCACCACATTCAGCACCTCGCCCTCCTCGGTCTCGAATACAGGTTCTTGCGGCACAGGTTGGGCAGGTTTGGTGGGTTTTTCGGGTTCCACCAGGCGTGTCTTGATGTCGAGAGGTTTCTCGTAGGTCATGGCACGGCTCTTCTCGTGGTCAACTACCACCACATCACGCGCTTGGGCTGGACGCTCAAAGCCATCCTCGTCTTCCACATACACCATTTTGCCGTCAATGCGGGTCACGCGGCCGCCTCCCACATCGTTCAAGAAGCGCACTATATCGTTCACTTTCACCATAATTCAACCATTTTTATTCGTTTTTATTGGCTGCCTGCTGCAACACGAAATTATATTCCACAGGCGTTATGAGCAGCGTGCCTATGTCATAGTCATTGTTGTCAACATAGGTGTAACGCAGATTCTTCTGCTCAGCCACCAGCGTAGCCATGAACTTATTGAGTTTCACCTGCTTGGGCAGCGCTTTCATCCAGCGCTCACGCATGGTCTGCACAAACATGGGCACATCCACACTCTCGTGGTTCACATAGGGGAGCAGAATCTCCAGTTCCACCGTGTTGGCATCGGGTTGCGATACCTCAGTGAGCATCTCGTTGTTGCCAATGGGCAAGCGGTGACGCAGCAGCGTGGCACTCACCGCCTTCACATAGTCGGCCGTAGTCACAAGTTGCGTCGTGTCGCAATGGAATGTCATGCTGTTGAGCACAGTACCCACCACATCGGGCATATCGCTGCGGTGTCCCTTGATGATGAAGAAGGTGGTGAAGCCCGCATTGAAGACCAGAGCCGCACACTGGTAGGTGGTGCCACCCGAACTCTTGCTGAACAACACCTGTTTGGCATTGAAACCGCAGAACCATGTATCCTGCACCTCGCTGAACCCCGTGGCGTTCTTGCAGAACACATCGCGCTGCTCTATCACCTGTTCATGCAGATACTCGGCAGGGTCAAAGGCTCCGTCGAGGTAGTCGATGCGCGCCAGTTCCATGATGTGACGGCGGGCATCGTTACGGTGCAGCATGGCACGGCCGCCCACACTCTGCAGCACGGTGCCGTCGGTCTGCACTATCCAGCTGTCGTCGGGAGCCGTGAGTGTGTAGAAGTCATTGTCAATCGTGGAAATGGCATAGCTTGCAAGTGCTGCCACACTCATCCACATCATCATCAGTATCTTTTTCATTGCTTCAATTTATTTCTTTTTAAAACCACTCTGTTTCACTAAAAAAACATCTGCAGTTTGACTATTGATGACCCATCGAGGTTTAACTATCATCACCGCAAATTTACACCTTTTTCTCACAACCCCCAAACCCCACACCCTGAAAATGTTTTTACATTTTAAAATGCAAGAATTTGGGCAATTTTTATATTTCAAACTATAAAATTTCGCAAAATTTTACAGTTCAAAATGCAAAATATCCATTTCTCATATCATCTTCTCTCTTTCAACTATCCTCAAAACCATCAGAAAAAAACACTGCTGGCGGGATGGGAAAAGGCCCCATTTCCGCCAGCAGCAAATCTATACGAAACTACTATGTGTGATTTGAAAATCCCAAAATTCAGTTTTATAATGATGATTCAAGCGAATCAATAGCCGAATGAGAGGGCTGTGTAGTAGCGACCTGCATCGTGGTTCAGACTCAGCGTGATGTAACCACGGCCATCACCGCCCACCCAAGTGACCTGCGGATAAGTTCCGCGCACATAGCTCACAGGGTTGCCATAACTTGCGCACAGACGGCGATACAGGCGGTTGTAACGTGCACGGTCGTTGTAGCTGTGAACGATGGCAAACTGAGCGTAGTCGAGCTGGTTGTAGTCGTCGTAACGCAGCATCACATCGGGCCAGTCGTAGTCAAACAGGGGCACATCGCGCAGGTACACGATATTGTCGTAGTAACCATCAATGTTGAAGCCATTGTAGTAGAGATAGTCGAGCGATGCGTCATAGAGTGTGCCGAAGAAGAGGCCCAGGATACCATCGACGATGGGCGCATTGCGATAGGGACGGAAGCCATAAGGAATGGTGGGACGATAGTACCAGATGGAGTGATGGTAAGGACGCACAGGAGGCATGATGGGACGGTTCCAGCCATAGCGGTAGTGGTCGAAGAAGCGATCGTGGTGCGGTCCGTGTGGACGGAATCCGTCATGGTAGCGATACTGGCCATAGCGGTTGAAGCGATTGGGGTCACCTGCGCCAGGACGATTGGCGTGCGGACGGTTGTCGGGGCGAGCATTGAAGCCACCGGGACGATCCTTGCCACCACGATTGCCACCCTGGTTGTCGGGACGGTTGAAGTTGTTGCCATGGCCGTCGTTGTAGTTACCACTGCCACCGCGGCCGGGACGCCTGCCGTAGTCACTGCCGCCACGATTGCCGTCACGGTCACTGCCACCGCGATTCGGACGGTTTATAATGCCGCCATCGGAGTTGCCACTGCCACCGCGACCCGGACGCTTACCGAAGTCACCACCTCCACGATTGCCGTCACGGTCATTGCCACCGGGGCGGTTTCCGCGGTTAACATCGTTGGCCGAACGTGACTCGGGACGAGTTGATGGCGAGCCACTGTTCATCGAGGGACGCTCATTGGGGCGTGAGAATGTGGGACGCTCGCTGCGGGTGCTGGGACGAGAAGTAACGCTACCGCTCGAACTGCCACCACTGGGGCGACTTCCGCCAGAATAACTGCCACCGTTTCTGTCACCTGAAGGTGCCGACGGACGACGCTCAGATGCGCTACTCGGCCGGCTCACAGTAGAGTGGTCACGACCCGATGAAACCGAGGGCGACACATCGCGACGAGTTGATGGCGAAGACGATGAAGGCCTCTCCACACGCTCACGGGGTGCAGACGAACGACCCTGGCTACTACCTCCGCGAGGCTGACGGTGCTGAGCCAGTGCCGGTGTGGTGGCGAGCAAGCCACCCAGCAACATAGTTGCCGCAAATGTTCTAAAAGTAAAATGTATCTTCATAGTGTTTGTTATTGATTGATTTCAGTATGTTGTTAAATGTCTCGACTTGGTTTTGTGATAGTATGACTCGCTAAACCGCGTTTCGTTTAATCCTCACACCAACCATTAAGACAAAAGGGGCATTTTTACCGATAAAAACCGGCATTTTATCGCCACATGGTTGTTCAATAGCCAGGATTTTGTTCACTGCCCGAGAGCGACAGTATCTCGCCCGGAATCGGGAACACTGTGGTATAACCCTTCACATCGGCCTCGCTGGGAGTGTGCATCCAGTAGGCACTGCCGTAGATGTTGAAACGAATCATGTCGTTACGGCGCCATCCCTCCCATGCCAGTTCAAGCATGCGCTCATCGAGCACACTCTTGAGGGTTGCCGTGCGTGGTGTGGCCCCCACCCTGCTTCGCACAGCATTCAGCAGCAGGTCGGCTTCAGCCCCAGCCTGCCCGTTGCGCAGCATCGCCTCGCACCGCATGAGCAGCACATCGGCATAGCGGAAGAGCACAATGTCGTTGTCGCTCTGGTTGCCGTCCTTGGTGCCGTTGGGGTCCACCTCATATTTCTTCATGCGGGCGCCGGCAGTCTTCTCATAGGGCGTGTTCGACACATCAAGCGCCACTGCCCAAGGCTCATAGACGAGGGGCGTGCCGTCGTCGAGCAGCACCATATCGAGATTCAGGTCATATACTTGGCCTGAATAATAGGTTTTCACAAATCTGGGGTCCACATCAGGCCCTGTGCCATCAATATCACCCTCAACAAGGCCAAACACATGCAGCGCATCAACTGTGGCGCAAGGACCATTCTCGCCGTTCAGTCCCATGGCGGCAGCATGGTTATAGTGCCGCGAACGGAACAGATAGCAGTACTGGTTCTGGTAAAGATACTTGTCCATAGGTATTGTGAAGATGTTCTCGACCGACACCTCGTTGTGCATCAGGAAATTGGTCTCAAACACATCTTCAAGCTCATAACCAGTCGCAGTTATCCTGTCGCAATAGTACTGGCAGGCTTCCCATGAATTCATCACATTGCCGCCAACCGTCCATTTGATGTTTTTGCCATCGGGTCTTACCCCGTCGGTCCAGTCATCATCGCAATACACCTCGCTGTTGAGAAACACCTTCGCCAGCAAGAAGTAGGCCACGGGACTGGTGAAACGACCATAATTTGCTCCAGGCGTGTTCGACCGCTCGGCCGCGAGATGGGGAGCAAGTTGCTGTAACTCGTCCACGACATACTTGGTGGCCTCGCTGCGACTTTTCAGTTTCAGGTCAGCGGCCGAAGGCGACGAAGAAGTGAACAGCGGGACCCTGCCGTAGAGGTCGATGGCATAGAAGTAGAACATCGCCCTGAGACCACGCACCTCGGCACGATAGGCATCCAGGTCTGCTTCGGGATGCTTCTGGGCAAACTTATCGATTTTCTCCAGTGAACCGTTACAGCCCATGATGGCCTTCATCAGGTAGTTCCAGGTGTCTCCAATGGGGTCGAGACCGGCAAACTTGTGCTGGAAGAGGTCCTGCCACAAGTGCCCGTCATACCAGTCGGTGCCACGCGTGGGAATGATAGCCTCGTCGGTAGTGAAGGTGTTGAGGTCATAGATACCGCGTCCGGTTCCCTGCAATCCCTGACTGTTGGCATGGCCACCCACATCGGCATATCGTGCTGCCACGGCATTGAGGTAGAGGTCACTGATGGTGCGAATGGCATTATCGTCATCGACACGGTCGTTTGGCGACTCTTCGAGGAAATCGGTGCAGGCTGTCAGGAGACCTGCCACAAAGCAGCAGCACAGCACCTTATAAAATATTTTCATTGTCTTGGTATTCATAGCCAGTGATTTTAGAAGTTAATGCCCACGCTCAGCGTATAGGTGCGTGCTACAGGATACACATTCTTGTCGTCGACGCCTATGGTGGAGTTCATGGCAGAACTGTTGATCATAGGGGTGAGACCCGAGTAGGAAGTGATGGTGGCAAGGTTGTTGACGGTGAACGACAACCTGAGCCGTTTCACATACTTCGCCACCTTGCTGCTCAGCGGAATATTCCAGCCCAGCGTCAGATAGTCGAAGTTCAGGTAATCGCCTCGCTCCAGCCAGTAGTCGGTGGCCGTCTGGTCCTGAATGTTGGCTTCAGGAGCCTTCGAGAGCACATTGTAGCCAGGCAGACTGTTCATGTTCATATAGGTGAGCGAGGTGCCGTTATAGATTTTGTGTCCAAACGCCCCATTCATCTGCAGCGAAATGTCCCATTGCTTGTAACGGAAACTGAAGTTGGAACCAAGCAGCACCTTGGGTACAGCCTGGCCACACACTTGTCGGTCTTTGCCGTTGGCAATGTCGATGATGCCATCGCCGTCAAGGTCGGCAACGGCATAGGAATAACCGCCTTTCTCGTTCTTCGTCAGCCCTGTGCAATGCGGCAGATAGAACACGCCCAAGGGTTGACCCACAATCTGATACACAATGTGGTTATAACCGCCATGGAAACCGGCGCCGTTCAGGCTGGCTAGGTCAACATAGGTGGGTGCTTCCAGATAGTAGTCGTTATAGTAACCGCTCAGCGAGAGCAGTTTGTTATACTGGTAAGTGACATTGGCATTGATGTTGAGTTCCATGTCGCGGGTGGTGAGCGGGGTGATGCCCAGCGCCACCTCCACACCGCTGTTGCGCATCGAGCCCAAGTTATCGAGCAATTTGTTGTAGGCGAAGGGCGGCACACTCACATTATACATATAAAGCATGTCGGTGGTCTTGGAAGTATAGAACTCGACCGATGCAATGAGCCTGTTGCCCCAGAAGGCGGCATCAAAGCCCGTGTTGAAGGTGTGCTTCACTTCCCACTTCAGGTCAGGATTGGCATTGCGCAACGAACCCAGCGCCACTGCCGCGGCCTCGCCCACGGGAACAATACCGGTAGGCAGGAGCCAGTTATAAGACATGTAAGAATCAATTCCGCCCAGATTGCCGGCAAGGCCATAGCCTATGCGCCACTTCAGGTTGTCGAGCCACGCCGCATCGCGCAGCCAGGATTCTTCAGAGAGCGTCCATGCGGCTGAAACCGACGGGAAGAACCCCCATTTGCGTCCATCACCAAACTTCGAGGAGCCGTCGGCACGCGCAGTTGCGGTAATCGAGTAACGGTTTTTGTAGTCATACCCTACCCTTCCCATAAACGCTGCCAGGCTCGGGTCTTCACGATAACTGCCCGTGCCCTCCCACAATGTGAGCGCGCCTGCCTGAATGCTGTTGAAGCCCATGTCGTTGGTGCTGAAGTTGGTCGTCGTGGTATAGAAACCCGTGTAAATGTCGCGCTGCACCTCGCCCAGTGCCAACACATTGAGGTGATGGTCATCATAGCGCTTGTCGAAGGTGAGCACCGCATTTCCCAGCAGCGACTCGGTCTTCTTCGTGCCCTTGTAGGCCTGACCATGTGCCCAGATCGATGTGGGCAGGAACTGCGAGGTCTCCACCTCATTGTGGCTGTAAGCGCCAAAGAGGCTCAGATGCCAGTCTTTCGACAGATTAAAAGTGAGTTTGCCATGGGTGCTGATGTGCACCGTCTTGTCTTGCGTGCGACTGTCCATCAGTGCGAGCGGATGGTTGATCTGGTTGGCATAAGTGAAACCGTCATAGCCGCCATCTTCATTCTTGAAAGGAGCAAAGGTGGGATTCCAGCAGGCAGCGCTATAGAAGGTCTTCTGCACATCATAGACTGAGGTCATATTCTTCTGGAAATTGCCGAACATGCCCAAGTCAATCTTCAGAAAATTATCGAACATGTTCTGATACATGCTCATGTTGCTGGTGAAGTTGCGCATTTTCTCGTGCAGAATCACGCCATTATGCTCCATATAACCCAGCGACACGCGATAGCCCGACGCATCGCCACCACCCATGAACGCCACATGGTGGTCTTGCATGAAGCCCACTTGCTGAATCTCCTTCTGCCAGTTAGTGTTATACCCCTTGTCAATGAGCATGAGTCCTGAATTCTTGAGCACGCTGCGATAAGCGTTGGCCTCAAGCATATCCAGGTTTTTGTACACGGCATTGATGCTGAAACTCGCATT
The DNA here is from genome assembly GCA_017619355.1 of Muribaculaceae bacterium. Classification (GTDB taxonomy): domain Bacteria; phylum Bacteroidota; class Bacteroidia; order Bacteroidales; family Muribaculaceae; genus Sodaliphilus. Next base: position 43,998 of record JAFZSO010000026.1, read on the forward strand.
ATAACTCACGCTGGCAGCACCTTTTGAGCCCTTCTTGGTTGTCACCTCAATCACACCCGATGCACCACGGCTTCCATACTGCGCCGTCTCGGTGGCATCTTTCATGATAGTGAAACTCTCGATGTCGGCGGGATAGATGCTCGACAGTGTCGAGAGATCGCCGAACACACCGTCCACGATAATGAGCGGGTCGTTGCCACCGGTGAGCGAGGTGGTACCGCGCACACGCACGGCATTCATGGCAGCCACACCGTTGTTGCTCTTCTGCACCGTGAGACCGGCCACTCGACCGTTGATGGCCTCAAGAGGATTGGTTACCTGTTTCTTGTTCATCTGGTCTTCAGTGATTCGCTCCGCAGCACCTGTGAGCAAGACTTTCTCGGTGTAGCTCGCTTCGGACACAGAATCAGCGGGTGGCGAGAGGGTCTGTGCTGCCATCGGGCAAGCAATAGCGGCGATGGCCACTGAAGCCATACATAAAAAGGTTTTTCTCATATTTCAATATCTTTAGTTTATTTTTCTGAAAAAGTATCGACCCTTGTCCTGCGTCTGCTTGCCATACTGGATGGCTCTTGTGGGGCAATAATGCAGGCACGCCAGGCACATGGCACACTTGCCTTGCCATTTCGGACCATTGTCAGTAAGTTCAATATTCATCATCGGGCACACCTCCACGCACTTGCCGCAACGGCTGCACACCGCAGGATCGGCGTGAAATGGCTTGTCGCTCATGGCATAGCGTCTGAACCCGGGCCTGATGATGTGCGACTTCACCCACCGCCAACGGCCCACCACCACATCGGTGGTGCAGCGGTGCTCGGCTATGCGCATCGCCACATTCTCGATGCGTTCGGGAGCGGCACGCAGTTTCTTTTGTTCTACGGTCTTTTCATCCACATAAAACCCTTTCATGCAGATGTAGTTGTTGGGCATCTGCACCGAGAAGGCACCTTGCAGCGTGAAACCGTGCTTGCGCAATGCCTTGGTGAAGATGGGCACCGAGCGCCCCACATCGTCGCCACAGGTGGTCACCATATAGCAATAGGTTGCCGGCGTGTAACCGGCAACCTTCAGGTTCTGAAGCAGCTCGAGCATGATAGGCGCTGGTCCCCACGAGTAGGTGGGAAACACGAAACCCAGCATCTCTCCCGGCTGCAATGTGTAATCGAATTTTTCAAAGTTGATGGCTTCGGCCACCGACACAAGGTGTTCGTTGAGCTGCTCGGCGAGCTGTTGCGCCACATAGCGGCTGTTGCCGGTACCCGAAAACCAAAGTATCATGACTACTGAAGTTTAGCGAGTGCCTCGGCTATGCGCCGGCAGGCCTCGGTAATGTTTTCGTCGCTTGTAGCATAACTGAGCCTGATGTGGCCCGGACAGCAGAAGGCGTCGCCAGCCACCGTGGCCACATGCGCCTCGTTAAGCAGATACATTGCCACATCCATGGCATCGTTGAGCACCACATCGCCACAACGCTTGCCAAACAGGCTCTTCACACCAGGGAACACATAGAAGGCGCCATCGGGCTCGTTCACATCCAGTCCCGGTATCTCACGCAGCAGCTTCACGATGAGGTCGCGACGGCGGGCAAAGGCCACGCGCATCTCCTCCACGCAGTCCTGCGAGCCACGATATGCAGCCTCGGCGGCTTTCTGGGCAATAGATGAGGCACCGCTGGTGTACTGGCCCTGCAACTTGTTGATGGCCTTGGCCAGGGCAAGCGGAGCCGCCACAAATCCCATACGATAGCCTGTCATGGCATAAGCCTTCGACACACCATTGATGATAATCACGCGGTCCTTGAGTTCGGGGAACTGGGCAATGGATTCATGTCCGCCCACATAGTTGATATGCTCGTAGATTTCATCGGCAATCACCATCACCTGCTCGTGCTTGGCCAGCACCTGTGCCAACGCCTGAAGTTCGGCCTTGCTGTAGATGCTGCCAGTGGGGTTCGACGGTGAGCAAATAATGATGAGTCTTGTAGCTGGCGTGATAGCAGCCTCCAGTTGCTCGGGTGTGACCTTGAAGTTCTGCTCCATGGTGGTGGGAACCAGCACATTCTTGCCACCGGCCAGGATCACCATCTGCACATAGCTCACCCATGCGGGGGTGGGAACAATCACCTCGTCGCCAGGATTGATGACGCTCATGATCACATTGCACAGCTCATGCTTGGCACCATTGCCCACCACTATCTGCTCGGGCGTGAAGTCCAGGCCGTTCTCATTCTTCAGTTTGTCGCTGATGGCCTGCCTGAGCGACAGGTAGCCCGGCACGGGCGAATAGAACGAGAAGTTGTCGTCAACGGCCTTCTTGGCGGCCTCCTTGATGTGGGCAGGCGTGAAGAAGTCGGGTTCTCCCACCGACATGTTGATAACATCAACTCCCTGTGCCTTGAGTTCTGCGCTTTTCTGCGACATGGCAAGTGTTGCCGAAGGCGATAATGCCTGAATGCGATTTGAAATCTGCTCCATAGTTGTTTTTAAGATTAATGCTTTTATTTCTTGTTAATGGGTTTTAGAATAAAATGCAAATATAAGCATAAGAATCCGAACCGCAAAACTTTTACCCCCATGTTTCAACGACCAAATGATTATTAATTCCATTATATTGGTTCTATTATGGTAGTTTATTGATGATTAGCGCTTATCGGTTGATATTTTTTGCCAACAAACACAATTAATAATATATTTGCGCGTTTATAACTTAAATATACACCCGTCATGAACCAGTTGATTGGCACATATAGCCCCATCACGCTCGAGCAAATGAGCGGCATCAGGCTCATGAACCGCATCGACACCAAGTTTGTCACCACACGGTCGCGGCTCATGCAGTTGCTGGAGCTCGCACGCGACCAATATTACGTTCAGGAGACGGGGGGATTGCGCGTGATTCCTTACTATACGACCTACTTCGACACGCCCGACTTCAACATGTATGTCACGCACCAGAACGGCCATGCCAACCGCCAGAAGCTGCGCATACGCTCGTATGTGGCATCAGGCCTGAATTTTCTTGAAGTCAAGACCAAGGACAATCACAAGCGCACGCGCAAGAAACGCGTCGAGCTCACACCGGCAGTGATGGAACGCGCCCACAAGGGAACCATGACCTTTGCTCAGGGCGATGTCTACAACGAGTTCCTTGCCAAGCATCTGCGCTATGACTCCCAGGAGGTTCGGCAGACGCTGGAGAACAACTTCAATCGCATCACGCTGGTGAACCGCGGCAAGACCGAGCGGCTCACCATCGACATCGACCTCAAGTTCCACAACCTGATTACCGGCGACGACGCAAGCCTGGCGCAACTTGCCATCATTGAACTCAAGCGCGACGGCCTGCTGCGCTCACCCATCCTCGACATGCTGCTGCAGCTGCGCATCAAGCCCCTTGGATTCAGCAAATACTGTATGGGCTCTGCCCTGACCAACAATAATCTTAAAACCAACCGGTTCAAGGAGCGCCTGCTGCTCATCGACCGGATGCAACACACATCATAAACAAAACACACAAAAATTAATGATATGGACGAAATTAATGCAATAGCCCCCAGTGTCTTTTCCGACAATATGGTGATCATGGCCGAGACATTTGCCGTGAACATTCTGTTCAGCTGGATCATTATCCACTTCCTGTATTATCGGAAGAGCCACAGGCGCGACTTCTACTTCACCTTCCTGCTCATAAGCATTGCCATCTTCTTCCTCATGTTCTTCATGACCTACATGCTCGATAACATGAAGGGGAAAACGAGCATAGGTATCGGCATAGGTCTGTTCGGCATCTTCAGCATCATGCGATACCGCACCGACACCATGCCGGTGCGCGAAATGACCTACCTGTTCAGCATCATCTGCTTAGCCGTGGTCAACGCCCTGGCTGCTGGCGGGTTAGAGTTCCAACCCATCGTGCTGCTGCCCAATATGGCGGTACTGCTCGCCATCATGCTGTGCGAATTGCTGCTGCTCAACAAGAAGGAGGCAACGAAACTCATCCAGTATGACCGCATTGCCCTGATTACCCCCGACAAACATGATGAACTCATTGCCGACCTGGAAGAACGGACAGGGCTGAAAATCAAGCATGCAGAAGTGGGTGCCATCGACTTCCTGCGCGACATGGCCATCGTGCGCATCACTTATGTTGACAACAGCAAGACTCTGAAGGATGCGCGCATCCAGCACACCATTAAACTGCGACGCGACCAATGGGAAAATGTTCAAGATACACAATAGGCCTGCTGCTCCTTGCCTCCATGGCGATATGGTGCACCGATGCGGCTGCCGAGGACGACTTCGGCATGAGCTACTCGTTGGGAGTTGAGAAGAAATTCTCAAAAAAGACCAAGCTCGAGGCCGAGGCCGAATTGCGCACCCGCAACGACACTAAAACCCTGGACCGATGGAGTCTGGAGGTCAGCGCCAGCCATAAACTCACGCCATGGCTCAAGGCCGAGGCAGGTTACCTGTGGCTCTATGACAACAACCGCGAGAAAATCACCTATAACACGAGCGGCAGCTATAACAACTGGCGACCCTCGTACTGGGGCACGCGGCATCGTTTCCATGTGAGTCTCACAGGCAGCTTCGACATTGGCCGGTTCGGCTTCTCTATCCGCGAACGCTACCAGTACACCTACCGGCCCACCGCTACCACCACACGCTATGACTTCGACAACGAGTGGTGGGAAGATACCGAGGTCAAGTCAAAGCACGACCACACCTTGCGCTCCCGCCTCAAAATCGACTACAACATTCCCAAGAGCAAACTCACACCCTATGTGAGCGCCGAATTATTCAACGACATGAGCCTCACCAAGTCGCGCTTCATGGCAGGGGCCGACTATACGCTCAAGAAGAAGCACACCTTTGGGGCTTTCTATCGCTACCAGATTGTAAACAGCAACGATAACGACAACGAAACCAACGAACACATGATAGGGTTCAGCTACAAATATAAATTCTAACCCCGTTCTGTCCAATGAAACGCATTCTCTACTACATAGCCGCACTAGTCATCACCTCGTTCGCCGTTTCGTGCGAGAACGACGACACCGACTTCAGCGACATCATCAACAACCACAAGACCGACACCACCGTCGTCGATTCCGACACTGTAGTCGTTCCCGTTATCGAGGTGAAGGAAATTGCCATCGACTCCACGGCTCTTGAAGAACCCAGCGAGGTGATACCCACCGACCATGAAGACCCATCTTACGAAGACTATGTGGAGAATGCCGAGTTCAAATACACCGTCAACATCCACTTCAGCGACGACGGCAATGCCACCCTGAGCGGCAACACGGCGCGCGTGAAGGCCACGGTCAATGGCAACCACGTGACCATCAGCACATCGACCAAAAAGATTGAGTATGTCGTGAGCGGTTCGTCATCCAACGGCTCGCTCAAGATTTACAGCGACTATAAGTTCAAACTCACGCTCAACGGCGTCACCCTGACCAATCCCAATGGTGCCGCCATCAACAACCAGTGTGGCAAGACGATGTATCTCGTGCTTGCCGACGGCTCTACCAACCGCTTGGAGGATGGCTCCACCTACACCGATGTCGAGGGCGAGGATCAGAAAGCCACCTTCTTCAGCGAGGGGCAAATCATCTTCAGCGGCAGCGGCACGCTCAATGTGATAGCCAACGGGCGCAATGCCATTACCAGCGACGACTATGTGCGCATCCGTCCAGGCGTCAGAATCTACGCCAAGGCACTTGCACGCAACGGCATCAAGACCAACGACGGCGTGTGGATTGACGGCGGCGTGCTCAACATCGAGACTCACGCCAGTGGCTCTAGGGGAATCAATTGCGAGTCAAACATCTACATCAATGGCGGACGAACCACCATCATAGGTTCGGGCGGCGTGACAATTGAGCAGGGCGACACCACCAGCTGCGCTGGAGTCAAGTGCGACAGCACGCTCACCATGACGGCCGGCGTGCTCAACATCAAGTGCACTGGCGAGGGGGGCAAAGGCATCCGCTCTCATGGCGACTTCCTGTTCAGCGGAGGTGAACTCAACATCGTTACTACTGGCGAGAAGGGACTCGCATCTCCCAAGGGCGTGAAGTGCGATGCCGGCTTGAGCATCACAGGCGGCCGGTTCTATGTCTACAGCACCAACGCCGCAGCACTTGACATAGAAGGCAGTTTCTACCTTGCCGACGGTTACATTTCACAACAGATTGGCACACACTACTATATTGTGGATTACTGACCAGTGCATACAATGTGATCAAAACAACAGTTTCTTAAAAAGAATCGCTTTATTTCAACGACTATATTAACAATTTCATTTCAACAACGGATTTATGAAAACATTAACATGGATGATGGGACTTGCAGCGGCCATGATGCTCGCCGTTTCATGCACTCCCAAGAAGGAAGCACAAAAGGTGCTTGTTCTCTACTATTCTCAAACTTCGAACACCAAGGCCGTGGCCGAGGAAATCGCTAAAAAACTCAATGCCGACATCGAGGAAGTGGTGCCCACCACCCCCTACGACGGCGACTTTCAAGCCACCATTGAGCGCAGCATGAAGGAGCGCGAGGAGGGCAAAGTGCCCGAAATCAAGCCCCTTACTGCCGATGTGTCGAAGTACGATGTGATTTTCATTGGCTACCCCATCTGGTTCGGAACCTATGCTCCTCCCATCGCTGCCTTGCTCGACCAGATTGATCTGAGCGGCAAAAAGGTGGTGCCCTTCTGCACCTTTGGCAGCGGCGGCCTGGAATCGAGCGTGAAAGATCTGGCAGCCAAGCAACCCAAGGCCGAGATTCTCGAGGGCTACGGTGTGAGGGCCGCACGACTGAAAGCCATGCCCGAAGAAATCGACCAGTTCCTGAAAGCCGGTGGTTTCATTGAGGGCGAGTACACCAAACTCGAAGACTTCCCTGAGCAGCATGAAGTGAGCGCCGAAGAGGCAGCCATCTTTGACGCCGCCGTGGGCGACTACCCCATGATGAATGCCAAGGCCACTAAGGTGGCTTCACGCACCATTCCCAATGGTACCGAATATCTCTTTACCGCCGTCGACAAGCCGCGTGACGACAAACCCAACATGCCACCCCCAGGCAACATGAAGCCCGGCAAAGACAAACCCCAGATGCCGCCTCCAGGCGATATGAAGGTCTATGTCACGGTAGTCAAGGGTGAAGCCCCCGTGTTCACAAAGGTAATCAGATAACCAGTTTTTCTTGCAAAACTCGCATTTCACATAGGTTGGCGGGCACTCGTGCTCGCCAACTTTGCTTTTCACATCATCTTCTTTTCCAGCATGTCAGCAAATCTGTTTTCCTAATCTTTGAAAAAATGTGACATATTTGATTGCAGAAAAAGAAAAAAATCGTATATTTGCCCGTTACAATTGTCTTTTGACACTATTTTTAAACGAAAAAAACAATATTCTCATGAAAATATCAATAGTTGGAACCGGATATGTAGCGTTAGTGACAAGTACCTGCTTCTCTGAACTGGGCGTGAATGTTACCTGTGTCGATCCCGACAGTCAGAAGATTAACCGCCTCGTGTATGGCGCCCTGCCCATCTACGAGCCCGGCCTTGAGGCCATGATGAATCACAATGTGAACGACGGCCGACTGGTGTTCAGCGCCGACTACGAGCAGTGTTTCGACGATGTCGATGTGGTGTTCTGCGCCATCGACCCCACCCTCAACACCGATGGTAGTACCGACCTCTCCCCCATACTCGAGATTGCACGCGACTTTGCACGCGACATCAAGCGCTATGCGGTGTTTGTGCTCAAGACCACCGTACCTGCCGGAACTGCACAGCATGTGAAGGAAATCATTGCCGCCGAGATGGCCAAGCGCAAAGACCCCGTGGAGTTTGATGTGGCTTCGAACCCCGACTTCCTCACCGAGGGCAATGCCATCAAAGACTTCATGAAACCCGACCGCATCGTCATCGGTGTAGATAACGAGCGCGCCAAGGAGGTGCTCACACGCCTTTATCGCCCCATTCTGTTGCGCAACAACAGCGTCATCTTTACCAATACTCAAACCGCCGAGATGATCAAGTATGCCGCCACAAGCATGCTCGCCACCCGCATCAGTCTCATGAACGAGATTGCCAACTTCTGCGAGGTGGTGGGCGCTGATGCCAATGTGGTGCGCCACGGTGTGGGTACTGATAGCCGCATCGGACCTAAATACATCTATCCTGGTTGCGGCTACGGAGGCACGCTCTTCTCGCAAGACATCCGCGACCTTATCAACATAGCCGATGTGAACGACTTCAACATGGACGTGCTGCGTGCCGTAGACCATGTGAACATGAACCAGAAGCGCGTGCTATTCGAGAAACTCCATAAATATTTCGGCGGCATGCTCAAAGGCAAGACCGTGGCGCTGTGGGGACTCTCGTTCAAGCCTGAGACCGACGACATGAGCGAAGGGCCTGCCATCGTTACCCTGGACTTGCTGCTCAAGGCGGGTTGCAAGGTGCGTGTCTATGACCCCGTGACCATGAACACCGCCAAACTGCGCTGGAACGACATCTACTGCGGCGTGGACATGTACGATGCCGTGAAGGGGGCCGACGCCCTGCTGCTGCTCACCGAGTGGCGACAGTTCCACATCCCGGCTTGGCCTCAAATCAAGGAACTCATGAAGACCCCGCTGGTCATCGACGGACGCAACATCTACGACCGCCACGAACTTGAAGATCTGGGATTTGAATACCGTTGCATAGGCGTTTAACGCTTAAACTCGTCATAATATGGATACTCCTAACAACCCCAATATTCCACAGCAGCAGTCTCCGCAACCGCCGCAGCAACCCGACCCTAATCGCAAGCTCAAGAAGTGGAACATCATCATTGCCATCATCGATGTGATTCTGCTCCTGCTGCTCATCTTCTGGCCCAGACAGTGTGGATGCAACCGCACCACCGTGGTCACACGCACCGACACCGTGGTGGTACATGACACCATTCCGCAGGAGCGTGATATAGACCAGGCTGTGGACGACGCCGGCGGCGAAACCGGCTATATGGGTATGAAACTCGTGTGGAACGAAGATGGCCAGTATCGCGTTGACTTTGATGCTCACGCCTATGAACCTGGAGGTGACCACATCTACTACTTGCGGCACAATCAGCACAAAGGTCAGTCTCCCACCAGCATGGGAGGCCTGATCGATGTTGACATGATTGGTCCCATGGGCACAGGTGTCGAAAACATCATGTGGCCCAGCAAGGAGAGGCTTGCCGACGGCGTGTATCGTTTCTCGGTGGTCAACTATGAGCAACTGAGCGGCAACAACGGCTTCAAAGTGAAGATTTATGTGGGCAATACTTCCTATATCTATCAACAGACGCAAGCCGTGCGTGAGGACGCTACAGTGAAGATTGCCGATGTCACACTGCAAAACGGCGAAATCAAAGACATCAAGCACTACCTGCAGCCCGTGCAGGAACAATAAACCGATTATTTGCAACATCTATATAATGCAAGTGCCACCCCGTGAAGAGGTGGCACTTGATGTTTTCATGAAACCCTGGATCGGTCTCGGGACTTACACCGAGAGACGGTGCAGCGTGTTGAGCAACTCGCGGTCGATGGGCTTGTTGTTCTTGATGGCCTTCGAGAAGGGCACATACACGATTTCATCGTTAGAGTCGCCAATCATCACATTGCGCTGACCCTCGAGCAGAGCATCGACGGCTGCAGCGCCCATGCGTGAGGCCAGAATGCGGTCAAGAGCCGTTGGCGAACCGCCACGCTGCAGGTGGCCCAAGATGGTGACGCGCACATCATACTGCGGATACTCCTTGCGCACGCGCTCGGCAAGGCCCATGGCACCGCCTGTGATGGGACTCTCGGCCACCAGCACTATCGAGGAGTTCTTGCTCTTGCGGAAACCGCTCTCGATGAGTTCGGCCAACTGGTCGACCTCGGTCGAAATCTCGGGAATGATGGCAGCCTCGGCACCGCTGGCAATGGCGCCATTCAACGCCAGGAAGCCCGCATTGCGGCCCATCACCTCGATGAAGAAGAGGCGCTCGTGCGATGTGGCGGTGTCGCGAATGCGGTCGACGCACCACATAATGGTGTTCAGCGCCGTGTCGTAGCCTATGGTGTGGTCGGTGCCATACAGGTCGTTGTCGATGGTTCCAGGCAGACCGATGACTGGCACATCATACTCGCTTGCAAAGCTTCGGGCACCGGTGAGCGAACCGTCGCCGCCTATTACCACCAGGGCATCGATGTCGTGCTTGCGCATGTTCTTGTAGGCCAGTTCCTGACCCTCTTTGGTCTTGAACTCCTTGCAGCGTGCACTCTTCAGGATGGTGCCGCCATGATGCACAATGTTCGACACATTCTGCGTCTTGAAGTCCACTATTTCATCGTCGATGAGGCCCTTGTAGCCCCTGTAAATGCCCTTCACCTTGAAACCGCTAAAGATTGCAGAACGGGTAATGGCACGGATTGCCGCATTCATGCCGGGAGCATCGCCGCCCGAGGTCAGTATGCCTATTGTCTTGATTGCTGCCATTGTAGTACTATGTTATGTGGGTTATTATCTTGCAAATATAATCATTTTTCAATTGGAATGCAACACTTGGCCGACAGTTTATTTCACTGCGGTGTAGATGCTGCAGGTGCCCATTGTGAGGCGACGGCACTGGCATTGGCTAAAACCCGCCTCGCGCATCAGCGCCAGCATATCATCGCCCTGCGGCACGGCGGCAATGCTCTGTGGCAAATAGCGATAGGCGCTCTTGTCGCCACTCTTGAGCGACCCGATAAAGGGAATGATGTGCAGCGTGTAGAGGTCGTAGAACCACCTGATTATCTTGTTGCGCGGGGTAGAGAGTTCTATCACACACAGCACTCCATCTGTGTTCAACACTCTGTGCATCTCGCGGTAGCCCACGTCCAGATGCTCGAAGTTGCGCACCCCGAAGGCCACCGTCACGGCATCGAAGGCAGCATCGCCAAAACGCATGTCCAGGCAGTCGCCCTGCTCAAACGATATCTGCTCTTCCAGGTGCTTCTGCGCCACCTTTTTGCGTGCCACCTCAAGCATGCCCTCGCTCAGGTCAAGGCCCACAATCTTCAGGGGCTTCAGTTTTTTGTAGAGCTGAATGGCAAAGTCGCCCGTACCAGTTGCCACATCGAGCAGCGTGTGCGGCTGATGCTTGGCCACCTTGCGGCATGCCACCCGTCGCCACCACTTGTCGATGCCCAGTGTCATGGCATGGTTCATGAAGTCGTAGGCAGGCGCGATGCTATCGAACATCTCCTTCACCTGCTCCGTCTTGCCCCCTTGTTCGCTATAGGGCTTGATTTCCTCCACGCGGTTTGCCTTCTCGCTCATCAGCAACCCCTAAACTCTAAATAAACACTAAACTCTAAACCCTAAACTCCTGCGCAGCAGGATCTAAACACTAAACCCCTGCGCAGCAGGAACCAGCCAACCAGTCGCTCACATTCTTCTCAATGCGTGCGGCAAGGTCGGCACTCTCGTTGCGCTCAAATTTCTCGCCGGTGATTTCCTCATAAAGCTCTATGTAGCGCTGCGCTACCGTCTCGCAGTATTCATCGGTCATTTCAGGCACCTGCTGGCCTTCCTTGCCCATGAAGTCGTGCTCAATGAGCCACTGGCGTACGAACTCCTTGGAGAGCTGCTTTTGCGGCTCACCTTTCTCGAAACGCTCCTCGAAGCCGTCGGCATAGAAGTAGCGCGACGAGTCGGGGGTGTGAATCTCGTCCATCAGCACCACCTCACCGTTGCATTTGCCGAACTCATACTTGGTATCGACCAGTATCAGTCCCTTGCTGGCAGCAATCTCGGTGCCGCGGGCAAACAGGGCGCGTGTGTAGCGTTCCATCACCTCATAGTCCTCGGGCGAAACAAGGCCCTGTGCCAGGATTTCCTCCTTCGAGATATTCTCGTCGTGCCCAGCCTCAGCCTTGGTGGTGGGGGTGATTATGGGCTCGGGGAAACGCTCGTTCTCGCGCATTCCGTCGGGCAGTTTCACGCCGCACAGTTCGCGGCACCCGTTCTTGTACTCGCGCCAGGCACTGCCTGTGAGGTAGCCACGGATAATCATCTCAAGCGGGAACGGCTCACAGCGACGGCCCACAGTCACCATGGGGTCGGGCGTGGCAAGCTTCCAGTTGGGCACGATGTCGGCAGTGGCATCGAGGAACTTGGCGGCTATCTGGTTCAGAACCTGACCCTTGCTCGGAATGCCCTTGGGCAAAATCACATCAAAGGCCGAGATGCGGTCGGTCGCCACCATTACCAGCAGGTCTTTGCCAATAAAATACACATCACGCACTTTGCCGTGATACACCTTCTCTTGTCCTTCAAACTGAAAATCAGTGCGAACTAAAGTATTTCCCATATTCCTAAGTATTTTTATGAATTATTTGTCTTGAAAATCTATGCAAATATAACACTTTTTGTCCAGATTATTGTTCGGTGAACCTTTGCTAAAAATGAGGTAATCATTGATAAGCATTTTCATTAATCTGCATTTGTACTGTTGGGTTCCTTGTGCTGTAAATAAAAAATTTCTTTTTGCTGCTCTATCTCATGTCTGAGCATTTCTTCTGATGGCAACATGGGCAAGTATTTTGCTGCAAACAGCTGCTCATTACCTTTGAGGATAGAGTATCGGGCAATGTCTTTACTTGTTTCGGAACAGAGCACAATACCAATAGTGGGATTGTCGCCCTCTGTGCGACGCAACTCATCATACATACGCACATACATATCCATTTGCCCTACATCCTGGTGGGTGATTACACCCACTTTGAGGTCGATTAGCACATAACACTTTAAAATAACATTATAAAACACAAGGTCTATATAGTAGTCCTGTGTATCAGTGCGAATCAGTTGCTGACGACCCATATAGGCAAACCCACGCCCCATTTCCAAGATAAACTTTTGGAGGTGGGCAATGATAGCTTGTTCAAGTTCACTTTCGCTATAATCAGTGTTCTCCAGACCGAGAAACTCGGCGACAACAGGATTCTTGACTATTTCATCCTTCTCTTGTTGAAGTGGTTGAGTGAGCTCTCGCATTTCTGCAATCACTTTGTCTTTCTTTGGCGACTTCAGCAAGCGATAATAATATTGCGAACCAATGTTTCGGCTTAAAGTTCGCGAACTCCACATTTCTTCTGAAGCCTCACGCAGGTACCAATATCGAGCGTCCTCATCAGGAACACGGAGGAGCATGCGGTAATGAGTCCAAGACAAATTTTGAACGCGCGAGTTCAAAATCTCCAAATCATTGAAATATAAGAAGAATTGACGCATACTATACAAGTTGCGTTCACTATAAGATGAGCCAAACAACGGCACTAAAACCCGAGCCAATCCTTTCAGAACCTGTTTGCCATATTCTGCACGGTTTTCGCCGTGTTGCTCTTCTTCAACAATGCGCTTGCCAACATTCCAATAAGTCAAAATGGAAATAGAGTTCACGCTATGATAAGCCGCACTCAAACCACGCTCCACAATCAGCTTAACATCATTAACTAATTGTGCAGATAACAATTGATTGTCCTGAATCTTTATGACATTATCCTTGTCTTCCATAATGCAAAGATACAACAAATCTTGCAATATCAGTCATCTCACCACAGTTTTTATTGAGGATGCACCAAAGGTAAAGACAGCCCTTGAAAAATCATCAAAGATAAAAAAAACATACCTCAAATTAGCAAGAGGGGCTGGCATGTGATTGCCAACCCCTCTGATTATCTTCTAATCTTTAACATCCACTATTTTGGAAATCAGACTCCCAAAATCATATTAATGATGAGTGTAATATCCATAACGTCGACAGCACCATCACCGTTTATATTGGCGTCGTCGTAGAAGAACGGATCGGGATTCTTATTCAAGATGTAGTTGATGATCGTAGTCACGTCGTTCACATCCACAGCACCATCGTGGTTTGCGTCACCCATGGGGAAAGCATTGGGATCATACTCCAGCTGCTGGTCCATCCAAGCCAGGCGTTCTTTCATCCACCACTTGAGGTGCGAAATCTCGTCGTCGAAGTTCTGGGCAATGTACTGGTTGGGCCACACATACTGATTCCAGCGGGGCCATGCCTGACTGTTGCGAGCCTCGGCACCCTGAGCGGTGAGTTCATTGGCCATAGAGTCAACGAGGGCCATGAGACTTTCTTCACTGAAGTTGGTGTGACGATACTGTGCCCAACGCGACTTGAGCAAGTCGGTGTAGTAGGGATCCTGGTTGAGCTTATACCACCAGAGAGGCACCAACTGGCTGTCGTTATTCCAGTTGAGCAAGTCATTGTTCTGCCAAATCCAAGTGTTGGTGTACCAGCCATTATAATAATCAGAGTTGCCATAACCAAGATTGAAGTCCCACAGCACCATCTTGAAACGAGGATCCACACTGTCGCGGCGCTTGAAAATCTTGGCGCTCAGGCGGTAGGCATCCACATTGTGAGCAAACTCCTGCGCCAACTGATAGTCGACAAACGACAACTCATCAAGATACTGGCGATAGCCCTGTTCTGGGTCAGCGAAGTTGCTGGAACTGAGAGCACCCTCCATCAGGTCGATCCTACCCTGGATGTAGCTGAGCTGGTCGGCTGTCATATCCTCATAGTCGGGTTCCTTGTACTGGTAATAGATGTTACGGTAAGTAATGGGATTACCACTGTTATCCAAGGGGTGATACTTCGATGTGTAAACCGTCTCATCGTTGCGGTCCACCTCCAGCATATAACCGCCAGTGAGGTCATCACCCTCAGCACCAGGATCATCCAAGTCCACACGGTTCTTGCCCTTGGTCACCGTTTCGATCATAATGTATACACCATAGTAGGTACCATCAAGGAACACCTCACAATATTTGCCGTGAGGCGTGAAGTCCATCCATGGACGCGACAGTTCGAAGGCGAGCAGGTCACGCATCATGCTCTTGTCGTTGTAGGGTGCCAGCAAGGCCCAGTCGTTGTCCTTCGCCATACCCAGAATCTTCACCTTCTGCTTCTTGCCGCCCTCTTCCAAGGGTTTGTTGAGCGGACGAATCGAATAAGGTTTCTTGTCGCTCATGGTAAACGAAGAGTTGCCACGATAGCGCAAAGCGATGTAGCCATCATAGTCAATAGCCTGGCCGGGATGAGCCACGGTGTCGGCATAGTTGAGCTGACCCTCGCCATTGTAGATAATCTTCATGCGAGCAGTTTTACGCTCCTCGCGGTCAATCTGTTGACCATTCACTTCAAGCCACACAATGGGCAGATTGGTCTGAGTCAACTGCACATTTTGGTTGTCGGGCGGATAATTGTACGAAGCAGTAGCTTTCGAACTTACTTCACCCTTGACAGCAACGCTGCTCATCAGCACAAATGCAGCAGCAGCAACAAAAAGCGTAATTTTTTTCATAATTGTAATATTTTAAAGAGATACATCGGTTAAAATCAAAGTGATACCTCACCACACAGGTTGCAGTTAAAGTAGCGCTTCACTGCACCAGGTTTGAGTCCCAATCCAAAGAGATACATCAGTTTGGTGATGGCAGCCTCGCTGGTCATGTCGTGGCCGCTCACCACACCCGCCTTGGCAAGGCAGTTGCCAGTCTCGTAGAGTTCGTCATGTACGCCGCCATTCACGCACTGCGTCACATTCACCATCACCACACCACGGTCGGTCGCCTCACTGATGAGTGAGGTGAACCATTCTGCACTGGGGCTGTTGCCCGCACCATAGGTTTTGAGCACGATGCCCTTGATATCAGGCGTATTGAGCAAATATTTGAGTGTGGCAGGAGTTATGCCTGGATGCAGTTCAAGAAACATCACATTCGGGTCCATCGTGTGCCGCACTTTGAGCGGCCGCTTCGACGGCAGCCGGTAGAGCGACTCCTTATTAAACTTGATGTCCAGCCCTATGCGTGCCAGTTCAGGATAGTTGTTGCTCATGAAAGCGTTGAAGTTGTTGGCACTCATCTTGGTGCTGCGGTTACCACGCCACAGGTGGTTTTCAAAGAGTATCGCCACCTCCTGAACCATGGCCTCGCCCGTGTGCTCGTCGACCTCGGCAGCTACCTGCAAAGCAGTAATGAGATTCTCGTCGCCATCGGTGCGAACCTCGCCAATGGGTAGTTGGGAGCCAGTGATTATAACAGGCTTGCTCAGGTTCTCGAGCATGAAACTGAGTGCCGAGGCAGTGAATGCCATGGTGTCGGTGCCATGCAGCACCACAAAGCCGTCGTAGTCGTCATAGTGCTCTTCTATCGTCTGCGCAATCTCGGCCCAATGCTGCGGGTCCATGTTTGAGCTGTCGATGGGAGTGGCAAACTGCACATTGTCGATGTCATACGCCAGTTTCTTCACGCGGGGCACATTGTCCATGAGGTGCGAGAAGTCGAAGGGCTGCAGCGCCTTGGTCTCGGGATTCTCGATCATGCCGATGGTGCCACCGGTGTAGATGATGAGGATTTTAGGTCTATGGTCTTTCATTGCTATATGTATTTATTTTTTGGTTTCAGTCTGTTATGCCGCTTTGGAAACTTCGGCTGGCGGAGTGACCGCTGGCGTCTCGGGCTTTTCGGGCTTTTTCTTCTCGGGTTTCGGAGCCTCTTTCTTGGGTTCCGGCTTCTTGGTTTCGGATGCATTCTTCGTCTTGTCGGCCTTGTTGTCGCGGGTCACGATGCTGGTGTTGCAGGTCACCGGCTTACCCGAGAGCGCCTGCTGGAAAAACTTGAAATGTTTTTCCAGCGACTCCAACCAGTATTGCCAGCTGTGCTGACCGGCACGGATGGTAAAGTCGTGAGCAATGCCCTTAGCCTCGAGTGCGTTGTGCAACGCCATGTTCACCTCGAAGAAGAAGTCGCGGTCGCCACAGTCTATTATGATGTTCTGCCCTGCTTTGAGCGAGGGAACTAGGCTCGCTACCGAGTGCGTGGCCCATACGCCCTTTGACGAAGCATACTTGCCCAGCCGCTTGTCAATATTCCAGCGGTCAGGGAACTTGGTGATATCAACCCCGCCGCTCATGCTGCCACAATGCTTGAACACATCGGGATGACGCCAAGCCAGCCACAAGGCACCATGGCCACCCATGCTCAGACCCGTGATGGCGCGCTTGTCGGCACGGGCGAGGGTGCGGTAATGAGTGTCGATATAGTTGACGAGTTCTTTCGACACATAGGTCTCAAACTGCATCTTGGGGTCGATGGGCGAATCGAAGTACCAGCTGTCCTGGCCATCGGGACACACGATAATCAGGCCATATTGCGAGGCCTTCTGCTTCAAGTCCACATGCGAGGGCCATGCCATGTAGTTGTCGTCGGCGCCATGCAGCAGGTAAAGCACGGGGTAGCGCTCTGCCCCACCCTTCAGGTAGGCCTCAGGCACAACCACCACATTCGTGATGGCACGACCCATCTTGGCACTCGGCACCTCAACGGTTTCCTGCTGCTCCTTCACTTCAGCAAGAGCAGTATCAGTGGGTTGCTGACTGGCCTCAACGCTGGCTGTGCTGGTCTCGCGCGAAACTTTTTGCGAAGCCTCGCCACTGCTCTGCTTGCGGCAACCCACCACAAGCACCATGGCGAGCATCATCGTTAAAAACACTCTCTTTATCATGGTTTCATGAGCTTATAGCCTTCCTGAAATGCTTTCTCGAAGAATACTAATTGATAGTCGAGCGAGTTCACCCAGTAGCTCCATGAGTGCTTGCCCGGACGAATGATGAAATCGTGCGGAATCTTCTTGGCAAGCAGTGCCTTGTGCAGATCGACGTTCACCTGATAGAAGAAGTCGTCGTAGCCATCGTCGATAATGATGTTCTGACCTGGCTTGAGTGTGGGCACGAGGTTGATTACGGCATGCTGCGCCCAGCGCTGCTTGTGCGTCTCATACTTGCCCAGACGCTTGTCAAGTTTCCAGCGGTCGGGGAACTTGGTGATGTCCACACCGCCGCTCATGCTGCCGCATGACCCGAACACCTCGGGGTGACGCCAGCCCAGCCACAGGCCGCCATGGCCGCCCATGCTCAGGCCCGTGATGGCGCGCATCTTGGCATCGGCAATGGTGCGATAGTGCTCGTCGACATATTCCACCAGTTCCTTGGCCACATAGGTCTCGAACTGCATCTTGGGGTCGATGGGCGAGTCGAAGTACCAGCTGTCCTGGCCATCGGGACACACGATAATCATGCTGTGCTTGGTGGCCAAAGCTTCCAGATTGGTCTTCTTCGACCAGTCACTGTAGCAGCCAGTAGCCCCATGCAGCAAGTAGAGCACCGGGTAACGACGGTCCTGGTCACCCACAAAATACTGTTCGGGCAGTATCACCACATTCTTGATGTTGCGACCCATCTTGGCGCTCATTACCTGCACCGTATCGGCCTGCACGGCCTCCTCGGCAACCGATGTGAGCACGTCGTCCTGCGCCTGCACGCTCCAAGTGCACATCAGTGCCATGCAAAGCACTAAAAATCTCAAATAGGTTTTCATCTTGTCTAACATATTGCGTTATTGTTTTTATCTCTTGGTTTTGAAAAATTCTGTCATCAGCGAGGCACATTCCTCGGCCAGCGCGCCACCCTCCACCACCGTCTTCTTGTGGAAGGGTTTCTCGCAATAGATGTGATAGCCGCGCTTGGGGTCGTCGCAACCATACACCACCCTTGCTATCTGGCTCCAGCCCAGCGCTCCGGCACACATCAGGCACGGCTCCACCGTTACATACAAGGTGCAGTCGGGCAGATACTTGCCGCCCAGGTAGGAGGCTGCCGCCGTGATGGCCTGCATCTCGGCATGAGCCGTGACGTCGGTGAGCGTCTGCGTCAGGTTGTGCCCGCGTGCAATGATGCGGCCATGGCTCACAATCACAGCCCCGATGGGCACCTCGTCACGCTCCAGCGCCTTGTGGGCCTCATCGAGCGCCTGCCGCATATATTTCTCGTCGTCAGCGGTTATCATAGGAACACTTTTTTCACATAGTTACCCACTCGCACAATGTAAACGCGGTTCCGTGGCAGGTCAGGGATATCGCCCTTTACCGATGGCCGCTGGTAGTAGAGATTGCCGTAGATGTCATACACCTCGGTCCAGGTGCCGTAGTTGTCACCCTTGATGTATATCACCCCGTTGTAGGCATATACCATAGGGTCGGTCCACCTGTCGGTCAGGTCCTCGACAGGCGTTGCCTGCGGGGCCAGTGCCGTGAACGAGAGCACATCGGCATCAGTGCCCATGAGCACCGTGGGCACAATCTCATATTGCTCGCGATACCGCGGTTTGTCGAAATAGTAGTCGCTGGCGGCAGTCACGGCCATCAGGTCGCCAAAGCCATCATAAATTTTGTAGGCCACATGATTGCCCAGCCCCACGCTGATCCATGTGTCGGCAAAGTCCTCGCTCTCACCAAACATGGGCACCGAGAAGTCCTCGTTAAGGTAAATCGCAAACGCATCGAGGTCGCCCCATGCATCGTCGGCTTCATAGAGTTCCCGAGCATCGGCATCGGGCACCACTAAGTCCACATTCCAGATGCCGGTCATGCTCACATCACCCGTCACGATGGGCGGTACAGGGGCAGCACAATACACCTCATAGAGGTTAAAGCAACCGTCGAAGGCACTGGCATCAATTTCCTCAAGCGTGGAGGGCAGAATCACCGTGTGCAGCTGTGTGCACCAGTCAAAGGCATTCTCGCCCACAAATTCCACACCTTCAGGCAGCACCACATCGGTCACAGCAGTGCCAGCCAATGCGTAGGGTGCCAGTTCCCTGAGATGTAGCGGCAAAGTGATGTCGGTGAGTTCCTCGTCGAGGGCAAAGGCAGCCACACCTATGCGCCTCACCGTGTTGGGCACCTGCACCTGTGTGGCATGGCTGAGCCAGAAGGCACTGTCGCCTATGGCCACCACCTCGTAGTTCTCGCCCTCATAGTACACCCGTTCGGGGATGACATACACGCCCTCATAGTCGGGCACATCCATTCCCCACACGGGTGCGACCTCCACCTGCGGCGCCGGGGCATCGTCGAGCGTCTGGTAGCAGAGGCCTCCGCTATAGAACACATCGGCATACGCCATCGCCACCGCTGCAAGAATCGCTATTATTGTTAAAAATCTCTTATACATAGTGTTTGTTGTTATTCTCTGTAGTAAACACGCTTCACACGAGGTGAAATGCTTGTGAGTATCTCATAAGGTATGGTGCCGCGCACCTCGCTCAGTTTCTCGATGGGCACATTATGGCCGAAGATTTCCACGCGGTCGCCCAGCGCACACGGCACATCGGTCACATCTATCATCACCGCATCCATGCACACGGTGCCCACCGTGGGACACAGGTGGCCGTTGAGCCAAACGCTGATGTTACCGTTGCCGAAGTGGCGGTCGAGGCCATCGGCATAACCTATGGTGAGCGTGGCAATGCGCGAGTCACGCGTCAGCACACCTCGGCGGCCATAGCCCACGGTGCTGCCTGCGGGCAAGTCTCTGATAGCTATCACCACCGAGCGCAGCGTGGCCACGGGCTGCAGGGCGTCTTCACTTCCGTCGAACACGGTTTTCACGCCATAGAGTCCGATGCCTATGCGCACCATGTCGTACTGATACTCTGGGAATCGCACGATGCCGCTCGTGTTCAGCACATGACGCAATATCTTGTAGTCGAACGCATTCTGCAGAATTTCGGCACACTCGTTATAGTAGTGGTTTTGTGCATGCGTGTATTCGTCCTCCTCGGGCACATCGGCCACACACAGGTGTGTGAACACCGAGGCGGGGCGGATTATCTCCTGCCCTTTCAGCAACTCGATGAGTTCGGGCAACTGCTCCTTCATGAAGCCTAAACGGTGCATACCGCTGTCAATTTTGATGTGCACAGGATGATTCTTGGCACCATATTTCGCACCCTCCTTGATGAGTTCGCGACATTCCTCAAGTCCATAGACCTCAGGTTCCAGCCTGAAGGTGAACATCGACTTGTAGTTCACCACCGAGGGATTGAGCACAATGATGGGCATGGTGATACCTGCCTTGCGCAAGTCCACACCCTCATCCTGCACAGCCACTGCCAGATAGTCGGCGCCGCGGTCCTGCAGCGTCTTGGCTATCTCGTAAGAGCCTGTGCCGTAACCTGAAGCCTTCACCATACCCACCGTTTTGGTAGCGGGCTTAATGAGCGACTTGAAGAACTTGAAGTTGTGCGCCAGGGCGCTCAGGTCAACCTCTTCAACCGTCATGTGCTGCTTAGCCTCGAGCATGTCGAGTATCTGCTCAAAGTGGAACATGGGCGAGCCTTTCACCAAGATGGTCTCGTCCTCAAAGTCGCCCTGCGACATATGGTCGAGGAATTCCTCGGTTGAAGCGAAGAAGCGAGTTTCCATACCTGAGAAATAGCGGCTGAATGCCATCATCTGGCTACCCACACCAATGAAGCGGTCGATGTGCTTGCTGCGTAGCCACTCGCTCACACGAATGTAGAGTTCCTCGGCGCTGAACGATTCTTGCGTGAGGTCGCTCAATATCACGGTGCGGGTCTGGTGCGCCGAGCGGCGGGCCATGAAGTCAACAGCGGGCGTGAGTGAATTGTAGTCGCTGGGATAGCCGTCGGCAATCACGGTGCAGTTGTTGATGCCCTCTATCACATTGATGCGGGTGCCCACTGGCACGAGCCGAGCCATGCGTTCCTTGATAACCTCGGGATCTACTTGCAGGTAGAGCAGGATGGCAAGGCATGTGATCACATTCTCCAGATCGCGATAACCGGTGAACGAAACCTCTATGCTGTAGTGTTCGCCTTGATACACATAGTCAATCTGACTCTTGTCCTCATGGCGAGTGATGTTGCTCACATAAAGTTCGTGTGTAGGTGTGTGCTGCGACCACGCCATCTCCTGCGCCACCTCCACATCGAGCAGCGGCTGAATGGCCTGCGTCACCAGCGGGTCGTCGGCACAGTACACGATGCAGTCGCAGTTATACAGGATTTTTGCCTTCTCCTGCGCCTTCTGACGCATCGACGAGAAACCCTCGTTGTGCTCGCTGCCTATGTTGGTGATAACACCTATCGTGGGGCGTATCATGGCCTGCAGATTGGCCATCTCGCCTGTGGTAGAGATGCCCGCCTCGATGATGGCGAGCGTGGTGCTCTCGTCGATGTCCCACAGCGAGAGCGGCACACCTATCTGCGAGTTGTAGCTGCGTGGCGAACGCATCACATGGTAGTCGTCCTTGAGCAACTCATAGAGCCACTCCTTCACTGTGGTCTTGCCACGGCTGCCCGTCATGCCTATCACCGGTATCCTGAAACGGCGGCGGTGATACATGGCAATGTTTTGCAATGCCTCGAGCGTGTTGGGCACAACCAGCAGATTGGCGTCGCGCAAGTGTCCCAGCCCCTCTTCGCTTTCCACCACAAAGTTGCGCACACCCTGCGCATAAAGCGGCAGCACATAGTGGTGTCCGTCGTTATTCTGGGTATGAAGGGCGAAAAACAGTGTTTCTTTTGGATCCACGAGTGAACGCGAATCGGTGAGCAACTGACTCACGAAGGCCTTCTTGTTGCGAAGACTCCCAGTCGAGATGTTCAGAATCTGCGCTATTTCTTTGATTGAATATTTCATAGGTCAGGACAGCATGTTTTTAATTTCTTTCACTTCAGCAATATAAGGATATTCGTTCACCAGGTTGCGCACCACCTCCACCGTGTCGTCGTGAAAGCGTGCCACCACATCGCGGTTGCCGCTCATGGGTCGGTGCTGCAGGCGCTTCATCACACGCTCACATCGGGCAATGGCCTGAATCGACGGGTCGTCGAAGTAGGTGGCACGGAACGCCTGCCAGATGTATTCAATGGCCACCTCCGAGGGGTGCACCATGTCGGCGGTATAGAACCGATAGTCGCGCAAATCGTCCATCATGATTTCAAACGATGGGAAATAGCCCGTGAAGTCGGGAAATTTCTTGATCACATGGTCAATTGCCACACGCAGCGCAGCCTTGCTCAGCGAGTTCATCTCCAGTCCGTCGGCAATGTGACGAATGGGGCTCACCGTGAACAGAATGTAAAGCCCGGGATTGAAAGCATACAGCTGCTCTACCATGTCCTCGAGAGCCTTGGTCATCTCCTCGACACTTGCCATCTCGCGAGTGAACTTGTGTTGCGGCACCTTGTGGCAGTTGTTCACCACCTCGCCCGTAGCTGCAAGCCTATAGACGATGGCTGTGCCCAGCGTCACCACTAGCGTGTTGCTGCGCTTCAGGTGATTGTGACCCTGCGTTATGCGCTCGTTCATGCGCTGCAGGGTTGCCTCCTTGTCGAGCAGCGAGTAGCGCGAGTGGAAGTTGAAGCTGTTCCACACGCCTCCAGCCTGAAACAGGTCCATGCCACGCTCAAGCTCGTCAGCAATCAGACGCTGCACGCAGCTGGCCATGCTCAACGGGTTGTAGATGGTGCCGAAAGGGTTGATTTCCACATTCATCATCGCTCCGCGCAACTTGGCGCCAATGTTGTCGGTAAAGCACGAGCCCAGCATCGTCAGCACATCGCTATGGTGCATGATGCCCAAGTTTTCAGGGGTTCTTATGGCGGTTCTGAATTCCATTTTGTAGTCTGTTATTGCTTTTAACTAGCAAATATAAATATAATTCTTGAATTCGTTATAATGTCCTCTAAATATTTTAAAATATAATACAAAAAGAGACCGAACAGCATTTTGCCTATCCCCACCCCATTTCACCCATTTTGCACGTTTTTTGAAAATTAAAAAGTTATTATTACCTTTGCCACAGTATATGTTTAAAACAAGAATAGCATGACATCACTATCAGAACAAGAACATCAAGCTCAAATGGAAAGCATGAGAGCATTCGATGAGCAAATGCCTTGTGTAGGAATCTTCTGGTACGACCCTCAAGACCATTCTTTCTTTGGTGTTCGCAAAGAAGAACTGACTCCTAAGAGAGTGGAGGAAGCTGCTGAGAACGGAATCCCATTCATTAACTACCCACACCTACACAGGCAGGTATGGGCCAAAGAATACTTTCGTGCCCAAGCCAAGCATGAAGAAACAAAATTTAAAGGCGACTATACACAGATACCACGAGGAAGAGTAGCATGGAACATTAATAAATTCATTGTTCTCGTAGGACAATGGGCAGAGCCCATTCAGGAAGAACTGACTCAACTTCTTGAGCAAGAGTTCTCACTTCCTTATTTTGAATTCGTTTATGATGAGCATTGGGATTTGGGCCACGGATGGTCGGGCGATATGCCTTAACAAAAAGAGACCGCCCAACATTGGGCAGTCTCTTTATTCTCGTACGGGTGTATTGCCTATTTTAGGTAGTTATTCCACCACTTGCGCATCTCTTTGTTTTTCAGGCCTTTCACCTGTTCCTTGAGCCATGGGGCGAAGTCAGCATTCTGATCCACGATATTGCTCAATCCCGTAAGGCAGTAAGTTACCTTGCGATTCTCATAGAGCCACTCGGCCCATTGCTCGGGATTGCGGTACATGAGCCGCTCTTGCCACTGCGTGGTGAAATCTTTCAAATCCCTAAATTTCGCAATCATGGTATCATCAGCTTGCCGCCGTTGGAGCATTGCATTCGTGACTCCATAGGCATTATCTACGGCCTGAGGAGCGTTGTTCACACTCAGTGGCGTGCAGTAGAGCTTGACAAACACTGCAAAGTCGGTAAGAATGGTTTCGCATTTATCGTCCACCAACCGAGTCACCCGGGCTTTCATGTCGGGCCCATCGAGTATGGGCTCCGTAATTTTCTCTGACATCCAATCCGACTTCATCATCTTTATTTTCCCATTATCATCAACCTTATATGGCAGAGTCCAGGTGCCCGTTTCCTTCATCTTATAACTGCGGGGGTAGGTTATCTCACCATAGAATTTCCGTTTGACCACAAACCCGGTGTCGGTGCGTTCCACTTTAGAATAGTTTTCCGATATCTTATACCCACAGTCTTTGAACTTAAAGGGCGCCGCCAGGCAAGTCACATCGCCACTGACCAGTGCCAGCACGGCATCAATCACACCGCTCTCGTGCCCGTAGGTGACCACATACTGCTCTTTCTTGCGATCGCTGTTTGGGTACTCTACCTTGAGCAACGCCAGCACATAGTTGGGAGCATCTTCCCACGCTTCCACTTCCAGGCGCACATCGCCATTGTCGAAGTCGGGGTAGCACACCACACCCTTCATCAGTTTCGGGAGCGATTCTTTTGTCAGGGCCAGACGAGGATTATTGCCGACACTCTCAAATGTCATTCCGTTAATTTTATAATAGTGCAACGCAGGCTTGCCTTGCGCACCTGCCATAAGGGTCATCATCGCTGCCATAAAAAACAAAGTGATTTTTTTCATATTCTTGGGTTTTAGTTATTGTTTCATGAATGGATTTCTAACATTTGACAACAAATAGGGTTATAGGGTTTAATGTCGACTTGATTCTAGCGGTTTCTGCAAATATAACACAATCTCGCCACTTCCACAACTTTTCACCCTTTTTCTCGCTCAAAAAGGCTAAAATGGAAAAAAATCGGGCCGAATGTTGCAGATGTGAAAAAATAGCACTACTTTTGTAGTCCCAATTCATATTTGGTCGCTTGGATGAGTGGTTTAGTCATCGGTCTGCAAAACCGGGCACGGCGGTTCGAGTCCGCCAGCGACCTCCAGAAAGCAGCAAGCCCTACACAGGTTTGCCGCTTTCTTTTTTTTACTGACCACCCAGGAAAAATACAGCGCACATAACACACTTGTCAAGAATTATGATTAACTTTGTGTTCACTTAAACATTACTGACATGAACCGAATCATCACCACCCTGCTTGCTGTGCTCGTGCTGTCGCTGACGGCCGTGGCACAGTCGTCGAGCCACCAGTATATCACCGTTGTGGCAGAACCCGACCACGCCGACTGGACCTACCATGTGGGCGAGCGCGCCCAGTTCACCGCCTATGCCATCAAGGAAAATGTGCACATGGCAAATACTGAAATCACCTATAGTTACGGCCCCGACAAACTGGATGCCGTGTACACGGGCAAGGTGACGACCGACCGCAACGGCATGGCACACTTCACCGTGCCGGGCGCCAAGCTACCAGGCTTCACCAGCGTACGGGTGAAGGTGAACTATGACGGACGCGACTACTCGTCGATGACCAACATTGCCTTCGACCCCTACAGCATCCAGCCAACCACCACCATGCCCGACGATTTCGAGCAGTTCTGGACCGATGCCATGCAGAAGGCGTCACAAATACCCATGCAGCCCATGCTGCGCCACAGTCTGGAAGAGAGCAACGACCGCGTGGATGTTTACTATGTGCGACTGCAGTCCTATCGCAAGGGCAACTATGTGTATGGCGTGCTCACCGTACCCAAGACCGAGGGCCGCAAACCCGCCATCCTGCGATTGCCGGGTGCTGCAGTGCGCAGTTTCAAAGGTCCTCACGAACTGGCCTACGAGGGTTTTGTGGTGCTGGAGATTGGCGTGCATGGCATTCCTGTGGACCAGAGCGAGGAAATCTACCGGCAACTCGAGGCTGGTGCACTGGCAGGTTACACCACGCAGGGCATCGACAACCGCGACACCTATTACTATAAGCGTTCCATTCTGGGCTGTGTGCGTGCCATCGACTACCTGTGCAGCCGCGACGATGTGGATGCCAGCCGCATCGCCACCTATGGCGGCAGTCAGGGCGGCATGCTCTCGATCATGACAGCGGCTCTCGACCGCAGGGTGAGTGCCCTCTTTGCCTACTTCCCCGCCTTCTGCGAACTCACAGGCTACTATCATGGCCGCGGGGGCGGTTGGCCTCACCTGTTCCGCAATCCCGACGAACCCAACCTGCAGGCACGCATGGAGGTGTCACTCTACTACGACACGGTGAACTTTGCCCGCATTCTCAAGGCGCCCGGTTTCTATGCCTGGGGATTCAACGACCCTGCCTGCTGCCCCACATCCACCTTCAGCGCCTATAATGTGATTACGGCGCCCAAGCAGCTGCAAGTGGGTCGCGACACAGGTCACTGGCTCTATCCCTGGCAAGTGGATAATGCCATCAACTGGCTCAAAACCCAGTTCCACATGCCCTAAAGGCTATTTTTTGAGTTTTTTGAGGGCCTGATTGAGTTTGGCCGGTGTAAGGTCGGCGGGATAGTCGCTGAAGGGGAACAGCGTCTGACAACCGTTGCGGTACTCGCTGCACCCGAAGGCAGTTTTGCCCTTCACGATGTGGCCCTTGCCGCACACGGGGCAGATAATCTGGTCGAACGACTTGATGCGTGGCGCGCGCTCCTTCTTCTCGCCAGGGGTTTTCTTTTCCCCTGCAGGAGCTTTCTTCTTCGATTTCTTTTCCTCGGTGTGCTCCACCACAATACTGGTGCCGGTGTTGTCGCGCAGCACATTGAGCACAATCTCGCTCACCATGGTCTTGAGTTCGTCGATAAACTGCTGAGCACTGAATTCGCCACGCTCAATCTTGCGCAACTTGTTTTCCCACAGTCCAGTGAGCTTGGCCGATTTGAGCAACTCCTCGTGAATGGTGTCGATGAGCTGGCAACCAGCAGGTGTGGCTAAGAGGCTTTTGCGTTCCTTCTTGATATAGTGTCGCTTGAACAGCGTTTCGATGATGGCGGCGCGAGTCGATGGGCGGCCTATGCCGTTCTCCTTCATGGCATCGCGAAGCTCCTCGTCATCCACCAGTTTGCCGGCAGTTTCCATAGCACGAAGCAGGGTGCCTTCAGTATAGTACTTGGGTGGCTGCGTGGTTTTCTTGAGCAGCGAGGGTTCGTGCGGTCCGCTCTCGCCTTGGGTGAACTGCGGCATGGCATTGTTGTCGCCCTCGTCGTTGTTCTCGTCGGCTTGGGTGTCTTTACTGTAGATGCTTCGCCAACCCTCTTTGGTAATCTGCTTGCCGGTAGCCTTGAATTCAAAACCGTTGATGTCGGCCATGACGGTGGTGGTCAGGAACTCGCAATCAGGGTAGAAGGCGGCTATGAAACGCTTGGCAATGAGATCATAGACCCGTTTCTCTTCAGGACTGAGAGGTGCCTTGCGAGGATCCACATTGGTGGGAATGATGGCATGGTGATCGGTGACCTTGCTGTTGTCGAACACCTTCTTGCTCTTGGGTAGCTTGGCGGCGAGCAGAGGTGCGGTGAGGCTGGCATAGGGCACCATGGCCTGCAAGATGCCGGGCACCTTGGGATAGATGTCGTCGCTCAGGTAGGTGGTGTCGACGCGAGGATAGGTGGTCACCTTTTTCTCATAGAGCGACTGGATGAGCTGCAGCGTCTTGTCGGCGCTGAAGCTGAACTTCTTGTTGCACTCCACCTGCAGACTGGTGAGGTCGAACAGTCGAGGGGGTGCCTCCTTGCCCTTCTTGGTCTCGATAGCAGTAACCGTGAGCGGGTAGGCCTTGATGTTCTCGACCACCTCGCTGGCCTCGCCCTGGGTTTTGAAACGACCACGGGTGGAATTGAAGGTGGTGTTGCGGTATAGGGTCTTGATTTCCCAGTAGTCTTCAGGCACGAAGTTCTCGATTTCGCGCTGGCGGTTCACGATGAGCGCCAAGGTAGGGGTCTGCACGCGGCCTATTGAGAGCGGGGTGCCTGGGCGGCCGTACTTGAGCGAATAGAGGCGTGTGGCGTTCATGCCCAGAATCCAGTCGCCAATGGCGCGTGAAAGGCCTGCGAAGTACAGGTTATTGAAGTCGTCGGCGGGTTTCAGGTTGTTGAAACCCTCACGGATGCTCTCCTCGGTGAGCGACGAGATCCACAGGCGTTTCACGGGAATGTTGCAGCCTGCTTTCTGATACACCCATCGCTGGATGAGTTCGCCCTCCTGACCGGCATCGCCGCAGTTAATCACCTCGTCGGAACTTTTTATCAATGTCTCTATCACATGAAACTGCTTCTTGTAACCGTCGTTATCTATGAGTTTGATGCCGAAGCGTGGCGGAATCATGGGCAGGGCGGCAAGGCTCCAACGCTTCCACAGTTCGGTGTAGTCATGCGGTTCCTTGAGTTCGCACAGATGCCCGAAGGTCCAGCTCACATAGTAGCCGTTACCCTCGTAGTAGCCGTCGTGTCGGTCATTGGCACCCAGCAGGGCGGCAATGTCGCGCGCCACGCTCGGTTTCTCGGTTACACATAGTTTCATTCGCCCAGTTTCAGTTTTTTGGCCTCGTCCCACAGGCTGTCCATCTCGGCGAGGGTCATCTCGCTCAGGCGTCTTCCCTGTTTCTTGGCCTCTTGTTCTATATAGTTGAATCGTGCTATAAACTTCAGGTTGGTGCGCTCCAGCGCATTATCGGGTCGCACGCCGTAGAGTCTGGCGGCATTGACGATGGCGAACAGCAGGTCGCCAAACTCCTTCTCGCGGTCTTTGTCGTGCCCGTCGGCGAGTTCTCGCTCCACCTCATTCACTTCCTCCTTCACCTTGGCCCACACATCCTCGCGTTTTTCCCAGTCAAAGCCCACATTAGCAGCCTTCTCCTGCACGCGTTCGGCCTTGATGAGCGAGGGCAGTGTGGTGGGCACGCCGCCCAGCACGGTCTTGTTGCCATCCTTCTCTTTCATCTTGATGAGTTCCCAATGGTCGAGCACTTCGCGTGCCGTCTCGTAGTGTTCGCTGCCATAGATGTGGGGATGACGGAAGATGAGTTTGTCGCAAATGGCATTGCACACGTCAGCGATGTCGAACAGGCCTTTCTCGTCGCCAATCTTGGCATAGAACACAATGTGCAGCAGCACGTCGCCCAGTTCCTTGCGTATGTTGGCGTTGTCGTCGGCGATGATGGCCTCGGCCAGTTCCATCGTCTCCTCTATGGTGTTGGGGCGCAGACTCTCGTTGGTCTGCACCGAGTCCCACGGGCATTTCTCGCGCAGCGTGTCCATCACGTCGAGCAGCCGCCCGAAGGCCTCCAGTTTCTTTTCTCTGCTGTTGTTGGGCATAGTCAAATCGTTTATTCAGCACCGCCTGGTGCCGTTAGTGCAAAAGTACTCATTTTTGCTCGGTCAGGCAAGAAATTGCTGAAAAAAGGCTTATCCATACACACCCGCAAACGCATCAGTGCGAGAATCGGGAGTCGTCGAAGGGGAATATGGCCTCCACATTGCGCAGCGTGTAGTTGTTCAGACCCTCATCGCTCTCATAGCCGTAGCCCTCAATCACGCGCCCTTGCTTCTCGATGTGGATAAAAGCCTCCGAGAACAGTTTGTGCTTGTTCTGGTCCCAAATCATGTTGTCGGTCAAGATCTTGTCGCCCTGCGCGTTGTTCACACGCACGTTACCCACAAGGCTCCATACCTTCGACAGTTCGTCGTAGTAGGCCGAGTCGCAGATAATCGACGACTTGGTCGAGTAATTCTCGTTCAACTCCTCGGCCACCACCCCGTCAGGAAAAATCCAGTGCGGCCTTTTCGACTCCTCAAACATGAGCCACACCTTGGCATTGATGCGGTAGCGGGTGCGACCCGAGTCGCTCACCACAGTCTGCACATCGCGCGTCGACATCGATGGCACCTTCTCAGGGTCGGTGCCATGGTCCACCACGTTCTTTACCTCGTCTTTACACGAGGCAACGACGAGGCATAACACAATTGTGGCGAGTGTGAGGATGCGGGACATCTCGAGGCGGTTTTCTCAAGGATGAACGGTTTATCTGATCTTGTTCTTCCAGAACCACATCTCGTTGAACGTCACGCTCAGGGTCACGTTCAGGTAATCTTCCTTGATGAGATTGGTGGGAGCCGTGTAGCGGTGTTTCCATTCCACGCCCACGTTCACCAGTGTCTTGCTGCCCAGCGCGGGGAAGCCAAAGCCCAGCGACACGCCATAGTCGCGCACCTGGTTGCCCTGAATGTTCTGGTAATCGTTGTTATAGAAACCACCCACCCTGTAGGCCACGCGTTTCAGATAACTGCCGCGAGGGTCGGGAACATACTGCATACCGGCAGCCACTTTCCAGCGGTCGTTAAACTGTATCTTGCTGTCTTCAAAACCCTTGAGTGGCTCATACTTGGCCTTCGACCAATCCTGATAGGTGAAGTCGATTTCGCCAAAGAACTTGGCGCCATGGGTGAAGCTGATACCGGCACCAATGGTGTTGGGCATATCATACTTGCCCTTCATCGACATATATTGAACCGTGTCTTGCTTGGCCGACTGAGTTTCGTAATAGATGCCCCAGGTGTGGCCGTGGAACGACTTCTTGGGCGAGTAGGTAGCACCTAACACCACACGGTCGTCCTTGCTCAAATCAATGCCATACTGAGCACCCACGTGCACATTCCAGTCGCGCATCTCCATGTTGCGCTGGAACAGACTGGAACTTGAGGAACTCGAGGTGATATAGGTGCTGTTGGCAATGGTACCGAACAGATAAGAGAAGTTGGCACCTAACGAGAAATTCTTGAAAGGCTCCCAACCTAAACCCAGATAGAGCTCGGAGAGCGAACCGTCGCCCGAGCGCGACTCGCTGCCGTTTTCAAGCGATTTACCGAAGCTGTAGCCTACCGACGAATAAGGAACCAGACCAAACGAACCGCCCAGGTGATTGGCAATCCTGAAAGCCGACGTGATGTAGTCGAGGCCGCCGCCAAAGCTGTGGCCGTGTTCACCCGTCGGTTTCTCGTCCATCCACACATTGGTCATATCCACGCCTATGTCCCACATGAAAGTGAGTGAGTCGGTCTGGGAATAGGATGCGGGGTTCATCACGTTAATCTGATGTCCGCTCTGCGATGCGACACCCACCCCACCCATGTGGCGCTGCGTGCCAGTGGCATTCTCGCCCAGCATACCGTAGCCAATGCGTGAATAGGGAGTGTTAGTCGATCCCTGTGCCTGAGCCACCAAAGTGGTGCCCATCAGGGCTATCGCGATAAGTAGTTTGTTAGTTGCCTTCATTATATCTTAAAATTCTGTATAATCCGTTTGACAATAAATCGTTTTCAACTCGAGCCGCCAAGGTCATGTGACGCGCAAGCAAAGCTCCGTCGCCACCGGTGACAAACACCGTCACCTCGTCCACGTGCAGTTGCTCCTTGACTCGGGCGACAGTGGCCTCGACCTCAGCTGCCAGACCCAGCACGGCTCCGCTGCGCAAGGCCGTCACAGTGTCGTAACCCCAAGCCGGCGTGTCGCCCTCGGCCTCAACCAGTGGCAGCGCACTGGTGTAGTGGTTGAGAGCCTTGAGCCGCGTGCCGATGCCCGCCACAATGTTGCCCCCCAGAAAGTTGCCTTCTGAGTCCACCACATCGATGGTGGCAGCCGTGCCTGCATCCACCACCAGCGAGGCAGCGCCGGGGTTCAGGAACCAAGCTCCCACTGCCGTTGCCACACGATCGCTGCCCAGTGTGTGAGGCGTGGCATATTTCACGCCTATGGGCAGAGGGGTACTGTGACTCAGACGCAAGTAGCGGCGCAGGTGGCTGTGCAGGAAATCGTCGATATGACCATCGGTCTTGGTCACGCTCGACAGGATAGCTTGCTCGATGCCATGCTGCGCAACAATCGAAGCCAGCAGGTCGCAAGTGACCTTGCCCACCCGCTGCCGGTCAATGAGCACGTCGCCGGCATACACCGCCAGTTTCGCACTCGAATTGCCCATATCGATTGTGAGGCTCTTTTTCATTAACGTGCAAAATTAATAAAACGAGTTGAATTAATGCCGTTTTTCCACATATTTTAGCATTTTTCAAAGCGCAGGCACTGCAAATTAGAGCATTTTAAGACGCGCACTACTCGTTAGACTGCTCTTCTTGCGCTTTTGCCTCCTTTTTCATCTCATGCTCCACGGCAAAGGTGGCATAGACCTGCAGCACCGCACCTGCCATCAGGAAGGGCAGCCAGTTCTGACTGTTCACTTCAGGATAGAGCAGGAAAAAGGCCGACACGCAATAGAACAGCGCCGAAATCTTGCCCATGCGGTAAAGCCGCTTGATGCGCACGTTTGTGCCCTGATAGCGCTCGGTGAGTCGCTCGGCCAGCGCCAGCACGGCGCCAAAGGCAAACACATATTTGGTGTATTCCCAATGCACATTCACCAGAGGAAGTACCGAGGTAACCAGCATGATGAGCAGCGCCACGGTGAGCATCAGGTTCTGTATTTTAGATTGTTTTTCTTTCGATAACATAATTGCTTGTGTAGATAATGGTTAAAAATGCCAATATTCGGGGTCACGCCAGTCGTAGGTCTTCTTGGGCTTGTCGGGAGCCGGCTGCACTGAGGGAGTGTTGCTCTGGTTATCATAAGGGTTACAAGGCGCATATTGCGTAGAGCCCCTACCCGACCAACGCGTCACAATGTGGCGGGCCAGGCGGTCGAGAGCCGCGCTGTAGCGCTTCTTGTCCACCTTGCCGTAATGCGGGTCAACCCCTTCATAGATACTCATCAATGTCCCGCCTCCGTCATAGTAAATCAGGGCGCAGTCATCAAACACACGCCCCTGTTCATAAAGATCAATGGCTTTGCTCAGGCGTGGTATATACTGGTCGGGTTTGAGCAGCAACTTCTGGTCAAAGTCAAATTCCAGCGCCATGCCAGCATTCTTGGCTTTCACGATGGCTTCGCTCAAATAGTTCTCGTCGTGTTTCTCCTTGATCACATAGTTGGGTTGCATGTAGGCAAAGTCAAAGCCGGCACTCTCCCACTTCCCGCAACCTCGGGCAAAGTTGTAGGGCGACCAGTAAAAGTGCTTCCCGGCCTTGTGCACGAGGGCGCTCACCTGCTTCAGTAACGCCTCCTTCACCACCATCATATCTTCCTCAACCCAGTAAAAGCCCTCCAGGTCTATATTCTTGTAACCACCCTTCTTGAAACGCGAAATCAACTCGTTCATATACCATTCCACCGCCTTCAGCTGATCACTCTCCTTAGTGAAGTTCAAGCGGCTCGAACCCACCTTGCCCCAGTTGGTCTGGTCCTTGATGGGAACGGGCAGGCATAGTATCACCTTGTGCCTGAACGGTGGAGCTCCAAGTGTGGCCTTTTGCCGCTCGATGCACTTGTCGAGCGCATCGAGGGCCTTGTTTTTCTCAAACACGCGGCCCATGAGCCACTCCCAGTCGCTCTTCACGGCATTGCGCTTGTTCTTCAGGCTGTTGATATAGGCCACCTCTTTGGTTGCAAACTCAATGAAGATGAAGCCTTGGAACAGCCACGAACGCGAGCCGTCGGCATAAGTGTGCGTTACATAGGGGATGAACTGGTCCACAGTCCAGTCAGGACGACTCAAATTGCCCTGATAAATGAGCGCGATGTCGCTGATGGGATTGCGCGTGAACTGCTTCGCCTCTTGGGCATGACCCACCATGCTCAGGGTGGCGATGCCAAGCAGTGCCATGGCGATAAAAAGTCTTGAAAGTCTCATGCTGGTCAGGGAATATCGGTGATATAAATCTCCTCGTTCAGGCGCTTCATGCCGTAGTGCTCACGCACGATGCGCTCTTGCGTGGCCTTGTCGGTGTTCAGTTCCTGTATCTTCTTCTCATAGATGAGCGCCGAGTCTTCATTGGCCTTGATTTCGGCCTTCAACGCCTTGATTTCTTTCTTGTACTTGATGATGTTCATGAAGTTATACTCCTTGTTCAAGAACAAGAGGCTGGCAATGAACACGAAGAAAATCACAAGCGGGATATTGAGCCACTTGGGAATCCACGACGGACGGGTGAAACTTTTTCCGAATATATTCATAAATGGTTATTAACTGAGTGATTGAGGTGTTACTATATTTTTCAATCGGTGAAGTTAGCAAGAATATTTCACTTCATGCATGTTTTTCCTTGAACTATAATTTATTTTAACAAATCGGGGCGTAATTGGCGGGTGCGTTTCAGCGCCTGTTCCATCTTCCACTCCTCTATCTTGGCAAAGTTGCCGCTCAGCAGCACCTCGGGAACTTTCCAGCCGTTGAACTCGGCAGGGCGGGTATAGACGGGGGCCTCGAGCAGATTGTCCTGGAACGAGTCGTTGAGTGCACTCTGCTCGTCGCCTATGGCCCCGGGAATAAGCCTCACAATAGAGTCGGCTATCACCGCGGCAGGCAGTTCGCCACCGGTGAGCACATAGTTGCCAATGGATATTTCCTTTGTAATGAGGTGCTCACGAATGCGGAAGTCCACACCCTTGTAATGCCCGCACAAGATAATGAGATTCTGCTTGAGCGAGAGTGCGTTGGCCATGGGCTGGTCGAGCAGGTCGCCGTCGGGCGAGGTGAAAATCACCTCATCATAGTCACGCTGCGACTTCAATTCCTCGATGCAGCGATACACCGGCTCAATCTGCATCACCATACCGGCCTCACCGCTAAAAGGGTAATCATCCACCTTGCGGTGTTTGCGGGTCGACCAGTCGCGCAAATTGTGCACATGAATCTCCACGAGCCCCTTGTCCTGCGCACGCTGCAGGATGGAGCAGTGCAAAGGCGAGTCGAGTGCCTCGGGCATCACGCTTAATATGTCGATTCTCATTTTTTCGGCCATGAGTAGGAAAATTTGGATCTTTGAACATGCAAAATTACTAATAAATTTGATTTTTCACTATCTTTGCGGTGCTTATTCTACCTTCCATTCTAATGAAAAGGGCTCTACTCCATATCATCTTCTGTCTATGCTGTCTGCCGATGCTAGCGCAAGGCTGGGCCGTCAACCCCACGCTCAAGGCCACAAGGCTCGGTGGCGAGAACATGAAACGTGTGGAGCAGAACTGGCAGCACCTGCAACAGGTGGCAACCATGCTCACCGACTCGGTGGGCAAGCATCAGAATGATGCCGAACTCGTGGCCGATGCGGCGCAGGTGGCATTCGCCCTGAGCCTTGAGACCCAGGCCCTCAAAGAGAAATCTCCCGCTCTCGACTCGCTCATGCTCACGCTCATCGCCACCCTTAACCCGCAGAGCTATTGGGGCAAGCCCATAGATGGAAAACTCAACGAAAGCCAAATGGCGGTCAACGGGCTACTGCTCAAGGCGCTGTGCGAGTATCAGAGACTTCATCCCGTTGACTCGGTGAAGCGGCATATCCACGACATGGCACACAATCTCTTTGCCGACAATATCAAGCAACTCCAGCAATACACGCCCGGCGCTTCCAGGCCGTGGTGGCACAAACTCCTGTTCTGGAAACGCAACAGCCAGAACTGGACCTACTCCAACCCTCGCGGACAACTGCTTGAAGGCATGACGGGTGTGATGCAGGCATGCCAGGTGCTGCGCGACACCACACTGGCGCCAGTGATCGATGCAATGGTCGGCTCGGTGGTGAAGATTGTCCCGAAAACTCCTGTCAACTCCCGTTTTCTCACTGCCGCCTTGCGACTTGTCCTGCAATGGGCCGAACGGAACCAAGACATCAGACTGGCGCAATGGGTGCAAACGCAATTCGACTCGCTTGTGAAGAATTGCCTCACCGCCAGCTTCGAAATAGCCGACGGCGACTCCCACACATCAGTCACTGCCACCGCCGACGCATTCCTGCTTGCCAACGACCTGTGGCGCTTCAGTGCCGACACCCGCTATCTGGAACTGGCACAACTCATCTACTTCAACGCCCTGTGCTCCATGCAGACCCACAAAGGCGACTTCGTGCCTCACTCCATACCCACGCCGTCGGCCCCCACCCTCGTCGCCATCCCCGAGGCGACCCGCGAAAGCAGTGCTCAAGGAGCCGAGGCCATCACCCACCTGTGCCGAATGGCGACTGCCGTGAAAGCCGACACCCTCTATGTCAACCACCTTGCCACCTCCTTGGCAGGACCGAAAATCAATGGCGAAAACATTTCCATGCTCATCACCTCCAAGTTCCCTAACGAGGAGTGCACGGCCGACTTCATGCTGCTCAAGCAGCCCGACGATGTGGTGACGTGGAAAATCTTCCTGCCACACTGGCTATCGGCCACAAAGCTAACCATCAACCAGCAGCCCGACAGTTGCGTAGTGGATGCAGCGGGGTTCCTCTCTTTCAAGAAAGAATTTGAGCAGTATGCCACTATTTCAATAGCATTTGCCGACACGTCCTGGTACAACACCCAACCCGCTCTTGAGAAGAAAACCTCCCTTCGCAGCCTGATGCACGGGCCGCTGCTTTTTGCCCATCGGGCCGACAGCATCACCACCCTACCCCAAAAACCGAGTTTGCAAAGGCAGCGCAACGGCAATTGGAAACTGAAAGGCTCGAAGACCTTGTTTGTGCCTATCAACCACATGATGGAACCCAATGCCCTCAGCCCTGACCGCAAGCGCCTCCAAGTCCTCTTCCCCCTGTCCAAACAATAAACACCGCCACTCTTTCTATCTTAGTTATCTTTTTATTATCTTTGCACCTGCTAATAGTTATGCATTTGTTTCATGAACACGATTGAACTGAGAAATACACTGCCAGCCGTGTTTGCCGGCAGGGAGAAAAACGAGAGCGAAGTGTGGCTGCAGAACATCTCGTTCGAGAAGGGCAAGCACTATCTCGTCTTGGCCGAGAGCGGCACCGGCAAATCGTCGATGTGCAGCTACATTTACGGCTACCGTGTGGACTATTCCGGCCAATTCCTCTTCGACGGAGTGGATGTGCGCTCGCTCACCGTGCGCCAGTGGTGCGATGTGCGCAAGAATCACATTGCCTATCTGCCCCAAGACATGCGCCTGTTCCCCGAACTCACCGCGCTGGAGAATATCCAGCTCAAGAACCAGCTCACCCATTTCAAGACCGAGGCCGAGATTCTGCCCCTGTTTGATGCACTGGGCATTGCCGACAAGGTGAACAGCCCCGTGGGCAAGCTCTCCATTGGCCAGCAGCAGCGCGTGGCCATCATCCGCACCCTGTGCCAACCCTGCGACTTCATCTTGCTCGACGAGCCAGTGAGCCACCTCGACGAGGCCAACAACCGCATTGTGGCCGAACTGGTCGAGGCCGAGGCCGAGCGCCAGGGGGCCGGCATCATCTCCACCTCGGTGGGTAATAACGTGAAGATTAAGGTCGATAAAGAATTCAAGCTATGAAAGGACTCTTGTGGAAACTGCTGCGCAAGCACATCAGCACTTCGCAGCTCATAGGCTTCTCGATAGCCAATCTCATAGGACTCACCATCGTGATTCTGGCAGTGCAGTTCTATAACGATGTGTTGCCCATCTTCACCGATGAAGAGAGCTTCATACGCAAGGATTACGTCATCATCACCCGCAACATCTCCAGCGCAGGTGCCATTATGGGCAATTCGGCCGAATTCAGCGACGAAGACATCGCCGACATCGAGAGTCAGCCCTGGTGCCGCCGGGTGGGCCGCTTTACCAGCAGCAAGTTCAGCATTGTGGCGTCGATTGGAGGCGGTTCAACTCCCATGATTCGCACCATGTTCTTCTTTGAATCGATTCCCAACAACTTCATCGATGTCGACTCCACCTCCTGGCACTTCGACCCTCAAAACCCTCAGGTTCCGGTCATTCTATCGCGCGAGTATCTGTCGCTCTATAATTTTGGCTTTGCCGCCACACAAGGCATGCCTAAGGTGAGCGAAGGCGAGGTGAGCAGCGTGCCCCTCAACTTCACCCTGTCGGGCAACGGGAACTACGACATGATTGGCGGTCGAATCGTGGGTTTCTCCAATCGCCTGAACACTATCATCGTGCCCGACGAGTTCATGCGATGGGCCAACGCCCGCTATGGAACGGGCGAGGTGCAGCAACCGTTGCGACTCGTGGTCGAGGTCAACCGCCCGGGCGACCCCAAGATGCAGGCCTATATGGATGCTCACAAGTATAACATAGCCGGCGACAAGATGGCGTCGAGCAAGACCTACTACTTCCTCACGCTCATCATCATCATCGTGATTGTGATTGGCGTACTCATCAGCCTCCTCTCCTTCTTCGTGCTCATGCTCAGCATCTACCTACTGTTGCAGAAGAACACCAAGAAACTGCAAGATCTGCTCCTGCTCGGCTACTCGCCCGCACAAGTGTCGCGACCATATATCAAGATGGTGCTATACATCAACGTGGCTGTGCTCATTGCCTCGATTGTGCTCATGCTGCTGGCACGCAGCTGCTACTTACCCATGCTCCGTGAAATGGGCACCAAGGGTGGTTCCATCATTCCCGCCCTGATTGTGGCAGTGCTGATTATGGGTGCCATCACGGCTGGCAATATTTGGGCCATCAGGCGCAAAATCAACTCATTATGGATTCAAGACTGATGTGATATGGATTTGAAGAGGTGGCTACATCGACTCAATGTGCGCTTTCGCTGGATAGAGCGCAAAAAACGCCGTGTGAGCTATGCTCCGCAGCACTCGGGCGAGCAATACACATGCCAGCATTGCGGCACGCAGTTCCAAGGGAACTACTGCCCCCAGTGCGGCAAAGTGGCAAAATGGACCAAGTTCACCTTCAAACGACTCTTTCTGAACTTCCTTGACATTTGGGGTTTGGGCAACCGACCCATGTTGCGCACCATCCGCGACCTCTTCTGGCGGCCGGGCTACATGATTCGCGACTACCTGAACGGACACTACCTGAGCTATTTCCCGCCGTTCAAGATGCTCGCCGTGCTCACCATCTTCATCATTTTCCTGGCATGGTGCTTCAACATACAGAAACCAATCTCTGATAATCTGATTCTTAGTTCCGAACTTGATGCATCGGGAAAACAGATCATGACCTTTATTACCGATGCGTTCAATTTCTTGAAAGAACATCTGCTCTACAGCATCCTGCTGCTGAATGTGCTGCTTGTGTTCTACACCTGGCTCATATTCAAGAAGAAATCGGACCTGAATCTTGTAGAGACATTTTTCTCGCAAATCTACATCAACTGTCAGTTTCACATCATCACGATTGTTCTGATGCTGCTCACGCAAAGCATGCCCAGCCTTTCAATCTACCCCTATATGGTTCCCGATTTATTGGCGTACATTGTTCTCATTTATGATTACAAGCAACTATATGGAATGAAGACATGGCCTATTATGTGGAGGATTGTCGTCATCACTATCCTTCTTGTGGTCACTTATGTATTCCTTGCAGTTTTAATAGTTGTGTTAGCGGTAGTTATCAGTCATATCCATCTCATATAAATCTGGCGGCGACATGCTTTTCAATTCTGTAGAATTCATATTGTTCTTGCCCATCGTTTTCTTGCTCTACTGGTTTGTGTTCAAACCTCGCAAGAGCCAGAATCTGCTTCTGCTCGTGGCAAGCTATGTGTTCTACGGCTGGTGGGACTGGCGGTTCCTGCTGCTCATCGTCGCCACCTCGGCAAGCAGTTACATCAGCGGATTGCTCATAGCCCGTTTCGAGGGAAACAGGATGTCGCAGCGACTGGTGAGCATCGTCAACATCGTGTTCAACTTGCTCATTCTCGCCACATTCAAGTATTTCAACTTCTTCGTCGACAACCTCGACGCACTGTTCTCGGCAATGGGATACAAGCTCGACTGGGTCACCCTCGATGTGGTGTTGCCTGTGGGCATCTCATTCTACACCTTCCAGGCACTGAGCTACAGCATCGATGTGTACCGCCGCGCCATCAAGCCCACACACAGCATCATCGACTTCTTTGCCTACATCAGTTTCTTCCCACAACTGGTGGCAGGCCCCATTGAACGCGCCACACGCCTGTTGCCACAGTTCCAGGCACAGCGGCATTTCAGCCAGTCATCCGCCATCGACGGCAGCCGCCAGATGCTGTGGGGCTTCTTCAAGAAGATGGTGGTGGCCGACACCTGTGCCCACTTCGTGAACATGAGCTGGGACAGCTACGCTTCGCTCTCGAGCATCAACCTGCTCATGCTGGGGGTACTCTTCACTATCCAGATATATTGCGACTTCTCGGGTTATAGCGACATTGCCATTGGCTGCGCACGCCTCTTTGGTTTCAACCTGACCCGCAACTTCAACTACCCCTACTTCTCCCGTTCCATTCCCGAGTTCTGGCGCAGGTGGCACATCTCGCTCATGTCGTGGTTCCGCGACTACATCTACATTCCGTTGGGCGGCAGCCGCTGTTCCAAAGGCAAAGTAGTGCGCAATGTGTTGATTGTGTTCCTGGTGAGCGGCTTGTGGCACGGGGCGAACTGGACTTTTATCATGTGGGGTCTTTACCATGCCGTCATCATCTGCATCTACATCTTGATGGGCATCAACACCAAGCGAGCCGATGAGCCCCTTTCAAGGCGATGGCTTCCAAGCCTCAAAGATGCCGCGCTCATGCTCTTCACCTTCGCCCTGGCAGTAATTGGCTGGATCATATTCCGCGCAACCAGCATGACAGAGGCATGGCAATTCCTCAGCGGCCTGGCCACGCGCTGGTACTTCGATGGTTTTGTGGGCGGCAAGTTCGCCCTCATGCTGGCAGTGCCCGTGTTCCTGGCCGAGTGGGTGCAGCGCAGCAAGCAGCATGCCCTGCAGTTCAGCGGCCATGGCCTGTGCCGTTATCGCCTGGTGCGCTGGGCCATCTATTATCTGTTGCTCTACGCCATCTATCGGCTGGCGTTGCTTCAGGATGTGAGTCAAACCTTTATTTACTTCCAATTCTGATGCCGCCATGAAACGATACCTGCTCAAACTCCTCCTCTTCCTCTCGCCCATCTTGCTTATCGTGGGCACCTACATCGTCCTTGATCCCTTCAAGGTCATCTGGCACTACGACAACTACTATGCCTCTTCGCAAGAAATAGAATTAAACCGAGGTGCGGTGTCAACCAAAGTCTTCGACAATCAGAACGACACCTACCACTACGATTCTTTCATCTTCGGCAACTCAGCAAGTCTTGCCTTCTATGTGAAGGAATGGCAAAAACATATCGGCAACGATACCCGATGCTTCCATTTCGATGCCATGAGCGGTTCAGTTGAGGGAATATATATCAAGGTGCGTCATATCGATGAAAAAGGGAATCAGATTAAGAATGCCCTAATCGTAGTCGACCACATAATGCTGGGCAGGGGTGGATACCAAAGCCATCTTTACATGCAGCCGCCAGCTCTTACACACAACCAGAACTTCTGGAAATTCCACTGGTCACACTTCCTGTCATTCCTCAATCCCAAGTTTCTTAGGGCCTTTTTCGGTTACAAACTTACAGGAAATTTCAAACCCGATATGGTAGAAGTGCTGAACGGAAAACACAAGATGGATTATAATAGCATTACGAATGAAATGAAGGAGAGTTATTGGGAACAACTCATAGCTAATGACGAGTTCTACACACCTGAACGATGTGCAAAGTTCGATGGTAAGCAGCACCCGGGAACCACCGATGTGGCACACATCGACAAGGAAAAGCGGCAGATGATGAAAGAGATAGCCGACATCTTCAAGCGGCATCACACGCGGGTGAAGGTGGTTGTCAGCCCCTTCTATGACCAGGTTCTAATCAATCCGGCCGATCTTCAGTGTCTCCACGACATCTTTGGCAAGGAAAATGTGTACGATTTCACCGGACCCAACAAGTGGAACAGTGACTATCACAACTATTACGACGCTGTGCATTACAGGCCACAAGTTGCCACTGAAATCCTCAACATCATCTACTCCGAGCCCTCTGAGAAACCGTAAGGTTAATTGTAGAGGATGAGCGGGATAAGCAGTAGGATGGTAAAGATGAGCATATTGCGTGCCGTTGCACCCAGCAGCGGGTTCAGTGCCGCTCCCGTGCGCTTGCGCAGTTGCAGCCAGGTGAGCGTGTGCAGTATCAGGTAGATGGCAGGGGCAAACAGCGCCCAAAGCGGCATGGTGAAGAACATGCGCAGCCACAGTGCCGCCATCACGGCAAAGCCAATGAATCCGTTGAACAAATAGGCCACCAGCGCTGCCTGCTTGCCAAACACCACCACCGAGGTGCGCTTGCCCGCCTCGCGGTCGTCGGCCTCGTCACGGTAGTTGTTCACCAGCAGCACATTCACGCCCATAAAGCCAATGCAGATCGAAGCCATCATCACAAAGGGGTCGAAACCGCCTGCCACCACATAGTAGGTGAAATTCACGGGAATGATGCCATAGAAGATGAACACGGCCAGCTCGCCCAGCGTGTGATAACTGAGCGGATAAGGTCCCGTGCTGTAGGCAAGTGCTCCCGCAGCGGTGACCAGGCCCACCAGCACAAGCACCCACCACTTGCCCGACGGGGCATAGGGTAG
Source organism: Muribaculaceae bacterium (assembly GCA_017619355.1). Taxonomy (GTDB): domain Bacteria; phylum Bacteroidota; class Bacteroidia; order Bacteroidales; family Muribaculaceae; genus Sodaliphilus. Next base: position 87,156 of record JAFZSO010000026.1, read on the forward strand.
CATGGCCAGTCCCACACAACACGCCACCACCAGCGTACCATAGGTGGCCCACTTAAGCGTGCGGGGCTTGATGTCGCCCTCGGTCACACCGCGTCGTGGCCCCACACGGCCTTTTTTGTCGGCTCCGTGCTTGTAGTCATAGTATTCGTTGGCAAAGTTCGACACGATTTGCGCCAGCAGCGCAAACACGATGCACAAGATGGCCGGAACCAGCCTGAAGCAGTGGTTCCACTTGGCAAAGCCCAAAGCTATGAGCACACCGCTCAACGACACCGGCAGCGTGCGTAGCCGCATGGCTTCTATCCATATTTTGAGTTTTTTCATTGCTGTTTCATGTTTTTGCAGGGCAAAGTTAGTAATTATTATAAAAAATAACTATTTTTGCATGAATACTATCGAGAAATCCGTGTTACACCCAGTTCGAAATATCGCCACGCTGCTGTTGCTTCTGGTCATGATTCCACTCTTGCTCTTCTCCTGCAAGAACTCGCATGACGAGGTGCCAAGACCCGCCCCGTCGGTCTACTACTGGCGCACGGTGATGCAGCTCGACAGCCTCGAGCGCGACTTCCTGACCCGCAACAAGGTACAGAAGATGTATCTGCGCTACTTCGATGTGGTGGTCAAGGAGGGCAAACTTATGCCCAACGCCACCCTGCACTTCACTGAACCCGTGCCTGAAGGCTTGGAGATTGTGCCCACCGTGTTCATCATGGAGAACTGCCTGGATGTGGATACCACCAAGCTGGCCAAACTGCTGGTGGACCGGCTCGTGCAGATGAGCGAGACCAACGGTGTGACAGGCGTGAAGGAGGTGCAGGTCGACTTCGACTGGACGGGGCGCACCATGCAACCCTACTATGACCTGCTGCTGCGCATGCGGCATCTGCTCAAAGAGCGCGGACTGGGACTCTCGGCCACAATCAGGCTGCACCAGCTCTCGATGCCACCGCCACCGGTGGACTATGGCGTGCTCATGATGTATAACACGGGCAATGCCTCCGACTACGACTGCGAGAACCCCATTCTCGACTACAAGGCTGCAGAGCCCTACCTGAAGAACCTTGCCGACTACGACCTGCCGCTGTGCGCCGCCTATCCGGTGTTTCACTGGTATCTGCACTACCGCCGCAAGGAGTTCCAGGGCACGCTCTACGATGTGGACCTCAGCGACAGCACGCTGTTCTACCGCACAGCACCCAGTAAATACCTCGTCATCGGTTCGCGCGACCTGCCTTCGGGCGGCAGCGACGATGCCCTCTCGGCACATATTCGTGCGGGCGATGAGGTGGTGCTCAAGCAAGTGCCAGCCAGCACCATCATCAAGGTGCATGACAAACTCTCCACCCTGCGCCCCGGCATCAATGGGCAAGTGATTCTCTACGATTTAGACAGTAAATTCATTAACAAATATCAATCAACCGATTATGAAAAAATTTTTAATCCTTAGCATTGTGCTGTTCACAGGTTTCAGTGCACTGGCATGTGGCCCGAGCCCTACGCCCAACTACTACATGTTCAGTGTGTTCAACCGCGAGCAGATGAACAACACTTTCGTGAACCGCATGGCTCAGTACTGGACCAATTACACCGACGGCAAGGCCAACGAGTGGGATATGCGCGGACTCTATCATGTGGACACTCGCGAGATGCAGGAATCTAACAACTGCATTGTGCAGGCGGCACTGGCCAAGAATGACCGCGAGACCCTCGACTACCTCCAGCTCCTCATCAAGTATATGAGAGGATGTGATGCCTTCGACGAGAACAGCTGGAACTACCCCACTGCCGAAGAAAAGGCTGCTGCATTGCGCGACATGCAGTATATCAACAACCGCGCCCGCAGCTACGAGGGCTCACGCTATCGTGCGCAGTATGCCCTGCTCACCATGCGCACCTACATGATGATGAACAAGCCCACGGCTGTGATGCAATACTGGGAATCCAGTAACAAGTCGCTGCCCGAGAGCGTGTATAAGGACATGATGAAGAACATCTACGCCTGGGGCCTGCTCAAGAGCGGCAAGAAGCAGGAGGCATGCGAAATCTATGCCGAACAGGGCGATATGACCAGTATCAAGTGGTGTGTGCGCGAGAAGCGCAACCTGAAGGGCATCAAGGAGGAATATGCCGCTAATCCCAACTCGCCCACGCTGCTGTTCCTCGTGCAGGACTTCGTGAACAATGCCCAGGAAACCGCCGATGTTGCCGACCCCGAAGTGATGCAGTATGTCGAGGCAACCTCGATTTATGAGAACGAAATCAAGCAGTTCATCGCCTTTGCCGGTGATGTGGTGAAACAGGGCAAGACCAAGAGTCCCGCCATGTGGCAGGCTGCCTCGGGTTTCCTGAACTACATGATTGGCAACCAGAGTGCCGCCCTCAAGCAGCTCACCGAGGCACAGAAGATGAAAGGCACCCAGCGCATGAAGGACAATGCCCGTGCCTGCTATCTGCTGGCCGCCACCAAAGATGCCAAGCCCGACAAGAAGTACTACGACTTCCTGAAGAAAGAACTGCAGTGGCTGGGCGAAAAGGACAAGGAAGACCAGACCCAAAGCGAAGACGGCTACACCTCGCACTATGCCGAGGTCATCAACCGCGTCACTAATTCGGCCCTCATTCCGCAGTTTGAGGCTTGGAACCGTCCAGAGGTGGTGGTAAACCTCAAAGCGATGCTTTCGTTGTATCCCAAGCGCGACTATATGGCCAACGCACTCAACTTCTTTGGCGAGGAGTGGTATATGATCGACAACCTCACCGCTCAGGAAACCATCGATTACAGCGAATACCTGCAATCGACACCCGGCAACGACTTTGAGAAGTGGCTCATGACCTTTGTCGACAAGAAGGTGAACGACAATGTGCTCAACGACCTCATCGGCACCAAGTTTCTGCGCGAGGGTCAGTTCCAGAGTGCGGTGCAATACCTCGAGCTGGTGCCCGCCAGCTACATCTCCACGCTGGGTCTAAGCCGCTACATGGCTCGCCGCGACTACCACAAGGAGCGCTGGATGGGCCGCCAGATTGTGGACTACGAGTCGACCTTCTGGAGTGGTGAAGACTACGGTCCCAAGGAGGTGAAGACCAATCAGCGAGTGGAGTTCTGCAATGATGTGATTAACCTTATAAGCCTGATGTATAATGCCAGGAATAACGAGGTGAGAGCAAAGGCCGAATACAATCTGGCAACCATCCTGTATCAGGCTTCCTACAAGGGCGACTGCTGGTATCTGACCCGCTACGGGCAGAGTGCCTACGACTCCATCGACTACAAGAACGAGTATGACTTCATCGGCAGGTCGATTGCTTTGCTCAAGAACTGCAAGGAGCACACCTCCGACTTCAGCCTCAAGGAAAAGGCCCTCTATGCCCTCGCATTTGTGCCCCATGGCGATGAAGTGTTCAACTACACCTACGATGAGAACTACAATCCCCATCCGCACCTTAACTACGGTTCCAAGGCGTTCAACGCCATGAACGAGCTGTGGGAATTCTACTACGCTAACCGCAACAAGGTGTCGAAGTATGTAAGCAAATGCGATGCCCTCATCGTGTTCAGCAACCTGATGGGCCGCAACCGATAAATTATCCCGAATCGGTCATTCGGTTATATTCCACACAAAGAGCTGCCAGTCAACCGATTGGCAGCTCTTTATTTCTTCTCATCAGGTGGTGTGTATTACCAGAGGTCTTTCAGCAGGTCTTTGCCATACTTCTTGAAGAGCAGATACACGATGCCCAAGATGACGCACCACACGAGCAGCGACCACAGGTTATCGAAGGGTGATGCCATGAAGTGGATGAAGTCGTCCCACGCCGTCTTCACGCCGCTCTGGTTGGCGCGCTTCAGCACCGCATTGTCGGTGTAAGAGATAAGCGCCTTTTGCTGCGGGATGTCGACAAACACCGAGCAGCGCGATTCCTCGCCCTTGATCACGAAGGTGCGGGTGGAGTCGGTCTCGTCGAGCGAGAGCGCATCGGGGTTGCTGTCGTGCCTGTTCACGAACTTGGTGAACGAAGCCTTGTCCTTGAAAGAGCGTTGCAGGGCAATGTGTGTGAACTCGTCGCGGGCAAAGCCGAGCTGCACCTCGTCGTAGTTGGTGTTCTTGTACTTGATGCTCATGTCCTTCTTGCGAGGGGTGAGGGTGACCAGCGTGGGGTTGTCGACATCATCCACGCCTACCTTGTAGGTCTTGTTGGAGCCTTTGAGCATTTCCAGCACATCGTCGATATTGTCACCAAAACTGCACTCGAAGAAGGTCACGGGATTATTGGCATCGCCTTCCACGGCATCTTTTTTGTCGCCTTTGCCACAACCAGCCAGCAGCAGCGTGGCACACACCAGAAACAGGAGTTTTTTCATCATTACAGGGTTAAAAAGGTTTCGTTTTACTGCCCAAAGCAGGCAAGTTTCAGTGCAAAGATAAGAAAAAAAGTGCATGAGGTTGCTATTTTCAACAATTTTCACTAATTTAGTGGCCAATATTAAGAAAATAACCCAAAAACAGACAACTATGGAATATGTATTGTATTTAATCGGCGTGTTCTTCATTGGCACTGGCGCGTTGTGCTATTTCAGGGTAGAGAACTTTGGTCTTCTTCCTTTGCTTATGATGATTTTTGCGGGCATTCTGCTCGTCGCCTTCGGCTTTGTGATTGACCGCCTCGACGACATCAAGGACCTGCTCCGCAAGCAGAACCGCCTGCTGCTTCCTCCCAAGGCTGATCCCAAAGTAATCGAGAAAGAGGAAGAGAAAGAGGAAGAATGACACTCGATGGCCTTATCATTGGCCTGGGCACATTTCTTATCATAGGCTTGTTCCACCCCATTGTCATCAAGGGCGAGTATCACTTTGGAACACGCTTCTGGTGGTGTTTCCTTGTGGTCCAGTAAAAACAGAGTAAATAAACGCTTTAATAAACATAAGATTATGAAAACATATAGATTTCTCATGCTGAGCCTTGCCGTGGCAGTCCTGAGCCTGACAAGTGCCGCCAAAGTCGAGAACTTTGCCGTGAATCAGGTGTTCAAGACCGCACAGAGCGTGTTTCACATCCTCGACAAGAACGACTCTACCGACACCTACACCACCGCCTCAGTAGCCCTGCAGTGGCCACTGCAGTTTGGCGACAACGACATCACTGCCCTGCAGGACTCGCTGCTCTCGCTCACCTTTGGAGAAACGGGTAACCCCGACGATGTCATCAACGAGTATATATCTCACCCTCAGGGCTATGGCGACAAGGTACTTGACCTGATCGAAGACCTGCCGGCCGACTTGAATCCCGGCACAATGGTGCTGTCTAACACCGTTTCAGTATCGTCGGTGGGATTCTGCGAGAACTACATCGTGTATAAGGTGGACAACTATGAATACAGCGGTGGAGCCCACCCGAACCTCTACTCGCACTTCCTGAACTATGACATCAAGTCGAACCGCGTGCTCACATTCAACGACATCTTTGTAGAAAACTCAGAAGAGGCTCTTCACAATCTCATCACGCTGCACCTGTTGGGCAACTACTTTGCCGAGTCGCTCGAAGAGCTGGGCGAGAAGTCGGGTATCTTTACCGACCAGATATTTGTGAGCCGTAATGTGTATCTCACAGGCGACAATATCGTGTTCCACTACAATCCCTACGACATTGCTCCCTGGTCAGAGGGCATCATCAGCGTGAAGATACCGGTCTATCAGCTCGGCCGTCTGCTCACCCCCGAGGTCAAAGAACTCTATAACTGGCCTTAAGGTTTTTGATATAAGAACAAAAAGACATAAATCTTGCGGGTAAGAATCCTCACGCAAAGGAGCTGGCACACAAAAGCCGCGCGTTGATACGCGCGGTTTTTTTATTGATGACGCGGGGATGTCTCCACGAATGACCATAAATTGTCCATTAATTTCCATTAATTATTTATTTTCAATGACGACGAGGGGAATTAATTCAAAAAGCGGTGAGCAAAGCTCGTCGAAAAGTTTCGAAAAGCCGCTAACGCGGATTTTTTGGATGGTGTGGACGCGCGGGAATGACGGGAAGTGTGGGAACGGTGCAACTTTTGGGAAATCTGGGAAATTTGCGGATAAATATCATAACAAATTGATTTTAAGTAGATTGATGATTTTGGTATCATACTGCTTTCATTCTAAGATTGTGTACTATCGTTATTTATTGTGTACTATCGTCAGAGGACTCGGAGAGCTCAGAGTTCTCGGAGGACTCGGAGGGCGGACAAGGCACGCCTTGTCCCTACTGTTGACCCTCCGACTGATTGTGTTACATGGGAAAATTATCAAAGAGCGCTTATGTGCAGGTGAAGATAGTGAATGTGGGAAGGAAAGGAAATGGCAGTAGCACATAAGGGTTGAGGGTGAAAAAAACTCTCGCCTGGGATGAGGCGAGAGTTTTAATGATAGAGTTACTCGAAAAGAGCAATGCTTATGGAGCTCTATTTAATGATTTTCGAGGTAGATTTGGTGCCGTCGGTGTAGGTAGTGACCACGATGTTCACTCCGTCGAACGGCTTGTCGCTCATCTGGCCAGCCACATTCACATAGTTGATGCTCTTGATGGTCTTGCCCTTCACATCGGTGATGGCAGTAGGAGTCTGATTGTTCTTCTTGACCACAATCTTCACACCTTCCACGGGAGCCTTAGCAGCCTTGGCGAGGGTGATGGTGTAGTTGCCGCTGCCAGGCAGACGGAAGTTAGCACCAGCGTCGTCGAGGGTGATTTCAGTACCATCGGTCATCATGCCATCGGTGATTTCGAAGTAGCCAACGCCATTAGCGTCTTCACCACCGAGCCACAGCCAGTCGTTCACACCAGCGGTGAGAATCTTGAATTCCTTGCTCTCAACATCGTTGGGATCTTCAACCACATCGAAGGTCGCACCCTCTTCGGTGATTTCAAGAGGATCGTTGGCATTCCAGCCGTTGAAGCCACCCACCACATAGTAAGGAATATCGCCCTTGACTACCAGAAGCGCCTTCTTGGCAGGCACGGTCGACTGGTTGTCGTCGGTAGGAAGTGAGTAGATACCCAGTTTCGCACCCGAGCAAACCATGTTGCCACCATAGTCGAAGTTGATCTGATAGATAGAGCGTCCGTTCAGACAGTCGGCAGTGAATGCATACTTGTAGGTCAACTCGGGCGAGCCGTCTTCATTCCATGCGAGGTCGAAGAACTGGAGTACGCCATGGTCATCATTGATGATGAGCGTCTTGCCATCGGGGGTAACAGCCAAGCCACCATTATTAGAGCCATCGATGAGGGAATTGAATGGTTCAACACCTGAGTTGAAGTCGATGGTTCCAGCTTCATTCACATGCAGGAGCGAAGGCACACCTGTGGTGTTGTTAGGCGTATAGCGCAACTGCGTGCACCAGAATCCGCCTCTACCATCGCCAATCACATTGATGTTACCATTGAGGAGCTTATTGCCCACATAGTAGAGTGCACTGGGAGCTTCGCCCCAAGAGTGGAGAATCGAGCCGTCGGGCTGACCGATGTTGTACACTGCAATGTTGTTGCCATAACCATTGAGGAACAGGTCTTCGCTGGCAGTATAGAGTTTGGTATCAGCACCTGTGCCTTCAATCCACACGGCAGTAGAAGAGCCACCTACATTCACGCCATTGTTGATGAAGAGGCCATCGCCATCGCGGCTACCCTGGAAGAACTGGGTGAAATCGCCCTCGAGGTTAGCGGGATCAACCACATAGATGCCAGAATAAGGATCGCTCCAGTCAGGAATATACACATAACCTTCAGAGTCAATACCCAGACGGAAGGGACTGCTCATCACTTCCAGATTACCATTGAGGCGCGTGCTGTTGATGCGTGTCCAGTCGGGATTGTAAACCCACAAGCCATTGCCATCATTGGGTTGAGTAATGCGGTTAGCCACATAGATGCGTCCGAAGTAGTCGCTCTCGGGACTGTTGTCGACCACATTGGAGATCTGGCTGCCATAGGAGAAGGTGCCATCGGCATAGTCGTTGAGTCGCACGATGTTGGTGATGGGGCTACCCACAAGGTTCACAGCCCAGTTCATTTGCTGACCGAGCTCGCCAGGAATCTGGTCATTGGTGAGTGTAATCACATTCTCGCCTTCAGTGACATTGGGCAGCTCAACTTCACCCACCACCTCGCCGGTCTGGGCATCGGTGAAGATGAGTTTCGCGCTCTTGGCATCACTATTGGCAGTGAAGGTGAAGGTGTAGCCATCAGAAGTCTTCTCGTCGGTAAGGCCATAAGCAAAGATACCCTTCACAACAGGCTGATCAACACCCTGCGTGGTGAAGCGGGTGATGTTGTTGCCAGCAACGAGATAGATAGTGATGTCGAGGCCATCGACCGTAGCGCCAGCAGCCATATAAGGCAGTGCATCGCGCGAAATGGGAGTATCCAGTTCAGTTCCCACCGTGTTGATGAGCTTGGCCTGTCCGAGGCCATCGGTCACATCATAGAGTTTCACGCCAGCAATCTTGTTGTCGGCAATGAAAGGAGAAACCATCATGGAATGACCGGCATACTTGAAGAAGCCCACGCCATTGGCCTGAACGCCGAGGTCGGCATCAGGAACGATACCCATGATTTCAGCATCTACATTAGAAGTGTTGGCAGGCTTGAGTTCATAGGGATTGGTCTTCTCGCCGTCCATCACATAGCGGTCATCGCCCAGCGGCGAAACCATGAGCTGCTGGTTCACACCCGTCTTGTTCTCCGAGAGCAGTTTCTCAGAGTTCAAGTTATACTCGGTGAAGAGTGTACCCGTCTGCTGGTCGTTGCTCATGCTCACGAGGAAGAGACGCGTTGCAGTAGATGTGTAGGCGGTAGTACCCGTGGTGACCAGTGTGCACTCGGTAGAGGGTCCGGTCACAGCCAGGGTGCGTCCCATCACGCCACGATACCAGTTGGCCGAGAGCTGCGTGGTGGTCCACTCGATGGGATCGCTGTCGAGCGTATCCCACTTGTAGAAGCGCAGTGTGCCTCGCTCCTCGCCGTCGAAGACATAGTCAGGACTGATCTGGCAGAGGGTGTGGTTCACACCGATGAGCTTGTTGTCGGCGGTGAAGGCGATATCGCTCAAGCGATAGCGGAAGCCCACATTGTTAGGTTCATCGGGAGCGATGCCATTGATGCTGAGTTCCTTCACGAGTTCCTTGGTCTTACCGTTGATGAGATAGAGGTGCGGGTCGTGACCGCTCTCGGTGAGCACCACGATGGAATCGCCACGCACCACGGCACGGCGGAGTTCGCCCTCAAACTCGAAGTCCTTGCTCTCCTTGCCGAAGATGTATTCATCGGCCACAGTAGCATAAGCAGGCTGGTCGGGATCGGGATAGTTATAATAGGTGACTTCGGGAGGTTCATAAGACTCCGACTCAAGATAGAGACGGGCATAGGTAGTGGCATTAGCATTCACCACATAGGTTCCCATGCTGTTGGCCACCTCGGTGACATACTCGCTGGAGATGGTTCCCTCAGTGTACTCGCCCTGGGTCTTGTAGCCATCCATGTGCGCACGCAGGGTGTAGTTGCCGGGCGCGAGGTCTTCGAAGACGAACACGCCATTGTAGTTCTGGTCAACCTGATAGGTCTGAACCACTGCGCCGTCCTTGAGCAGGTCGACCTGTGCGCCATTGAGGGGCACCCACTGGTCGATGGAGCCAGGAGCATAGGTGTAAAGCTGATGCACCATCTTCTCATGGAGGTCCTTGACGGTACCCATGATGTAGCCGGTGGTCTCAGGATTGAGTCCCCAGTAATTGCAAACGCCACGGGCGAGGCGCACACCTTCCTGACCGCAATAGTCGGGGTTCAGAGCACGGTGGCGTGCGGGCTGATAGGTGTGGAAGTAACCCTCCATCAAGAAGCCCGGTGTGCCATGACGCAGCACGCCATAGTAGCCATAGAATGTACCCTGAGAGGTGGTGGTAGCATATTCTTCACCCCAGAAGTCAACATCGCCACGAATGCACGGGTTGGTCAGACTATAATATGTGTTGGGGTCGAGCTCCGTCATGTAGTGAGGTCCCCAGCAGGCCTGTGCCATGGCAATGGAGCCCTCGGCACCGGGATTCTCGGCACCATCATGCCCGCGGAAGAAGAATGCGGGATAATTAGTGGTATAACCATCGACATGGGCATTGGAGTGAATCGACATGAACATATCCATGTTGTTGGCATCTACCTCACGAGCAATTTCGCTCAAGGGTCGGTTGTAGATTTCGGCGTCGGCTGCGCCAGCAACATAGGGATAGGGGCCATTCTTCACGCGAGAATACATGATATTCTCTTTCAGCACACCCATTTTCTCGAGTGTAGCACCCATTTTCAGGGTCTTCCACAGGTTGGTGTTCGATTCATAGAAACCGCAGGTGTCGGGCATGCCGTTAGCGAGCATGGGATAAGGGATGGTGGCCATGGGGCGGTCGTTAGGACCCCAAGAGCCGTGACCTGCATTCAGATAGATGCGCACCTCGTCAGGCGATTGAGCCTGCATTGCGCCAGCCGCCATGATTGCAGCTGCAGCAAGTAATAATATCTTCTTCATAGCTGTAATCATTTAGTGACGTTCATCAAATAAGTTTCACCCATGGGTGTAGAGAACACGATCTTGCCGTTAGCGCCAAAGGGTTCCATAGCAATCACCGAACCGTCGGTGAGGGTCTGAACCTTGCCGTCGAGAGTAGCGGCCTTGATGACCGAAGAAGTCACATAGTAGCCGTTATCCTGGTCATACATGCCCACGATGGTATTGTCGTCGTACCACTGCGGAGCACGAATCTCGCCGAAGCCAATAAGATTAGAGCCATCGACGTTGCACACGAAGGCACCCACGCCGCACACATAGAAGAGAGCCTTGGTGCCATCGGGCGAAATGCTCTCCCAGATGTAGCTGTAGTCAGTGCCTTTAGGCGAGAACACCTCGGTCTTACCGTCGCGGGTGATCATGAGCTGACGGTTCTTGATGCTCAGCACAGGGCGAACTACAGCGGGAGCTGTGCCACGAATGGCTTTCACCTTCATGCTGCCCTTATCGACAGCCACGGCAGTTGCATCCTGAATAGTGAAGCCCTGCAGGTCGCGGGTGGGCTCAACCAGTTGCTGGACGCTGCGATTAGCCATGTTGACCGATTTGAGAGCGTTGTAGCGCAGATGGCGCTCATTGAACGATGTCTCGCGATAGACGATGTCCTGTCCGTCGGGCGAAATCAGGACTTTGTAGCCGGCACCTTTCGCATCGGTGATGCGTTGTGTCTGCTTCGAAGCGAGATCAAACTTCGTGAGACCCGCATTCTGGTCATTCGAGAGCAGAATGTAGTCGGCTTGCGGACTTATCGCCACCACCTTGGCCGTGGGATCAACCGGGGTATCGAGTTTCACGATTTGCCCCACGTTGAAAACCTGAGCCAAGCTTGTGAGCGAAAAGCCCAAAGCAAGAGTCAAAAGAATTTTTCTCATAAGCAGTTAGTTAAATCAGTTAAACAAAAAGTGATATAGTAAAAAGGGTTATGCTTGATTTGTGGTGTAAAATTATAAAATTTTGACACAAAACACAAATAAATATTAATAAAAAATGTAATGAATTTGAATAATTAACGAATTTTATGGGAGCAAGAATAAAGAAAAGGCTTTCGCCCAGAATGACGAAAGCCTTTATCAGGTTGTTATTCAGTAAGCTGTTGCTTATTTCACAACTTTAGCGGCAGAGCGAGTGCCATCGGTGTAGGTGGTGACAACCACATTCACACCGTCGAAGGGCTTGCTGCTCTCAACGCCAGCGAGGTTCACATACTTCACGCTGCTCACGGTCTTGCCAGCAACATCGGTGATAGCGGTAGGAGTCTGGTTGTTCTTCTTCACAACAATCTTCACACCCTCCACGGGAGCCTTGGCGCTCTTGGCCAGGGTGATGGTGTAGTTGCCGCTGCCAGGCAGACGGAAGTTAGCACCAGCGTCGTCGAGTGTGATTTCAGTACCGTCGGTCATCATGCCATCGCTGATCTCGAAGTAGCCAACGCCATTAGCGTCTTCACCACCGAGCCACAGCCAGTCGGTCTCGCCATTGGTGAGAATCTTGAATTCCTTGCTCTCAACATCTTCGGGATCTTCAACCACATCGAAGGTAGCGCCCTCTTCGGTGATTTCGAGAGGTTCGTTGGCATTCCAGCCGTTGAAGCCACCACACACGTAGTAAGAGGGAGTGCTCACGGTGAGCCGGTCCATTACAAAGTAGGTGGGGGTGTTAATACCCCATTCACCCTTGTCAGATGAATCCATGGTGAAGAAGATTCCACTCACCTCGCCCAGTGCGCTCATGTCGAACCAAGTCCACTCGGTGATAGCCGAGAACTCACCATTGTGGAAACCACAGAGTTCAATCTCTGCAGTGCCGGTCTCGGCGCCGCTCTCGTCCACACCATGAGCAATCAGCTTGAAGAAGTCACCTTCCTGATTGAGGGGGCGTCCAAAGCTGTTTGCATCGGCACAGCAGTAATAGGCATAGGCAGTGTTGTTGACATACATGCCTTTCACAGAGTAGGTGTTGCCATCATCAAACATCATCTTGGCGCCTTCGTTGCCATAGAAATCACCCCAATAGCACAGCAAGTAAGGCTGCTCGGGATTCACACTGCCATCGGCATTCATGCCGCCGCCGGCTATACAGCTCCACTGGTGATCCGTTCCGCCAGTTGCGTTGTAGTCGCTCTTGCAAACGGTGAAACCATCCCAGTAGTAACCGTCCCAGCTGCTACCTTCACCATGAATATGACTGAACATGAAAGGAGGGAATTCGAACCACTCGAATGCTTCGTCGTAGGTTTCGTTGATGTACTCGTTATCACCAAAGTTCAGCGCTTCGGGGATAGCCGGTTTGCTGAGGTCGAGGACTATGTCGGCGGCCCATGCACTTGCTGCCACGCAAAGGGCAGCGATCAATGTAAATGTTTTTTTCATAATCGCAAAAAATTAAAGTTAATATATTAAAGAACCAATATTCCAAGAATCATGTTGATGAGGGCGGTGACATCGGAGACGTTCACATTGCCGTCAGAATTCACATCGGCCAAGGGCTTGTCGATAGGAAGCACGCCCAAAATCATGTTGATGAGGGTGGTGACATCGCTCACATTCACTTTGCCATCGGCGTTCACATCGCCCTTGATATGAGGAGCGACAGCATCGGGGTGCAGGTCAATGGCACCCGCCACCTCAGTCGAGGTCTCGCCCAACCAGCCGCAATCTTGCAACACTCCGGAATACACTTTCACAAAGTCGATTGCCTTCAAGTTGACAGGATTACCATCATTATCAACGGCCCAGTCGATTTTGAACCCCTGGTTCATGTTATCGGCGAAGTCGCCAGCGCCATAGCCATAATGCCAGTCTGGTCGGTTGTCGACATACCCCCAATCGACGAAGTGCTGCACATAATATGTGCCTTGACCGCTTTCGTCCACGGCATTGCATCTGAGTTTTGTGCCGGTGAAAGTGAGCGTTTCGCCTTCATACCACTGAGGCCAGTAACTTTGCGAGTGGAAGTAATTCTTGCGAACATATCCTTCCTGCAGACTGTCGACACTATTGCAAGTCCAGCGGATATACTCGTTGTGGTACTGATTGGGTTTCAAAGTACCAAACTGGCTATCATCGGGCTTGTAGTAGGTGATGGTGAAATTCTTTTGTGTTTTGGGGTTATTATGCTCGCTGCCGGCCAACTCATACCAGGGGTCGTCGGGAATGCCGTTGCCATTCATATCGCGACTCACCATCACTATGCCAGGTTCGCTGCTACCACCTGAAGACGAGGAACTTGCAGCCTGAAACGAGTTACCAAAGATTTGAAGATCATACTCACCCTCCACATTCACGACAGGGTGGTCAAATCCGAACACCACATAACCGCCAAATGCCCCCAGACTAATGAGACCCGGTTTAACATCAATAACCGTGTCGGTATCAATAACGATTGACCCATCGGGCATCTCGACGGTGTCGTTATGAATGGTCATTGTTCCGCATATGGCTTTCTCGACACGCGCCATCAAACTGTCGAGGGGCTCGGAGTCTGGACTATAATTGTACTTCGGAGTATCGTTCACAAACTGGCCAGGTGCCGGAAGGAAATCATATACCTTAGTGATAAAAGGCATGTTCTGGGCATTTGCCAGCAGTGCAATCATCAATGATAAAAAAAGAAAAGTCCGTTTCATTTTTATAAAGGATTGTTGTTTTTTATTTTTCGTTTATATTATCACCCAGAAACACGAAATGAGCCGGGATATCGCCAGTGCGAACCTCCCACTGTTTCACGCCCTCGGGGCTGTAGCAGATGAGGCGCCCGGGCGACACATAATCTTTAGCGTCGCACACATAGATATCCTTGGTAATCGGGTTCACCGCCACGCTGTAGGGCATGGCAATATCCTTTTCAGTGCCATCGGTGATAAAGTTGTTTGACACTATCTCCATCGTGGCAGTGTTGATCAAGGCATAGCTGACCTCATTCTGCATCGTCACATAGCTGAACTGCACACCTATCACATAAAGTGAGTCCCCATCCATCCACATGCTGCTCACATTGTTGTCGAATGTTTTGAGCAGTCGTTGATGACGGGTGTCATACACAAAGAGCCGGCTTGGGTTCTCATAGTAGTCGCCCCGTGACGAAATCCACAGATTGCCTCGATGGTCGGCTTTGCAACACTGCAGGTTGATGGCAATTTCAATTCTCGACTCCTCGGTAAATGTGTCGATATCGATAACCGATACCGTGTTTTCATAATTGGGCACCATGTATCCGCCAGAGTTGGCCACATATATCTTGCCATTGATGATGTCGAGCTCATCGGGTTGGAAGCCCACAAGACATGTGTCGACCACTTCCAGGGTGGTGGTGTCGATCTTAGCCACATAGCCTCGTTGCTCGTACTCGGGATTGATGACGACCGGACCGGCATAGCTCGTAACATAGGCATAGCCCCCATAGAACTTGATGAAGCGGCAATTAGGGATGTTGATCTGCCCAATTTTCTTCACGTTCATCTTGTCCATCACATCTATCTTGTTAGAGCAGTTGATGACTGCATAGAGTTTGCTGCCATAGATGCCCATGTCGTTGCCCACATCGCCCATTTCCTTCGCCACGCTGGGATTAGCATAAGCAAATATGTTGCGAGTATAGCGGCCAGTCCTGAAGTTGTAGTAGTCGAGTGTGGCCTTGTTGCTGCCCATATTGCCCTCGTTGAGCAGATAGAAGCCCTGAACCGAGGTGAACTGCGGTGTGGTTACTTCCACTTCTTCAGGAATAAATATCACTTGCTCTTCACGGCACGATGTCAGGACCAGGAGCAAACATGCGATCAATATGTAATGGAGGCGCTTCATGCTAAATGTCGAATTTGAGGGTGAGCCTGTAGTTGCGTCCAGGCATGGGATAGTTGTTGATCACATCGTAGTACTGGTTGAGCAGGTTGTTGACTTCGGCCGTCACTTTCATGTTCACCGCCCCCATCGTCCACTTGTAGCTGGCACTGAGGTCGTGGGTGTACCAAGGTTCCTCATGATTGGCAAGAATGTTGGCACTCACATGATAGCGCTCGCCCACATAGATGAAACTGTAGTTGAGGTCAAACGCACGCCAGCTGCCGTGTACCACCACGCTGCCGCTATGCCAGGGGATATAGGCAATCTGACCCTTGTAGGTCCCACCATCGCCATTATCAGAGGGATTAGAGTAATCTTGTGCGCGCTGGTAGGTGTAAGAGAGGTTCACATCCACATTCACATCGGCTGGAAACGCCATGCGCGTGCGCGCCGTGATATCAATGCCGCGTATCTTCACCTTGCCAATGTTCATCATCATCCAGCGATAGACGCCCCTGCCACGGGGCACGGCGATAATCTTGTCATCGACCTGATTGTAGTAGGCATCGGCCGTTAGGCGAAATCCGCGCCAGAACCCTTGCTCACGATAGAGCTGATAGTGGAAACCCACATTATACTGGGTGGCATACTCCGGACGCAGGTTGCTGTTGCCTATATCGGTGTAATAGAGGTCGTTGAAAGTGGGCATGCGGAAGATGCGCTTGTAGAATGCCCGCAGGTTGAAGTCGTAGCGTGCTATGGGCTTGTAGCTCAAGAACACCGCCGGTGTGGCCTTGTGCAGATATTTCGAGAACTTCGCCAGAATCTCCCCGGCATTGCGTGCGCTGTAGCGGTCGTTGACCATGGTGTAGAGCAGGCTCGCCTGTGCCTTGAAGCCTCCCAAGGTATAGGCCGTGGCAAGCGCCGTGAGCAGCGTGTGGCGTGTGGGATAGGAGAAATTGGTGAGATTGGCATTCAGGTAGTTCCACTTGTAATCGACACTCAAGTTCACATCCCAGTTGCGCAGGATGGTGTATTTGTTGGCAGTGGAGATGTAGAGTTCGTCTTGCCAGAACTCGTTGTCGATGAGCATGAGCGTGGTGTCGGGGTTCAGGTAGTGCAAATAGTCGTGGGCATACTTGGCATTGACCATGAGCTCATACTTGGGAGTGAACTGGTTCTGATAAGAGCCTTGCAGGAAGAAGTTGCGGTCCCACTGCCGCTGGGCGTTGAACCACACATTGTTGACGATGGCGCCGGGGATGCCGCGCTCGCTGTCGTAGTAGTAGAACTTGGCGTTCCACTTGCCCTCGGGCAGATAGCCGAAGAGGGCGCCCTCGATGCGCCAGGCATTGATGTCGCCATTCTTGCGCACGGCTGTGGTGTCCCATGCCAGCACTCCGTCGCTGAAGCGCTTGCGGTAGCGGAAGTGATACTGGCCAGTGGCGTAAGTATACTCGGTGTTGATGAGCATGCTCACATCTTGCGAGAAACGGTGCTCCCATCGCAGCGAGGGATTGGCAAGGCCAAAGGAGCCCATGCGCATGGTCACATTCAGGTTGTCGCGCTTGTCGCCCTCGAATTTGGGGCGGCGGGTGCGCAGATACACTGAGCCTGCCGAACCGAAGTCGCGTGCAGGCTGGAAAATCTCGCTCTTCTGGCCGTTATAGATAGAGATTTCGTCGATGTTGTCGAGGGAGAATCGGCCGAGGTCGATCTGACCGTTCTGGGGGTTGCCGAGCTGAATGCCGTCGTAGTACACGCCCAGGTGGTTGGTGCCCATGGAGCGGATGTCGATGGTCTTGATGCCCCCCACCCCGCCGTAGTCCTTAATCTGCACACCGGCAAAGTAGCGGATGGCGTCGGCCACGCTGTGGCTGTTGAGGCGCTCGAGCTGGCGGCCGTTGAGCGTCTGCGCAGGAATCACTTCGCGATACAGTTTCTTGGCAAAGATGGTGACGTTGCTCAGGTATTGCATGGAGTCGAGCTTGCTGTGATACACGTCGGTAGTGTCTTGAGCGGCAACGCCCAGTACTGACAGGAACGAGACAATATACACTAACAAGTGTCGCATAAAATCCGGGTTTCAATTACCAACTTGGCAGGTCTTCTGACTCGTTCCAGCCCGTATTCTCGTTCAGCGCTCCTTCCCACAGGCATCAAGGCGATGCCTTGCAGTGAAGCGGTGAGGGCTCAAGATGGAACATACAGCAGCGCCGTCTGTTCAGGATTCTCACCTGATTCCCTTTTCACTGAGCCATTACGCTCAGCACCAAATCTAAGTGCAAAATTACACAATAATCTGCGTGTGTACAAATTATTTTTCAGAGAAAAATGAAAGAGCACAAAAAAACAGGACTGGCGTGAATGCCAGCCCTGTGATGGAATGATGCGAACCCAGGTGATTAAGAATTCACGAGTTCGGCATCGACTACATCGTCGGTAACACTGCTGCTGCCAGCACGTGCCAACTCTTCCTTGTCACCCACAAGGAGTGACTGATATTCACGCAGACCGGTACCGGCAGGGATGAGGTGACCGCAAATGACGTTCTCCTTCATGCCCTCGAGACGGTCGACCTTGCCATTAATGGCTGCCTCGTTGAGCACCTTGGTAGTTTCCTGGAAGGAAGCGGCACTCATGAAGCTTGAGGTCTGCAGAGCAGCGCGGGTAATACCCTGAAGAATCTGTTCACTGGTAGCAGGCACAGCATCGCGCACCTGCACGAGCTTGAGGTCGCGGCGCTTGAGGGCCGAGTTGATGTCGCGCAGCTTGCGGGCGGTGATGATCTGACCGGCTTGCACATCAAGGCTGTCGCCGGCACTGGTGACCACCTTCTTGCCCCAGATGCGGTCGTTCTCGTCCATAAATTCGCGCTTGTCGACGACTTGCTGCTCGAGGAAGCGGGTGTCGCCGGGATCGAGGATGTTGACCTTGCGCATCATTTGACGCACAATCACCTCAAAGTGCTTGTCGTTGATCTTCACACCTTGCAGGCGATACACATCCTGCACCTCGTTGACGATATAGTCTTGCACGGCCGTGGGACCCTTGATGCGAAGGATGTCGGCAGGCGTGATGGCACCGTCGGAAAGGGCCGTACCGGCACGCACATAGTCGTTCTCCTGCACAAGAATCTGTTTCGACAGTGGCACAAGATATTTCTTGACTTCGCCAAGTTTCTTGTTGCGCACCTCGATTTCACGGTTACCGCGCTTGATTTTACCAAAGGTAACTTCACCGTCGATTTCGCTCACAACAGCGGGGTTCGACGGGTTGCGGGCCTCGAAGAGCTCGGTGACACGAGGCAGACCGCCCGTGATATCACCAGCACCACCTGAAGATGCGCGCGGAATCTTGACGAATACCTCGCCAGCAGTGATTTCCTCGCCCTCATTCTTCATCAGGTGAGCGCCCACGGGGAGCGAATAGGTCTTGACAAGTTCGCCAGCCTCGTTAAAGAGTTGTGCCTCGGGAATGCGGGTACGATCCTTCGACTCGATAACGATTTTCTCGCTATTGCCTGAAGTCTCGTCGACCTCTTCACGATAGGTCACACCATCAATGAGGTTACTGAACTTGAGAGTACCACCCACTTCGCTCACGATTACGGCATTGAAGGGGTCCCACACGCTGATTACATCGCCCTTCTTGAGCATGTCGCCCGACTTGTAGTAGAGTTTCGAGCCATAGACGATGTTAGCGTGAGTAAGCACCATATTGGTGTTAGGATCGATGATGTTCATCTCGGCCATGCGACCAATCACCACATCAACGCCATCCTTATCCTTCACGGTGCGGAGCTCCTCGATTTCGAGACGGCCATCATACTTGGATGTCATGCTCGAAACGGCAGCGATGTTGCTTGCCACACCACCCACGTGGAACGTACGCAGTGTAAGCTGAGTACCAGGCTCACCAATCGACTGAGCGGCAATCACACCCACAGCCTCACCCTTCTGGACAAGGCGATGTGTGGCGAGGTTGCGTCCGTAGCACTTGGCGCAAACGCCGTGCTTGGCCTCACAGGTGAGGACGGAACGAATCTCGACCGACTCGATTGCCGACTCGTTGATGATGTCGGCTGCAGTGTCGCTGATTTCTTCACCAGCCTTGACGATGACCTCGCCAGTGGTGGGATCAATGACGTCGTGGACCGATACTCGTCCCACGATGCGCTCACCGAGGGTGGCCACAACGTCATCGTTATTCTTCACCTCGCGGCACACAAGTCCGCGCAATGTTCCGCAGTCTTCTTCGGTGATGACCACATCGTGGGCAACGTCGACAAGACGGCGGGTAAGGTAACCTGCATCGGCGGTCTTCAAAGCGGTATCGGCAAGACCCTTACGGGCACCGTGCGTGGAGATGAAGTACTCCAGCACGCTCAAGCCTTCCTTGAAGTTAGCCAGAATGGGGTTCTCGATAATCTGGTGTCCGCCTTCAACACCCGACTTCTGGGGCTTGGCCATCAGACCACGCATACCCGAGAGCTGACGAATCTGGTCCTTCGAACCACGAGCACCCGAGTCAAGCATCATGAACACCGAGTTGAAACCCTGCTGGTCGGCACTGATCTGCTTCATGAGGGTGTCGGTGATCTTGGCATTGACGTGAGTCCAGATATCGATAACCTGATTGTAGCGCTCGTTGTTGGTGATGAAGCCCATGTTGTAGTTGTTCATCACCTCTTCGACCTGAGCATCGCCCTCCTTGATGAACTTGTCCTTCTCTACAGGCACAAGCACATCGTCGAGGTTGAA
This sequence comes from Muribaculaceae bacterium, assembly GCA_017619355.1. Classification (GTDB taxonomy): domain Bacteria; phylum Bacteroidota; class Bacteroidia; order Bacteroidales; family Muribaculaceae; genus Sodaliphilus. The sequence continues at coordinate 107,297 of JAFZSO010000026.1, forward strand.
TGAGAGGCCGCCCTTGAATGCCATGTAGTAGCCCATGTTCTTGACATCGTCGAGGAACTTGGCCGAACGAGGCACACCACAGGTGCGAATCACCTTGGTGATGATTCTCTTGAGCGACTTCTTGGAGATGAGTTCGTTGATGTAACCCATCTGGTCGGGCACGCAGTTGTTGAACAGGATGCGACCCATACAGGTGTCGTTCACCATGCGTTTCACCTTGTTGCCGTTGGCGTCGAGTTCCTCTACCTGCACCGAGATGATGGCGTTCATGGCCACCTTACCCTCGTTGAAGGCAATCTGAGCCTCTTCAGGCCCGTAGAACACGAGTCCTTCACCCTTAGCACCCTTGCGGAGCTTAGTGATGTAGTACAAACCGAGCACCATGTCCTGTGAAGGCACGGTGATGGGCTCGCCGTTGGCAGGATTCAAAATGTTGTGCGGCATGAGCATGAGCAGCTGGGCCTCGGCAATAGCCTCGTTGCCCAGGGGCAGATGCACTGCCATCTGGTCGCCGTCGAAGTCGGCATTGAACGGCGTACAAGCCAGCGGGTGCAGCTGAATAGCCTTACCCTCGATGAGTTTAGGCTGGAATGCCTGAATACCGAGTCGGTGCAGTGTTGGAGCACGGTTGAGCAGGACGGGATGTCCCTTCATCACGTTCTCCAGAATATCCCAAACCACGGGTTCCTTGCGGTCCACAATCTTCTTGGCGCTCTTCACCGTCTTCACGATGCCGCGCTCAATGAGCTTGCGGAT
>JAFZSO010000027.1 GCA_017619355.1 Muribaculaceae bacterium
TCCACACCTTCGGGAAGATAGTTAGGAATCAATGTTGGGATACCAATACCCAAATTCACTACGTCACCGTCGTGCAACTCCTTGGCGGCACGTTTAGCGATGACCTCTCTCATTTGATACTTATCCATAGTTAATTACGGTTTATGATATTAATAATATTTTGTTATTTATTTCTTAGTTGACTAGTAGTGAACTGTGAACTCTGAACTGTGAACTACTATTTCATTCCGCGCTTCACCATTTCTTGCACGACAAACGATGCCACGTCGTCGGCGTAAGTGTTCATGCCGAAACCAGCGTCAAAGCCAAGCTCCTTGGCGAGCTCGTGAGTGATACGCGCGCCACCGCAGCAGCAAATCATCTTGTCACGCAAGCCCTCGGCCTCCATCAACTCAATGAAGTTGGTCATGTTCTGGATGTGCACGTCCTTTTGTGTTACCGTCTGCGACACGAGCAGCGCGTCGGCATGAAGCTCAATACCACGGGCGATAAATTCCTCATTCGGAACCTGAGAACCTAAGTTATAAGCCTCAATCATATCGTAGCGCTCCAGTCCGTAATGCCCGGCATAGCCTTTCATGTTCATGATGGCGTCAATGCCCACAGTGTGCGCGTCGGTACCTGTTGAGGCTCCCACAATCACAATCTTGCGACCGATGTTCTCCTTGATATATTCATCGGTCTCATACATGTCCATTGTGTTTGACTCAACCTTGGGGACATAGATAGTAGTGTAATCCACTGTGTGAGTGCAGCTGCCGTAGCAATTGAAGAAGGTGAAACCAGGAGTGAGTTCCTGATAGAACACCACGCTGGGATTCTCGAGTCCCATCTTGCGCAGCATCTGCTTGGCGGCCTCCACAGCCTCGGCGCCACATGGCACCGGCAAGGTGAAACTCAGCTGCACCTTACCGTCGTTCATTGTGTCGCCGTAGGGTTTTATTTTCGATAAGTCTAAGGTTTTGTCAAAATCCTTAGCTTCCATTGAATATAGTCCTTCGCTCATATCTTGTGTCTCCTATATTTTAACGTTTGCCTTTCATTAGTTCGATAAACGGATTCAGGTAGTTGGCGCCCTTCATGGTCACGCCAGCAAGTCCCTTACCACCGTTCTTGGGACGCTTAACGTCACCAAAGATACCTTTCTCAAGGGCTGTGAACAAGCCCTCTTTAGTAATGTCCTCAAGCAACTTGATGGTGTTGCCCAGCACCTCCTTCACACGATTGCGGCAGATGCCACCCTCACGGAACTCCATCTCCTCGCCAATGCTCTTCATGTTGTTGAAGATATACTTGGCATTCTCAATCGAGAGATAGCGGTCGCTCATGAATGGGGTGTGAATGGCCTCGGTTGGCATACCCAACAACTGAATTCCCTGATGAGTCCAAATGCCAATCATGTTGAACAGCGCATCCTGGATGTGACCACGGAAGATGTTACCTGTCATGAACTTAGTGGGAGGCATATACTTGAGTGTCGCCTTAGGGAAGATTTCGCGAGTCATCTGTGCCTGAGCCAACTCCAGCAAGAAACCGTTCTCGAGCATGGGATCCATCTCGAAGGCGTGGCCTAAGCCCATCTGCTCCTCGGGCAGACCAGCCATCAAAGCCAACTGCTCGTTGATAAGGTCGCTGGCAAGCACGGTGTGTGCGGCCTCAACAGCGTCGGCGGTGGTAAGGTAGTTATCCTCGCCGGTGTTAATGATAACACCGGCGAAACCGTTGATAATGCGGCTCATATACTGGTCGATGAGTGTGCGCTGCATATTGATGTCGCGGAACAGGATGCCATAGAGTGCGTCGTTAAGCATCACATCAAGTCCCTCGAAGGCACCCATAATGGCAATCTCGGGCATACAGAGACCTGAGCAGTAGTTACACAGGCGGATGTAACGTCCCTGCTCCTCCCCTACTTCGTCGAGTGCCTTACGCATGATGCGGAAGTTCTCCTGAGTGGCGAATGTACCGCCAAAACCCTCGGTGGTTGCACCGTAAGGCACATAGTCGAGCAGACTTTGACCAGTGGTACGAATCACGGCAATCACATCGGCACCCTGGCGAGCTCCAGCTTGCGCCTGCACCACATCTTCATAGATGTTACCAGTGGCAACAATGATGTAGAGATAGGGCTTGGGGCCCTCGCCAATGGTCTCAAGATAATGCTCGCGACGGGCGCGGCGGGTGCGGATGCGTGTCATGCTCTCATCAATGACTGGCTGCAGCACATCGGCAATAGCCTTGGGGTCGGTAGTCACTACTTTGGTGATGTCAAGTTCCTCGGCAGCCACCTTCTCGGCGATCTGCTGTGGGTTGAGCCCTGTCTGAATCATCGCGTTGGCGATAAAAAACAGTGCGCCTTCTCCTAACACACCCTTATCCTTAAGTGCCTCGACCACAACGTTGGGCAACGGCACATCGTTGTCATCAACGCCATCAATGCCCATCAGTCGGCACAAGGTGCGCTCCACGGCAACAGTGGTGTATTGCTCCACAAAGGTCTGCACATCTTGCGCGATGTCTTTTGCCAACCCTCTGGCATATTCCACCTTTTCGAAATCTAATCCTAATTTACTCTTCTGCATATTACATTATTTATATAGTATTTATTCTGATTTTTCAAGTTCGTGTCTCGCCAGGTCAATCCACTCGGGATCAATACCGAGGCTCTGGGCGATGTTGAGTGCCTCATGTGGCACATCACCGCCATCAACCTCCACGAGTGAGTAGTTCATCAAGCCATTGTCAAAGCCCTTCACCCGCAGGCAATGGGCAGAGCCTGGCTCTATATCGTAGTGCGTTGTCATCACGAGGCTCATACGCTTGTTGGCAAGCACCTTGAGCAACGCCTGCACCAATGCCGTACCCTCGGTGGGGTTAGTGGTGCGGGCGGGTTCGTCGATCAACGCCAATAATCTTCTATTTTCGCGTGATGCCTTGATAACGGCATCGATGTTCTTCATCTCGGCAGCAAACGAGGAAAGTCCTCGCTCAATAGATTGCTCGTCTCCGATGCAGAACATTATTTCGTCTTTTATGGCAATGCAAGCATCGCTTGCGGGAACACCAAAGCCAAACTGGAACAAATACTGGCAAAGCGTGAGGGTTTTGAGCACTACAGTCTTGCCTCCCATATTGGCTCCAGTGATAAGGGTTGGCCTATAGGCAAAGGAGATATTCACTGGCTGAAATTGCTTGCCGGCACGGTTCAGAGCGTCTTTCACCTGAGGGTGGAACAATGCCGAGTAATGGCTTGTGCCATCTACTGAAATCTCCGGAAAGCACAGTTTTTGTTCCACAATCTGTCTTGCTTTAGCAACACCGATATCAA
>JAFZSO010000028.1 GCA_017619355.1 Muribaculaceae bacterium
TAAGTATCGATTAATGATATGAGACAAGTAGCAACTCTTTTAATTGCAATATTGACAATGACAATAGTAAATGGACAGACTCTGACGGAGCGTCAAAAGGGATTAGCATCGTGTGCCTGCCTAATGGCACAGGGGGACTTGAAACGGTTGGAACCTGCTGTGCGCACGGCACTTGACAACGGCGTAACCATTAATGAACTGAAAGAGGCATTCTCGCAGCTCTATGCTTATACGGGATTTCCGCGCTCACTGAATGCATTAGGGGTATTGAGCAAGGTATTGGAGAAGAGACAGGCTAACTGGCAGGATGGTAAGCCTTGGACGCGCCCTGTCGAGTGGGACGATGCAAAGGCCGCTTACGAACTGGGCAAGAAGAACCAGACGCAACTCTCAGGTCGTGCGTTCGACTATGACTTCTGCCCACAGGATGATTACTACTTGAAAGCGCATCTCTTTGGCGACATCTTCGCTGGCGACCAGCTTACGGCAGCTGACCGCGAGATTGTGACGGTGGCTGCCTTAAGCGGACTGGACGGTGTGGCTCCACAACTCGCGGCTCACAAGCGCGGTGCTGTGAACATGGGCAACTCGCATGAACAGGTTGATGAACTATGCACTTGGCTTGACCACGAGGGATACACACTGCGCAGTGGTTTCCCAAAGGGTGTCTTCAATGTAAACTACGCCCAGTATTTTATTGGCGATAGCTATCTGGCCCCAATAAAGCCTGCCAACCTCGCTGAGGGAGAAGCGACAGTGTTGCCAACTGTCAATGTCACCTTCGAACCGGGTTGTCGCAACAACTGGCACGTTCACCACGGAGCGCGTCAGATACTGATTTGCGTGTCAGGCCGTGGTTGGTACCAAGAATGGGGAAAAGACCCCATCGCCCTCACATCGGGCATGATTATTGACATTCCCGAGGGCGTGAAGCACTGGCACGGTGCACAGAAGGACTCGTGGTTCCAGCACCTGACCACACACGTCAAGACCAGCGGCGAGGAAAGTAACGAATGGCTGGAACCTGTCAGCGACGAGGTTTATGAACAATTGAAATGAAATCAGAATGTAAGGTATAATGTAATTGCATTATCGCCCAACTAACAGGAGCCTAAATTCAATTTTATAGGGCAAGTTCTATGTTTTAGCAGGATGGGTGTTTGGGCACATCGTGACCTCGTGCATGCATTACTGGGAACTGTTCGACAAAGACAGACCTACGCTAAAGATCAGGTTCACATTTGACAATGTGCCGCTGAAATCCCAGTCCTCACGATACTCGTCAGACGGTTTGTGATACCAAGCCGGCATAGGGTATTTATTGGGCCGGCTCACATCTATAGGATGTTGGCCATTCTCCAGCACCACTGCAGGCACACCCTTCTTCACGAAATTATAATGGTCGGAGCGGTAAAACCAACCGTCGGAGTTGTCATTGTCGAAATAGATATACCTGCCTTGAGCAGCGGCGGCAGCCACATAATAATGGTCTAAGTCGCTCTCCCCACCGCCCAGAATCACGACATCGCGCGTCAACTCGGCAGGGCCTATGCTCTCAAAATTCAAGCAGGCCACAGTCTTCTCCATCGGTACGGCAGGATGATCGCAGTAATATGCAGAACCGAAAAGGCCACTTTCCTCCGACGAAGGGAAGATGAACAGCAGGTCACGACGCGGCTGGGGCATCTCCTTGAACTTCTTGGCCACGAGCAAGGCTCCGGCCATGCCCGAGGCATTGTCGGCCGCACCATTGTATATCGTATCGCCGTGCTCGTCGGGTTTCCCGATGCCCAGGTGATCCCAGTGGGCACAGAACACTATTGCCTTGCCGTCTTGACCGTTGCCTCGAAGAATGCCGCCCACATTGCGCGTCCGCTGAATGTCATAAGTCACATTCATCTTCACATCACCTCTCACGTTTAGAGAAAAGCTCTTGAAGCCCGGCTTTTTCGCATCGGCCAGTGCCCTGTCCATATCCATGCCGGCCGCAAGAAACAGTTTTTTGCACCCGTCTTCATGCAGCCATCCTCTGATGGCCAGTTCGCCCATATTGCGCGTGTCGGGATGATAGATGGCGAGATTGTCGGCCAGGTGGCCATTCACACACACATGCCACCCGTAACTGGCGGCTTCAGTATTGTGGAGCACCAGACAGCCGGCAGCTCCCTGACGCTGTGCCTCTTCAAACTTATACAACCAACGGCCGTAGTAGGTCATGTTGCGCCCTCTAAAGAGTTTGCTGTCATAAAATCCTGGGTCGTTGACCATTACCACCACTATCTTGTCTTTCACATCGATGCCCTCGTAGTCGTTCCAACCATATTCAGGGGCGTTGATGCCAAAACCGCAAAACACATACTCTGCCTTCTTCAGATCAATCTTTTCAGTGGCGCGAGTCGTCCAGATGATCATATCGTCAGGGTAGCGAAGCACCGATTTCTTCTTTCCACTCACAGAGAGCCTGCTACCCTCGGGCTTGGCTGTAACAGCAATCATTTCAAAGGGCTGGAACCAACTGCCGTTGAAGGCAGGCTCCAACCCCATTATCTCTAACTGCCTGGCAAGATAGTCTATCGTCTTGTCTTCATAGGGCGTCATGGGCTTTCTTCCGCCAAACTCGTCATGGGAAAGCACCTTTGTCCATTCCCTGAGCAGCTGTTCGTCACTGCTGGCTTGCAACTGCTCCTGCGTAATCTGTGCACTGGCTGTTGTCAGCCCCATGGCGACAAAAGCGATTACTGCCATCAACACTTTAGCATTCATTCTCATAAGCATCAATTATCAATTATCATACATGAATAAGGGTTATTGGAAAAGTTTTTTCACTAATACATCGCTCATCATAGGGACACCAAATGTACTTGTTGAAAAATCCTGCCATAGTTGCTTGCGGTCCGTTACACGGTCGGCGCAGGTTGGACTATGACAGGATTATGTTGATGTTATAGCCTAATTTGCTGTGAATCAGTATGTAATAGAAGCGAAATTAAGGTTCGCGGCCTTCGATGATGGCCTCGGTATCGTGGGCAATCATGTATTCCTCGTCGGTCATGACTACTACCACTTTCACCTTGCTGTCGGGGGTGCTGATGATGCCGTCTTTGCCATGCCAGTAGAGGTCGTTGAGTTCCTTGTCGATTTTCACGCCCAGGTAACCCAACTGGTTACACACAGCCTCACGGGTGCAAGTCTGATTCTCGCCCACGCCGCCAGTGAACACGATGGCGTCCACGCCGTTCATTTCGGCAGTATAAGCGCCGATGTACTTGGCGATGCGCAGTTCGTACATGTCAAGCGCAAGACGCGACTTGGGCTCGCCATTCTCGGCAGCGTCGACTACTTCGCGCATGTCGCTCGACAGGCCGGTGATGCCCAGCACGCCGCTTTGCTTGTTGATGATGCCCAGCATTTCTTTGGGCGACATGTTATACTTGTCCATGAGAAAGAGCAGGGCTCCCGGGTCGACATCGCCGCAGCGTGTGCCCATCATGAGACCTTCAGTGGGAGTGAGGCCCATTGAGGTGTCGATGCTCTTTCCGTTGAGCACGGCTGTGATGCTGCCACCGTTGCCCACATGGCAGGTAATCAGCTTGCTGTTTTCGTAGTCAAGTCCCAGTTCTTCGCATGCTTTGCGGGCCACATAGCGGTGGCTGGTTCCGTGGAAGCCGTAGCGGCGCACATGGTCCTCGATATAGTATTTCTCTGGCAAGGCATACATGTAGGCCTTAGGGGGCATCGTCTGATGGAAGGCTGTGTCGAAGACGCCCACCTGAGGCACATCGGGCAGAATGGCGTCGATGGCCTCGATGCCTGCCATGTTCACGGGGTTGTGGAGCGGGGCTATGCCGTAGCACTCCTTGATCATGGCCTTCACCTCGTCGGTGATGAGCATGCTCTTGTTGAACTTTTCGCCTCCGTGTACCACGCGGTGTCCTACTGCATCGATTTCGTCGAAGCTCTTGATGCAGCCCACTTCAGGGTCGGTTAAGCAATCGAGAATGCTCTTGATGGCACCGGTGTGGTCAGTAATGTCGAGGTCGATAGTCTTCTTGGAGCCATCATCAAATTTCAGTTTGATGAAAGCGTCGGGCAGACCGATTTTCTCCACGCCGCCCTCGGCAAGCACGGTGTTTGACTTGATTTCAATGAGTTTGTATTTTACGGAACTACTGCCGCAATTCAATACGAGAATGTTCATGGGGTTAATGTTAGTTATTTTTGAATAATTGTGTTATTTGTTACGATTAATAGCCTGGTTGCAGGTGAGCAGCAAGGTCTTGTAGATGTCGTCGGCCGAGCAGCCGCGCGAGAGGTCGTTGACGGGTGCGGCAAGACCTTGAAGCACAGGGCCTACGGCGGTGGCACCAGCCAGACGCTGGATGAGCTTGTAGGCAATGTTGCCCACGCCCAGATCGGGGAACACGAGCACATTGGCCTTGCCGGCAATTTCGCTGCCGGGAGCCTTGGTGGCACCCACGCTGGGAACCAGAGCGGCGTCGGCCTGAAGTTCGCCGTCGATGGCGAGTTCGGGAGCCATTTCCTTGGCAAGCTGTGTGGCTTTGATCACCTTGTCGACATTTTCGTGCTTGGCGCTGCCCTTGGTTGAAAAGCTGAGCATGGCCACCTTGGGTTCCTTGATACCACCTAGGTCGCGTGCGGTCTTGGCAGTGCACACGGCAATCTGAGCCAGTTCCTCGGCATTGGGGAAGGGCATCACGGCGCAGTCGGCGAGCACTAGTGTGCCGTTGTCGCCATATTGCTTGGCACTCTCGGGCAGGAGCATGATGAAAGCACCTGAAACCACCTTGATGCCGGGAGCGGTCTTGAGCACCTGGAAGGCGGCACGCAGCACATTGCCCGTGGTGTTCAGAGCACCGGCCACCTGGCCGTCGGCGTCGCCGTTCTTGATGATGAGGCAACCCAGATACAGGGGGGTCTTGGCAGTGGCGCAAGCCTGCTCCATAGTGATGCCTTTGTTCTTGCGCAGCTCATAAAAGAGAGCGCCATATTTCTTGTTTACGGCTTCATCGTCGGGGTCAATGAAAGTGGCCTTGCCGATGTTCTGGAGCCCCAGTTTCTGGGCCTCTTCCTGAATCTTGGCTTCATTGCCGAGCAGGATGATGTCGGCCAGTTGCTCTTCGAGGAAGCGGTCGGCGGCAGTGAGGGTACGTGGTTCAAAACTCTCGGGAAGAATGATGCGCTGGCGGTTGCTGGCTGCTTCATTCCTTAGCTTTTCAAATAATGGTTCCATAAAAAAGGGTTGTGTTATGTGTTGGTTTTTTATATTGCAAAATTAGTTAAAAAAAGGCACATAGGTCAAGAAAAAACATATCTTTTTTCAAAAATAGTATTTCAACACCAGTTTTATTGCTAATTTTGCGCATTATTTCAACCCACGACTAAAAATGCTCAAGATAAAAAGACTATATTTGTTTATGTTGAAGACGTTCCTGCCTCAGTTTCTGATGACGTTCTTCATTTGTCTTTTTATCCTCATGATGCAGTTCCTTTTCAGGCACATCAACGACCTAGTAGGTAAGGGGTTAAGTATGGATGTGCTGGGAGAACTCTTCTTCTATGCAGCGCTCACAATGGTGCCTCTGGCGCTGCCATTGGCAATCTTGCTGGCTTCGCTCATGACCTTTGGCAACCTGGGCGAGCATGTGGAACTCACGGCCATGAAGGCATCGGGCATCTCGCTCATTCGCGTGATGAAGCCGCTCATCATACTTATCGCAGCGGTTTCAGTAGGCGCTTTCTTCTTTCAGAACAATGTGCTGCCGCAAACTCAGGTGAAGATGTGGCAGCTCATGTTCTCGGCTCGTCAAAAGTCGCTCACGCTCGATATCATGGAGGGTTCCATTAATACTCAGATTCCGGGCTATAACGTGTATGTCAAGAAGAAGAACAAGGAGACCGACATGCTCTACAAGATTCTGCTCTACGATGTGTCGACGGCCTCGACCTATCCGCGTGTGGTGGCGGCCGATTCGGGCAAGTTGAGCATGACCAAGGACATGAAGCACCTGGTGCTGGAACTCTATCGTGGCAACTGGTATGAAGACGTGAAGCAGGGTGGTAACTCGCAGTTTGGCAAGGAAATGTTCAGGCGCGAGTCGTTCCACGACAAGGAGATTCTCATTCCCTATGATGCCACCTTCACTAAGATTGACGACGAGGGACTCAAGTCGCAATACATTGGCAAGAATTTCAATGAGTTGACGCATTCCATCGACTCCCTTCAGCTGAGAATTGACTCGGCTGGCACTGTTCTGGCGGGCGAGTTGCGTCGTGCTCCTGTGCTGGGAGTATCGACGACCCGTGTGGAATATCACGACGGCAAGTCTGTCACCGTGCCGGTGAAGCCGGTGCAGATGAAGGCGCCGCTTGATATCGACTCCATCTTCGATGTGCTCACGGTGACCGAGAAGTCCACCATTTCGTCGCGTGCTGCCATGATGGCCGCCTCGGCCCAGCAGGAGTGTAATTTCAAGGCGTTTGGATTGCAGGACGACGGTGAGGTGCTTCGTCGCCATCAGATTGAACTCCAGAAGAAGTTTACCCTGTCGCTGGCGTGCCTCATCTTTTTCTTCATTGGAGCTCCGTTGGGTGCCATCATCCGCAAGGGTGGTTTGGGAACGCCCGTGGTGGTGTCGGTGATTCTGTTCATTATCTACTACATGATCGACAACACGGGCTATAAACTTGCGCGCGACGGCCACTGGCCCGTGTGGCAAGGTATCTGGCTCAGCTCGGCGGTTCTCTTGCCGCTGGGCATCTTCCTCACCTACAAGGCTGTGGACGACTCGGCGGTGTTTAATCCTGATACCTACCTCAATTTCTTCCGCCGGCTGTTCGGTGTGCATCAGACCCGTTCACTCACCATGAAGGAGGTGATTATCGACGAACTCGATCCCGCTACCGCTATCGGCCATATCGAGGAGGTCAAGAAGCAGTGCAACGAGTTCCTGCAGGCCTATCCCGCGCGCCAGTCGTTCCTCGACTACTTCAGCAAGGGCTACGACAAGCAGCAGCTCAACGCGCTGTCGGCATCGATTGAGTCGGCAGTCGACTATCTTGCCAATTCGCGTGAGAAGATTGTGCTCAACAAGACGATGGACTATCCTGTGGTGCGCCGATTGCTCACCTATCATATCACAAACTATCCGAAGTTGGGCTACGCGATAGCCGCCCTGTTGCCCCTTTCAATACCTATTTATATTATAGGCACCCGGCATCAGGCTAACTTGCGCAACGATGTGTCGACGGCCATCAAGGTGAGCGACGAACTCATTGCACTTTTAAATAAAGAATAAATAAACCAAACAATATGGATTCCAAACAAGAGATTCAATTAAACTCAGTAGAAGAGGCCATTGAACAAATTCGCAGAGGCGGTTTTGTGATTGTGGTTGATGACGAAGACCGTGAAAACGAAGGCGACTTTATCATTGCCGCCGAAAAGATTACCGAAGAACACGTGAACTTCATGATGCGTGAGGGCCGAGGAGTGCTGTGTGCGCCCATTACCTCGCAGCGGTGTCATGAACTGGAACTGAACATGCAGGTGGAGGACAATACCTCCATGCTGGGCACTCCCTTCACTGTTACCGTCGATTTGCTGGAGGGATGCACCACCGGCGTGTCGATGCACGACCGTGCGCTCACCATCAGAGCGCTTGCCAATCCCAACCTCAAACCCTCTGATCTGGGCCGTCCCGGACATGTCAATCCGCTCCGCGCTAACGACAAGGGCGTGCTGGCACGAGCCGGCCACACCGAGGCCTCGGTCGACCTCGCACGTCTGGCTGGCCTCTATCCGGCTGCCGCACTCATCGAGATCATCAATCCCGACGGCACCATGGCACGACTGCCTCAGTTGAGGAGGGTGGCCGACCAGTTCGGTTTCCCGCTCATTTCCATTAAGGACCTGATTGCCTATCGCCTGAAGACCGAGCAGGTGGTGGAGGTGGGCGACGAAGTCGAGCTGCCCACGCAGTATGGGCACTTCAAGCTCATCCCGTTCCGTCAGATTAACAACGGGTTGGAGCACATTGCGCTCATCAAGGGTTCGTGGGAAAAAGACGAACCCATACTGGTGCGTGTGCACTCGTCATGCGCCACGGGCGACATTTTCGGCTCCATGCGGTGCGAGTGTGGCGAACAGCTGCACCTGGCCATGCAGATGATTGAGAAGGCCGGTAAAGGGGTGCTCGTGTATATGAATCAAGAGGGCAGGGGCATAGGTCTCATGAACAAGATCAAGGCATATAAACTGCAGGAGAGCGGCTATGACACTGTGGATGCCAATGTGCATCTTGGTTTTAAGCCCGACGAGCGCGACTATGGCGTGGGGGCCAACATTTTGCGCGTGCTGGGCGTGTCGAAAATGCGTCTCATGACCAACAACCCTGTGAAACGTGTGGGGCTTGAAAGCTATGGGCTGGAAGTGGTGGAAAATGTTCCTATCGAGATTGAACCTAATCCTTATAATAGGTATTACATGCACACCAAGAAAATACGCATGGGACATGACCTGCATCAGGTAGACTAACTTTATTAAGTTTTTTAAACATATTTTTAAAGTCCTGAGATATAGGATTTTGTACGATTTTCGCACTTTTCTTGAGTTTTTTTTGCGCAAAAAAAGTGCGAAAAAATTTTGGCGATTTGATGAAAAGCCGTAACTTTGCACCGCTTTTCAGGAAAATGCTCTTGAAAAGCGGCTTGAAAAAGCTCATTGACATGCTTGCAATTCTGACAGGTTGCCCCCTGTTTTTTGGTGAATTCCAGCAGGGGTGCATCAGGTAGTACAAGAGAACAGGGAGAAATAATCTCCCGTCAAGTTCCACGATAAGCGTCCAATAACAAGAGAGCCGAGGAGACCGGACAAGGCGTTGCGTCTTTCATTAGAAAAAAAGACAAGACAAGATAA
>JAFZSO010000005.1 GCA_017619355.1 Muribaculaceae bacterium
AGCAGGCACGATGGAAACGCGCCATGAACTTCCCCAACTCAATGCTGAGCGAAGCAGTTGGCCAACTTTATGTGGAAAAATACTTCGCCCACGGAAGCAAGGAGAAGATGATGAAACTCATCGGCGACCTCCGCAAGTCACTCGCCGCTCACATTGCAGGACTCACCTGGATGAGCGACAGCACAAAAATCAACGCACTCGTCAAACTAAATGCCTTCACCGTGAAAATCGGTTATCCCGACAAGTGGCGCGACTACAGCAAACTCGACATCGACCCCGCCCTCTCACTCTATGAGAATGTGAAGCGCGCTGGCTATGTGGAGACCCGACGCAACCTCGACAAGATGGACAAACCCGTCGACAAGGAAGAATGGGGCATGCCACCTCAAATGGTGAACGCCTACTACAACCCCACCACCAACGAGATTTGCTTCCCTGCCGCCATTCTGCAAGCACCCTTCTTCGATGTGAATGCCGACGATGCCTCGAACTATGGTGCCATCGGTGTGGTGATTGGCCACGAAATGACTCACGGATTTGATGACCAGGGCCGCATGTTCAACGCCGAGGGCAACATGATTGACTGGTGGACTCCGCAGGATGCCGAGAAGTTTAACGCTGCTGCCCAGAAACTCGCTGCACAATTCGACGAAGTGGTGGTGGTGAAAGACCTCCACGCCAATGGTCAACTCACGCTGGGCGAGAACATCGCCGACCAGGGCGGTCTGCGCATCGCCTACGATGCCTTCAGCAAGACCCAGCAGTTTGTAGAGGGCAAGGAAATCGACGGCTTCACCCCTGCTCAGCGCTTCTACCTGAGCTATGGCCGCATCTGGGCCGAAAACCGCACTGAAGAGTCGATCTTCCAGCAGACCAAGAGCGACCCGCACTCGATTGGCCGCAACCGCGTGAATGTGACGCTGCGCAACATCGACACCTTCTTCGACGCCTTCGGCATCAAGAAGGGCGATAAGATGTGGCGTGACCCCGCCGACCGCGCCATCATCTGGTAATGCGCTTATAACCTCTTCGAGGAGCGATTTTTATCGCAAATCTTAATATTGTGTAGCAAAAAATGTGAAAAAGGCACATTTTTTGCTACACTTTCATTGCAAATGATTATATTTGCACCGCAAGTGGCTCATCACTTGACATGAATCGCCACTGCAAACGAGAACTTTAATGATTAACAACCCATAAAAAATTAACGACAATGAAAAAGATCATCTTCTTGCTGGTAGCCGCCCTGTTGCTCGGCACTGGCACAATCGACGCTCAAAAGGCCCGCAAAGGCAAAGGTAAAGCCAAAGCAAAAACCACTACCGTGGCTAAACCCGCTGTTCAGATCACCGATTTCACCGGTACCTATGAGAACAGCTACAGCGATGGCATTGGTGGCATGGTGACCGACTACCTGGCCGTGAACTTCGACGAGGCAACCGGTACTGCCACTGGCACCTACAAGAACGAGATGGGCGACCTGAAGACCTTCAGCGGCAAGCTGCAGGGAGGTAAGCTGGTGTGCACCTACGACGACGATGGCGACGCCTTCGCTACCATGCACTTCTATGATGCCAACACGCTGAAGCTCGAGGGCTTCACCGGCACCTTCAAGCGCACCGGCAACGAGTACAAGGCTGTTGAGCCCGACGCTCCCCAAGTGGTTGAGCCCGCTGGCAATGTGACCCTCGAGGAAGCAGCCGAGAGAGTGCGTCAGGCTGCTGCTGCCGGCGCCCCCACCCCCACCCGCTAATCAGCACATTATCAGCTTATTGACGCGGCAAAAGAAACATCACCCCGTGGCTGGTTGCCACGGGGTGATTTGTTTTAAGGTGTCAGTGAAACCCTCAAACGGGGTTCAAACTGCCGCTTTATTCGTCGGCCAGAGGATTCTGATCGTTAGTTGCATCCATGTTGGGATTGTTGTCAAACTCGGCCAGAGGAATAGTCATCACCCACATGTAGTTCTCAGGATTGCTGGTCGGGCGATTTGAGAGCGCTGAGCTAGGAGCCCAACCATCGTCGGTACTGCGAGTGAAGCCTTGTTTGAGTCGCTTAATGTCATAGACGCGTCCTGCCCCACCCCACAGCTCGATGCGGCGCTGGAGGATGATTTCCTCAAGCAGCGAGCCGGTCTCATCGGTAGTGAGTGTGCCCAGCGATGTACCCGTCTTGGTGCAGGTGTAGTTGGGATCACGATGCGACATGAGATTGTTCAGGAACATCTTGGCATTGCTATACTGGTTCAAGCGGCAAGCAGCCTCGGCAGCGTTGAGGTACATTTCCTCGACACGCATCCAGATGTAGTCACCGAGCCACAGGTTGGGATCGCTGAAATCAATCTTCACCTGCTGAATGCCACCGTAGTAAGCTTGCGTTGAATAAGCATTCTCATCCCACCAAGCACGGCGAGCATCGGTGGCCGACATCTTGTTGTAGAGAGCGGGTCGAATCTGCTTAGGAGCACTATATCCGTAAGTAACATTCTGGCTCATGTGAGCAAAGAGGGAAGCATAATATCCAGCATGGTCGGCATCGATCTGAGCACCCCACATCACATTCCCGGCGGTAGCATCGTTCAGGCCCATGAATGCAGGCACATCCTGAATGCTCTTGCCGCTCTCGATGATGGCATTCTGGGCAGCTTCAAGAGCTGTGTTCCAGTCTTCCTTAACCAGTGCGATGCGTGATTTCAGACCCAGAACCACAGGCAGACCCATGTGAACAGGTTTCTCCTGGGTAGTTCCCGTGAGCAGCTGAACTGCCTGGGCAATATCGGCATCAATCTGCTGATAGACTTGTGCCACGGTAGAGCGAGCGGCGCCGGTGTTCATGGCAAACTCAGTGCCGGTGTAGATGGGCACGCAAGGTTCGCTCTCATGTCCCTTGTAGGTGCGGGCGAAGGTCTGAGCCAGCATGAAGTAGGAGTAAGCGCGGATGGCATAGGCCTGACCGAGCATGTATTTACCCTTGTCCGTGGTCAAGGCATCCTCGAAACTAATGATATTATTGGCCTTGCCAATCCAGGTGTAGTAGGCATTCCACAGATCGTAAGAGCGCCAACTATTGGAAGTGTAACGGCCCTTGACATTATAGGTGGCATCATAATAGAACCAACCGCTACCCGAAGCCGCCATAATCATGTCGTCGCCCATCACCTCGGCCATGAGGTTGTAGGCACTGATACCGAAGCACTGGTGGGTGTTACCGGTGGTAGTCCATCCGGCAGTGGGAGAAATTGGGGAAATTTGTTGTTTTGGTGTCGGGAATGTGGAGAATGAATGGGAAGAATCCACTTTTTATCACCGAAAACCCTAAAAAAATCACTTTTTTCTGCATTTTTCTGCATTTTTCTGATATTTTTTCATGAAAATGCTTGCTTTTTAAAAAATCCGTTGTATATTTGTAGCGTGATATTCATGCGCAGGGTATTTTTGGTTCATCGATATGCGCAGTGTATCATTTCAAAGTGAACATTCAAAATAGTTGTTTTATAGATAATTGTGTATTCAAGGAATAGGGACAGTCGGGAGACTATCCCTTTTTTGTGTCCTGAAGGGTCAACCCCGAGTGAAAACGGTGGTGGGCAAAAGCAGCGTTCCGCTCTCTACCTCGCCCTCAACCTCAAGGCGCAGGGTGCGCATGGGAGGTGCTATGACCGGAATGCGCAACGGTGCATTGACGGCTCCCTGCACATGCATGGCATTGACCGTAAAGCCATGGCAACTCATGCCCCGCTCGCCCAACAGCCGCAAGTGCAAATTGGCCTGGGCCGCAAACACGTTCCACACCATCGTGTGCACATCGCGGCGCATGAGAGGATCGAGCACAATGGGGTGCGAGCGGTACAGAATGCTGCAAGACTCACCGGGTGTCTCCTGCGTGATATCCATCACATGGCCCTGCGCATCAATGGCCAGTGCGGTGGTGTGGCGGCTCCAAAGCTGCACGGCCTGCAAAGTGAGCCTTGTGGTGCGCCCTTGCTGCATGAGCAGTTGCAACTGGCCATCGGGGTGGAGCATCCACAATTCCTGTTCGGTGCTGTTCCACGCCAGCTGAGTGGCTGTGCAATGCTTGAGATGACGCGTTACATTGCTGCCGCTCAAGTCACACAGGGCACCTTTGTCGGAAACAAACCACACGCACCGATCACCCTGAACCGGCATCACATCTTCGTTGATGGCCATGTTGATGATGAGCCTCGCCTCGCTGTAGTTACCCGCCTGACTTTGCGGCAAGGCGTAGATGCCGCTGCGCGTGAAGGCGTAGAGCGGATATCGGCCCAAGCCACCCGAGTAGATGGGCTTGCTGGCTGCGGCAAGTGCCGTGATGTGGCAACCGGTGATGTTGTGCGAATTGTCGAGAATGAGCGGATTGGAAATGGCATGAGCCAGAATGAGTCCACACTGCTCGTAGGCAGTCGCTGTGCCTGTGGCGGGAATGGTGGCGCTGGCACTGGCGAGTGTGTGCGCCGTGAGTTGTGCGCTCATGGCGGCAGCGATGCCCATGCGGGAAACTGGCGCAAGGTCGGCCTCCCAGACGCGGGTGACACCTGAAGCGGTGACTTCAATGCGCATGCGTGTGGCATGGGTGTGAGGTGTGCTGAGCAGGGGGTTGAGGCTTTGGGGTGTGAAGGGCAGGTCATCGTGCCGCACCAGGGTTTGAGTGCCATCGGGGGTGAGCAACGTGATGGCGGTCGCCACATGGCATGGCCCACTTGCGATGGTGCCGGCAAGCAGGGTCACGGGATTCCACACATTCAAGGGCAACAGCGCACAGCCGCCCGTGTAGATGCGGTCGTTATGTGCCAACGTGCTTGTGGGGGTAACATGGTAGCGGATGTTGCGCTGAATGTTCTCGAAAAAGGCATTGTCGTAGCACTCCTGGCTCAATGGCAAGGGGAGAGCCCAGGTGGTGAAGCCTGGAATGGCGGCACTGGCCGAGGCCGTTTGGCCCAGCGTGATGAAAGCGCCCGAGGCGAGTTCGGCAAGATGCGTGGTGCTGCCCGCCAACCGCCATGGACCCTGGAGCAATGCCTGTGCAATAGCGCTGCGAGAGCGGGGTTTCGGCCCGAATTCCAGGAAATAGCGACGCGAGCCGGTAGTGGTAATACTGCAGCGGTAGTCGAGCGAATCGGGTTCAACAATCGCAACAGGTTCGGTGACAAAGATGTCGATGGCCTTCACAATGCCCCGCCACGAATCGTGGATGCCACCCGTCACCGTCACACCCAGGCGGTAGCAGGTGCGGCTCGCCTGACAGGCGCCGAAGCCCGTGAAACCACTGCCGTTGTTGGAGACCTCGACGGTGGTGCGATAGTCGGCCGCAAGCGTTTCGCCGCCAATGAGCACAGGTGCGCTCACCCAGAGGTAACGGTCGTCGAAGGTGCGCACGGCATAGCGGCACAGCACGGGTGTCGCAAACAGTCCAGCGTCGGCGGCACGGCGAGAGAGACGGGTATGGGCATTGGCGGTGATGCGCGACAGTGCCGCGACGTCGGTCTGCGAGAGCGGGGCTTGCCAGTGAGTGTAGGGTTCGTCGAAGTCGTAGGCATCGATGTTCTCGGCAAACGATGTCACATCGGTAGCCGTGAAGTGCAAAACGGGCACGGCCTGGTCGGGTTGCAACGGGTCATAGCCTGTGGCAGTGCGGTGCAAAAAGAGGTAACCTTGCGAAGTGTCGATGACCAGAAAACGGCCCGAGACAAAAGCACCCTTCACATCGCTTTGGGCAGTAATTACCTCGGTGCCATTGCACAACACGCGATTGCCACTCAAGGTCACATATCGGTCGCCATCAAGGCACAGCAGCCTCTCGCCCGGCGCTATCGTGGCAAGTGTCACGGGATTTCCCATGGCTTGAAGTGCATTCTCAAGTTCACGCAAGTTCAGGCAGTCGGCTGCCACTCCGGTGGGGGCACTCTCGTGATTGGCGGGAGAAGTCGCCCCAAGAAAAGGTATCAGCATTTGATTGTTTTTCATGATATGTATTTTATTAATAGGTTAATAATGCACACAAAAATAAATGCACTATCACCCACTCTCAATAGCAAAAACACACAGCGATGAAAAAAAGAATGAAATTATTTGCAATTACCGAAAATGGTAATTACCTTTGTCACCTGAAATCTATGGCATGGTTTCTATTGGATGTGAAATTAGGTTCTATTCTGATGAAATATATATGTTTTTATAGATTGTAGATTTTAAGGAGCCAGCGCTGAGAAGCGTAGGCTCTTTAATTTTTTATTCAAGTTTCTAAAGTCTTAGAAACTTGAGGTTTAGGGTTGAGTTCCTGCTTCGCAGGGGTTTAGGGTTTAGGGATGAGGGATGAGGGACAAGCTGACGAGCTAACGAGGGACAAGGAACAAGGGATTAGATGGGATGGATGAAGTCGGCGGGATTGAGCTTGGGGGTGAGGGGTGACTCGCTGGCCACGAGCAGGGCTATGCCGCGCGACATGACAATGTCGTCGTGCTTGCCGATGACGGCTCCATGTCGGCCGGTGGACTTGAGTTCAAACCAGCTGTACTCGTCGATGGCATCGCGGTCGCGCTCAATGTAGAGATGATCGCGAATCCACCAAATGAGCAAATCCACAATGCGGCCCTTGCTTTTTGCATTGGTGTGAAACCCGAGGTTACGGTTTTCTCTGCGATAGAGATTGCTGTAATGCCGCTTGATGAATTGGAGGATGTTTTCAGCCTTTTTGCTCTCGTCCTTGTTCTGGTCGAGCGAGTTGCTCTCAAACACGAGCAGTGCGTTGTCGTAGTAGGTGGCGAGCTGTGCCGCCTTCCAGGCCAGGCGGTCGTGGTCGATGTGCCCGCGCCACTGCGCCACGACCTCGGGTTTGAGGTCAGGGTCCTCCTTGCGGTCGAGCACGGTGATGACCGAGAAGTCGGCCTTTTCGGTGCGTCCGCCAATGTCCACGGCCACAATGTATCGCGACTTGAATTGTGATTTCTCGGGATAGGCCCAAATCTTGAGTTGACGGGTCAAATCGCCATTGAGGGTGATGTTGCTCAGACTGTGTGGCTGACGGGAAATGATGTCGCCCACGAAAATTGGCGGACGGCAGTCACGACGCATGGCATCGAGACTCGAGAGATCGAAGATGCAGCTGCCCGAGTTGGCGAAGGCCTCGATGTCGGTGGTGGGAAATTCGGCCATCATCAGGTTGTGGGTGGGATAGGCCTTGCGCTTGGTATGATACCAGTTAATCATCTCGAGGGTGCAGCCGTGCTCATGCCACAGGTCGCGTTCATACTGGTCGAGCGACCGCCACAACGCCACGGGGTCGGCAACCGGCCGCCGGTAGATTTCAATCTCGTGCCAGGGCACGAAGACGGGCTGCTTGTCGCTCCTGCCGTTGCAGGCATCGAGCCACTGGCTGTGGAAGAAGTTTCCCATGCCATTGGCGGTAGATTCGAGCACAATCATGGAAAGGTCGCCGAGCAAGATGGTGCCATCGACCGAGCGAATGATGTCGAAGGGGTCGTGGTGTGCACTTTGTGCCCAGAAGGCCACTTCGCTCAGGTGTGCCATTGCCACATCGTAACC
Organism: Muribaculaceae bacterium; assembly: GCA_017619355.1. GTDB lineage: Bacteria > Bacteroidota > Bacteroidia > Bacteroidales > Muribaculaceae > Sodaliphilus. Next base: position 7,560 of record JAFZSO010000005.1, read on the forward strand.
GCGCACGGCATCTTCGCTATAGGACGAGCCCATTATCACCAGACAGTCGCGTGGCTCGATGAGTTGCGTCTGACTGCTACCCTCAAACGTCTTGAAACGGAGCGGTTTGCCCTCTTCGAGATACTCTTTGGGATAGTAGCGCAGCAGTTTGCTGTACATGCCCTTGATGGCACTGGAGGTGTTGCGCTTGTGACCGCAAATGAGACTGTTCCAGTTCTTGCGCAGCACAATCTGAATCCACGCCATATACATGAGCACCAGGGTGGAGCCACCCCACTGGCGCGCCTTGAGCAGCACCATGCGCAGGCCCTGGCCCGACTTGCGCTGCCGCTCGAGTTCGGCCAGCACACGGCGTTGCGGCGCATTGAGCACGAGTTTGATGTTGCGGCCCGTGACCTTGTCGCGCACGGTGGCACAAGTGGCGCACCAGAACTCGAAGTCGTAGTGAAAGCGGGTTTTATTAAAGAGAAGTCGGTCGTGAACGATGTCACGGGGTTCGTTGTCGAACATCTCAGCAGGGACATAGACACGCCCTACCCCTTCGACTTCGACAGCGACGCGCTCGCCGCAAGCCCCAAGGCCGGCGATGGGGTCATAAACCGTTTTGAGGGCCTCGTTGCGACGGGCATTCTCCTCCACCAGATTCTCGGGAACCGCGGAGGTCATATTATTATCAGTCATTTTCAGATTCATGTGATTCGCGTTATTTCATGCCGCAAAATTATGGCCACACCTCACGCCCACTCAATGCCAATCTCACACAATTCCCAACTCAACTTTTTCACAAAAACCTTATTTCTGTATCACAAAAACCATTTTTCATGCTTTTTTTGAGCAAAAAGAACAGTTTTTCATTAGTTTTTCTTATATTTGCAAAAATATAAAAACCATATTTAATAACTATTCTTAATCATTATCAAAACTTATGAGAAAAAACCTACTCCTTCTCGCAATGCTGACAGTGGCTGCAACCGCCACAGCACAGTTTCGCTATTCTGACCAAGTGAAGGCTTCTGTACCCGAGCCACAAACCGTAGCCATGACCGACATGCCAATGGCTACCGCAACCTTCGACACCAAGGCAGAACCTGGCATGCAGCAGGCCCCTGTTGTCAAGGAAAACCTGCCCAAGGCATGGTACAATCGCCCCGCAGGCGCTTTCTGGGGCTGCAATTCTCAGACCAAGGGCGCTGTCACCTACAGCACTCAATATGCGCCCTACATGCACCTCACTCCTTACTTTGCAAACACCTTTATCAATGCCTCTGAAGATGCCGAAAGCTATGTGTGGGATTATGAGACCCGCCAGTATGTAACCGGCACCGGATGGGTCTATACCTGGTACACCAGCGAAGACCAAGACCTGACCGTGGAATACAGGAATGACATTGACACCGTGCCCGCACTCAATGCCTTTAACGCCGACGGCGGTAACAAGTATCAGCCCGGTGGCGGTAACACCGCTTCAGGTGAAATAAGCAACTGGTATCTTTGCACTGCGTTTGCAAAGCCTGATTATTCAACGGCTTACACCAACACCGCCGACCGCACCCTGTGGCACAGCCCCAAATTCTTCGGTGCCAGGACCAACCGCGACGGCTCTGTGCTGGCTGGCGCCTACTACACTACCGGTGCCCTTGATGCCGAAGGTGGCACAACAGGTCGCTGGTATGGCCGCAACTGGCAAGGTATCGACCACCTGGGCATAGCGCTTGAGAAACCCAATCACCCCTATGTGCTGCGTCAAGTGGGTGTGCGCTATCAGTCGCTTAAACTCGTTGACGTTGAGAAACCTGTCACTTTCTCAGTGAAGGTGTACAAACTCGACGAGATGAAGCCTTATCAGGAAAGCATAGTCGATGGCGCCATCACTCTCGATGAGGAAAACCTCATTGCACAAGGATTCTGTGATGTAGATACCACCTATGAGGGTAATGGCATTATTGCATTCCCACTCATTGACTATGACGGTGACCTGCCCTATGAAGTGCAGCCCGAAATCGACTTCCCCATTCTGGTGACATTCACCGGTTATAACGATGAAAACATCACTGAAACCTTCACGCTGCTCTACTCCAGCGACCAGTTCAACGAAGGTCATGGCGAGCACACCTATCTGGGCGAGACTCAGGAAGACGGCGAAGTGATTTACTACGGCAACTACTCCTTCTTCACCAACAAGCGAATGAGAGGTATCTCCATTCTCGTTGACATCGTGCGCCCCTTCATGGTGTGGAACTGGAGCACCGAAACGGGCGAACACACCTTTGCCAACGAAGGTGAAAGCTATGCTCCCGAAATCTACACCTACGAGAACATGGACCTGTGGGAAGTGACCGATGCCGACTCTGATGACCCTGAAAACTGTGACCTGCCCGATTGGCTCACTGTGGAGCTCAACTACGGCCTCGACGATAATGGCGAGGAAGATGAAGACATCGTGATCCCCACCATCACAGCTGAACCGTTGCCCGAGGGCGTGGCCTATCGTGAGTGCAACATCAAGTTCTCCTATCCCGGTGCCTACATCTTCTTCAAGGCTATGCAAGGTGAAGAACCCGAGTTCATAAAAGGTGACGTGAACCGCGATGGCAAAGTGAACGTGAGCGACGTGACTGCCCTGGTCAACATGATTCTGGGTGTCATCAGCAAGGATGAGGAAAGCGCCGACGTGAACAAGGATGGCAAGATCAACGTGAGCGACGTGACCGCTCTCATCAACATTATTCTGGGCGCCACCACAGCCTAACACAACGCATTATGAAACAGGGAGCGAGTGAAGTGTCGCTCCCTGTTTTCTTATCATGGACAGTCTATAACATTACATTTTTCATTAATCTTCTAATTACATTTTGCTTATGAAGAAATTACTTATTCTTGCAGCCGCCCTGCTGGGCTTCAGTGCTGCACAGGCTCAGTTTGCTCCCGAGCCAGTAAATCAACCCACCGAGCAGATAACCTGGCTCACTCCGCAGCAAGTCAAGGCACAAGCGGTGGAAGCAACTGCCCTCGATGCTCCCAGCATGGAAAGTCTTGCCAACGAGCAGTCGCTTAGGGCTTATGTGAACCCAGGCACCAGCGTGTGGTACCAGAAGCCCAAAGGCACTTTGAGCTATACTTTTACCAGTACCAGCTCAGGCAACCCAAAATGTGCTTACATAGTGGCGCCCATGTTCCTGCCATTGACTTTCATCAACAAGTATGCAACGCCTGAAGAGGCCACTTGGATTAATAGTTCTGGAACGACACTCACAGCCGATGCCAACTTCAACTACAGGACATCGTATCCCAAACCAGCCTCTTCGACCAGCGCCTGGTACGCTCCGCTCATCACTGCCGAAACCGACACCTTCCGCTTCGGTGGCAGCTTTGTGACCGCCAACAGCCGTGCCTTGGTCGTGGGCACCCTTGATGTGCGCACAGCCTATACAGTGGACCGCAATGAAGGCTACTACAATGGTTTTACCAATTACACCTATTATGGCACCAACAGCAATTCAACAAATCCCACCACCACCGTAAAACAATATATGGAAGCTCCTGTTGCTCCCATGTGGGTGGAGGACATCTGGTTCCACTACTGCTCAAAGGGCGACACCCTGGGTGCTTTACAGAATGGTGCAACAGTTACTTTCACCATCTACTCGCTTGCTACCCCCAACAGCATGACGGGAGCCACTGAGCTCTTCACCACCGAAATCACAGAGGCCAACATCGACTCGAAAAATCCCAATTCAGCCAACACACAGACAACAGGCTCGATTACCATCCCCGTGGGTAAGGTGATTGAAGGCCCCTATGCCATTGTGCTCGACGGCTTTAACCGCGAAGGTGTGAACTTCGGCGTGTATATGGCCAAGTTGGACAACACTGCCGACTTCTATGGTCGTGGCGGTGTATATCCCACGCTTGTGACTCGAGTTGACCCCGAGACTGGTGAAGTACTTGGAGATTACTATCAGTACAATGCCACTAACGGCACACAATACAATGCCGTATTTGCCCTTGACATGTTGTGGGATGTGGCCTATGTGAACACAGGTTACCTGCACATGACGGCTCCTGCCGAAGGCGGCAACCTGCAAATGGTTTCGAGTGGCACGACCTACAATGGCATTGCAGTGCGCACAAGCAACATTTGGGATGAGGGTGGCTACACCATCGAAGACATGCCCGAGTGGCTCACTCTGACAACTCACACCGATGCTGACTACTATGCCAACAACAACTGCTACACCATTCTGAACTTCGATGCTGCGCCCAACTACACGGGTGAAACCCGCACCGCTACCGTGCGAATCAGGAGCGAGAAGGGTGCCAAGAGCCAGGATGTGACCATCACCCAAGAGGCTGCAGAAATGCCTGATGTATATATCTTGGGTGAAGTGGGCGAAAACATCTGGGCCACCAATGTGGGCCAGAAGATGGAACTCGACGAAGAGACCAACCTCTACACTGCCGAAATTGCTTGCGACGGCCGGAACGATGGTTACAACTTCTTCAAATTCAGCACTCAACTGCTTGAAGAAGCTGCAGACTGGGACGGCATTGCTCCCTACCTGTTTGGTGCCGTGGCTGAACCCAACGAAAACAATCCCGACGGCAACTTCCTGGTGACCGACGAGATGCTGGGCATCGACCTGAGCCTCACCAAGGATAATGGCAAGGCCTTCCAGATTCCGGCTGGCACCTACAATCTCACTCTCAACTATGCCGACATGAAGCTCAAGATTGAGAAGGCGGTTGCTCCTGGCATGCCTGGCGACGCTAACGAAGACGGCAAGGTGGATGTGAACGATGTGACCACGATCATCAACTACATCCTGCAGAAGAACCCCACCCCATTCAACTTCGACAATGCCAATGTGAATGGCGATGATACTGTGGACGTGATGGATGTGACTCTCATCATCGACATGATTCTGCACCCCAACGCATAATGAATCTTTAGCATTGCAGCCGCACCCATTTCTTTGTTACATTCTTTAGCCGCTGCTGCAATACACGAAAATAACAAAGAGAGCTGCCCCTGTGGGGTGGCTCTCTTGTTGGTTTAGGGTTGAGTGTTTAGAGTTTAGGGATTAGGGACAAGCTGACAAGCTAACGAGGGACGAGGGTTTAGGAGTCAGACAATTGATGACTATTGGTGACTATTATTTTTATTGATGACAATTATTTTGATGAGGGATGAGGGGTTTTTCCTGCTTCGCAGGAGTTGAGGGTTTAAAGTTGAGAGTTGAGGGGTGAGATGATTGAATCGCAAGATGTAAAAAAAACGGGGGAATGCTTGCTTTTCTCGCAGTTTTTTCGCAATTTTGTGGATTATTTCTACCATACCAGAGAATTTCAGTGCCAAATTGCATTGAATCCTCTTGCGGAAGAACACATTTATTTTGACAACTATCAGTGAAATTAAATTATAAAACATATCGAGTTAATTAACCGTTGCTGCCCGCATCCACAAGGGCACGGGCGGTGGCAAAATTATTCATTTAAACCATTTTATAACAAACTATGAAAAAGTTTTTACTTAGTGCTTTTGCTCTGGCAGTAGCTTTCTCTGCTTCAGCATTCAATTTAGCTACTACAGCTAAAAGCGCTCAGCTTGGTGCTCCCATGAATGCCAAGCAGGCTCCTAAGGAACTCATTGTTAAAATGGCTGAAAAAGCTATTGCAAACAATGCTTCCAACGTTATTAAATTAAACAATCCTGTAACAAAAGCCTCTGACTTCGAAGGCGGTTACGACTGGACTTACGAAATGGCCAACGATTGGGGTGTTGACCCTGATACAGTTGAAACAACCGGCACTTACACCGATCCCGTCGTGATGTACGGTGCTGATGACGAAGCCGGCACGTTCAAAATCGCAGGCATGTTTGATGCTCCTATTACTGCAACCATCGACACCGAGACTTATGCGAGCTACGGCTATGTGGGTTTTGATTTAAGCGATGAAGAATTGGCCTCTTATACCAGCAATTATGGAACCTGCTACATCAAGGGCGTGTTCTACTATGAAGACGAAGAGGATGATGAGAACTCAGGCTGGTACTATACCTCTGTTGGTGGTCTTACTAATGGTGAATTCATCGTTCTGTTCAGCAACGTTTGGTTCTTCCGTGAGATTGCTTCTGGTACGTATGCAGGCTACTACCTGACTCCGCTATGGAAGCCTGGCAGTGAATTTGAAGTGAATGACACTAACAATGGTGTAATGACCTATGATTACAACAGTTTCACTTGGGGTGCTGCAATGGGAATCAGCGAAAGCGAAGACTATGTTATTACCATTAACAACTGGGCTGGACTTTCCGATAACCCTGTAACCATTTATATGGGCTATAACAACGTTTGGGTTGCCGACACTGTTACCTTGTTCTCCAACTCTAATGGTGCCTATGTGCTTTATGGCTTAGATGGCAACTCTATAGGTTATCTCGAAGGTACAGGTACAGCAACCACCCTTACTACAAACACTGAATGGACAGGTTATGATGAGGAGACCGGTTACTGGCTTGGCCGCCGTGGCGTTGCCACCATCACACTCGTTGGAAGCGAGTTCGTATGGCCTGTAGAGGCAACTACTCCTGATGTATACATCTTGGGTGAAGTGGGTGAAAACACCTGGGCTACCAATGTTGGCCAACAGATGACTCTTGATGAAGAATCAGGTCTCTACACTGCCGAAATCGTATGCGACGGCCGTAACGATGGTTACAACTTCTTCAAATTCAGCACCAAGTTGCTTGAAGCAGCCGACGACTGGGACGGCATTGCTCCCTACATGTTTGGCGCTGTAAGCGATGGCGACTTCCTGGTGACCGACGAGATGCTGGGCATCGACCTGAGCCTCACCAATGAAAACGGTCAGGCCTACAAGATTCCTGCCGGCACCTACGACCTCACTCTCAACTATGCCGACATGAAGCTCATGATTGCGAAGTTGGCTACTCCTATCACGCTTGGCGACGCTAATGAAGACGGCGAGGTGAATGTGAACGACGTCACTACCATCATCAACTACATCCTGCAGAAGAACCCCACCCCATTCAACTTCGACAATGCCGATGTGAATGGTGATGGTGAGGTGAATGTGATGGATGTGACCACTATCATCAACATGATTCTGGGTGTCAACTAATAATTGACGTGAAAAAGCAACCTGCATTGCAGCCGCACCCATTTCTTTGTTACATTCTTTAGCCGCTGCTGCAATACTCAAAATAACAAAGAGAGCTGCCCCTGTGGGGTGGCTCTCTTGTTGGTTTAGGGTTGAGTTCCTGCTTCGCAGGGGTTGAGGGTTTAGAGTTTAGAGTTGAGGGTTGAGGGATGAGGGTTGAGGGGGAGGGTTAGTTTTGGTGGACGTCGCGGGGCCAGTTCTGCCACAGACGGTACTTGTCGCCAAAGCGGGCCACCGCCTGCCGCCACATCTCCTCTTCCTGGTCGGCGAGCACCTCGGCAGGTGTCATGTGCTTGAGCACCGCCCAGTCGTGGCGTTCAATCTCGCCCTCAAGCTGCTTGGCCTCCCAGCCGCTGTAGCCTATGATGAACTTCACCTTGCCCTCGACGGGATTGCCCTCGGCCAGATATTGCTTCATGGCCTCGTAGTCGCCACCAAAGTAGAGCCCACGGCCTATCTTGAGCGACTCGGGAATGACCTGCTCGCCCAGGGTGTGCAGGAAAAAGAGCATATCGGTGTGGACGGGCCCGCCCACATAGAGCGGAATCTCCAGGTCGAGCGAGGCCACATCGGGTAACACATCGTGCACCATGAAGCCGCTCAACTTGTTGGCGATGAGCCCCATGGTTCCGTTCTCGGAGTCGTGATCGACCACGGCAATCACGGTGCGGTTGAACATGAAGTCCTGCACCGTGGGCTTGGCCACGAGCAGCGAACCGCGTGCGGGCATGGGCTGGTCGTCGAGCAGATTGAATATGTCTTGGTTGAGTTCTTCCATTTTCAGGTTCAAAGTTATAAAACTCACGTCATTTTTTGTAATAATTTTTCTAAAAAGTGGTTTTTTATCTCAATTTTTCTTATCTTTACAACAACTTAACCATTAACCGCTGTTTTAGCTATGAAAGTCATTAAATTCGGTGGGACTTCAGTGGGCACTGTCCAAAGTCTGCACAACGTGAAAGCCATCATCGACGAGTGCCAGCAACAGGTGATTGTTGTGGTCTCGGCCCTGGGAGGCGTTACCAATCAACTCATTCAAATGACCGAACTCGCCAAGCGGCACGACGCCAGCTATGAGACTCTGCTCAACGCGCTGAAGCAGCGCCATGCCGACGTGATTGCGGGCGTGGTGCCCGAGGAGCGGCAGCAGGAGTGCCTGGGTGTGGTCAACACCTTTATCGACGAGGGTCTCGCCTCGTTCTATGCCATGCTCTATGCCAACGAGGAACTTGCGCCCGACTTTGTCGAGCGCGTGAGCGACGCCATCGTGAGCCACGGCGAAATCATGTCGTCGGCCATCGTGGCGTCGATGATTGATGGGGCTGTTCCTCATTTCTCGCCCAATTTCATCAAGACGATGGATACCGCTACCGAGCGCATTCTGGATGCCGAGACCACTGAGCGGCTCATCGGCGAAGAGTTCGACGGCCGCACCGAGCGCGTGCACGTGACACAGGGCTTCATAGCCGCCGATGTGGAGACGGGCGTGAAGACTAATCTGGGTCGTGGCGGCAGCGACTTTACCGCTGCCCTGATTGCCGCCGCCCTCAATGCCGAGTGCCTCGAGATATGGACCGACGTGGACGGCTTCATGACGGCCGACCCGCGCACCGACCCCACCGCCGAGGTGATACCCGTGATGACCTATGAGCAGGCACAGCGCATGTGCGACGCGGGTGCCAAGGTGATTTACGCACCCACCATTGCCCCGGTGGCCGTGAAGCACATTCCCGTGTGGGTAAAGAACACTTTCAACCCCACCGCGCCAGGAACGGTGATTAAGGGCTGACAAGCTGACGAGCTGACGAGCTAACAAGCTGACGAGTAAACAAGGAATTAGAGATATTCTAGAGAGGCTAGAACGGCCAGTAAGGCCAGAAAACTAAAAAGATTGCATGCATGAGATATTATAACACCAATAACCCCAGCGAATTTGCCACCCTCGAGCAGGCGGTGATGCAAGGCCGTGCCCGCGATGGCGGCCTGTTCATGCCGGAGCACATCCCACAGCTGCCGCAGGCGTTTATCAACAACATGAGGATGATGACGCTGCAAGAAATCAGCTATGCGGTGGCCAACTTTGCCCTGCAGGGTGCCGTTGACTCCATGAAACTCAAAGAAATCATCGATGACACGCTCAACTTCGAGATTCCGCTGGTGCAGGTCGATGACAAGCGTTTCTCGCTGGAACTGTATCATGGACCCACCATGAGTTCCAAAGACGTGGGAGCGCGCTTCATGGGCCGACTGCTAAGCCACTTTGCCACGAAGCACGGCAAGGAGGTAACGGTGCTGGTAGCCACCACTGGCAACTCGGGCGGTGCAGTGGCCAACGGCTGCTTTAACCGGCCTGGGGTGCGTGTGGTGGTACTTTATCCGCAAGACGGGCTTGACAACCTGCAGGAAGCGCAATTCACCACGCTGGGCGGCAATGTGACCGCCATTGAGGTGAACGGCTCGCTCGAAGACTGCCGCAACATGATTATGGAGGCCTTTGCCGACCAAGACCTGAAAAACCACATGTTGCTCACCAGCGCGCGGTCGGTCAACATCGCACGATTACTGCCCCAGTTGTTCTACTACTTCTACGCCATAGCACAGCTGCAGCGTCAGGGGCGTTCGCTCGAACAGGTGGTCATCTCGCTGCCATGCGGCAATCTGGGCAATCTCACGGCGGGCATCATGGCCAAGCGCATGGGGTTGCCGCTGAAGCGCTTCATTGCCGCCGACAATGCCAACGACGTGTTCACCCGTTATCTGCGCACGGGCAAGTTCGAGCCGCAAGGAATGGTGCAGACGCTGGCAAAAGCCATCGACGTGGGCAATCCACGCAATTTCCCACGCATCATGGACCTGTTTGGCGGTTCGCACGAGGCCATCGCGCGCGAGGTGGCAGGGGTTTCGATGAGCGACAGCGAGATACACGACTCGATGCGCCGGCTGTGGATTGAACGCCGATACCTGGCCGACCCGCACGGCGCTCTGGCACTGGAAGCGTTGCGCAGGCTGCTGCATCCGGGCGAGACGGGTGTGGCGCTGGCTACGGCGCATCCGGCAAAATACATCGATGCGGTGGAGAATGCGCTGGAACAAAGCATTCCTGTGCCTAATGCCATGCTGCAGTACCTGCGTGGAACACGCCATGTGGTGAGTATGAATTCAGGCTACGCCTCCTTGCGCCGTTTCCTCCTCTCCGGCAAGTAACCCACACACCACCACAACTGCACATCTCCGAAGTGCAGTTTCCATTCACACCGCTATCACACAGTGCCGCCCACTTCTATCGAAGTGAACGGCACAATGTGTGAGAATAAACTTTTTTTGGGAGTTGGGGCAATAATATGGGAATTGCTGCGTTATATAATATTAAGCTTAATAGACCGCTGATTTGGACTTGTCGATTATCATAGTGAGCTATCGCGTGAAGTACTTCCTGGAGCAGACGCTGCGTTCGGCACAGGAGGCGCTTACAGGCCTCGACGGAGAGATTATCGTGGTCGATAACCTGTCGGGCGACGACACGATGGCTTTTGTGAAGCCACGCTTCCCTGATGTGAAGTTTATCGAGAACCAAGAGAATGTGGGCTTTGCGCGCGCCAACAATCAGGCCATCATGCAGGCCAAGGGCGAGTTCTCGCTCATTCTGAACCCCGACACCATCATCACCCGCGAGAGCCTGCAGGAACCGCTGGCATGGATGCGCAGCCACCCCAAATGCGGCGCGATAGGCGTGCACATGATTGACGGCGACGGCCATTTCCTGCCCGAGTCGAAGCGTGCCTTCCCGTCGCCATGGGTGTCGTTCTGCAAGATATTCGGCCTGTCGAAACTGTTTCCCAAGTCGCGGCTCTTTGCCAAGTATCACTTGCGCTTTCTCGACGAGCATGAGCCGCATGCGGTGGACATTCTTGCTGGGGCCTATATGTTGTGCCGAACCAGTCTGCTGCACCAGCTGAAGGGCTTTGACGAAGACTTTTTCATGTATGGCGAGGACATCGACCTGTCGTACCGCATGGTGCAGGCGGGCTATGAGAACTGGTATCTGCCCGTCAACATCATTCACTACAAGGGCGAGAGCACCAAGAAGGACTCGCTGCAATATGTGCGCATCTTCTACAACGCCATGCTCATCTTCTACCGCAAGCACTTCCCGCGTTTCAGAGTGGTGGTGTATCCGTTCATCAAGCTGGGCGTGTGGGTGCGCCAGTCGTTTGCCATCGCCAAACGGCTGCTCAAGAAGGTGTTCTGCCGCAAAGGCAAGGCCGAGAAACCCAGCAACTGGGTGATTCTGAGCCAGCGCGCCGCCCAGGTGGCAGCACAGGCGGCAATAGCACATTATGCCACCACGGTGCCCACCGAGGGCAAAGCTCAGGTGCTGCTCGACGACGCCACCTACAGTTATAGCGAAATAGTGGCAACGATAGCCCGCTACTCGCGCAAGGGGCTGAACTTCCACATCTTTAGTGAGGCCAACCAACTCATCATATCACCTAAAATGCAATAGAATCGTATGGAAAAACTGCTGAGCAACGACACCATTACCCTGCGAGCCATCGAGCCTACCGACCTTGATTTGCTCTACCGCTGGGAGAACGATACCGACCTTTGGACCGTGACCGACACCATGGCGCCCTTTTCGCGACAGATGCTGTGGCAATACCTGCAGGACTACACGGGCGACATCTACGAGAACCGTCAGGTGCGCTTTGTGGTGACGCTGACCGCCACAGGCGAGGCTGTGGGACTGCTCGACCTGATGAACTTCGACCCACTGAACAACCGTGCCGAGTTGGGGCTATACATCGCTGGCGAGTATCGCGGCAAGGGATATGGTAGGCATGCCTTGCATCTCATTGAGGCTTATGCGGCGGGTCACATTGGCATGAAGCAGCTTTATGTGAAGATTCTTGTCGATGGAGAGGAGTGCCTGGCACTGTTCCGGAACGAGGGTTACCGCGAGGTAGGCACCCTCCAGGCCTGGGTGAAGCGTGGCACCACCTACCACGACGCCATCCTCCTCCAGCACCTCCTGTAATATAATCCATCCTTATCTCCTAACTCCGAGATCTCTGAGAACTCAGAGGTCTCCGAGAACTCCGAACTATTTTCAAAGACACAAAAAAGTTTGGGATGGCTTTCACAGCCACCCCAAACGAGAGGATAAACAATATGTTAAGAAACTGTATTCCTCTTTTATCGGTTTATCACATCATTATTCAGCACTGGTGCCAAGAATGATGTTGACGAGAGCGGTCACGTCGCTGACGTTGATCTTGCCATCCTTGTTCACGTCGGCACTCTCTTCGTCCTTAGTGATCACACCCAGAATCATGTTGATCAGAGCGGTCACGTCGCTCACGTTCACCTTACCGTCGCGATTCACGTCACCCTTGAGCAATACAGGAGTAGTGGTATCACCCTGAGTGAAGTGATAGGTGAGTTCAGCACCAGGATAAGTGAACACCACGGTGCACTCGCGACCCTTCACGCCTTCGGGCAGAGGTTCGCACTGAATATCCAGTTGCACTTCACCCGAGAATTCGTCTTCCTCTTCATCAATCATGTCTTCAGTTTCAATCGTCAGCCAGTCGGGAATATCTTCGCCTTCGGGAGTCATGATGGTCCACACATCGCTGGGTTCCCAAGAGTACAGGCTGAGCTTATCAACCGTGAGACTGCCGCCGGTCTCGCTGGTATATGTCTTCTCGAACGAACCACCTTCAATGGGGAACTCATATTCTCCATCCTCAGCGTTGTAGTAATAAACGATGAAGGGCATCTCCACTTCAAACAAGATAGAGAAACCAGCCTTCAGTTCACCGCTTGAGAAGAAGTTATTCAGACCTTCGTAAACATAATAGGGCTCATCGAGCAGATAGGGCTCATCATTTTCATCAAAGTCATAGTATTTGAAGCGTTTGATGAATGCCATTTCACCGAAACCTTCGGGAATCTCATCGGTAGTAATACAAGCCGAGAAATCGAGCATACCATTATCGGCAGTAAGCAGTTCACCATCATCAGTTATAGAGTGTTCACCATTGTAGCCAGTGATTTCGACCAGGATGGGGAAGTCAATGTGGAGCGAGCTCTCAAACTCGAGGTCGCCTTCCTTTTCCATAACGGGGAAGATTAACCAACTATGTTCAGCCAAAGCGGTATCAACTTCAAGAGTCATAGATGCAAGGAGTTCCAAATCATCTTCCAACAACTCCGCAGCAGTTTTACCATCATCTACATACTGAGGCTGATCAACAAGCAGCTTATAGACATTAGCGGTGAGAGTGCCTGGCTCAAGACCCACACGTACCGTAGCCGGATCAACAGCCACCGACTTCAGAGCATAAGGATGCTCGGGTTTTTCAACCACCTGACAGATAGCATCAAAGCCGCTGTCGTTCTTGCCAAACCAATAACCAGTAGCGTTGCTACCATGAGGAGTAGCACCAGTATAATAAGTATATGTGTAGCCATCTTGACTACGGTCGCGGAGAATGGCAGGGTGAGACATACCGAAGATGCGATAACCATTTGCATTCCAAGATGTAATTGCGGCTGCACTGGGGTAATTGAATGTAGAACCATTAACTTTCTCATAATCCTTATCAGACTTCGTCAGCATGAAGAAATTATACTCGTCCTCACCACCCTCAGCGTTAGCCAACAGATAGGGAGCATCGGGCATTTCCATGTTATATTCTGTCACCAGATCCACGGATTCATCCCCATAGGTGGTATACTCTTCACCATTCCAGTATTCAACTGTCCACTGATAAGAAGTGGCGCCTTCGCTCACATTCTTCCAAGTGTAGGTTGAATAGGGCTTCAATTGAATCCAAGGAATACCCCAACCACCTGCAAGGTCACCATCCTGAGCCACAGTGGTCCAATAGAAAGTACCGGCAGGACGATTGTACCACGCCTTTACGTTAGCCTTGGGAGCAGCAATCATGGGAGCATGAACCGAGTTCCTGTTTTCGTTGATCTGAGCTACCTCCATCTTTTTCAATGGAGCCTGCTTAATGAGTTCTGGCATAGGAATATCAACATTCCTAACCTTCTCAACATGCTTAATCTGTGCATTACCTGCCATAACAGCAAATATTGCAACAGCTCCTAAAAGTAAAAACTTTTTCATTGTAATTAAAATTTAGAAATTAATAAATATAGAGATTAATTGGTTATTTCAGTTAAATCCCCGTCTGGCGGCCAGCTAAAGGGCCGCCAGAGGAGATTCTTTATAAGTCTTATTTACGAATTACATCAAGAACTATGTAGTTCGACGAATTCGAAGCTTCCTCCATCTTAATCTGAATAGGAGCCAGTAACGAAGCCGCGCTCAGCTTGTACTTGGACGAAGCCAGAGAGTTGGCCAAGCCAGGGAGTTTGTCGAAATTCTGACTATACTGGGCGGCAGCATTGTCGGTTTCGCCATTGAACTTGAATCCAATCACGTCATGGCCCTCTTTTTCCACATCGAAGTAGAAGAGACAGGGAATGGTGCGGGTCGTGGTCTTGACGCGCACTTTGACGGTCACACTCAGCACTAACTGGCCAGCATGCACTTGGTCTTGCGGTTGAGCCTCTGGATTGACGATGGGACCCAAATTCTTGTCGAAGTAGAGAAGAACCTGCGTGATACCATTGTTCTTGTTGGCAGCAAGCAGCTGGTCCTTGAGAGCGTTATAGGCCTCCATGAAACCGCTTTCAGAACTCTTTGTCGTGTTCAACTTCCACTGAAGCTTGGTATCAGTAATCATACCATTGAGCGCATCGGCAGTGATGGTGATTTCAGGATTCTCGCGGCACACGAGCGAACCATCGGGTGCCAGGCTGAACTTCTGGAACTCATAAACCTCTCCGGTGTTGCGGTCTTCAAGTATCAGAGGATACATGAAAGTGAGACCATCGTGGGTTACCAGGGCATTGTAGCTCTCAGTCTCGCTGATAGGGTCGCCCGTTTCGGGATAGAGATCCAGCATGAGCGACGCACCGCCATTCACCACATAACGATAGCCGCTGGGCAGGTTGATGAAGTTGGTGGGAATCTTGGCGTGGAAGAGCGAGTCTTTCAGAGCCACCACCTCATCGAGATACTGGTGGTCGTCGACATCGGCAGCAACGCGAGTCATGATCATGCTCACACCATGCTTCTTGCCCTCGATATAAAGGGTGTCGTTAGAGTACTTCATCAGGTCGAACTCATAGTCGCCCTCATGGCCATAACCTTGCTCGTTGTAGTCGGTGTCGTAGATATCATGAGGATCGGCAAACAGGTGGAAGAACTTGTTGTAAGTGTTTAACGACAGCACGGGGCCATTGTCGGTAATCACTTCCCACATCGAAACAGCACTGCCATACACGGGATCAGTATTACTGGGAGATAATACCTGACCAATATACTTGTTCTCACCCGAGATGGTGACAGAACCATCGGAGGCAAAGGTGAACAGGTAGATGTAACCAGGCTCGCTGGTAGTAGTGAAATACTCCAGCTGCCACTTGCCGCCCTTGTCAAGAAGTATGTCGGAAAAATACTCCTTCGACTTGGCGAGACGCTGAGCCGCTGAGTCTTCGAACAGGTCCTTATCCTCAGTTCTACATGAGGTGAAGCCCATTGTCAACGCCACGAGCAAAAGGATTGAAATATTTAAGAATTTCTTCATAATATGCTGAAATTATAAGATTAATACATCATTATTTAATATCAGTCACTTGCTTGCGCAGAGCTTCAATATCATAGTGAGTCTGGCGGTACTGAACCTCCTCACGCAAAGCGTCGAGGTCCACGCCCCAGTCGTCGCGCAACCAGGTGCGGGCAATCTCTATCTTCTTTTGCAAGATAGCAACGCCATCGATGCCGTCGGTGTCGGGCACAGGATAAACCTTGATGCGGTTGCCCTCGCTATCGCGCTGTGTGCGGTAGTAGAGCTGAGTCACGCCATCTTCGTCGACCTCTGTGAACACATCAGACTCATTAATATAATTCTTCTTGTCTTCATCAATCTCGTTGTTGGAGTAGTAGAAGTAGCAGTAGTAACTTGCAGTGGGGTCATCGCTGTTGTCGGTGGTCCAACCACGGGCTGCCAGCTCATAGATGCGATCCCACTGAGCGTCGGTGAGCACAATGTAGTTGGCAATGGTCTCGGCAAAGTCCTCACGGAAGGCACTTGATGCATAGTTGGTCACGAAACCGAGTGAATGAACTTCATCGCCACGGGACGTCCAGTTAGAACCATCGTAATGTCCGACCGACAGCGTGTTGAACTCAACGGGATAAGACTTGGTCTGGTGCAAGATGTGCGCAAACTCATGGTGCATGGTCTTGAAGTAGTACTCATTCATCATTTCAAAATCGTTCACATCCATATCATTCACACGGAACAGCGACACCTTGATGCCACCCTCGGCAAGACCCAGAATCATGGAGCCGTTAGAGGGGTTATAGGCAGCCGAACCAATCAGGTGAATGATGCGAGGACCATACATTTTGAGGAACTCGGGGCTCACCACCTTGCCATAGACGTCGAACCACAAATACTTGGCGAGCACGGCCAGGTCGATCGAGTTTTCATAAGTTGCAGGCACAAGCTCATAGTTCATATTGGTGCCCACGTCCTGCATCTTGTAACGGAAATCGAGGTTATAGACCTCCAGATAATTCTCGCGCAGCCACTTGTCGAGCTGATAGGTGGCACTGGTGGGATCCAGCACATCCTCTTCATCGGGGAAGATGGTTTCAGTGAACTTATCGTCGCTGCACGATGACAATGCCATGGAGCAGATAGCCGCCATCAGCAAAGTCATTAAATAATATTTCATTGATTTCATATTCTTAGATTATTTAACAGGAACAATAACTTTGCTGCTAATCACAGTGGCTTCACCTCCAGAGGTCTTTTCAGGACGCGGGTTCACATCGAAGCCAGCCGAAATCACCTCACTCGGAATCTGGATGGCATAACGCGGATCCATGAATTCGAGACGAATGATCTCACTCTGTCCCATCTTGTGTGAGAACGACATGCCGTAGCGCTTGATGTCGAACCAGCGCATACCGGTGTGGATGGTCTCGATGCGGCGATAGTGCTGGATGCACTGCATGAAGGCCTTCATGTCGTCGGTCAGGTGATACTTGTCGCTGGGGCAAACCTCGTCGATGCGGACTTCTTTCATGATACCCCACTTGCGACCTTCGTCGTTCGGGCTGTAGAAGAGCTCGATCAGGTCAGGAGTCAGCTCCTGGAGACCACTGTTCTCCTCACCGATCTTCTGCTTGCTGTCGTCCCAGATCTTCAGGTCGTTGAAGCAGCCTTGACGGTCGCCCAGGAAGAGCTTGGCCTCGGCACGGCACAACAGGGTTTCCTCGGCGGTGAATTCGGCACGCACCATGTGAGCGTAACCGATACCGGCCAACTTGTCGGTATATTCAAATTGCTCGGCCAAGATGCCGCCAAAGTACTTGCCATACTCCGACGAACCTGCAGTACCGCACAGACCATTGAAGCAAGGATGCATCGAGAACACCTCGTTGGTCTGGGTGTTACGCCACTTGCAGTTCTTCCAAGTCGGGCCAGGACCCTCGATGGTCGCGCGCTTAGCCTCACGATGGCACTGGAAACGATAGCCGTGATTACGACGTGCCCAAGTCGAGTAACTCGACATGCACAGGAACACGTTGGCACGAGAAGTAGAAGTGTAGTAACGACCAATATCGCTGATGTAGTACATCTCACCGCGGTGTGCCCAAATGTCGCTCATCATTTCAGAAGGATCCACGCCATTAAATGCTGCATCGGCATATTTCACCACCTTCTCATAGTCGCGTTTGAACAGATAGAAGCGAGCGGCGAAAGCGTTGGCAGCGGCACGGTTGAAGTGATACTTGGGTGACTCATAAATAGCGTCGTTAATCAAAGGAACACCAGCCTCGATGTCGGCCTCGATCATGCGATAGTCGTCGGCCACGGTACCACGATCATAGTGAGGTTTCACCTCGGTTTCGGGCTTGGTCATATAGGGAATACCCTGATAGTCGACAGTCCTGCCGTTAACGGTCACAGGGTTATCGCCCTGATAGGGCATACAGAAGAAGTTCACCAGAATGAAGTGGTGATAAGCACGAATCAGGAGAGCTTCGCCCTTCACAGCCGAGAGCGTTTCCAGCTCAGAATCGGATAAGCCTGAAGGATCGGCTTCCAGTTCAGCCACGCGCTCCAGCACGGCATTGGCGGTGGCAATGGCATGATAGCAGCCCGACCAGATGGTGGAAGGAGAATCACTGCTGATGTTCGACTTCACATCATTCCAGGCATACAGCTCCTCGTCGCCCAGATCATAGGCGGTCAGGTTATAGCGCTTACCATTCTCGTCGGGAGAGTTGTTGTCAATCACATTGTCGCTCGACAGCTCGCCTACGATGGCATAGTTGTATTGCATGTAACCTGTAACAAGAAGCTCGCGCAACTGCTTAACCGTCACGAGTTCAACTCGAGTATCGGGGGCGGCGTCGAGAAAATCCTTACAAGAAGGCAGACTCAACAGCAACAGCCCTGCTACGATTGTTAAATATCTTAATTTCATAGATTTTTCAATTTTCTTGTTATTGTTATTAAAGTCCGAATCTAACAGTGAATGTGACCTGCTTGGGGTTGGGCGATGCCACACCACCAGCGTTCACGAACTCAGGATCCTGACCATTGAGCTTGCTGTCGCTATAGAGCAGGAACAAGTTGGTTGCTGCCACCTTGAGCGATGCGCTGTTGAGACGCAGATGCTTGATGAAGCTTGTGGGCAGGTCGTAAGTGAGAGAAATCTCCTTCATGCGGATGAAGCTACCGCTTGCCACGCGTGCAGTACTGTAGTTGTAGGCATTGTAGGCACGACCCAGATAGTTGTTAGAATACACCTGACGGCGTGATGCAATCACAGGAATTGTGGTAATTTCCTCATCGCCGGGTACTTCCCAACGGTTCTTGAATTCCTTGGGCATAGCGGTCAGGTCGCTGTAGGCCGAAGAAAAGGTCGGAGTCAAGCGAATCTTGTTACCAAACTGATAGGTCATGAAGATGTTCAGGTGCAGACCTTTCCATGAGAAGTTGTTGCCGAAACCACCGGTGTAAGGTGCATCGACGGGACCTTCATATTTCATAGTGTTCCTGATCTTGTCCTGATCAAATTCCTGGAAGTTCACATAAACACTCGAGCTGGTTTCCTCACCATCCTCGTTGAGCACCACGGGAACACCGTGAGAGTCGAGGCGTACGAAGGGAATCGAGAAGATAGCACGCTGGGGATAACCTTCAAGAGCATAACCCGACGAACCAACGAGATCGATGATTCTCGAGCGAGAGAGCAGCTTGGTGATCTTGGTTACTGCATAAGAGAAGGTGAAGTCGGTGGTCCAGTTGAATGTCTCGGTGGAGATGTTGCGAGTCGACAGGGTGAACTCGACACCGTGCGACGACATCTCGGCCACGTTGGCATACTTACCAGTCTGACCACCCACGCCCTCGGTGTAGATGTGACCAATCAGGTCATAATTGTTACGCTTGTACCAGTCAAACACCAGGTTGATGCGGTTGTCCAAGAAACCGAGGTCAACACCCACGTCGAGCTCGTGCTTCTTCTCGTAGGTGAGCTCGCTGTTGGCAAGACCGCTCAGTTCAAGTGCAAGCTCCTGTGCAGTGGTTTCCTGGCGCCAGGGCTTGTCGGGATAATACAGAGCCTCGGCATTGGCATAGCCCGTAGGACCAGCCTCAGCTGTCAGCGAGTAAGACAGACGCAGCTTGGCATAGCTCAAAGCGCGGTTGCCCTTCCAGTTCTTGAACCAGGGCTCCTCATACACGTTCCAACCTGCCGAAATGTTCCAGGTGGGAAGCCAACGGCTCTGGTTGGAGTGACCCATGCGGTTAGAACCCTCGTAACGGATGGTTCCCACCAACATGTAACGGCCAGCGTAGCTATAAGTACCGGTACCGAAGTAGGCCAGGTTGCGGGTGTTGCGGATGGGCAGAGAGAAGTAGTTGGTGTTCTCCTCTTGCTGCTGCTTGAACAGATGCCAATCGGTGAACGGCAGGTTACCGTTGTTGTAAACGATGCCCCAGCCCTGGAACACTTGCTCCATACGTTTCACCTTGCTGGCTTCCATACCACCCATCACGTTAATCGAGTGAACATTGGCAAACACCTTATTATATTGGGCGGTTCCACGGAAGTCGTACTGGTCAATTTTATATTTATGGTAGAACAGCATACCACCCTTAGGCAGAACCGAGATAGGAAGTGAGTTCGAGTCGTCGGGGTCGGTATACAGATAGGGGTTCGATGAACGTATCAGAGCGTCCTCGGGATCGATACCGGCACGGTAGGCAAGTGCCTGGTTGGCGTTATCGAGCACATAGTGGTTCTGGTCACTCTGGCTGCTACGGAAGGCACCCAGCAGGTTAATCTCAAGTCCCTTCACGGGGCGGATGTTGAGTTCGCCCTGGAACTTCAGGTCAGCCACACTGATGTCGATGTAGTTCTGCTTGAGTTCTTCGAAAATGTTGAAGTCGCTGAAGTTGCGCTTGTAGTAGTCGGTTGCGCTCAGCGTGCGCGAAGTGTTCATAGCGTAGCTGAACGGGTTGATGTCGAACGAACGGCTCACAGCACCATTCACAACGTCGATGTCCTGTGCGAGCGTGCCAGGAGCTTTCTGCTTACGGTAGCTATCACTGGTCAACAGTTTCACACGAATGTTCTCGGTGAGGTTATACTGAGCATTGGCGTTGAAGGTGTAGCGTTCCACATGACTCGACTTGTACCATCCTGGATCGAGCATTACCGATACCGAGGTATAGAAGCTGCCCTTGTCGGTACCACCCGAGATACTCACGGCGTGGTTCTGCAGAATGTTGTTGTCGAACAACAGGTCGAACCAGTCGGTGTTGCGGAACTCGGCCTCACGCAGATAAGCGTTGCGGGCCTTGGCGGTGTTAGCCATACCATACTGGCCAGTGGCAGGGTTGTAAGTGTCGAGCAAGTCATACATCTTACCATACACACCGGTGTTAGATGAACCGGCAAGCGAGGCAAACTCGAGCCAGCCCTTGGCTTCCATTTCCTTGTAGATACCCATCTGCTCCTGTGAGTTACAAATGTTGTAGTCACGGTAGCTGGGTTTCAGACGGTAGGTGAACTCACCGGTGTAGTTGATGGAGGTGTGTCCGGCACGACCCGTCTTGGTCGTCACCACAATCACACCAGCCATTGCCTTGGCACCGTAGATAGAGGTTGCAGAACCGTCCTTCAGAATCTGGAAGCTCGCAATGTCGTCGGCGTTCAGACCGGCGATAGCCGAGGAGATCAGTGTCACAGCGTCGCCCGACGAGAGGTCGTCGGCACTGATTTCTACTGCATCCTCAAGCACCACACCGTCGACCACCCACAACGGTTTCGACGTACCGTAGATAGACGTTGCACCACGCACACGAATCTTGGGTGCGGTACCGAACGTACCAGTCACGTTCGAGACCTGCACACCAGCGGCACGGCCTTCGAGACCACGGCTGATGTCCTGCACACCCGACAGCTTCGTCTTCTCGGCATCGACCTGAGTGGCGGCACCGGTAAAGAGGCGCTTGTCGATCTTCTGGATACCGGTCACCACGACTTCGTCGAGCACCTGTCCAGCTTGCTTCAGTTGAATTTTCACTTCGCCGGCTTTAGCGGCAAACTCATAATCCTCGAAACCAATTGACTTGACAATGATTCGAGAACCATTAGGCACTGTGAGGGTAAACTTGCCATCGATATCGGTTGCCGTACCGTTGCCTGGCTTACCTTTTTGAAACACAGTGGCACCAATTGCTGGCTCGCCATTATCTTCGAGAACCACACCTGTAACCTTGACCTGAGCGACCATGGCGAGCGAGGTTATCGCAAGAATGAAGAGCGCAAGAATTTTTTTAAGACTCATAAGCACTGATTTATTATTAATAATTTAAAGTTTTCCAGTAAGGTTCTGTTAATCATGTTATTATAATGATAAAATCAGAGCCGACGCAACTCTCTACACTTGGTGGCGAGACATCGGTTCTCTCTGATTTTCATTTATTTAACTTAACAGTCTCTTAACATTGTTATGCTAAATTCTATTTGCAAAGAAAAGCATTTTTTTTGATTTATACTAATTTTTAATTGTTAAAAGTGGGGTTTTAACCAAAAAAATAGCATTTTTACCTATTCTGTGCCGTTTTTCCAACTTTTCTTTCTTAATCATGACAAAAAGTGAGTAACTTTGCCTTGATAACATTTTTTTCATTCTTTTTCACCTCATGCAAATCATCTACGAAGACAACCATATCATCATCGTCAACAAAAAGGCGGGCGAACTGGTCCAAGGCGACCGCACGGGCGACGAACCTCTGGTGGAGCGCGTCAGGCAGTGGATCAAGGAGGAATACGAGAAGCCCGGAAACGTGTTCTGCGGCGTCACGCACCGCATCGACAGGCCCACCTGCGGGCTGGTAGTCTTTGCCCGCACCAGCAAGGGTTTGTCGCGCATGAACGAGCTCTTCCGCCGTGGCGACGTGCACAAGACCTACTGGGCCATTGTCGACCACCGGCCGCCCAAGAATGCCGACACCCTCACCCACTATCTCACTCCCGTGGAGAAGAACAACAAGACCTACGTGAGCGAGACGCCACGCGACGGTGCCCTGAAGGCGGTGCTCAACTACCGCCTGCTGGCCAGCGGCGACAACTACCATCTGCTTGAAGTTGACCTGCTCACGG
>JAFZSO010000029.1 GCA_017619355.1 Muribaculaceae bacterium
CCAAGAGCGGCGGGCAATGCCGTTGTTCACATCCCACAGCAGCATTTCGCGGATGTGGCGGTCAGAGTCTTCGCTGCCGTCAATCACCATGCCGAAACCGCCGTTGATGACTTCGCCCCAGCCAACGCCACCACCATTGTGGATGCTCACCCAGGTGGCACCACGGAAGGCGTCGCCAATCACATTCTGCACAGCCATATCGGCGCAGAACTGACTGCCGTCGTAGATGTTGCTGGTCTCGCGGAAGGGTGAGTCGGTGCCGCTCACATCGTGGTGGTCACGGCCGAGCACAACGGGTGCTGAGATTTCGCCACGCTTGATGGCCTCGTTGAAGGCCAGCGCAATCTTGGTGCGGCCTTCGCAGTCGGCATAAAGGATGCGGGCCTGTGAACCCACCACCAGGTGGTTCTTGCCAGCTTCGCGAATCCAGTGCAGGTTGTCGGCAAGTTGCCCCTTGATGTCGTCGGTCACATGGTTCATCATCTCGTCGATCACTTCGGCTGCCAGGCGGTCGGTCACCTCCAGATCGTGCGGGTCGCACGAGGTGCACACCCAGCGGAAGGGACCGAAACCGTAATCGAAGAACATGGGACCCATGATGTCCTGCACATAGCTGGGATAGCGGAAGTGTGTCTCATCCTTCATGATGTCGGCGCCGGCACGGCTTGCCATGAGCATAAAGGCATTGCCATAGTCGAAGAAGTACATACCGTTGGCGGTAAGGCGGTTGATAGCTGCCACCTGACGGCGCAGTGACTCGAACACGCACTCCTTGAAACGCTCGGGCTCTTCGGCCATCATGCGCTTCGACTCTTCCAGGCTGTAGCCCACGGGGTAGTAGCCGCCTGCATAGGGATTGTGCAGCGAGGTCTGGTCGCTACCCAGGTCCACATGAATGCCTTCGTCGGCGAGGCGTTCCCACAGGTCCACCACATTGCCCACATAGGCCATCGACACCACGCGTTTTTCATCCACAGCCTTGCGGATGGCGGGGATGAGTTCGTCGAGGTTCTCATGCAGTTCGTCAACCCAACCCTGGTCGTAGCGCTTGCGGGCTGCCAGCGGGTTGATTTCGGCTGTCACGCTCACTACTTGGGCAATGTTACCTGCCTTGGGCTGAGCACCGCTCATGCCACCCAGACCTGCGGTAACGAAGAGCGGGATGCGTTTTTCGCGTTCCTCGCCCATCACTTTGCGGGCAGCGTTGAGCACGGTGATGGTAGTACCGTGCACGATGCCTTGCGGACCTATATACATATAGGAGCCAGCAGTCATCTGGCCATATTGCGTCACGCCCAGGGCGTTGCCACGCTCCCAGTCGTCGGGTTTCGAGTAGTTGGGAATCACCATACCGTTAGTAACCACCACGCGAGGCGCATTCTTGTGCGAGGGGAAGAGTCCCAGCGGATGTCCGCTATACATCACCAGCGTCTGCTCGTCGGTCATCTCGCTCAGGTATTTCATCACCAGGCGATATTGTGCCCAGTTCTGGAACACGGCACCGTTTCCGCCGTAAGTGATGAGTTCGTGCGGGTGCTGTGCCACCGCCTTGTCCAGGTTGTTCTGAATCATCATCATGATGGCAGCCGCCTGACGGCTCCTGTGGGGATACTCATCGATGGGTCGTGCCTTCATCTCGTAGCGGGGACGCAGGCGGTACATATAGATGCGGCCGTAGTCCTTCAGTTCCTGCTTGAACTCGGGCAACAGGGTCTTGTGGAATTTGGCGGGGAAGTAGCGCAGCGCGTTGCGCAATGCCAGTTTCTTCTGTTCTGGGGTAAGGATGTCCTTGCGCTTGGGGGCATGATTGATGTCGGCCTCATAAGGCATGGGTTCGGGCAGAACGTCGGGAATACCTGCCCTGATGTCGGCAATGAATTCTTCTTTTGTCATTGTATTTTAGTTCTTGGTTTTTAGTTTTTAGTTTTAGTTTGTTGCGTTGTACAACGCAACAAACGGAACAGCTTTAGAGCTTGGTTTCTACAATAGCAGTGATTTCGGCTTCTTCCTGGTTGGCGCGGGCAATCAGGTCGTTGGCTTCAGTGATGAGGGCCTCGGCCACGGTACGGTCCTTGAGTGATCCGGCATTGATTTTCACATTCATGCCGGCACCCAGCACAGCGGCACGGGCGGCAAGTGCGCCCACGCCAGCGTCGCTCACGCTGTTAGGATTGCCGTCCACGGCCATGGCGCGGCACAGTTCAAACACCTTAAATGACTCCTTCATGGTGCGCAGGGGCACTTGGGTTGCATAGAGGGTGGCGTCCTGGATGGCGGCGCTGCGGGCCTCCTTGTCGGCATCGGTAGTCTTGGGCATGCCAAAGGCGGCCATGATGCGGTTGAATGCCTGCGTATCTTCGTCAACAAGGTGCAGCAGTTCGGTCATCACCACCTGTCCCTTGTCGGCCCACTGGCTGAATTCGCCACAGCGTTCATCCCAACCAGGCTTGTGACTCGAGAGGTTGGCCACCATGGTACCCAGCGCAGCGCCCAGCGCGCCCATGTAGGCTGCGATGGTGCCACCGCCAGGAGCGGGTGATTCGCGTGAAGTCTCCTCGGCAAAACCTTTCACGGTGAGATCCACGAGTTTGCCCTGTGCGTCATCGTCCTCGCACATGAATTCAATCACTTTCTCGCGGGGGTTGAAGGGCTTGAGGTCGTCGAGACCCATCGACTTGATGGCGATTTGCATGATGTCGTCTTCGGGAATACCTGTAGAGCGGTTCTGTTTCTCGAGGAAGTATTTGCCGGCATCGATCAGGGTGCTCTTGGGGATAAGACCCACAATCTCGGTACCCGTGACGCGTATGCCGCGGTTCTGTGCGCAGCGGCACACCTCGTCGAAGGCCACATGCAGCGGTGTCACATTAATGTCGGTGATATTCATCGACACTTGAGCAATCTTATATTCGTCGATATACCAGCCAATGGCTTTGGTGCCCTTGAGCGTGCCGGGTTGCATGATGGTGTTGCCGTTCTCGTCCTTTTTGGGCTTGCCGGTAATGGGGTTGCCCTCACGCACGGGGCGGCCTTTCTCGCGCACATCAAATGCGATGGCGTTGGCACGGCGGGTAGAGGTGGTATTGAGGTTGAAGTTGGTTGCGATAAGGAAGTTGCGTGCTCCCACTGCGGTGCAGCCGGTGCGTGCAATGCGCTCGTTGAGCGGCTTGGCACCGAAGTCGGGTTGTTTGCCCTCGGTCACCAGTTTCTCGGCAATGGCCTCATACTCGCCTTGGCGGCATACCGCCAGGTTGCGGCGCTCGGGAGTGAAGGCGGCTGCCTCGTAGCAATAGGTGGGAATCTCAAGTTCGGCTGAGATGCGCTCGGCCAGCTTGCGGGCCAGAACGGCACACTCCTCGAGCGTGATGCCGGCCACGGGAATGAGCGGGCACACATCGGTAGCGCCCATGCGTGGGTGTGCGCCGTGGTGGTTGCGCATGTCGATGAGTTCGCCGGCACGCTTCACCAGCTGGAAGGCGGCTTCGACCACCGAGTCGGGGTCGCCCACAAAGGTAACCACGGTGCGGTTAGTGGCCTCGCCAGGGTCCACATCGAGCAGTTTCACGCCCTTGGCTTTGCGAATCACGTCGGTTATGTTGTTAATGATCTCGGGGTTGCGCCCTTCGCTGAAGTTGGGCACACATTCAACAAGTTGTTTTAAATTAGCCATGTGAATAGTATGTTTTATTATATAAGGTTTATCTTAAGGATGCATTGTGTCTTGAAAGAACACAAAATTACAAAACACTTTTGCAACGAGCAAATTTTTTAAGTTGAAAGTTGGAGGATATAAGTAAAAATGAAACCGAAGCAAAACGGGCCGCACTAATATGTTTAAATAATGTTTGAAATACTTAAAAAAATGGTGAGATATTTTGAAAATTTAAGAAAACTTGCTAACTTTGCTAAATTCTAATGCAAATCCATTTATTAACCTAAAAATAAGAAGATTATGAAGAAATTTTTACTTATGACAGCGGTAGCGCTTCTAGGCTTTGCAAGCGCTTCAGCAGTAGTTGATCCTAACACCTATGAGCCGGTAAACGACATTAAGATTCAGAATCTGTGGCTGCTCGACCGTGCTCATGCTGCCGATGCGTTCACTAACCTGGACGCTTGTAACGCCAATGCCCGCATGGCTGTGATGACCGATGGCGTCGTCTATGTCTCGCGTTCTTGGGCTAAAGCCATCATTACCGGAACCGATACAGTGAGCGCTGCTGTGATTTATCGCTTCGATGCCAAGACTGGCGAAGAACTGCCCGAACTGGTGCTCACCATCGATGGCGGTTACGTCACTGCTCAGCTGGGTGCTAACAGCGTGGGTGTTGACAACTTCGGTCACCTTTGGGTGGCTCCTGCCTCGTTTATCGCTTCGGCAACAGTGCCCCTCTATTCGCTTGACAAGGAGACTGGTGAACTGACCCTTGTGGCTGAACTCGATAAGGGTGAGTTGCAGCGAATCGACTATTTCGATTTGATGGGTGACCTCACTCGTGAAGAGGCTCCCTGTAATGTGCTTGCCGTGGGTTCACAGGTGCCCACCATCTACAAGTGGCACTGCGACCAGGGTGATGATTACTGGGATGGCGGCTTCGACGGCGACACCTACATGGACATCATCGACTTCTTCCCCGAGACTGTGACGCAATGGGGTTATGCTCCTTATGGCAAGATGATTCTGAACATGGAAGATGAAGAAGCTAAATATGATGGCGAACTCTTCTACATCGACGGTTTCAATTCTATGCCTGCCATTTACGACAACACTGGTTCAATGGTCGACAACTTCGAGAATGTTCCCACCGAATTGTGGCCAGTTGCTGGTACTAACGGTGTGGCTGAGTTCACACTCGAGGGTCGTAATTTCCTCGTCTATTCTATCGCTCAGTATGAGGGATATGATGAGGGTACCGAAACTTGGCGTGCTTGCCAGGCCAACATCTGCGAACTGGGAGAGGGCATGAGTCTTGCCGGCATGACCAAGTACTGGCAAATTCCTGCCGACAAGTTGGGCGATGTGTCAGACGGTGGTACCCGTATCCACGCATTCAACGTGGAATATGCCGAAGAAGATGGTTCTGAGGTGGTGTATCTGCTCACCTTCAAGTGCTACAACGGCATGGGCGTTTACAAGATTGGTAAGAACGTCGGCGGCGGTGGCGAAGAGCCTCTGAAGGGCGACGTGAACGGCGATGGCAAGGTGAACGTGAGCGACGTTACTGCCTTGGTGAACATGATTCTGGGCGTCATTCCTAAGGACGAACAGCGTGCCGATGTGAATGGCGACGGCAAGATCAACGTATCTGACGTTACTGCTCTCATCAACATCATTCTTGGTGTTGTTTCATGATGCCAATTCAGCCGTGAATTAATACTAAAAATCATAGATATAATGCTCTCTGAACACTCAGGGAGCATTTTTTTGTGATTTGTGATTGCTATTTGACAAATTCTTATTAATTTTACAATTTGAAATTCATATTAACATTATAACCCTTTAAATACGTATCTTATGAAGAAAAAATTACTCTTTTCAATGCTTGCTCTTGTGGCAAGTGCAAGTGCCTGGGCCATCACTGATAATCAGGTGTATGAGCCAGTTAACGACATCAAATGTGTGAACAAGTGGATTTATGACCGTGTGCATACTCCCGAAGCCTACACAGCCGATGCTATTTGCAGTCAGCGTGCCCGTACCGCTGTGATGGACGAAGGCGTTATCTATGTGTCGCGTTCTGAAGAGAAACTGGTGGTTGTTGGTAACGACTCACTCATGCAGAGTGTGATACACCGTTTCAATGCATCTGATGGTTCGGCTCTGCCCGACCTTCCTTTGACACTCGATGGTGCTCCCTATGCTCGCTTCCTGGGTGTGGCAAGTATTGGTGTCGACAACTTCCACCATATCTGGGTGGCTCCAATGACCAGTACTGCACAGAACGAGGTACCCGTCTATATGGTGGACACCGAGACTGGCGAGTTGACCCTCGTTGTGGAAATGGATAAGGGCGGTGACATTCAGCGTACCGACTACCTCGACGTGATTGGTGACCTCACTGGCGAGGAGGCTGAGTGCAACATCATGACCATTGCCGGTTCGTCGGCCGAGCCGGGCTTCCCCACGGTTTACAGGATGCACCTGAGTCAGGGCGAGACTGAATGGGAAGGCGGCTTCGACGGCGACACCCATGTTGATTTCGTCGACTTTTATCCTGAAACAGCCACTGGCTTCAGCCTTGGTCCTGTGGTGAAGATGCTGCAGAACTATGAGGATGAAGAAATGCGTTATGCAGGCGAGTATTTCTACATCGACTGCTTCGGTCGTGACCCTGTTCTCTATGACGTGACAGGTACCATCATCGATACATTTGAAGAGGCTTCTGATGATGTGAAACAGACCGACAAGGGCGCCAACGGCGTTGTGGAATTCCAGCTCGAGGGCCGCAACTTCATGGCTTATCCCAAGGCTCAGTATGACAAGAATGGTAACGGATGCCAGATCTATGTGTGCGAGTTAGGCGAAGGCATGAGCCTCGCTGGCCTCACCAAGTACTGGCAGTTGCCCGCCGACAGTGTTGGCAAGATGAGCGATAGTGGTCTGCGTGTGCACTGCATCAGCATTGAGAAGAGCGTTGATGACGAGGGCAACGAGGTTGTGACCCTGTTCACCTTCAAGGCCTACAACGGTATGGGCATCTATGAGATTGGCAAGAACGTGGGCGGCGGTGGCGAAGAGCCTCTGAAGGGTGATGTGAACCGCGATGGCAAGGTGAATGTGAGCGACGTGACTGCTCTCGTCAACATGATTCTGGGTGTCATTCCCAAGGATGAAGAGACTGCCGATGTGAATAAAGACGGCAAAGTAAATGTTTCCGATGTCACGGCACTAATCAATATCATATTGGGTGTCGTTTAACTACGATTCTAACCTAACATCTCATAACGCAGGGATTGGCTCAAGGGCTAATCCCTGTGTTTTTTGTGGCCCTGTAGAACACCCTTTCCCAGTCTAATGATGAGTAGAAATAGAAATATATTTGGACAATCCAATATATTATTGTAACTTTATGGTTTGAATTAAGAAGAAAATAATATAATAATAATTGCAATGAAAAAGATATTTACATCAATGGCTTTGTCGCTGCTTGCGACACTCAGTGCATGGGCTTCAGGCTCCATCAACCTGATGGGCACAACCTATGTGGTCGATACCTTGTTTCACAATCAGGTGGGGCCGGGCACCATGCAGACGTCGCTCTGGCTCCACACAGGCTCGGCTAAATTGCGTGTGTTCTACCTCACCATCGACATGACCAACCCCTATGTGACCCTGAGTGG
Source organism: Muribaculaceae bacterium (assembly GCA_017619355.1). Classification (GTDB taxonomy): domain Bacteria; phylum Bacteroidota; class Bacteroidia; order Bacteroidales; family Muribaculaceae; genus Sodaliphilus. Next base: position 7,342 of record JAFZSO010000029.1, read on the forward strand.
CGTGTGTGCCACCGACAAGGTGGCGGGCAACGAGCGCGTGTCGACCATGGCTGAGCGCAAGTCTCGCCCTGGCAAGCGCTACTTTGCCGGCATCAATGCCGACTTTTTCGTGACCAGTGGCTACACCGCACGTGGCGTGAGCAAAGTGGGCACTCCAGTGGGTTCCACCGTGGTTGAAGGTCAGATTTTCCGTGCCCGCAACAATGCCACCCTTTACAAGAATTTCATCATGGACCGTGACGGCAAACTCTATGTCAACCCCTTCTTCTTCGGAGGCACGGTGACAGGCCCCGACGGCACGCAGGCAACCTTGGGTGGCATCAATACCAATGCCAACGAGAGTGCCGCATCGAACAAGAACAAGATAACCATCTATAACGACCTGTACTACGGCAGCACCGACGAAACCGCCGCATGTTGTGAGGTGCAGGCTGTGCTTGCCGATGGAGAAGTTTTCGAGACGGCCCGCCCCTTCAGGATGGTGGTCACGAGCGATACCAGTACGGTGGGCGATATGCTCATTCCCAAAGGTGGCTATGTGATTCATGCTCACGGTACCGCTCGCAACCTGGTGAACAAGTTGCAGGTGGGCGATACCGTTACGGTGTCACCCACATGGACCTTTAACGGCATGAGCGTGGAGCCGTGGGAGGTGATTTCTGGCAATCCCAAGATTGTGGAGAATGGCGAAGTCATCGATCAGGACTCTCATCGCCCCGATGCTACCCAGTTGCATCCGCGTTCGGGTGTGGGCTATAGCGACAATGGCAACAAGGTCTACTTTTGCGTAGTCGATGGTCGTTCCACTTTATCTGATGGCGTGCGCACCCGTGTGCTGGGTGAAATCATGCGCTATGCGGGCGCTACCGAGGCCATGAATGTAGATGGTGGCGGCTCCTCTACACTCTACACCAGCGCGCTGGGGGTTCGCAATCGCCCCAGCGACGGCAACGAGCGTGCCGATGGCAATGCCATCTTCGGTGTGAGCAATGCCCCCGACGACGACACCATTGCCATGATTCGTTTCCAGGATTTCAGGCTCCGTGTACCCAAATATGGGGTTTACACGCCCAAGTTCTATGGCTATAATAAATATGGTATGCTCCTTGACCTCGATGTGAAGGGTGTGACCCTCTCTTGCCCCGAGTCAATGGGTGAGATCATCAACGACGGCACCACCTTCTATGCAACGGGCTCGGGAGTTGCGACACTCACTGGCCACTACAATGGCGCCATCATCGAAGCCCCCGTTGAGATTGTCGGGACAGTCGATGACATCGACATCACCAACGACTCGATTATCAACGACACCTATCGTGACTATGCAGTCGACGTGCAGTGTGTAGTACTCGATAACCAGATGCCCATCTATAGCGGTGCCCTCAGTTGGGCATCGAGCGATGAGAGTGTGGTGACCATTGATGCAGAGACGGGCGTGTTGCGCGGCATTACCGATGGCAAGGCCTATGTGACCGGCACCATCGACGGCGTAACCGACACCATGTGGGTGAGCGTGGAAAAGCCCACCGCCCGCGTGATGCCCATCGACCCCAATCTCGATGTAAGTACCTGGAAGACTTCGCAAGCGGGTGGCAAGGAGGTAGAGGTGACAGCTGCAGGCGATGGATTCATTTACCAATACACAGGCTCGAGTACCCGCATACCCAAAATTACTTTGACCAAGAGTTTCAGACTCTGGAGCCTGCCCGATACCATCAGGGTGCGAGTGAACCCTGGTGAGGCCCCTATGAAATCGATATCATTCGGCCTGCGGGCCTGCGGAGGGGGCATCAGTTATCCGGTAGTGGCTCCTGACACCATCGTGCCTAATGAGGAGAATGTGATTGACTTGCCCATCGCTTCGTGGATTGATGCCGACGATATGGGCAATTATCCCATCACCATGAGTTCTATGCAGATTGGCATGGACGCCTCGGAGGTGGGAAAGCGCTACACCATGCAGTTTCTGGGTTTCGAGACGGTGTATGCCGCCGTTCCTCCTGAAGAACCTAAGCATGGCGATGTGAATGGCGACGGCCGTGTGAACGTGAGCGATGTGACCGCTCTGGTCAACATGATACTGGGTGTTCAACCCGTGAATCTGGAGCGCGCCGACATCGATGGCAACGGCCGCCTGAATGTGAGTGATGTAACCCGATTAATCAACATAATATTAGGATTGGAGTCATGAGAAAGAAGATAACTATTGCCTCATTGTTGCTTGCAGCCTCCACGCTTTGCATGCATGCCGAGAAAGCCACTTACTCGTTAAGAGGCGTTGAATACACGGTCGACACGTTGTTTCATGCCTATGTAGGCCCCGGAACCACGCAGACCTCACTGCTCCTGCAGAGTGGCAATAAGCACCTCAGGGTGTTCTATTCACAAATCGACCTGAGCTGTCCTAATGTCACGCTCAAGGCGGTGAGCGGTACCGACCGCATGACCGGCAGTGAAACAGTGTCGAGCATGGCCCGGCGCAAGTCGGCCCCCGGCAACCGTTATTATGTGGGCGTGAATGGTGACTTCTGGATGACAAGCGGCTACACGAGCCGTGGCGTGTCGATGGTGGGCACGCCCATCTCGTCGAGCATGGCCGAGGGCATCATCTATCGTGGTCGCAACAACGATGGCGAGCTGCAGTTTACCCTCGATGCCGATGAGGTGCCACACATTGGCCATGTGAACTTTGGTGGCACCATCGTGAAGTCCGACGGCACATCGGCTTCAATTTTCGGTGTGAACGTCGATGCCGGAAACAATCAGATAACACTCTATAATCCCACCTATTATTCGGGCACCAACCAGACGGGCGACTGTGCCGAGGTTACCGTGCGTTATGTGGATGGCGACGACTCGTTTGCCTTTGGCCAGCCCTGCCAGTTGCAGGTGGTGGGCGCTCCCAGCACCGCTGGCGACATGGATGTGCCTACCGAGGGCCTCGTGCTGCATGGCCGTGGCTCGACCAAGGACTTCATCGCATCGCTTCAGGATGGCGACATCTTGACCATGACACTTGATGCCACGTTGAATGGAGTGGGCATTAATCCCCGTGAAATCATCTCGGGCCAGCCCTGGATTGTGCTCAATGGCGAGACCAATCCCAATGGCAACCCCGATGTGCATCCTCGCTCGGCGCTGGGCTACAATGCCGACGGTACTACTGCCATCTTCATGGTGGTAGACGGGCGTTCGTCAATCAGCGATGGCGTGACCACCGATGCACTGGGCGACTTGATGCGTTATGCAGGTGCCTATATGGCGGTGAACGTCGATGGCGGCGGTTCATCTACCCTCTACACCAGTGCATTGGGGATTCGCAACCGCCCCAGTGATGGTTCTGAGCGAGCCGACTCTAACGGCATTTTTGCTGTGTGTGATAGCCCCGACGACGATGAGGTAGCCTACATCCGCTTCCTCGACTGGAGCCTGACTATGCCCAAGTATGGCACCTATACTCCCGAATTCTTTGGCTACAACCAGTATGGAATGCTCGTTGATACCCATGTGCAGGGCGTGACCCTGTTGTGCCCCGAGAACATTGGCGTGGTGAAGAATGATAGTGTGCTCTTTGCTAATGGGGAGGGGAGCGGCTTGCTCTCGGCAGTGTTCCAAGGCGATACCATCTCCATTCCCGTTACCGTGATTATGCCCACCGATGGCATTCAGTTGCGCAACGATTCCATCATTACTGATACCTATCGTGACTATACCATAGAGTTGCAGAGTGTTATTCTCGACAAGGTGATGCCCATCGATCCCGCAGCCCTTACCTGGACTAGCCTCGACGAGAGCGTGGTGATGATTGATGCCGAGTCGGGCGTGCTGCGCGGTGTGGCCGATGGCCGTGCCTGTGTGGTGGGCGAAGTAGGCGAGGTGAGCGACACCTTGCTGGTGATTGTGGAGAAACCCACGGCGCACGTCATGCCCATCGATCCCGACCTTGACATAAGCACCTGGAAAATTACGCAGTCTGGCGGCAAGAATGGTGTGGCCGAGGCTCATGGCGATGGATTCACCTACACCTACACCGGCGCAAGCAGCCGCGTTCCCAAAATCACGCTCACCAAGACCATCAGACTGTGGAGCCTGCCCGACACCTTGCGTATGCGTGTGAATCCTGGTGAAGCCCCCATGACGGGCATCCAGTTCGGTCTGCGACCGCGCGGTAGCAATATCAGTTACCAGGCGGTGACCCCCGACACAATCATTGCCAATCAAGAGGTGGTGCTTGACCTGCCTATTGCCTCGTGGATTGATGCCGACGACATGAGCAACTATCCCATTACGCTCAGTTCCATTCAGGTGGGCATGGGAGCTTCGGAGACGGGCAAACAGTACACGATGCAGTTCTTGGGCTTCGAGACGGTGTATAACGCCGTTGCGCCCGAAACGCTGCTCAAAGGCGACGTGAACCGCGACGGCAAGGTGAATGTGACCGACGTGACTGCCCTGGTCAACATGATTCTGGGCGTCATTGCTAAAGACGAGGAAAGTGCCGATGTGAACCACGATGGTCGCATCAATGTGAGCGATGTCACCGCTCTCATCAACATCATCCTCGGCATCATTTAATCATTTTCATATAGTAAAGAGCCATGAAAAGAATATTGCTGACCCTATTGCTGTCGGCCCTGTTTGTGGTGGGGTATGCTCAAGCATATTACAACTTGCGTGGAACTGAATTTCAGGCCGATACCCTGCATCATGCCCAGATAGGCCCTGGAACCACCCAGACCTCGCTGCGCCTGCACAACGAGAGCGGGCGTCAGATGAATGTATTCTACTCGCGCATCGACCTGACCAATCCCTATGTGACATTGCGCACGGTGAGCGGACAGGACAAGTTCACGGGAACTGAAACCGTGTCGAGCATGTCGCAGCGCAAGTCGCAACCTGGAGCACGTTATTTCTTGGGTATTAATGCCGATTTCTTCCTCACGGCTGGTTATACTGGAAGAGGGGAGTCGCTTATTGGTGTGCCTTGTGGATCCATCATTGTCGATGGCGATATCGTGAAAGGGGAGACCAACAGCTATTACACGCAGTTTGTGTTTGATGCCGACAAGAACCCTTATATCGGTACCACTGTCTTCAGCGGCCAGGTGATGAAAGGCGCTCAAGTGGCTCCTCTTGCCGGCGTTAATGCCGATGCGGGCGATAATGGCTTGGTATTCTACAATCCGTTTTACTTTGCGGGCACCAATCAGTATGGCAACTGTGCCGAGGTGCAGGTGCGTCTGGCCGAGGGCGAAACTTTTGTGATGGGCCATCCCTTCAGTGTGGTGGTGACAGGAACTCCCGCCACGGCCGGTGATATGGATATCCCTGCCGACGGCTTTGTGCTGCACGGACAGGGACCGACGTTTGATTTTGTGAATGCCTTGCAGGCGGGTGATACCCTGCAGGTGCAACTCAATGTGAATGTGAATGGCTGCGAAGTGGTGCCGGTGCAGATGATTTCAGGTTTCCCGAAAAGCGTTGACAATGGCATGGTGACTGAGACCGAGTGGATGCTCGACGAGTTCAGCACCAATCAGCCGGTGACAGAGATGGGCTATGCCGATGGTGGCAAAACCATTTACTTCATAGTGATTGATGGCCGGTCGTCTTTGTCGAGCGGATGCCGTACGACCGAGGTGGCCGACTTGTTGCGACAGCTGGGCGTGACCGAAGCCATCAACTTCGATAGCGGTGGTTCCACTACTTTCTATACCACCGCCTTTGGCATCATGAACCGACCCAGTGATGGCACCGAGCGACCCGATGCCAACGGCATCTTTGCCGTGAGCACCGCCCCCGACGATTCAGTAGTGGCGTCATTCGCTTTCAAGGATTGGAATGTGAAGGTGCCCAGATATGGTACCTACCGCCCGCAATTCTATGGCTATAATCAGTATGGCTTGCTGGTCGATACCGACTTGCAAGGGGTTTCCTTGAGTTGCGACGAGAACTTGGGATACACCGTCGACGAGGCTCATGCCTTTGTGGGAAATCAAGCGGGCAGTGGTATGCTAACCGCTACCTATCAGGGCCTTACGGCGCAAGTGCCTCTGGAGGTGTCGGGGTCGATTGATGGGATGAGCCTGCTGTGCGACACTGTGATCAACGACACTTATCGCGATTATGTCATTGAGGTGGTAAACACTGCTTTGGGGCAGACCCTGATGGTTGACCCATCGTTGCTGTCATGGACCGTAGATCAGAACGAGGTGGTGCAGGTCTCTGATGGAACATTGCGAGGACTGGCCGACGGTCTGGCTGTGGTGACGGGCACTCTTGAGGATTTTTGTGATACGCTCATGGTCAAGGTGGAGAAACCCACGGCGCATGTCATGCCCATCGACCCAAATCCTGATATGACAACATGGAGAATCACCCAGTCTGGCGGCAAGAATGGCGTGGCAGAAGCGCATGGCGATGGATTCACCTACACCTACACCGGTGCGAGCAGCCGTGCCCCCAAAATCACGCTCACCAAGTCCCTCAGACTGTGGAGCCTGCCCGACACCTTGCGCATGCGTGTGAATCCTGGCGAGGCACCCATGAAGAATGTGCAGTTCGGTTTGCGACCGCGCGGTAGCAATATCAGTTACCAGGCAGTGACCCCTGACACAATTATTGCCAATCAAGAGATAGTGCTTGACTTGCCCATTGCCTCGTGGATTGATACCGATGACATGGGCAACTATCCCATTACGCTCAGTTCCATTCAGGTGGGCATGGGAGCTTCGGCGACGGGCAAGCAGTACACGATGCAGTTCTTGGGTTTCGAGACGGTGTATAACGCCGTTCCTCCTGAAACGCTGCTCAAAGGCGACGTGAACCGCGACGGCAAGGTGAATGTGACCGACGTGACTGCCCTGGTCAACATGATTCTGGGCGTCATCGCTAAAGACGAGGAAAGTGCCGATGTGAACCACGATGGTCGCATCAATGTGAGCGATGTCACCGCTCTCATCAACATTATCTTAGGAATAGTGGCTTAGATACTGCCGAGGACCAGGAAGACGACGCCCAAAATAAGGATGCACTGGTCAATGATTTTGAGTTTCACATCCTTCTCATGGAGGATGAATATGCCGTAGAAGAATGCCACCAGCGCACTGCCTCGGCGCAACATGGATGCAATGGAAACGAGTGAGCCGGGCTCCGATAGCGCAAAGAAGTAGGAGAGGTCGGCAATGCAGATGAACACCGAAATCATGAGAATTGACCAGCGCCACTCGAAGTTTCTCCGATAGTTGGTGGCTCGCCACAGGAAAGCCATGACGATGGTCATGATCACAAGCTGATAGAACGAGTACCAGGCCTCCACATTGATGGGCTTGAAGTGCATCATGAGGAACTTGTCGTAGAGGCCGCTTGCCGCCCACAGCACCACCGATGCCAGTCCTGTCCATATCCACTTGTTGCGCCGCAGTGAGAAACCCTCACGCTTGCCAATGAACCCTACCCATAACAAGGAGAGAAAACCCAAAAGAATACCAATCCACTGTAATGTGTTGAGCTGTTCGCCAAAGATAATCATGGCGCCCACCAGCACCAGCACAGGCCTGAATGCATTGATGGAACTCTGGATGGTGAGGGGAAGGTTTTTGATGGCAAAATAGCCCAGCAGCCACGACGATGTGACGATGACCGCCTTAATGAAGAGCAGCAGATGATTGAACGGCTTGACGAAGTTGCTGGTGCTATCTGTAAGGGTGCCTATGAGGAATGGCGACATGATGACAGTGCAGAACAGCGTATTGATAAACAGCACGATGAAGACATTATTGCCCTTCAACGCGAGTTTTTTCACCACGTCGTAGAAACCCAGGCAAATAGCCGAAATCAACGCATACGCAATCCACATATCGTTCAGTTGTTGGTGGCAGAAAAAAGATGCGCAACTATGCGACGCTTTTTTCGTGTCAATAGTCTAAATCATCATCCCTCAAGAATAGTACACTTCAGTTTCGGGTGATTTTATATTTTGTTGGTTTTCAGTAATTTCTTTGTCAATGACTTCAAATTCAGAGTGATTGCTCTTGTACTCGGGAACAAACTCCTTCATGGCGAGAATCATGTCGTGAATCTTGGCATTCTTGGCATAGTAGATGATGCCCTCGATGTGGTTGCACACATCCTGATAGTCGTAGGTGCGCACCTTTGCAATCATGATTTTCTCGTTTTCGGTCGAGATAGTTTTCTCCTTGTCGTTCAGTAACTCTTCATAGAGTTTCTCGCCTGGGCGAAGTCCTATTTCAATGATTTTGACGTCGATGTTGGGCCGCAGACCTGCCAGCGAAATCATGCGGGTGGCAAGGTCGTAAATCTTCACGGGTTCACCCATGTCGAAGATGTAGATTTCGCCGCCATGTCCCATACAGCCAGCCTCCAGCACCAGTGAGCAGGCTTCGGGGATGGTCATGAAGTAGCGTATGATGTCGCGGTGGGTGATGGTCACAGGACCGCCTTTCTCGATTTGCTTGCGGAAGATGGGAATCACTGAGCCGTTGCTGCCCAGCACATTGCCGAATCGGGTGGTGATGAACTGGGTGGTGGCACCTTTCGCCTTGGCTTCGAAGAAGAGTGACTGAGTGTAGATTTCGGCCAGTCGCTTGGTGCAACCCATCACGTTCGAGGGATTCACTGCCTTGTCGGTAGAAATCATCACGAACTTATACACTCCATATTGCAGTGACAGGTCGGCGATGTTCTTGGTTCCCATCACGTTGGTGAGCACACCCTCGGTGGGGTTGAGCTCCATCATGGGCACATGCTTGTAGGCAGCAGCGTGGAACACATATTTGGGTCTGAACTTCTTGAAGGCCTCTTCCATGCGGTCCTTGTTCTGCACATCGCCCACAAAGAGCACGATGTTGGCGTTCGGGAAGCTCTCTTTCATTTCCAGCGATATGTCGTGCATAGGCGTCTCGGCCTGGTCAATGAGAATGATTTGCTTTGCCTTGTAGCTGGCCACCTGCCGCACAATTTCGCTACCAATGGAGCCGCAGGCACCGGTGATGAGCACCACCGAGTCCTTGATGTTGCTGCGCACCAGCGTGTTGTTGAGTACAATCTGGTCACGCCCCAGCAGGTCTTCGATCTGCACCTCCTTCACATGTGTCGAGATGCTTTCGCTGTCCTTATTGTCATCCCCCTCATACTCTTCCACCTTGTTGATCGAGAGCAGAGCCAGGTTGTTCTTCAGGAAGTAGTCGGCAATGCCGCTGTTGCGCACCTGCTTGATGTTAGAGGCATCGAAGATGAGCGCATGAATACTGTTCTCGACAAACAGGTTAGTGATGGCATCGGGGTCAAATTTATACACATTGAAGCCGTTGAGCGTGCTGTTCTCCTTGTCTTTCTTGAGACTGAGCAGACCTATGGGTTCATACGAACCGTTTACCTCGCTCTTGAGTGCGTTGGCAAGGATGAGCGAGTTGAGCGAGGTTCCCAGCACCAGCACCCGTTTCCTGCCGCTCTGAGCATGGTTCATGCGTGCATACAAGTGCTTGATGAGCAAGCGTTCCATGACCAGGAACGCAAACGAGATGGCACCCACAATCAGGATGCTCCAGAACCTGTAGAGTTCCTGCCCGCCAATGGACAGACACAGGATGTTCACCAGGATGAGCCCGATGGTGGAGATGACCACCACAAGGAACACCCTGTAGAGGTCTTCAATAACCGAGAGCCTGATAATGCTGGTGTAGCTCTTCATTACATAAGATGCAATAAGATAGAAACCTATGAAGATGGCAAGGTTTCTAATGAGTGTTATAGGCGATTGGGCTACATCCACATCGCTTGAGTCTGAAAGTGCAAGCAGGGCAAATGAGAAAGCTACGATGATAAGGTCGCACACCAGTACGAGCCATCTTGGGGCAGTCTTGATCTTAAATGACTTGAGCCATTTGTTTTCAAATATTTTGTCAAGTAACTCGTTCACAGACTAGAAATTTTGGTTTTGAATACACGGAGATGCCAATTCAGCACCTTTGCTCTATATTTTGAGTGCAAAGATAGATGTTTTCTCTATAAAATTAAAGAAAAAACGAAAATAATTCATAACTTTGCATGTTCATTTCAGACAAACAATTGTGTGTAAAGAGTCAAATCACAGTTGTAATGATGAAATATACAATTATTTATAATTGAATTTTGAGAGAATGAAGATAACAAAATTAGGGGTTTTGGGCTTGGGCTTGTCATTGATGATGACATCGTGCTTCAAGGACGAGCCCCTGAATGCCGAGTGCGATATTGAGCAGGTGATTCTGCACAGTACTGACGCCGAAGCGGTGTTCTTCAATTTGACCGACACCATACAGAATGTGCTTTTTGCCGATAGCATCATCAAGGTGAATGTGCGTTCAACTGCACCCCTTGAAACCGTGACACCCGAATTCAAGACCACTCCAGGTGCCACCATTCAGTGCATCGATGGCGATGTGAAGCAGGGTAAGGCTATCTATGTGGTGACGTCGGAAGACGGCAACTGGCATCGTCGCTATGAGCTTTCGCTTGTCCCCACCATGGTCACCGTGGTCGACACGATGAAGTTTGACTTCGAGCACTATGAACTCGATCCCACCTACCACAAATTCTATGTGTGGCACAATGTGCTGCCCGATGGCACACTGGGCAATGACTGGGCCAATGGCAATGCGGGTTTCAAGATCAGTATGAGCAACGCTCAACCCGAAGATTATCCCTCGGTGCCCATCAAGGACGGTTATGACGGTTCGGCAGTGAAACTCACAACCCGCGACACAGGCCCATTTGGCGTCATGGTCAACAAGCGCATTGCTGCCGGTAACTTCTTCTTGGGCTCCTTCGATGTGCAGAACGCGCTTCTCGACGCCATGAAGGCAACCCACTTTGGCATACCGTTTGACCAAAAACCGGCCAAACTCTCTGGTTACTACAAGTATAAACCAGGAGCAACCTACATTGACCAGAAGGGCAATGCTGTGGCCGGCAAGACCGATAGCGGCGATATCTACGCCGTGTTCTACCGCAACCACGATGCTGCCGGTAATCCCGTGATGCTCTATGGCGACGATGTGAAGACCAATTCTAACATTGTGGCTATGGCCAGCGTGAACCCGATGCAGGTGACCAGCGAGTGGACCTATTTTGAGATTGAGTTCAACTACAGCAAAGAGATTGACCCTGCTGTGCTTGAGAATCGTGGCTATAGCCTCACCATCGTGTTCTCGTCGAGCATCGATGGAGCTATCTTCCAGGGGGCTGTGGGCAGCGAACTGTGTGTCGATAAAGTTAGACTCATTTGCACAAGAGAGGAGTAATCAACGATGAAAAAGATATTTCTATCCATATTGATGCTTGCCACATCGGTTACTGCCATGCAGGCCGAGTCGTTTTTGACCAATGTGAAATCTTTCATCAAGCCGTGGCGGGTAGATGTGCGCCTGGGTTACGGCATAGGAGGTTCGGCTCCCATAGGAATGCCCGAGAGCATCAGAGAACTGAACAGATTCTCGTTGACTCCTAACTTGCTGCTTGGCCTTGACGCACACCGCGAGATCAACGACCGATGGGGTTTCATGACCGGCATTCACTTTGAAAACAAGGGTATGAGCATCGATGCCACCGTCAAGAACTACCACATGGAGATAACCCGTGGTGGACAGACCCTTGCCGGTCAGTTCACGGGTCGCGTGGTGACCGACATCACAGCGTGGATGTTCACCTTGCCGATTCAAGCTACCTTCAATGTGTCGAACAAGGTGCAGTTGAAATTAGGTCCCTATTTTTCCTACTTGACCAACCGCACCTTCGACGGCTATGCCTACAACGGCTATCTGCGCGTGGGCAATCCAACGGGCGAGAAGGTGGAGCTGGGTGCCGTTGAAGGTGAGCGTGGCGATTACGACTTCTCCGAGCACATGCGCCGCTTCCAGTGGGGTGTCGATGTTGGTGCCGACTGGCACATCAACAATCGCTTGGGTGCTTTTGCCGATTTGAGCTGGGGCTTGAGCGGCATTCACCAGAGCGACTTCCACACCGTTGAGCAGACCTTGTTCCCCATCTACGGAACAATTGGTATCTCATATAGGATTAGATAAGATTGCAAACTTAACATTTAAACAAATAAATTATTTTTTACAATGAAAAAATTGTCTTTATTTTTAGCTGTAACCTTGTGTTCGCTTGCCTCGATGGCAACCGATTTTACAGGTACTCTTAAGGTTACAGTGAACGGTAATGTTCAGCAACAGAACGCTACAATCTCAATTGACCAGAACAATGGCAATTACAACCTGTTGCTCAAGAACTTTGTGTATGAAGTAAATGGAGTTTCGAAGGCCGTTGGCAACATTGCAGTGAGCGATGTGCCCGCTATGGCAGCAAGTGGCAAGACCCTGTTCTATGCCTACCAGAATGTAAGTATCGCTAATGGCGATGATGCATCGGCCACATGGATTGGCCCCTCCCTGGGCGAAGTTCCCGTGAAGGTGGTTGCACGCATGCAAGGCGATTATGCTGTAGTCGACTTCGAGATGCAGTTGCAGGATGAGGTCTATGCTGTTTTTGAAAATGTGGGTGACCACTTCCAGATTCCCAACAGCGACTTCGAGGTTTGGACATCCTCGACAGGCGAGCCCGACCACTGGCACGGCTTCAAATCGGCAAGCGGTTGGCTTGCTGGCTCTGCTAAAGGCAAACTTGAAAGTTCTACCGATGTGCGTCCTGGAGTCACTGGCAAGAGTGCTCTGATCACTTCAGGCTCTACCTTTGGCATTGTCAATAACGGCACGATGACCAATGGTCAGCTTAATGCAGGAAGCATGACTGCCGCGAGCCCCGACAACCATAGCCACATGAATGTCAACTCGACGGCTACCGACAATAACGGAGACCCGTTCTATACCGCTCTTTATGCTGCTCCCGATGCCATTAAGACTTGGATTAAATATACTCAAGGAAACAGTAGCGGTAATGACAGTTATCATGCTAATTTGAGTGCTATCGCTTTTGATGGTAATTACTATCAGGATCCTGAAGACAAGACCTATACCAATGTGGCTGCCAAGGCTGTGGATACGCTCATTGTGAGAGGTGATTGGCGTGAATTGACCATTCCTTTCGACTACAGCAGCTATGCAGCTAACAATGCTCCTGCACAGGCCATACTGGTTACCATCTCGACCAATGCAAAGCCTGGCGTGGGCTTCAGTGGCGACAAGGTGTGGGTAGATGATATGGCACTGGTCTATAATGCCAATGTGACCAATCTTACCTACCAGGGCACTACCATTGAGGGTTTTGATGCGAACACTCATGAATACATCTTTGCGTGGGAAAGTGAAACTGCTCCTCAGGCCAGCGATTTTGTCCTCACCGTCGAAGGAAAGAGTGCAGTAAAGGCTGTGAATGTGGAGGAAATTGAGAATGGTTACCGCGTGGTGGCAATCGCCACTTCGGGCGACCTGATGACCTGCAATGCCTACGTCATCAACTACGAGGTGCCCGCTCCCGTCGGAAAACCTGGCGACGCTAATGGCGACGACAATGTGGATGTGAACGACGTCACTACCGTCATCAACTACATCCTTGGCAAGAATCCCACTCCGTTCAACAGCGACAATGCTGACGTGAATGGCGACAGCACGGTCGACGTGATGGACGTGACTCTTATCATCAACATGATTCTCGGCATCAATTGATTTCAGCGTGCCGATTGAAAGTGATTATAACTGAACACAAATTAATAACTGCGGGTGTCTTGCCCAAGGGTGAGACACCCCCATTTAAAAAAAACATCAAAACCAATGAAAAAAGCATTACTTCTTGTAGCAGGCTTCATGTGTGCAATGGCTGCATGGGCTACCGACTATACTGGCCAGCTTACCGTGACGGTCAATGGTGAGGCACACCAGATGTCGACCAAAATCAACCTTGTGGAAGAAGGCGGAAAATACAACTTCAGCCTCAAGAATTTCATCCTTGACCTTGGCGATGGTTTCACAATGGGTGTGGGCAACATCGAACTCGAAGGTCTCGACGCAGTAGAAGCATATGGAATTAAGACCATCACCGTCGATCAGGACATTATGATTACTGAGGGTGATGACCCCAACATTGACCAGTGGATTGGTCCCAATATCAGCCCGGTTCCTATTGTTTTGACCGCAAGGTTTAACAAGCAGGTGCTCTCGGTTGATATCGACATCGACATGAGTTCCACCTTACAGCAAATCATCAAGGTGAACTTTGTGGGTAACACTCCCGCTGGCGATGTGAACGGCGACGGTAAAATCAACGTTTCCGACGTGACCGCCCTCATCAACATCATTCTGGGTGTCATCTGATATTCACTTAATGACTGAATGATATAAAGGTGAGCTTTGAAGGGCTCACCTTTATTTTTTAGGTGATGATGATGTGAAATGCTGTCGAAAAGTTTGAATATTTGAGTGGTTTGAGTTATCTTTGTGAGTGTAAAACCTGATAAACGCTATGAAGATGAGAAGAATAACATTTGCGCTGGCGGTGGCATGTGTGTGCCTTGCCGGTTGTGACAAGAGCCAGAATTCTCAGCTGGCCAGTGCCAGCGGTTCGCCTGAAGTGAGTGGCGAAGTAGAGACCGAAGTGAGTGGAATCACTTGCGAGTTGAAGGGAAAGGTGAACCACGATAAGTGGGAAGCCGACCAGTTGACCTCCGTCTCGTTTTCCGCCATCCCCACCACCATCGAGCAGTTCAAGGCGCTCCAGCGTGAGGTGGGCGTTGAACCTCAAGGTGCCCTGGCACTGCAGGTGCTCGCTTTCGAGATGTATCGCCGCGATGCAAAACTGGGCGAGGAAGCGCTCAGGCTCAACAACACCCAGGTGAACGTGCAGGCCACACAGCTCCAGCTCAAGGAAATGATGAACGTGAAAGATGCCTTCTATAGCCGGCCTTACATTGCCGCAGCACTCATGAAAGGCGCTTCAGCGGCCAATGGCTATCAGCCCGACAAGCCTTACACCATTGAGATGCGGGTTGATCCCGCCAAGAAGTATCAGGAGTCGCAGTTGTTGGGTGGCACGGTCATCTATCTGCAAATCAACAGCAAGGGCTGGGACACCAACTGGCGTGGTGCCGAGGTGGTGAAACCAAATGGCTCTGACTACTATGTGGTGAGCAACTGCCCCGCACTCTACACCCAGTGCAAGCAAATGCAAGGAGAATGGCAACCCCTTGAATGACCGTAATGGTCATAGGGCCGATATGGGTCATTTGATGAAACAACATGGGGCTGGCATTTTTTTTGCCGGCCCCATGTGTTTTCGTGCTTCGCAAGAAGTTTAGGAGAGTTCGATTGTTCGATTGCTCGACTACTCGACTATTCGAATAAAAACTAAACCTTAGCTGATTCCCAGAATGATGTTGATAAGGGCGGTGACATCGCTCACGTTCACCTTGCCGTCACCATTCACATCGGCGGCCACCTTGTCGGTGGTGATGGTGCCCAGTATCATATTCACCAGAGCTGTCACGTCGCTCACATTGATGTTGCCGTCGCCGTTCACGTCGCCCTTTGCAGGATGTTCGGCCTTGTAAGTGAAGCTGATGATGTCGCCATAGTCGGTGCTGCGTTGCACGTTCTGTTCGTCGATGTAGGCAAGTTTTGCTCTTGCATAGTAGGTGGTTCCGTCTTCCATGAGACGGCTGTTCACCTTAATCTCGTTGGCGGGTTTCGATACCGTGGTGGCACCGTCTTTCAGCGTCTCGATAAAGCGAGTACGGGCCCACACGGTGGCCGAGTTGGAGATTTCTACGGTGTAGCTGTAAGCCTCGCTCTGAGCCTGCACCTCCACATACTGGTCGCCATACAGTTTGCCACCGTTGAGAGGCAGGACAAACGATGGGGCGGCAAATTCGGTGATAAAGCTCACCACAGGACTGCTCTGTTCCAGTTCGTTGTAAGTGAGCGTTACATCGGCATAGTATTTGGTGCCGGGATTGATTTTTTTGGCGGGAATCACCAGCTCGCCAGTTGTTGAGGTTCCCGTGAACACTACCTCACTCATTTCCTCGTCAGTGGCAATGCGCAGTGTGGCTACGGTCACGTCGTCGGGGGCATTCCAGCGAATGGTGTCGGTAGTGCTGATGCCTTGCTGGCCATCGTAGGGATGGGTGATGACCAGGGTCAGGGGAATAATAGAGCGAGCCTCGCTCACGCCGTTGGCATGACCCTCGCCACTGGCTTGCACACGCCAGTAGTGCGTGGTGCCGTTGCGGAAGTTGATGCCGGCGCTGCTCATCTGCGTCTCGGTGGTGGTGACGCGGGCTATCACGTGGTCAAATGTCTCGTCCTGTGCAATCTCGAGAATGTACTTCTCTGCATCATCTACAGGATTCCACACAAAGGTAAACGGATTGTAGAGCGAAGCACCGTCGTCGGGACTCACCAGAGTGGGGTTGGGGAGCGGGTCGAGCGGATCGCCAAAAATCACAGGTGCATATTCATTGCCCACGCGGTCCAGAACACACACGGCAAACTGATAGCCCTCGCGGTACTGCTCGGGTATGGTGAAGAGCTCGTCGTAGGTCATGTCGAGCAGATACTCGCCGTTGCAGTTGAATAGCGACTGTGCCAGCGTGTTGGGGAAGGCATACACTGTGTAGCGCACGTTGTCATGACCCTTCCAGGTCAGTTGTTGGCCGTCGAAGTTCAGGTCGCGTACCGGTCCAGGGTCGGTCACTTCCTTCCACGGCATTGCCGGTGGCAGGGCAGGGCGGGTGTAGGTCACGCGACTCAGATAGTGGGCAAACGATTCGTCGGCACCCAAGCGATAAATGTATTTGCACGAGTAGTAAATCGAGCCGGGAGCACCGTCTTCGTTGGTGGTGCGCATCAGTTCAATCTGGTTGGCGTACTCGTCATAGTCGTTGCTGCTCGTCATGCTGGGCACGGGATCTTCTGAGCCGTAGCTGTTCTTGGTGAGCGATGAGATGGAGTGCGATACAAACATGTGGCGCCCAAACTGCTTGGCAACGCGGTTCCACCACGGATCCAGTTTGCCATAGTCGGCGGCTGCATAGCCTATGTTCCAGTAAATCTGAGGCGAAATGTAGTCCACGCTCCTGTCGTTGTACCACGCCAGCGGGTCGCTGAAGATGCCGTTATACTGCCAGTCGCTGCCCGAGCTGCGCTCCACGCCCCAGTGGTCGGCATGTGCCTGGCTGGTGCAGGTCACGCCAGCGGGGGAGATGCCGAAGCGCACCCAGGGCTTGGTCTCCTGAATCATGTCGTACACGGCCTTCACCATGCGGTTCACGTTGTCGCGGCGCCAGTCGGCCATGGTCATGTCGGTACCCGAGTCGACCCATTCCTGATAGTCGCCCGCCGAGGCATCGGTGGGGATGCCGTTGGGGTAGAAGTAGTCGTCATACAGTATTCCGTCAAGGTCATAATTGGCCACCAGTTCGTGGCACACCTCCACAATGCGGTCGATGGTGCGCTGCTGTCCTGGGTCAAGAATGATGGTAGAGCCGTGAGTCAGCAGCCAGCCTTCGTTCTTGAGTTGCTGGTCATAAGCGGTGTTCCAGTCGGTACCGGTGCTCCATCGGTAGGGGTTCACCCACGCGTGGCACTCCATGCCGCGCTGGTGGCATGCTTCCACTATATATTGCAGGGGGTCGTAACCTGGATCTTTGCCACGTGTGCCCGTCAGGTAACTCGACCATGGTTCGATGCTCGACTGATACATCGCGTCGCACATCGAGCGCACCTGGAAGTTCACCGCATTAAAGTGGTTATTCTTGAGTGAGTCGAGCATGCGGTCGAGCTCGGCTTTCTGACTGTCGGGGGTGCTGGTTGTGGGCCAGTCGAGCTGCCACACCGTGGCAACCCATGCCGAGCGGAATTCCTGCTTGGGCACCCCGAAGTTGGTTGCCATAGCATAGCCTGCGCCTATTAATAACGCTATGGCCAAAGCCATGAACTTGAGTGATTTGAGTTTCATCATCATGAGTACAATGAGTTTATAGGGTTTTTACTGATGTCGCTTTTTCTTTCGCAAAGTTACTGCTTATTATCCACATAGTTAAAGGTTTTTATTCCCAAAAACCCTAAAAATCCTCTAAAAAATCATAATTCACCCAAAAGTGGACAGAAAACTGGCCACCCTTCTTGCAACTCATGCGTGAAGATGCCCCATCTCTTGAGGGGTCATGTGAGGTTGAGGCGGAGGACGCGGATGGGGCGGTTGTGGCCCTGGTATTGGGTTTCGTCGATGCAGGTCTCACCGGTGGGCTCGAAACCGCATTTCTCCATGACGCTTCCTGAGACGGGATTGTCGATGAAATGGCCGCTGATGAGCGATGGGATGTCGGTTGTTTCTTTGATGTGCTCAAGCATGAGGGTGAGGGCCTCGGTGCAGATGCCTTGGTTCCAATAGGGTTTGGCCACCCAGTAGCCCACAATGGGTTCGCCGTCATGGGCAGGCAGCTGGCAGTCGCACGACGGACCGTAGCCAATGGCGCCGATGGCCTCGCCGGTGGCTTTGAGCATGATGGCCCAGGTGGTGGGGTTGTGGAAGAGGGTGCGGATGATGTTCAGGCTCTCTTCGACCGACTTGTGTGGCGGCCACCCGGCGCGCGGCCCCACCTCGGGGTCGCTGGCATACTTGAATAAAGCTTCAGCATCGCTGTCGCGCCATGGGCGCAGCAAGATTCGATCGGTTTCCATTAATGTTTCCATCGTTTGAGCATGGGGAAGAAGCCTTGCATCATGGCTATGTACTGGTCGCGGGTCATGGGCTGGGGCATGTGCTTGTTGACCTCGTCCAGGAACTGGGCGCAGTGCTCTATCATCTCGTCCATGGTGCACTCTTGCAAGAACTTGCCGTCGGCATAGCAATACTTGCAGTAGTCGAAGTTGATGCTGCCGTCGGCATTAGTGCCGCAATCATCATTACTGGTGAGGGGCATGCCGCAGCTCTGGCAGAACTGGGGCAGCTGACCGGGCTGCAAGGTCTTCTCCTTGGCAGGGAAAGTGGCCTCGTAGGCGGCAAAGGCTTCGGGGTTCTCATCGGCCACGAAATAGCCGTGTGGCGGACAGTAGGTGGCCTCAACGATGCCATGGTCTTTCAGCCAGCCAGGGATGAGCTCTTGCGCGAGAAAGTAGGGCACCTCGGCATCGCGCGGCTCGGCATGATAGTGGATGCCTAGCTTGCTGGCAAGGCCGAAGCCGGCATGGCGGTAAAAGTCGATGTTGCCCTCCATGCACAGGAAGCCGATGCCCATGGCGCGAGCTTTTTCGAGGGCGTAGTTGAGCAACTTCAAACCATAGCCTTTGTGCTTGTAATCAGGATGGATGCTGATGGGGCCGAAGGTCCACGAGGGCTTGTGTGTGCCATCGTCGAGAACGAGTTCGGCCTTGGAGAACATGATGTGGCCTATGATCTTACCGTCTTCCTCCATCACGAAGTCGAGTTCGGGGATGAAGTCGGGGTTGTTTCTGAACTGGTTGAGCACGAAATGCTCGGTGCATCCAGGACGATAGATGTTCCAGAAGGCTTCGCGCGTGAGGTTCTCCACCTCACGGTAATCGCCGGGCTGTTCTAATCGAATGTTCATCTTTGTCTCGTTGCAATTTTAATACAAATGTAGTGCTATTCCACTAACCACACAAATAATCTTCCGAAAGTTAATTTTTCATGCGCTGTTGGGCGTCTTTGCCGGCGCCGGTGCCTTTGTATTTGCTGCGGGTGGCGTTGAAGCGGTAGTTGACCGAGATGCTGAACTTGTGGGTGGAGTAGCGGTTGTTCTGCTGAATCTGGTAATAGCCCATGTCGGCAAACTCGTTGAGGCGGTTGCGTTGCAGCACATCGAGCACTGAAGCCCGCAGGGTGAGGGCGTTGTCCTTCAGGAAACTCTTCTGCACCACAAACCCTAAACGGATGTTGTCGCAGTCGCAATAGAAGTTCTGCATGTGACCGCGCGAGCGGAGCATGAAGTTGATGTCGAACTTCCAGTTGTGCTTCAGGCTGAAGGTGTTGAAGGCGTTGAGCGTGTACACGGGCTTGTTGTAGTAGTCGCGATGCGTGCCGTCTGGGCCCTCAATGTCGAGGTAGAAATCCTGTTTCTCCACACCCGCCGTTGCATTGAGCGACCAGATGCCCACCCGAGGCGTTGCAGAAATGAACGCACTATAGGTGTTGATGGGCTTGTCGATGTTGATGTGCTTGATGAGTGCGGCATCGTCGTCGGTGATAAACGCCCATTGCGTGATGGCATTCTTGCAGCGCTCGTAGGTGGCCGTGAAGGTGAGCCATCGCCACGACAGGTTCAGCGAGAGGTCGCGCAGCCGCTCGTTGAGCAGTTGCGAGTTGCCGGCCTGCATCGAGTAGCGGCTGATGTAGGTCACGGCATCGTTCATGGCGAAGAAGCTGGGACGGTTGGTCTTGAAACTGTACGACAGCCCTGCATTCACATTGCCCAGCTTGACCGAGTAGGAAGCGGTGGGGAAGAACTCGTCCATGCTGCGATGCAGGAAGTCGCTGTTCATCTGGTCGGCATAGTCATAGAGGGTGTGCTCATAGCGCAGCCCCACGGTTGCCTGGCCCCAGCGTTCGAGGTCGAGGCTGAACTCGGCGAATGCGGCAATGTTGTTCTCGGTGATGTCGGCATCGGTGTTGGCAATCGAGGCTATGTCAATCCAATAGGTGTTGTGCCGTTTGGCGAAAGTCATCTCGGTGCCGCCCTCCACCTTGCCTTTCCACACGGGGTGGGAGAGTACCAGCTTGGTGGCATAGAGGTGGCTGTTAGAGCCCGACTTGCTAAGCACAATATCATCATCGACCAGGCTCGTCTCGAGGTTTTCCCTGTCGGTGTTGATTTCAGTTTTCATGAAATCGAAGTTGAAGTCGATGCCCAGGTTGCCCACCTTGCCGCTGTAATAGGTGTTAGTGAGCCATCCCAGCGGTTTGGTCTCCTTGCTCGTCTGCTCCGAGTAGAGATGGTCGATGAGCACTTCGTTTTCGAGCACATCCTCATCATAGATCACCTTGTTGGTGCCGCCCAGATAGTGGGTGAGGTCGGCACGCACGCCCACCGAGTGGTCGTCAGTGATTTGCCAGTTCACGCCTGCAGTGTAGGTCAGCTGGTCGTTCTTCCAGGTCATGGTGTAAGGGCCGTTTTGACGGAAGATCTTGCTCGTTTTTGTTATTTCTTCCAAATCGCTGTACTGGCGGTAATCCTGATGGAAATAATAGACCGAGCCGAACACATCCACACCGTTAGTGCGGTAGTTGAGGTTCAGCCGGCCAGAGGGGCGGTTGAAGTCGTAGCGCAAGTCCTGTTCGTCGGTCAAAGTCAAGTCCATGCTCAGACCTTCGCCTTGCTGCTTGCGGGTGCGGATGCGCACCACGGCCCGCACCGTGGCATCATACTGCGCGCCGGGGTTGTTGATGACCTCCACATCGCGGATGTCTTCGCTGCGCAACTGCTTCAGCTCGCTCGCGTCGCGCATCATGCGGCCGTTGATGTAGATGAGTGGACTGCCTTTGCCGAGCACTTCGGGGCTGTCTTCACTGCCCGTCATGCCAGGCACCTTGATAAGCATTTCGCCCACTGTGCCTGAGCTGGCAAGGGGCGTTCCCTCGATGCGGGTGACAATGGCATCACCCTTGAGGCGGGTGTTGGGGAAGTAGCCTTTCACCACTATCTCCTTCAGTTCCACCATCTGGTCGAGGTATAGGGTGGAATCTTGATCCTGCGCCAGCGCATTCAGGGCACTGACGCAGGCAAGAAATCCTATTAATAGATGTTTAACCACTTAAATTTTAGTTTTTTACCACACGAGGGCACGCTCCGACTCGGGGAGGTACATCTTGTCGCTCTTCTTGATGTTGAAGGCCTTGTACCAGGGGGCAATCATGGGCAGAGCGGCATTGACGCGCAGTTCGTTGGGCGAGTGAGTGTCGCTGTCAACGAGGTTGGCAATCGACTCGGGGGTGCTGTTGCTGGCCCAGACGCGCGCGTAAGCCAGGAAGAAACGCTGTGCAGGCGTGTAGCCGTCGATTTTCTTGAGGGGTTCCTGTTTCATGCGGTTTTCGTAAGCGCGGAAGGCAATGTTCAGGCCACCGTTGTCGCTCACATTCTCGCCCAGAGTCTTCTCGCCGTTTACAAACACGCCGGGCAGAATCTCTTGCTTGCTGAACCAGTCGGCAATCACCTTGGTGCGCTGGTCGTAGTTGGCCTTGTCTTCGGGAGTCCACCAGTTGGCGAGGTTACCGTCCTTGTCAAAGAGGCAGCCCTTGTCGTCAAATCCGTGAGTCATCTCGTGGCCGATCACAACGCCGATGGCGCCATAGTTGCTGGCATAGTCGGCCTCAGGATCGAAGAAGGGAGGTTGCAGGATGGCTGCGGGGAAGTTGATGCTGTTGAAGCGAGAGTTGTAGAAGGCGTTAACCGTCTGCGGTGTGCATGCCATCACCGTCTTGTCGACGGGCTGGTGCCAGTGCTTGCGCAGCGAGGCCTGGGTGGTTTCCTGCGAGATGCGTATGTAGTTCTCTACCAGGTTCTCGTTCTCACGGATGTCGATGAATTTCTCCATATCCTGCCACTTGTCGGGATAGCCCACATTGATGTACATGGCATGCAGTTTCTCGATGGCCTTGGCCTTGGTTTCCTCGCTCATCCAGGTGTTGTCCTTCAGGCGATCTTCAAATGCCTGTTGCAAGTCTTTCACGAGTTTCACCACGCGCTGCTTGCTGCTCTCGGGGAAGTATTTCTGAACATAGAGTTTGCCAATGGTCTCGCCCAGACTGCCGCTGATGAGGTTCACGGCGCGTTTCCAGCGAGGCTGCTGCTCCTGAACGCCCGAGATTTTCTTGCTGGCCTCGAACGAGCGGTCGCTGAATTCATCGGACAGGAATCCCGCGAAACTCTTGACAATGCTAAGCTCCATAAATGCCTTCCAGTCGTCGATGCTGGTGTTGGCAAGCAGGTTTTCCACCACATGCAGCGGTTCGAGCTGACCCACATTCACGGTGTCGATGTCCTGAGGATAGTTGATGACATCGCGATAAGTCGCCCAGTCAATGCCCTTGAAGTCGTTGAGCAGCTGGTCCCAGGTCATGATGTGGATGCGCTTGTAGGGGTCGCGCGATTCTACCTGGTCGAGTTGAGTGATGCCAATCTGATGCTCGATAGCCCACTCGGCCTCCATCATGCGTTCGGCTTCCTCATCGCTATGGCCCACCATCTTCAAGAGGTCCTTGTTGAGCTCCTTGATGGTGCTTACCACCACCTTCTGCTGCTCGCTGGGGTTGTCGTAGTATTCTTTCGAGAAAGAGGCTCCGCCATGTCCGGCGCCCATCATATACTCATTGGAGTTGAACGGATTCATCGACAGATAAATGCCGAATGGAGCCGTGCCAAATCCCTTGGCGTCGAGGTCATACATCACCTTGAGCATCTCGTCGTGGGTCTTGATCGCACGCACTTGCTCGAGGTAGGGCAAAATGGGCTTATAACCCATCTCGTTGCGGCTCACGGTGTCCATGTACAGGCGGTAGAGACTGCCAATCTTCTGGCCATCGGAGCCTTGAGGCAACTGCTTGCCGGCATACTCCATGATGAGGTCGTTGATGCGGTCGTTGTTCTGTTCATAGAGGTCCATGAAGGCGCCGTTCTGGGTGTGCTGCTTGTCGAGCGGGTTGGCTTTGAGCCAGCCGCCCACGGCATACTGCCAGAAGTTGTCGCCGGGTTTCACACTCAGGTCCATGTTGGCCTTGTTCACATGTTGTTGGGTCTGTGCCGTGCCGGTCATGCATGCAAATGCGAGGGCAACGGCTAAAACTAATTTTTTCATTATTGAATATTATTAATGCAGTTAGTTGTTTATTTCAGTCGTATAATTGCGAATTCCGATTGCAAATATAATCATAATCCTTTATTGAAACCGATGGTTTTTGTAAAAATAATGATAAATCATGAATCTTTACATGCGGGCCTTCTGACTGTCGCCTGCGCCGGTGCCACGATACTTGCTGCGTACCGCGTTGAACTTCCAGGTAAGGTCGAGCGTGAATGTGCGTCGAGCCGGATTGAAAGAGTAGATTTCGCGCGGACCGTAGACAATTGCGCCCGTCTTGCTGGTGTTGAAGATGTCATGACAGCGCAGGTCGGCGGTCAGTGTTCCCATTCGTCCCAGGCTGAAGTCGCGTTGCAGGCCCAGCGTTGTGTTAAAGCGGTTTTTATTGATACGGAAATTGTTATAATCGCCACGAGTCTCCCACAAAAGATTGGCATTCAGACGGAATCCCTTGGGCAACTCAATGACATTCTTCCATGAGAGCTGCATAAAGGGATGATTAAGTGTTTTGATGGAACCATCGGCACAGGGAGTCTTATAGTTCTGAAACACGGTGAACACACTCCACTCAGGATGCCAGCAGCCAACCGTGGGAGCCGCAACAAAGATTACTGACAGCTGGTCGTAGTCCTCGTCGGTGTTGATGGGGTGAACGAGGCTGACCTTAGGGTCTTCGCTGCCTGGGTATGGCTCGGTCGACAAGGTCACGCTGTTCTTGATGCGCCCATAGTTGAGGATGATGTTGATCCACTTGTAAGCACTGTTCAGCACAAGGCTGTGGGTGTAGGTGGGTTTCAGGTAAGGGTTGCCGCTTTGGTAGGCATAGCGGTTGATATAGATAGTCGAACTCGTCAGGTTGCTGTAGTCGGGGCGCTTGATGTCACGGCGATAGGAGAGTGACAGCTGCACTTGGCCGACGGGCATTGAGATGATTGCCGACGGGAACCAGTCGCCGTAGTTACGGCACACCTCGTCCTCGCGCACACCAAAGTTGAAGTAGTCGTTGGTCAAATGCTCATAGCGCAGACCCACTTGTGCAAACACTCGGCCAAACGCCCTGCCATACTCGAAGAAGGCGGCAGTAGCCGATTCGTTGATTTCAGTGTCGGTGGCTTTCACGGGCACGGCGTCGGTAGCGATGAACGAATAGGCGTCGGTACGGTGGTTGTGTGAGTATTCACCACCCAGCGACAGTTCGCCATTCCACACGGGATAGGAGAAAATGAGTTTTGTTGCCCAGAAGTCGTTGCCGCTCTCGGTATTGCTCTCGATGCTGCGCTGTGCGGTCTCTCCTGTTGCCGTTGTGGCTTTCTCTACTGTGCTGCCTGGAGTTTCGGCCTTGTTGAAGAGCCCGTCTACATTGAAGTCGATGCCCAGATTGCCTGCTTTACCGTTATAATAGGCGTTGAAGATGTGCTTTCTTGATTCCTCGCTCTGACGGATGTCGCTCTCTGAATGCTCGGTAAAGATGTCGTTCTCATATTCGTCGGTCAGGAGCATGTCGGTGAAGTCAGACTTTGGATGGCGGTCATACTTATAGAACGCGCCAAAGCTGTGGTTCTCGTTGATCATATAGTTCACCCTCAGTTGTGGTGACCAGCCCTTCCAGATCTCATCGCTTTCTTGCGTTGTGATGCCTTTATAGTGGTCGGGACCCACATAGTAGATGATGTCGTTGGCCTGCAGACTCTTGGAGCCGTAGCGACCTGCCCAGAACGATGCGGTGAGGTCGAGGCCTCCCGTGCGGTAGTTCACATCAAGGTTGTTGGTGAGTGTGGTGTTGTATTTATACATGCCTGTGAGGTTGTCCTGGAAACTGAAACCCTCGCCCTGTGCTTTCTTGAGCTGGATGCGCACCACAGCCTTGGTCGAGGCGGCATAGCGTGCACCAGGGTTCTGGATCACATCCACATGCTGTATCTGGTCAGAACGCAGGCGCGAGAGTTCGCTCATGTCCTGCACTTTGCGGCCATTGATATACACCTCGGCATCGCCGCGTCCCAGCACCTTCACGGCACCGTCGCGTTCGGCCTCGAGCGATGGCACTCTGGCAAGAGCATCGCTTACCGTTCCAGCCTTTTCCAGAATGGTGCCCTCGATGGTGGTGCGCATGGCTTCGCCCTTCACACGGGTCTTGGGCAGGGTGCTCATTACCACCACCTCTCCAAGCAGTGTGGCCTCGGGCTGCATCGTGATGGTGCCCAAATCTATTCCATTGGTGATAATGTAGGCCGTCTTGTAACCAAGATACGAAACCTTTACAAGTCCACCATTTTGTAAGGCAGTGAGGTAAAACTTTCCCTGCTCGTCGGTGATGCCGCCTTGCACATAGGCCGAGTCGGGCATCGACATCATTACCACATTCACATAGGGCATGGGATCGCCGTTCTCATCTATTATCTTGCCACTAACATCGGGTGCTTTTGACCCGGTGGCACCAGCTGCCAATGCTATCATCATGCCTGCCATCACAGTTGCGATTTTTCCAAAAAACTTTTTCATTTTTCTGCTTTTTTATTTTTTCGATTTGTTTGTGTTGTTTGTGCATTCGTTTGTTTTTTAGACGCAGCCACTGAACGAAATGTTTCAAAAGTAGTCATGCCATGTTATGTTTTTCAGGAATATTAACAATTACCCCGCAAAAAATCTCCCGCAAAAAAACTCCAACTCCCTCATCTCTAACCCCTCATCCCTAATCCCCTAAATGCGCTATTCACATTGCCCCTTGCCTCCCCATCCCTTATCTTCGCCCACATGAACCAAAATGAAATCATCATGTTAGCAATTATCACTCCATTCTTCCCAAGTTCTCTGAGTTCTCTGAGTCCTCCGAGTCCTCCGAGTCCACGAACGCGGTATAATCTCACCTCTATTATACCACTTTCGTTATCCCGATCATACCACTTTCGTCAACCCTTGTTTCTATCAATCGTCTGGAAATCAATAAATTCACGTTTTTCCCATTTTTCCCATCTTTCCCATCTTTCCCACATTTCCCATTTGATTCATCCTTCCTGTCTTGTCCTGAAATAGGTTGACTAAAAATTAAACTTATTTTAGGATGAAACGTCAAAAAGTAAAGTGTTTTTCGGACGATGAGAAGCGAATGATTATCCAGGAGTATCTGGATGCCGGCGGTTATAACCAACAGAGC
>JAFZSO010000030.1 GCA_017619355.1 Muribaculaceae bacterium
AAGTACTTTGAGGGCAAAGTACCCGCCTGTGGCGAACTCACCGACTACGACCGCGCCACCATCGACGAATTCAAGGGCGTGAAAGCCACCCTGAGCGAGGCGCTCGAGACCTTCCACTTCCGTGCCGCACTCGCCGAGGCCATGAAACTGGCCCGCATCGGCAACAAGTACCTGGCCGACACCGAGCCCTGGAAACTCGCCAAGACCGACATGACCCGTGTCGAGACAATCCTGAATCTGGCATTGCAGATGTGCGCCAACCTCGCCATCGCCTTCGAGCCCTTCCTGCCCTTCAGCGCCGAGAAACTGCGCAACATGCTGCGCATCGAGAAACTGGGATGGGATGTGCTGGGCAACTTCGACATCCTCAAGGCTGGCGATGCCATCGAGAAACCCGAACTCCTCTTCGAGAAGATTGAAGACGATGTGATTCAGGCACAACTCGACCGCCTCGAGCGCATCAAGCAGGAGAATATCATCAACAACTTCAAGCCCAAAGCCATCGGCCCGCAGTGCACCTTCGACGACTTCCTGAAACTCGACATCCGCGTGGGAACCGTCACTGCTTGCGAAAAGGTAAAGAAAGCCGACAAGCTTTTGTGCCTGAAGATCGACGACGGCATCAAGGGTCGCACCATCGTTTCGGGCATCGCCAAGTATTACAACCCCGAAGATCTCGTGGGCAAGCAGGTGTGCTTCATCGCCAACTTCCCGCCACGCACTTTCAAGGGCATCGAGAGCCAGGGCATGATACTCAGCGCCGAAGATGCCGACGGCACACTCGTTGTGGTCGGTCCCACGGGTGCTGTGAAACCCGGCGTTCAGGTCAAGTAGCATTTTTCCCGGATTTCCCATTTTTCCCAACTTTCCCGCTTGTCCCAATCGTCCCGAATGACCCAACGCGCCCAAAAGACCTTATATGTGAGCGACCTCGACGGCACTCTGCTCAACACCGAGTCGCAGGTGTCGCACAATAGCGCTCAAGGCCTCAATCGACTCATTGAGGAGGGGGCGCTTTTCACCATTGCCACAGCGCGCACCCCGGCCACCGTGGTGCCGCTGCTACATGACCTCAACATGTCGCTGCCCTACATCGTGCTCAACGGTGCGGCTCTGTGGAATCACGGCAAAAGCGACTATGAGCGGGTGCATGTGCTCGACCCAGCCACGGTCAAGCAGGTGTGCAAGGTGTTTGAGAGCTGTGGTCTGCACCCGTTTGTCTATCGACGCGAGGGGCACATGGTCTATGCCCATCATGTGGGCAGTCTCTCCAAGCAGGAAAAGATTTTTGTGCAGGAACGCTTGAATCTGCCTCTCAAACAGTTCTTCCTTGAAGACGAACACTACTACCACCACCCCGATGTGATGCTCATCTACTCCATGCAGGATTATGGCAAGCTGCGTCGCGTCTTCGAGACTCTGCAGACCGACGTTGACTGCTCCCCCTTCCTCTATCACGACATCTACGACTTCGAGTCGGGCCTGATTGAGGTCTACCGCAGCGGAGTGAGCAAGGCGCAGGCCATCAAGTCGCTTGCCAAGCAGTGCGGTGCCACCCGCATTGTGGTGTTTGGCGACAACCGCAACGACATTCCCATGATGCAGGCCGCAACCCTCGCCGTTGCCACTGAAAATGCCTTCCCCGAGGTGAAGGCGGTGGCGCACGAAGTGATAGGCGACAACGACTCCGACAGCGTCATGCACTGGATTGAGCAGGATTTTTATGGGCAGCGCAAACAATAAACAGCAATCATTCACGTTAATACACTAAACAGCACTTTATGAACCTGAGAAACATCTACGACTCGCGACGCATCTGGAAGATAGCCCTCATTGCTGTCTCCCTCATCCTCGCTGCAGTGTTTCTCCTGATTTCTAACAGGCTGGTAAAAGACCTTGCCAAGCAGGAGCGCGAGCGCATGGAGATTTGGGCCGACGCCACCAAGGAACTCGCCGCCATGGCCAACGAACCCATGGATGATGAGAACGGCGACATGATGCCCATGGCAATGAACAATGTGGACTTCGTCTTCAGCATCATCGAGCGCAACCACACCATTCCCGTGCTCCTGGTCGATGCCAACGACAGCATTCTGCAATACCGCAACTTCAGGCTGCCCGACCCCATCGACAGCTTGAACATGCTCACCCTCTCGCCACGCAACCGCGCCTACCTGCAGGAAAAACTCGAAGGGCTGAAAAACTCGACCAACAAGATCGAGATCAACATCGACAAGAACACCAAGCAATATCTCTACTACGAAGACTCTACCGTGCTCCGTCGCCTCGCCTATTTTCCTTACATTCAGCTCGGTGTGTTGCTGCTCTTCCTTACCATCGCCTACTTCGCCCTCATCAGCGTAAAGAAGGCTGAGCAGAACAAGGTGTGGGTGGGCCTCTCGAAGGAAACGGCTCACCAGCTGGGAACTCCCATTTCCTCGCTCATGGCATGGACACAGATGCTTGAATCGATGGGCGTGGACAAGGAGATTGTAAGCGATATGGACAAGGATGTGCACCGCCTCTCGGTCATCGCCGACCGTTTCTCGAAGATTGGCTCCATGCCCGACAAGGAACTCGCCTTCATCAACGAAGCAATCACTCAGGCACTGGCCTATATGCGCAACCGCATTCCCAAACGTGTGTCGCTCACCATCAACCTCGACGAGGCGCACAACTGCGGCGTGATGCTCTGCCAGTCGCTCTTCGAGTGGGTGATGGAAAACCTCACCAAGAATGCCGTCGATGCTATGGGTGGCGAGGGAAGCATCGACATCGATGTGACCCGCAAGGATGATTATGTCGAGATTCTCGTGAAAGACACCGGCAAGGGCATTCCCCGCAAGAACTTCAAGACGGTGTTCAACCCCGGATTCACCACCAAGAAACGTGGTTGGGGCTTGGGACTGACCCTGGTCAAGCGAATCATCGAGGAGTATCATGGTGGCCGCATCTATGTGAAAGAGAGCGAAGTGGGCAAGGGCACCACCTTTGCCATCGAGTTGCCCTGCGTGAAATGAACTACTGCATAAAACCCTGACCGACTATGACCAACGACTACGCTAAAATCACCATGTTAGGCACCGGAAACGCCATGTGTGTGCGCTGCTACAACACCTGTTTCTGCCTGCATTCGCCGCAATCGCTGCTCATGGTCGATGCAGGTGGCGGCAACGGAATCTTCAGGCAACTCCATCGGGCACGCATTGCCTTTGAGGATATTCATCACCTGTTCGTTACCCACACCCACACCGACCACATCATGGGCGTCGTGTGGATGATTCGCAAGATTTCGCCGCTCATTCACAAGGGCAAGTATCAGCCGCCCTTCACCATCTACTGCCACGACGAGGCACGGCATGCCCTGCTCACCATGTGCGACCTCATGCTCAACGAGAAAATACGCAGTGCCATAGGCAACGGCATTGTGGTGCGCGAGGTGACCGATGGCGAGCATCTCCAGGTCGATGATATGGAGGTGGACTTCTTCGACATAGGTTCCACCAAGAAGAAGCAGTTTGGCTTTGCCGCCACCTTGCCCGACGGCATGCGGGTGGCCTGTCTGGGCGATGAACCCTACAACGAGCGCACCGAGCGCTATGTGCGTGGTTGCGACTGGCTGCTGTGCGAGGCCTTCTGCCTATATGCCCAGCGCGAGCAGTTCAGGCCCTACGAGAAGCACCACAGCACCGTGCTCGATTCGGCAAGGATCGCTGCTCAACTTGAGGTGAAGAATCTCCTGCTCTACCACAGCGAAGACACCCACCTTGTCACCCGTCGGCAGGAGTTCACCGCCGAGGCCGAACAGGCCTTCAGCGGCAACATCGTAGTCCCCGATGACCTCGACACCATCCTGCTCTAACCTACAAACTCAACTATACTATGAACAAAGTAGCCATCTACACCATCACATCGGCGCTGCACGACAAGAGTGCCATTGAGCAGGCTTCCAAAGAGTTCCTCGATAGCCTCAGCATCGCCTATACACTGCACGGCGACGATTTCACGACCTATGGTCAATCGGCGCTCAACCTCATCTATGTGCGCACCGGCGGTGCCGAGGGCATCTTCAAGTCGCTGTTGCCACAACTGCTCAACCAGCATTCAGGCACATTCTATCTGCTTACCACAGGCCAGAGCAACTCGCTCGCCGCCTCCATCGAGATTCTCTCCTATCTGGAGCAGAACGGGTTGCGGGGCGAGATCTTGCACGGATCACCTGCCTACCTGACCGAGCGCATTGCCCGCCTTATGCTGGTCGAGAGCGCCCGCCACGAACTGGCCAGTCTGCGTCTGGGCGTGATAGGCAAGCCCTCCGACTGGCTCATCGCCAGCCAAGTGGACTACAGCCAACTCAAGGCCCTGGGCATTGAACTGCTCGACATCGAGATGAACGAGCTGCTCGACACTTTCTCTCAAACGCAATGCGCCGCTCCCGAGGAACTGCTTGACAAGGCTCCGCAAGGTGCCATTCGCGACAGTGTGCCCAATGCCTGGCGCATCTATCATGCGCTCAAGAGCATCATCATCAACCACCATCTACAGGGCATCACCCTGCGATGCTTCGACCTGCTCACCAGTGTGCGCAACACTGGCTGTCTGGCCTTGGCACAGCTCAACAGCGAGGGCATTGTGAGCAGTTGCGAGGGCGACATCCCCGCGCTCCTCACCATGGCCATAGCGCAAGCCCTCACAGGTGTCACCGGTTTCCAGGCCAATCCCTCAAAAATCGATGTGACCACAGGCGAGATGATTGTGGCGCATTGCACCATTCCCTTTAACATGATCGAGCGCCATGAGCTGATGACACACTACGAGTCGGGCATTGGCGTGGGCATCCGAGGCTATATGCACGAGGATCCCGTCACCCTGTTCAAGGCTTCGGGCGACCTCAAACGCCATTTTGCCGCCGAGGGAGAACTGCTCGAAAACCTGCAACTGCCCAACCTGTGCCGCACCCAGCAACGCATCAGGCTCGACAACCCTGCCGATGCCACCTACTTCCTCACCCGCCCCATCGGCAACCATCACATCGTGCTACCAGGCCGATGCAAGGCGATGCTCGACGAACTGATGCTCAGCTACGAGCGTTGACCCGCTTGATGCCAAAACCATTCTTTTCGGCCCTGATACTTGAAACCAACTGCCTTTTTGCATAAAAATTCATCAATTCCACCGATTTTGGTTTTTATTTCCAAATAATTGTCTTATCTTTGTCATGTCATGATGAATTTTGCATCGTGCAACCAATTTCTATGTGTATTCATTCAAAAACCTAAAAACCATCTAATTCATTTTAATCGTGAAAAATAAAAGAAACAGATTGCAACTTATCGTTAATCTCATCAAGAACAACAACATAAGTAGCCAGAACGAACTGGCAGTTCTGCTGAGAAAATATGGTGTCGATGTCACGCAAGCCACCCTGTCGCGCGACCTGAAAGCACTCAAGGTCACTAAAATAGCTTCTGACCGCGGCAACTACACCTACATCATACCCGACAACAACAACCTGCAAGACTCCATGCTCGAACGCGGGCTGAACAGCGTTTCCTTGAATCAGCAGGTAGGCTTCGTGTCGATCGACTTCTCGGGCAATATCGCCGTCATCAAGACCCGCAATGGCTATGCTACAGGTCTGGCTTACGACATCGACATGAGCAAGTCGCCACTCATCATGGGCTCCATTGCTGGTGCCGACACCGTGTTTGTGGTGCTGCACGAGGGCGTTACCGTCGAGGAGGCAAAGCAGTTCTTCGCCCGCTTCGTGCCCATCGACGAACCAACCCCTTTGTAACAACTGAGACCTACAATATGATAAAAACCATAAATTCAAGATTATGATTAAAGCCGGTATAGTGGGCGGAGCCGAACGGACCGCCGGCGAACTGATAAGGATTCTATTGAACCATCCCGACGTTGAAGTCATTTGGGTGCACAGCCAGGCACACGCTGGAGCAAGCGTAACCAGCATTCACCCTGGAATGGTGGGAGAAACCGACATGCAGTTCTCACCCGACATGCAGTTCGACAACGTCAACGTGATTTTCCTGTGTGGACCAGCCGGTTCGTCACGAGCCTTCATGCAGGCTCATGAAGCTGAACTGCCCGAAGACATGCGCATCATCGACATGGCGGGCGACTTCAGGCTGGCGAGCGAGGACAACGACTTCATGTATGGCATCTCGGAGTTGAACCGCAAATACATGGTACATGATTGCTTCCGTGTATCTACCGCCGGCGCCTTTGCCATGGCCATTGAACTGGCGCTGATTCCACTTGCCAAGAACCTGCTGCTCAATAGCGACATTCATGTGACCGCCATCGCCTCGGCCAACGCCTTTAACGAGGCACCCGCGACATGCGCTGACAATGTGTGCGTGAAGCAGGCTTTCAAGCACCCCGAGGCCCAGGAAGTGGTTCAGGTGCTCAAGCACTTGCAGCTCAGCTTCAATAGTCCCATTCTCTTCATTCCCATGCTGGGCTCCTTTACCCGTGGATTACTGGCTACCGTACAGGTGAAATGCAATGTTGACCTCGACGTGGTGCGTCAGCTCTACGAAGACTACTACGGCGACCACAACTTCGTCTTCGTCACCGACAGGCAGGTGCAGCTGCAAGATGTGCTGAACACCAACAAGTGCCTGCTCCAACTGGAACGAATCGACGACAAACTGCTCATTACCACCGTCATCGACGATGTGATGAAAGGGGCCGCCGGCAACGCCGTGCACTGCATGAACCTGCTCTTCGGCTTGCACGAGCGCGTGGGCCTGCTCACCAAGCCATCAGCCCTGTAGCATACACATCTCCAGCCATAGAAATAATGATGCCAGTACTTTGCAGCACTGGCATCATAGTTATTGCTGATAAGTAATACCAATCTTACTTGTCCTTGTTGGCAAACATGATGAGAGCAAGCAATGACTCGAGGGTGGTGGCGATAATGTAAATCCATGTGACCACACCCAGTCGCTGCATGGCCACCACAGCATCGTAACTGTTGCTCTGCAACTCATTAGAGTGCACGAAACCTAACACAACCATCAGGATTTGTGCGATAGCCACAGCTATGACCATAAGACCCAAGCCGGGTTGCTTGTTGCCCATGAATTTGCCGCCCACTATCAACCTGCCGATGAGCATAATCAGGAATGCCAAGAATATGCCAATGGCCATGGCTATAGCTGCACCTTCGTTAAGCACTAATTTCGGGACAAAGAGCAGAATAAGGAATATCAGCGTATAAATAAATTGAGCGATGATAAGCATCGTGCACGGTGCACTGATAAGCCTTGACTTGCAATAGACTCTGTATCCGATGAAGATAAGCAACGCTGAAAAAGCACCCAGCAACATCATCACGCTGCCAATCGTGAAGGCTGTATCAGGATTGGCGGGCGTCTTGATGACTTCAAGCGATGAAAGGATCATGAACAGGCAGAAGATAAGGTGCACAATACAAGCACCAATGTAGAGACCCATACTAGGCCTTGTTTGCACTGGAGCCTGATAGGGCTGCTGATACGGAGGCTGGCCATACTGAGGTTGTGGCTGCTGATACTGGGGTGGTTGCTGATTGGGCTGCGGAGCCTGATAAGGTGGCTGCTGCGGCATCTGTGGGTTGTTAAGGTTTTCTTCCATAGTGAAAAGTATTAAATGTTGGTAATTGTTATTTGATTTTTCAAAATTATATCATTTTTACTGCAAAAACAAGTAAAAAGGCAAGAAACTGCACAAAAACCCCTCATTTTGAAAACGATTGCAGAATTATTATGAAATTCTATCGCTTTTATGCGCTTGAATATGTCATAATTTTTTTATCTTTGCATTATTGATAACAATTGGCACTTAATCATAACACATTATGAAAAAAAAGAAAGCGCTTGCAATCATACAGGATGATGCCTGGCTCGAACCCTATGCCGAGGCCATCGAGGGCCGTCACGACGACGCCGTGCGCAAACTCAACGAACTCACAGGTGGCAAGAAATCTCTTGCCGATTTTGCCAATGCCTACAACTACTACGGACTGCACCGCACCTCCACCGGTTGGGTCTTCCGCGAGTGGGCCCCTAATGCCACGGGCATCTGCCTAATTGGCGACTTCAACAGCTGGACCGAGTGCGAACCCTATCGCCTGAAACGCACCGACAACGGCAACTGGGAAATCAAACTGCCCGCCCGAGCCATGAAGCATGGCGACCTGTTCAAGCTGCTGGTGAAGTGGGACGGCGGTTGTGGTGAGCGCATTCCCGCCTACGCCACCCGCGTGGTGCAGGACGATAACACCAAGATTTTCTCGGCACAGGTGTGGAATCCCGCCGAGCCTTATACCTTCAAGGTGCAGAACTTCAAGCCCAGCGTCAACCCGCTGCTCATCTACGAGTGCCACATAGGCATGGGCCAGAACAAGGAGGGCGTGGGCACTTACGACGAATTCCGTGAGAACATTCTGCCGCGCGTCAAGGCTGGCGGCTATAACGCCATCCAGATCATGGCCATTCAGGAACACCCCTACTACGGGTCGTTCGGCTACCATGTGTCGAGTTTCTATGCCGCCTCGAGCCGTTTCGGCACCCCCGAGGAACTGAGACATCTCATCGACACTGCTCACGAGATGGGCATTGCCGTGATCATGGACATCGTGCACTCGCACGCCGTGAAAAACGAGGTGGAAGGCCTGGGACGCTTCGACGGCAGCCACAACCTCTACTTCTACGGCGACCACCGTCGCGAGCACCCTGCATGGGACTCGCTCTGCTTCGACTA
>JAFZSO010000031.1 GCA_017619355.1 Muribaculaceae bacterium
AGAACCGCTTCGAGCAGGAACTCATCTACTACATCGAGAAACTCGACATTACCGAAGAGAAAATCAGGCTGCAGAACCATTTGAACTATTTCCTTGAAACCCTGCACAATGCTACCGGACAAGGCAAGAAACTGGGCTTCATCACGCAGGAAATGGGGCGTGAAATCAACACACTGGGCTCTAAAGCCAATCATGCCGAGCTCCAGAAACTTGTGGTGGGCATGAAAGATCAACTGGAACAAATCAAAGAACAAGTATTAAATGTGTTATGAGAAAGAAAAAAGGTAAACTGATTATCATATCGGCGCCTTCAGGCAGCGGTAAATCAACCATCATCAGTCACCTGATAGGCGACGAGTCACTGAAACTGGAATTCTCGGTATCAGCAACAACCAGGCCTCCCCGTGGCGAGGAGAAGAATGGAGTGGAATACTACTTCATGAGCCCAGAAGAGTTTAACAAGGCTATCGAGAACGATGAGCTCGTGGAGTATCAGGAAGTGTACCCGGGACGTTTCTATGGCACGCTGAAAAGCGAAGTGACCCGCATCAACAAGAAGGGCAAAAATGTAGTGCTCGACGTGGACGTGCTGGGCGCCATCAATGTGAAAAAGATGTATGGCGACCACGCGCTGGCAGTCTTCATCAAGGCCCCAAGCATTGAAGTGCTTCGTGAGCGCCTGGTGAAACGTGGCACCGACAGCCCTGAAGATATCGAGAAACGCATCAGCAAAGCCGAGTTTGAACTGGGCTATGCCGACCAGTTCGACCACATTGTGATAAACGATGTCCTTGATGTGGCCGTGCGTGAAACTCATCAGTTGATTACCGATTTCATTAAAAAATGACCACAAGATGAAGGTAGGTATTTTCGGCGGTTCATTCAATCCCATCCACATTGGCCATGCCATTATTGCCAGTCATGTGATTCAGCACAGCGACCTCGACCAGATTTGGCTCATGGTGGCTCCGCTCAACCCGCTGAAAGAGCCCAATGCACACAACAACGACATCCATAGACTCAGAATGACCGAACTGGTATCAAGACACATCGATGGTGTTGAGACCAGTGCTTTCGAGTTCACCCTACCCATCCCCTCCTACACCATCAACACGCTTCACGCACTTCAGGACAAATTCCCTCAACATGAGTTCTCACTTATCATTGGTGCCGACAACTGGGCCGTGTTCAAGAAGTGGAAAGACTGGGAAGAAATCATTGCCCATCACGACATACTGATTTATCCCCGACTGGGTTATGATGTGACCATTCCTGAGGAATATGCTCAACGTGTGAAACTCACCGATGCCCCCATCATCGAAATCTCCTCGACCCAAATCAGAGAAGGACTGACAAAAGGAGAGTCCATGCAATTCTGTGTGCCCCACGATGTCTACAAATATATCATGGCTAATCACCTCTATCAAAATGAATAACACTGCACAACTGCCCCCTAACAGCCTCACATTCATAGCGCTTGCCAACGAGTATTGTCAAGCCATCGAGAACATACGAGAAATGGACCGCAACACCTTTGTGTCCACCATGCTCAAATTGTTGCCCAGACTCTATATCGTTGTCACCGATATGAACGACGGCATAAGTGAAGCCAACACCGAAATGCAGTTTGCCCTCGACGAGCAGACTTACGACCATGCCCGCGAACTGATGAGTGCTGTGATGGGCGAAGCCGATGTGTATCTTGAGGTATTTGAGGAGGACATGAAATACAGCGACACTCCCATCGCCGCAACGGTGAGTGAAAATCTTGCCGACCTCTATCAGGAATTCTTCAATCTGATCTATTCAGTAAAAGACGCCGACACCGATGCACAGTTGCAACTGCTATTGCAATGCAAGGAGAATTTCAAAGAATACTGGGGCCAGACCCTGTGCAATGTGATGCGCGCCCTTCATGCCATTTCATGTGAAAACCTTGACACCGAAAACAATTATTAAAAACGATATAACTATGAATTCCAATCAAACGACAAAACAAATCCAAACACTGCTCAATTTCATGAACATGAGCCCGTGCAACTTCTTGGCAATTAACCATATCAAGCAATTGCTGGAAACTGCTGGATTTCAAGAAAAGAAACTTGAGAAACCTCTCGATGTAAAGAAAGGCGACAAATTCTATGTCACGAAAAATGATTCAGCCATTTTCGCCATAACCGTGGGCAGCAAGAAAATGCACGAAACTGGTGTGAAAATTGTCTCAGCACACAGCGACTCGCCTGGTTTCCGCATCAAGCCACATGCCGAGATGAAGAGCGAAGGCAACATCATTCGCCTCAACACCGAAGTGTATGGCGGGCCCATCCTCTACACTTGGTTCGACCGTCCGCTATCAGTTGCAGGCCGTGTGATTCTGCGTGGCAAAGATGCACTGCACCCAGTTACCAAACTGCTGAAAATAGACCGCCCGTTGCTTACCATCCCGCATCTGGCCATTCACTTCAACCGTGCCGTGAACGAAGGCAACAAACTTTCGAAGCAGAAAGACATGCTTCCCATCATTGCCAAGGTGAACAATGCGCTTGAAGCCGACAATATGCTCATGAACCTGGTAGCCAAAGAACTCAAAGTGAAAATCGAAGACATCTTGGATTTCGACCTCTTCCTCTATGATGTGCAGCCCGCATGCATCTTTGGAATCAATAACGAGTTCATCTCTTCAGGTCGGCTCGACGACTTGAGCATGGCGCAGGCAGCCATCGAGGCTATCACTAACGCCAAAGACAGCAAGGGCACCTGCGTGGCAGCCATCTTCGACAACGAGGAAACCGGCAGCGGTACCAAGCAAGGTGCGGCTTCGCCTGTGCTTGCCAATGTGCTCATGCGTCTGAATGAAGCCATGGGCGGCAACTACGACACCTTCTGCCAAGCCATCGCCAAATCGTTCATGATTTCGGCCGACAATGCCCATGCCTTCCATCCTAATTATCCCGAGAAATATGACCCCACCAATCATCCCGTT
Organism: Muribaculaceae bacterium; assembly: GCA_017619355.1. Classification (GTDB taxonomy): domain Bacteria; phylum Bacteroidota; class Bacteroidia; order Bacteroidales; family Muribaculaceae; genus Sodaliphilus. The sequence goes on from JAFZSO010000031.1 coordinate 2,984, forward strand.
CTGGGTGGTGGTCCCTGCATTAAGATTAACGCCAACTGCAAGTACATGTCTGATGCTCACTCGTCGGCCATCTTCCGTTCGTTGTGCGAAGATGCCGGAGTGCCTTTCCAGTATTTCGTGAATCACAGCGATGTGGCTGGCGGTTCAACTCTGGGCAACATCTTCACCGGCCAGGTCGACATTGAGGGCGTGGATGTGGGCAGTCCGCTGCTTGCCATGCACTCGGCACGCGAGACTGCATCGGTTTCCGATCACCTGAACATGATTAAGGTTTTCAAGCAATTCTTCTCGTGATTTTCCCCATATTTCAATTTTTATGATTACTTTTGTAATCATTTCTTGACCAGAAACATCTAAACTCTATAAATTATGTACGACGAAAAACTATTAGCAGAAGTAACCGCTAAGGCCCAGCAGTGGCTTGGTGAGGGTTACGACGAGGCCACCCAGGCAGAGGTGCGTCGCATGCTCGAGAACGAAGACAAGACCGACCTGATCGAGTCGTTCTACAAGAATCTTGAGTTCGGTACAGGCGGTCTGCGCGGCATTATGGGTGCAGGTTCTAACCGCATGAACATCTACACCGTGGGCATGGCCACACAGGGTCTTGCCAACTACTTGAAAGAGGCCTTCAAAGACCTGGAACAGATCAAAGTGATTGTGGGTCACGATGTGCGCAACAACAGCCGCCTCTTTGCCGAGACTGTGGCTAACATCTTCTCGGCCAATGGCATCAAGGTGTTCCTCTTTGAAGGAGCTCGCCCCACCCCCGAGGTGTCTTACGCCATCCGCCTGCTCGATTGCCAGAGTGGTGTGAACATCACCGCTTCGCACAATCCTAAGGAATACAACGGCTACAAGGCCTACTGGGCCGACGGCGCCCAGGTGGTATCGCCTCACGATGTGAATACCATCGACTATGTGAACCGCATCCAGGATGTGAGCGAAATCAAGTTTGAGGGCAACCCCGAACTCATCGAAATCATCGGCGAGAACATTGATTCGCAGTATATCGAGCAGATTCACACCCTCTCGCTCAGTCCCGAAATCAATAAGCGTCAGCACGACCTCAAAATCGTCTACACTCCCATTCATGGCGTTGGACGTGACATCGTGCCTCGCTCCATCATGCGCTGGGGATTCGACAACATCATTCATATCCCCGAGCAGGACGTAATGAGCGGCGATTTCCCAACCGTTCCTCAACCTAACCCCGAGATGCGCAGTGCCATGGAAATGGCCATTGCCAAGGCTACCGAGGTACAGGCCGACATTGCGCTGGCAAGCGACCCTGATGCCGACCGCATCAGCGTTGTATTCAAGAACAACAAGGGTGAATATGACCTGGTGAATGGCAATCAGATTCAGCTTATTTTCCACTACTACCTCATCACCCGCAATGCCGAATTGGGCCGTCTTGACCGCGACAACGATTATATCGTTAAGACTATCGTGACGAGCGAAACCATTCGCCGCATTGCCGAGAAACAGGGCATCAAGATGTATGATTGCTACACCGGTTTCAAGTGGATTGCCTCGGTTATGCGTGATCTCGAAGGCACCAGCGCCCGTTATCTGGGTGGCGGCGAGGAGAGCTACGGCTTCCTGCCCGAGACATTCGCCCGCGACAAAGACTCTGTCTCTTCAATCCCTCTGATGTGCGAGATTGCAGCATGGGCCAAGGATCGTGGACAGACCATGAACGAGATGCTCATCGAACTATACAAGACCTATGGCTATAGCAAGGAACGCGGCATCAGCGTGATACGTACCGGCAAGAGCGGAGCCGAAGAGATTGTGGCCATGATGAAGAACTTCCGCGAGAACCCCATGAAGCAAATCGACGGTTCGCCCGTTGTCCTCATCAAGGACTTCCAGCTGCTTGAGCAGAAAGACATGAATACAGGAACCGTTGAAAAGATTGATATGCCCACCACCTCTAATGTGCTTCAGTACTTTACCGAAGACGGCACCAAGGTCTCGATTCGTCCCTCGGGCACAGAACCCAAAATCAAGTTCTACATCGAGGTTCACGACGTGAACTGGGACGGCAACGACTATGATGCCAAGAACGATTGGGGCGATGCCAAACTCGACCGCATCGCTCACGACATGGGCATCGCATAATTTGAATTTTATTCTAAACAATTATTTATAAATCATGACTAACAACATTAAAACCTTACGTGATTCTGCGGCCATGCGATGGACGGCTCTGCTGCTCCTTGCATTGGCCATGTTCTGTTCCTACATTTTCATGGACATCCTCTCGCCCATCAAGGACCTTATGCAGACCGAACGCGGCTGGGATAGCTTAGCCTTCGGAACTATGCAAGGTTCAGAGGTGTTCCTTAATGTGTTCATATTCTTCCTCATCTTTGCGGGTATCATCCTCGACAAGATGGGCGTTCGTTTCACAGCGGTACTATCTGGTGCCGTAATGCTAATAGGCGCTCTGATTAAGTGGTATGCCGTGAGCGACAGTTTTGTCGGCACTGGCTTGGAACGCTGGTTCACTGAGAACCTGAACTACATTCCATTATTTGACGAATTAGGTGTCAGTCCCTTCTACGAGGGTATGCCTGCTTCAGCCAAAGTGGCGGCTTGCGGCTTTATGATATTCGGCTGTGGTTGCGAAATGGCGGGTATCACAGTGAGCCGCGGTATCGTCAAGTGGTTTAAGGGACGTGAAATGGCGCTCGCCATGGGTTCAGAGATGGCACTCGCCCGCCTGGGTGTTGCCACCTGTATGATCTTCTCGCCCTTCTTCGCCAAGCTGGGTGGCTCGGTCAATGTGAGCCGTTCGGTAGCCTTTGGTGTGGTGCTCTTGTGTATCGCCCTCATCATGTTCATTGTCTATTTCTTCATGGATAAAAAACTCGACAAGCAAACCGGTGAAGCCGAAGAAAAGGACGATCCTTTCAAAATCAAGGACCTCGGCAAGATTCTTACCGACAGCGGTTTCTGGATTGTTGCGCTGCTCTGCGTGCTCTACTACTCAGCCATCTTCCCCTTCCAGAAGTATGCCGTGAACATGCTTCAGTGTAACCTTACTCTCACTGAACCTGCAGCCAACACCTTCTGGGCAAGCCAATCGGTAAGCATCGTGCAATATATCATCATGCTCGTGGTAGCCGCTGCCGGATTTGCAAGCAACTTCATGAAGAACAAACAGAAGAAGTACACGCTGCTTGGTATCTCCATCATAGCGCTCATCGTCTATTGCTATATGGGTTATATGCGACAGTCAGCCGAAGCCATCTTCGCCGTGTTCCCGCTGCTCGCCGTGCTCATCACCCCCATTCTGGGTAGCTATGTTGACCACAAGGGCAAAGCTGCGTCAATGCTTGTGCTTGGCTCTCTGCTGCTCATCGCTTGCCACCTCACCTTCGCCTTCATTCTGCCTATGTTCAAGGGCAGCCCTGTAGGTGGAATTGCCATAGCCTACATTACCATTCTGGTGCTCGGTGCTTCGTTCTCGCTCGTGCCCGCATCACTCTGGCCCAGCGTACCTAAACTGGTTGACTCAAAGGTTATCGGTTCGGCCTACGCACTTATCTTCTGGATTCAAAACATTGGCCTGTGGCTCTTCCCGCTGCTCATTGGCATCGTGCTCAACAAGACCAATCCTGGCGTAGAAGATCCCACCAAGCTCAACTACACTTGGCCTCTGGTCATGCTCGCTTGTCTGGGTATTGCAGCACTCTTGCTCGGACTCTTGCTCAAGGTCATCGACAAGAAGAAAGGCATCGGTCTTGAAGAACCCAACATCAAGCCCGAAGAGACTCCTGCAGTTCCTGAAACAACTGCTGAAGCATAAAACTCAATTTTTAACCATATCAAAGGGCATGTGCCTGCATGGTGCATGCCCTTTATTTAACTCGAAAATATAGAATCACATGAGAGAAAAAGTCAGAGAAACCATTGCCACCAAGGCTTGGGCACGATGGACCGTGCTTGCCATTGTCTCGTTCACCATGATGGCGGGATATATTGTTGCCAAGGAAATGTCGCCCCTGCAATTCATGCTCGAGAAAGCTACTGCCGATGGAGGCATGAACTGGACCAGTGGAGAATTCGGCATCTTTGCCGGTTCGCGCGGCTTTTTCAATGTGTTCCTGCTCATGCTCTTTGTAGGCGGCATCATCCTCGACAAGAAAGGCGTGCGCTTCACGGGCATTCTCTCATGTGTGCTCATGCTGGCGGGAGCAGCTGTTGTGTATGGCGTCATCACCTTCACCTCACCTGGTCCCGTGTGGGATGTGCCTTTGTTGGGCATGGTCAAGCGACAGGTGGCACTCGCATCCTTGGGATTTGCATTCTTCGGTATTGGCTATGAGATGTGCGGCATCACCGTATCTAAAGTGGTGGTACGCTGGTTCTCGGGCAAGGAGATGGCACTCGCCATGGGTTTGCAGGTGGCCATGGCACGACTGGGCACAGCGTTGGCACTGGGATTCAGCCCCATCATCGCTCTCAAGTGGGGGCTCTCCACTCCCATCATGATTGGCGTGTTCTGCGTGGGTGTGGGGCTCATCGCCTACCTGTATTATTGCACCATGGACCGCCAACTCGACAAGGTGACTGGAAATCTTGCCACTCAAGACGAAAATGCCGACGACGAGCAGTTCCACTTCTCCGACATGAAGCTCACTGTCAAGAATCCGGGCTTCTGGCTCATTACCCTGCTGTGCCTATTCTATTACTCGGCGCTCTACCCCTTCCTCGACTTTGCCACCAAACTCATGATTTCCAAGTATGGTGTCGATGCCCACATAGCCGGCCTCATTCCGGCCATCCTGCCATTCACATCCATCGTGCTCACACCTTTGTTCGGCGCCTGGTGCGACAAGAAAGGCCGTAGCGCCACCATGATGTTCATTGGCAGCGTCATGCTCACCGTTGTGCTCGTAGTCTTTGCCTTGCCCAGCAACTTCAGCGCACTGGCGGTTACCCTCATGTGCATCCTGGGTATCGCTTTCTCGCTGCTACCTGCCGCTCTGTGGCCCGCAGTGCCCAAGATTGTACCCATGAAACAACTGGGAACCTCCTACTCCATCATCTATTATATCCAGAACATCGGCCTCATCCTGGTGCCCATCTTTATCGGCAAAATCAACGAGAACAACACCACTGCTGGTGTCACCGACTACACGCCATCAATGTGGATTTTCACTGTGATAGGCATCCTCGCCATCATCACATCGGCGCTGCTGCTCAAGGCCGACCGCAAGCACAACTACGGTCTCCAGCTCCCCAACATCGACCATTAACCCCTAGAATAGTTGTGTTGCTCGTCCTCAACTGTAGGGACAGGGCGTGCCCTGTCCGCCTGTACGGTCGTCAGTCTGCAGAAATCCTCACACAAAGCACAAAAAGGAGCCGCAAAAAGCCTGCATCGCAGGAATTATATCCTTTTGGGAAGGGTGAATCATGTGGAAAAAATGGGAAATTTGCGGATATCTTTCATTTAATTAATTGATTTATAGAAATATGGATTGTTTGGGGTTTGTACAGCATCCGTAGATGCATTGTATACTTGCGTCATATTTCATACCACTTCCGTTCAGAATCATACCGCTTCCGTTCAGAATCGTACTGCTGTCGTGCTTCGCACTTAAAATTATAAAACTTCGTTTTAAAATTACGATATTAAAAATTACTGCGCTGGCGCGCTAAAAACAAGGCGAGGACAGGATAATGATCAAAAAGCTGCGAACAAGGTTCGTCAAAAAGCCACAAAAAGCCTGCTAACGCAGGAATATTATCTATTGGTGGGTGGATGGGAAAAGTTGTCAAAGAGCGCTTGCGCGGTGGCGCACGGGCAAAGATAAAGCAGCAGGATTGTTTGCACTATGGCAATAAGACACAACCAAGGGCTGGCAGTGAGGCCAGCCCTGCAGGATGTTCTTAAAAGTTAATCTCAAAGTTTTTGAATAAAAATAGTTTAATTTACACTTTGTTGTTTGGGGCGACCTCGTCTTTCTCACACATTACAATATCATTCATCATAATATTGTTTTTGTTTATTTTGAATTTGTTGTAATAATATCTAAAATAAAAGAATATTACTATATAATTCACAGCTGGTAACATAAACAGAAACCATTTACGCCAAAACATATAGAAAAGGTAGAAAAGTGCTATTAATAATGTATTATATGCCAAATATAAACCCAATATTAGTTTTTATATTTCTCTGGCATTTTTATTTGAAAAACAATTGCAGTAACAAGCAAACCTAATAAAAGTGATGACGCACCACCCGCAACAGCTAAAGCCAGCATCAGCAATGCTTGAATGGCAAAAAACGTAATATAAATGTTTCTTATCATCTTTTTAAAATTGTTATGTTTTTATTTTTTTAATGGCTTTATATATGAACTTGGGAGCAATGTGTCTTGTTTCATTGGTAAATGAAATCCTGCAAAAACACTAAAAAAGTTACGTCCTATAGTGCTTGTATCAGCCGATTCATCACATTTTTTATCCATTATATCATTATAACGCAAAACACCTATTAATATTTTGTAAAATAAAACAGAAATATGAGAAGACGTCATCACTAATCTCGAACGCAGCGAGCCTTGAGCAGGTGCAGGGCCTCGATACGGCCTGAATTGATGCGGTCGGGGTAATGGGCGTCGCTGTTTACAAGCACCGTGCAATCATACTTCTTAAGCAAGGGGAAATACTTGGCATCGGGATAAAAGCGGCAGCGCCGCTCCCATGCCTTGGTGTTGATTTCAATCACATAATGGTGATCCATAATGGCCTCAAACAACTGCATAACCAGCTGATCATACCACGCTTCCAGTGTTACGCCACTCTTGAAAGCCTCGGCATTGAAGCCTATCTTGTCGAAATGACCTATCACATCAAAACCGCCCTTCTCCACCATCTTCAGCGATTGCTCAAAGAAAGAGCGTATCACCGCCTCTATATCGTCGTGGAAATGGTCATGCATCTTCTCGATGAAACGCTCTGGCCTACCATCAATATCAATGTACTCCGACGGGTCGTCGAATGACGGGATGAAATGCACCGAGCCAATTCTATAATCGAGTGGCAACTGGGCAAAAAAGTCATGGCTGGGACCGAACTCGTCGACATAGTCAATTTCCATTGACGTATAAAGCTTGATTCTGCTGCAGTAGCGTGCCCTTAGTCTATCCATCTCCTCAAGATACTGGACCACACTTGCCCGCGACATGTTGCAAGAGGACTCGAAGGGAAGTGGCGAATGAGGCGAAAACCCGAAATGGGTGAACCCCTGCCCTATTGCCTCACGCACAAAGTCTTCCATGGGCGCATGACCGTCGCAGTAAAGGGTGTGGGCATGGAAATTATAGAGTGTAGATTGTGACGTTATTTCCTTGAAATCTATCATAGACTATCAGAAAAGTTTCTCGATTTGTTCATTACCGATAACTGAAATAATGGTCTTGCCATCGGGAGTATAATTGGGATTGGAGAGTTGCAACAGCTTGGCAAGCAGGTCCTCCATCTCATCTTGCGTGAGCACCTTGCCATAGGGAATGGCCGAGTTGCGAGCCACCGTGAGGGCTATCTTGCCATGAATGGTATCACTGATGCTCTCGCCTCCGTCTGTCACCGACTCTATGACCTGGAGCAAGGTATCCTTGGCATCAAACGAGCCTAAACCAGCTGGTACTGCACTAATAGACCAGTCGTTGCCACTCAACTGTGACAAGCTGAAGCCCACCGTTTCCATTTCAGGTTCCAGTTCTTTCAGAATAATGTTCTGCGCAGGGGTGAGATGAATGATATCGGGGAACAGTACCGTCTGCGACTTCACCTTCTGTGCTTTAATCTGATGGATATACTGCTCGTAGAGCACCTTGATGTGTGCCCGATGCTGGTCAATGACCATCAGTCCCGACTTGATGGGCGAAAGCAGATAGCGTGCCTTGAGCTGAATGCACTTCGATACACCCAAATCACTGTCAATCACTTTATCATCGGTTTCCGGAACCACATCTATCAGTTCATTGGCTGGAGGAGTCACGGTATCCTTTGGTTCCGACTTGCCACCCGTGAAGTTGGCATAGAGCTTTTCCCAATCAGTGATGAGACTGTTATCGGGAGTGCGAGGGGCTTGATGCGACTGCTTGGACTGAAAAGGATTATAGGTGGGGTCAACCCCATTGGCAGGAGGTGTCACCTGGGTGTGGCTGGTCAAGTTAGGGATATTGAGAGCACCTTCCTGATCAAAGTCGATTTGAGGCACAGAACTGAAGCGCCCTATCGACTCCTTGACGGCCGCTGCCAATATCTGCCAGATGGGCATCTCGTTCTCAAACTTGATTTCAGTCTTGGTCGGATGTATGTTCACGTCAATCGATTCCGGCTCCACATCAAAAATGATGAAGTAGCAGGGCTGAGTGTCGGCTGGTATGATCTGGTCGTAGCACGACAGAATCGCCTTATGGAAATAGGGATGACGCATATAACGCCCGTTCACAAACAGATATTGCAACGCACCGCGCTTACGGGCATTCTCGGGTTTTCCCACATAGCCATGAATGGTAGCCAGCGACGTAGTGATGTCAAGTGGCACAATCTGCTGGTCGATATTGCGACCAAACAGTGCAGCGATGCGCTGCTTGAAGTTGCCACTCATGAGCTTGAACATCGCATTGCCGTTATGAGTGAGCGAAAACTCTACCTGCGGATTGATGAGAGCAACCTTCTCAAACTCCTTCACGATATTGCTCAGTTCCACCTGATTACTTTTCAGGAACTTGCGGCGAGCCGGCACATTGAAGAAGAGGTTCTTGACCATGAAGTTAGAGCCTTCAGGACACATATCGGGTTCCTGACTCTCACAAGTCGAGGCATTGATAAAGAGCCGCGTGCCCAGTTCGGCACCACGACGCCTGGTGCGCAACTCCACATGCGAAATGGCCGAGATGGAAGCCAGAGCCTCGCCCCTGAAACCCATGGTATGCAGCGAGAACAGATCCGAGGCCTGTGAAATCTTCGAGGTGCTATGACGCTCAAAGGCCAGGCGGGCATCGGTCTCGCTCATGCCATCGCCATTGTCGATGACCTGAATGAGTGTGCGACCTGCATCTTTCAGAACAATGTCGATGCGCGTTGCATGGGCATCGATGGCATTCTCCACCAGTTCCTTGATAACCGAGGCAGGACGTTGAATCACTTCGCCTGCCGCAATCTGATTGGCTACCGAGTCGGGCAGCAACTTGATCACATCACTCATCTTACTCCTCCTTTCATTTCAAGATTGTTATCTTCTCCAGGTTGTTCTCCTGCGCCTTCATCACTCGCAGCACCAGTGCCATCACTACCGGCCGACAACGAAATGCGCTCCAGTTCCTTCTCCTGAACAATGTAGGGGCTGTCGATCATGGCTCGCATCTCTGACGACACATTGAAAATATCGTCAGGATCCTTAGGCCGCAAATCATCGAACCACTTGAATTCCTTCTCAAGATAGAGTTGCGACTTCTTGATAGTGAACAGCGGAATTACAGAACCCGTCACCTCGGGCCACAACTTGATTTTCTCTACTTCTTGCTTGGCCTTGAGGTCAAGTGCCAGATAGCCGCTCTCGGTTCTCACACACTTGTTATAGGTTGAATCCTCCTCCATAGGAAAGAAGACCGTTCTCACGTTGCCAGCCACATCCACATGGCGCAGGTCCACACCCTTGCGATGCTTGCCGTTCTCAATGGTATCCACCTTTTCAAAGTAGGCCTTGATCGACTTGCCGCTCAACTGGTTATAATAGACTTCGCCCAGATGTTCCACAAGCAATCCGTGATTGGGAATCGTCGCCCAATCGATCGAGGTACTGTCCTTCAGGTGAACATTGATTTCGTTCTCGCTGAAGATTTGCCTGTTACCACTCCACACCACAGGGTGGTTGTAAAGGTTGAGTATCGAGTCGTTGTTGGCAAAGGTGAGGTAGCCGCATAGCCCCTGCACATCCTTGCGGTAGAATCGCACCCCATTGGTGGCCATAAGCACTCGCACGCTGTCGTTGCCATTGAAGTACACATAGGTCTTGAGCGTGTCGCCATGGAAATAGAGCGTGTCGTTCTTGGAAAACTCACGAGCACGTGCGCGCTTGGTGGCATACGACACATGGGTCACCTCGTTGTGATACCCATAGTCACCATCTAGAATCAAATCGTGCTTGGGGTCGGTGACGATGATGTCGCCACGGGCATTGCCCTCGCTCTTCTTGCGGTCATAGTAAAGGGTGTCGCCAGTGAGCGTCTTGCCATCTTTTGCCACAAGTTTCGAGCGGTTATAGAGTGTGGCACGCTCGGTAGCCGTGTTATAAATGCCGTTGTTAGTGTAAATCTTGTTGCTGTCCGACACAATCACCGTTTCCTCCAGAATGGTGGCAACTTTGGTGCGTGTATCGTAGTTCAGGCGCTCGGTGTTCATCACATACTTGTCCTTGTTGTTCACCAGCACAACATTCTCGGTGAAATAGGCCCTGTCGGTATTGAAGTCGTAGGTTCCGAGCACCGACGACAGGTCCTTCCCGTCAGTATCCTTCAGGTTGCCTCCATTGCTGTATCGGCCGGTGTTAGCCTTCACATCATAGTCAATGTAGTCTGACGACAGCACTCGCCCATCCTTCTCAATCACCACATTCTCCATGAGGTTGAGCATCTCGGTAATGCCGTCGTAGTGCAGATTGTTGGCATAGCCTGTCATGTTGTTGCCACGCTCCATGCGCACGTTGCCAAAGGCATCGATGCTGTTGGTCTTGTCATAGAAGTGGGCACTATCACAATAGAGATACATGTTGCCACGCCTGAACACCACATTATATCGCAGTATCTGGAATTCGAAGTTCTGGGAATTGGCCTCCAGTATATCGGCATGTTCAAGAAACACCTTGTTGCGCTGATAACGGTCAGCCTTGGGAATCTGTGGTGTGATTTTCTTGATTTGACGGCTCTGTGTGGCAGTAGTGTTGCGGGCCGGCTTCGTGTTACCCGAGGTTTGAGCCCAAGCAGGACAAAAAGCGGCAAACAGAATCAAAAGGCATAAGAAATGCAACTTGTTCTTATGCCTTGATGAAGACTTATATGACCTATTGGCTATCAAAATCAGATTATTTCTTCAACCAGTTATACTTGAAGTCACAGTTGCGCCAGCCCTCTTCAATGTAAACATAGGTCTTCTTCTGTTTCTCGTCGACCCACTTCTCGATGATGTCATTCTTCAGCTTGGCCTCATACATGCCTTTCAGCGTCTGATAGTCTTCGGCAAGGTCGGCCTTGTGACCCTCAATGCGCTTCACGAGTTTCACGATTGCCACCTGCTTACGGTTAGTGGCGGCATTCATCATCACAAAGGGTACCGACATCTCTCCCACCTGCATGACATCGACCTGTTTAGCCACTTCAGGCGGCAGGTCGGCCATCTCGAACAGGTTAGAGTGGTTCTTTTCATTGAGCATCATGCCATTGTTGTTGCGTGAATCCTTGTCTTGCGAGATATACATGGCAGCCTCTTCAAAGGTATACTTCTTGTTGTTCACATCGGTGCGCAAAGAGTCAAGCTTCACCATGGCATCGGTAAGGTCTTTCTCGTTCACCTTGGGACGCAGCAGTATGTGACGCGTATTGATGCGGTCACCACGCTTCTCAATGAGCTGAATGATGTGGAAACCGGCCTCGGTCTCAACTATTTTTGAAACCTTCTTGGGGTCATTCAGGTTGAAAGCGACATTGGCATACTCAGGGAGCAGTTCTGAACGGCCCTTGAAACCAATCTCTCCGCCATAAGTCGACGAACCATCTTCAGAGTAAAGAATGGCCAGCGTGGAGAAATCACTCTCGCCCGAGTTCACCTTCTGCGTGTAGTCACGAAGACGTGCCTTCACCTCGTCGATTTCCTGCTGAGGAATAACGGGATTGATGGTGATGATCTGCACCTGCACTTGTCTGGGAATGTAAGGAAGCGAATCCTGAGGGAGCGAGTTGAAGTATTTACGCACATCGGCAGGAGTGGCCTTGATGTCCTTGGTGAGATTGTTCTGCACCTGCTGAATGGTGTATTGCTCTCTGACGGTGTTCACAAGCTGTTCACGCAATTCGGGCATGGGCTTGCGGAAGTACTCCTCTACCTTCTCTTTCGAGCCGAGGTTGGCGATGAAATAATTGATGCGGGCATCCACACTCTGCATCACAACCGAATTTGATACTTCAACAGTGTCAATCTTAGCCTGATGCAGGAACAGCTTGTTGATCGCCATCTGTTCGGGTATGATGCAATACGGATTGCCCAGTATGTGCACATGCTCATACTGCGCCTGCATATATTGTTCCTCGACATCTGACTTGAAAATGGGCTCGTCACCAACCACCCACACCACTTCTTCAGCCACATTGTTCTGAGCCACGGCTTGGGTTAAAGATATAAATGCAAAACTAAGAATCAAAAACAATTTTGCTTTCATCGGGTTTCAGTATTTCTTTAACAATTACTGCTTGAAGCAGTCTATCTTTTAATTAAAGTGCAAATTTCCTTATTTTTTGCGATTTGACAAAATTTCAACACTTAATATAAATTAATTCCACAACACAAATGTGCTAAATTTAAAAAACCCCTCATTCCATTAGAGAAATGAGGGGACATAAACATAACAATTAGAAAAATTACTTCTTCACCATTTTCAACACCTTTTTGAAGACTTGGACAGGATACTTCTGACGCAGTTCCTCAATCCACTTCTTCTCAAGCACGTCTTGATAGTCTGAAGTCACTTGACCTTTCACGTCGGTATAGTCCTGAGGCTCATAGATGAGACCGCCTTCAAGAATCATACCCACGGGATAAGCAGTCTCTTCCTTTCCCTCAGCGGGTTTATTGAACACGATGCGGTCAACCACATCATTCTCGCCTGGACCGAAGAGCATGCGCTCCATCTTGATATCACGAGCATATTTCTTGTGCAGCGTGTTAGTGAGCGTGTCGGTACCATAATTGGGTATGTCGGCTTTCACCACTTGAAGAATCGAGTCGTTCTTGGCCGAGAGAATGATACCCTTGAAGTGTGGCTGTTCCCACTTGTAGTTCTTCCTGTTGGCTTCGAAGAAGTTCTTGAGGCCGAGGGTGTCTTTGCTAGCACCTTCCCACACGCGCTGGTTGCTGATCTCGAACAGCAACATGCCATCGCGATACTCATTGATGAGATTGCGATACTCCACATTGTCGTTAATGAGGTTATCGACGTAGTATTTCATGATTTCCCGCTTGGCGATAGGCTCCACTTCAGCTACAATGTAGGCCTTGGCGGCTTCATTGTTCATCTTGGCTTTGGGATTAATGCGCTTGGCAACTTCAGAGGCCGGTATGGTAACGCCATTAGCATAAGAGCAAACGGGGAAATTAGAGTTCTTAAGCACATCGGCAACAAATGCCGAGTCATACTGACCGTGCTTGTTGAGTTCCGACTGAATGAATTCGGCAAATTTGGGGTTCTCTTTATAGTTATAGAATTCCATGGCCTCTTTCAACTTGGCTTCGCGAGGTGCATTGGCACGCTCGTCGCGCATGATTTGAGCCTCAATGCCTTTTCTGGCATCTTCAAGCGTGGGAACGCCCTGATGAGAAAGTTTCTTCACGATGTGCCAGCCATAGTTAGTCTCAAACGGAATCGACATTTCGCCGTCATTGAGTTTGAATGACATTTCTTCAAAGGGCTTCACCATGCGGTTAATGCCAAACAAGGGCAGCTTGCCGCCATTCTTTGCCGAACCGGGGTCCTGCGATTCAACCTTGGCAAGTTCCTCAAAGTCAGCACCGTTCACAAGCGCAGTGTAAATAGAGTCAATCTTCTCTTTGACCACAGCCTTAGCCGAGTCATTGGCGCCACGGGGGAAGAGACGCAGAATGTGCTCTACCTCCACCTTGCCGGGGTCATCACGCTTGCCATTGACGCGAATCAGGTGATTACCAAAGTCGGTTCTGAAGGGTTTGCACATCTCCCCTATTGGAGTGTTGAATGCTTCATATTCCCATACATAAGGGAAGATTCCCGACGGGATAAAACCATAATGACCCTTGTTGTTTTTCACCGATGGGTCGATCGAGAATTTCTGTGCCAATTCATAGAAGTCTTCACCATTGAGCACACAGTTGCGAATGCTGTCGAGGCGGGCAAGGATTTGATCATTCTCAGCCTTGTCTTTTCCCAAAGGAAGCATGAGGTGATCCACATCCACATTATACTTCATGCGTTCATAGGCCTCATTCACGAGTCTTTCCTGAACAGTTCCGTCGGTCAGGAAGGGTTTCACGAGGTCAGCCTTATAACCATCAAATTCTTTCTGGAAGGACTCAAGCGTGTCAATCTTGTTTGCCTCAGCATCAGCCACCTTCAACTTGTAGGTGATGAAACGGTCCACATACTGGTCTAACGTCTCTTGCTGAACTTGTTGCTGATTGTTTTTCTTGTAGAGATACTCAAACTCCGATAGTTTCACATCCTTTCCATTAATCTTCATTAAGACAGGATCTTTAGCTGCAATCGCCAGTAAGGCGGTGCCTGCTAATGCGCATAGAATCAATTTACTTTTCATCTTTATAATATGTCTTTGTTTATGATTGTTCGGTGTTTACAATTTCTTATAACGATGCTGCGTGAAAAATATTATAATAAAAGGTAGATTTTCACAAATATTAACTGCGACTGTAGTTAGGAGCCTCGCTGGTGATGGACACATCGTGCGGATGGCTCTCCGACACACCCGCATTGGTGATGCGTATGAACTGGGCATCGTGCAAAGCCTCGATGGTGGGAGCGCCACAATAGCCCATACCGGCACGCAGGCCACCAAGCATCTGATAAACCACTTCATAGAGCGAACCCTTGAATGGCACTCTAGCTGCAATGCCTTCAGGAACGAGTTTCTTGCTATCAGTCACATTATTCTGGAAATAACGGTCCTTCGAGCCTTTTTCCATTGCCTCGAGTGAACCCATGCCACGATATGACTTGAATTTACGGCCATTGAAGATGATGGTGTCGCCAGGAGATTCTTCCACACCGGCAAACATGCCACCGAGCATCACCGAGTGAGCACCGGCAGCCAGCGCCTTCACGATGTCGCCTGAATACCTGATACCACCGTCGGCAATCAGAGGAATATCAGTTCCCTGCAATGCCTGGGCAACATCATAGACGGCACTCAGCTGAGGCACGCCTATGCCGGCAATGATGCGGGTTGTGCATATAGAACCGGGACCAATGCCCACTTTCACGCCATCGGCACCATGATCCACGAGGAAACGGGCTGCTTCTCCTGTAGCAATGTTGCCCACTACCACATCGATTTGAGGGAACGACTTTTTCACGGCCTCAAGCACGTTGACCACGCCCTTAGAGTGTCCGTGAGCAGTGTCGATGACTATGGCGTCAACTCCAGCCTCCACCAGTGCTTCGGCACGCTGCAGGCTGTCGCCAGTCACGCCTATGCCAGCAGCCACTCTGAGTCGGCCCAGGGCATCTTTACATGCGTTGGGCTTATCATTAGCTTTCTTGATATCTTTATAAGTGACCAGTCCCACCAGTTTTCCATTCTTGTCAACAACGGGCAGTTTTTCAATCTTGTAGGTCTGCAGGATTTTTGTCGCCTCCTCCAGATTGGTGGTCGATGATGTGGTGATGAGATGATCTTTGGTCATCACCTCGTCGATTTTGCGGTCCATATCGGTCTCAAACCTCAGGTCGCGATTTGTGACAATGCCCACAAGATTCTTGCGCTCATCAATGACGGGAATGCCACCTATGTGATACTCACGCATGATGTTGAGCGCATCCATCACCTTCGACCCTCGCTTGATGGTCACAGGGTCGTAAATCATGCCATTCTCTGCTCTTTTCACGGTATGAACCTCATGAGCTTGTTCTTCGATGCTCATATTCTTATGAATCACACCCATACCTCCCTCACGGGCTATGGCTATGGCAAGTTCTGACTCGGTGACAGTGTCCATCGCCGCCGATATCAAGGGGACATTAAGAGTGATGTTACGGGAAAAACGGGTTTTTAAATCCACGTCTTTGGGGAGAACCTCTGAGTAGGCAGGTACCAACAAGACGTCATCGAATGTAAAACCCTCTGATTTAATACGGTCTGCAAAAAATGACATATCTTATGATTTTATAGTTATTTCAGTAGAATGTTCAGTCATTAAATTTGCATACAAAATTACTCTTTTTATATGACATAATCATCTTGTGAAACAAAAAAAATCTCAATGAAATGTTGCATTGAGATTTTTTAACCATTTTTACACCAATTCGCTTGTCGCCATTCTGACGCAATCTGAGTGTCATCAGTTGGCGTTCTCGCTGTAATACTTGATTCTCATCATTCGCAGTTCCTCATCGGGATACTCTGGGCCAAGTTCTTCGCGAGCCTGCTTCAACCCATCGGTTTCACTTGTGTTGAAGTACTCATAGATTTCTTCCTGATGTTCAGGATCTATCACTTCGTCGATGTAATAGTCGATATTGATCTTGGTACCCGAGTAAACAATGGCTTCAATTTCTTTCAGCAGTTCGTCAAATTCCAGATTATGCGACTTGGCCAATGCATCAAGTTCCACCCTGCGGTCGATTCCCTGAATGAGCGCAATCTTCTGACGGCTCTTGTTGGGAACCGTGCGCACTCGCAGGTCTTCAGGCCGCGTGATTTCATTCTCCTCCACATAGTTTTTGATCGTGTCGACAAACGGCTTGCCAAACTTCTTTGCCTTGCCGGCTCCCACACCTGGAATATTCTGCAATTCTTCCAAGGTTATGGGATATGATGTGGCCATGGCAGCTATGGTGGGATCCTGGAAAATGATGTAAGGCGGTTTATCGATTTTTCGGGCCATATCCTTGCGCACGCCTTTCAGGATGGCAAGCAGTTCAGGATCGAGCACACTTGTTGCCGATTCGGGCACATCCTGCTCGTCGGTCTGAGAGAAGTCGCGGTCTTCCACTATCATGAATGAATCCTTCGATTCCAGGAAATCACGGCCTTTCTGGGTAATCTTCAACAGACCGTAATTCTCGATGTCACGAATTATGTAACCGGCTATGATGGCTTGATTGATGACTGCAGCAAGGAACTTCTCGTCACGCTCCTGCATGCAGCCAAACTCCTCGAGTTCATCGTGCCTGTACGATTTCACATTGGTGGTTAATTTACCACGCATCACCTCTATCACATAGTTGGCCTTGAATTTCTCTTTCAGGGCAAGTGTGGTTTCTATTGCGGCACACAACTCTTCACGTGCCTCAATCTTCTTGCGCGGATGCAGACAGTTATCACAACTTCCGCAATTGTCCTCGAAATAGTCTTCACCAAAGTAGTGGAGCAACGTCTTTCGCCGGCACACCGACGACTCGGCATAGGTAGCAGTCTCCTGAAGCAGCTGCTTGCCTATTTCCTGCTCCGACACCGGTTTCCCCTGCATGAACTTAAGCAATTTGCTCAAGTCCTTTTTGGCATAGAAGGTGATGCATTTGCCCTCACCACCATCACGGCCAGCGCGCCCTGTTTCCTGATAGTAGCCTTCCAAGCTCTTAGGTATATCATAGTGAATGACAAATCTCACATCGGGTTTATCAATGCCCATACCGAATGCGATGGTGGCAACAATCACATCAATCTCTTCGTTCAGGAACTTGTCTTGATTCTCTGAGCGGGTAACACTGTCCATTCCTGCATGGTAGGCCAGCGCCTTGATGTCGTTCACACGCAAGGTTTCAGCAAGTTCTTCCACCTTCTTGCGGCTCAGGCAATAGATGATGCCCGACTTTCCTGGCATTGACTTCACATAACGGATAATGTCCTTATCCACATCGGCAAGCTTGGGACGCACTTCATAGTACAGGTTGGGCCTGTTGAACGACGACTTGAATACCGTGGCATTTGGAATGTTCAAGGTCTTCATGATATCATGCTGAACCTTGGGAGTAGCGGTTGCCGTGAGTGCTATGATAGGACGCTTGCCTATCTCATCCACACTCTTGCGTATGTTGCGATACTCGGGCCTGAAGTCGTGACCCCACTCCGAGATACAATGGGCTTCGTCGATGGCATAGAACGAGACTTTCACATTCTTGAGAAAACTGATGTTCTCCTCTTTAGAGAGCGACTCGGGAGCCACATAGAGCAAACGGGTCTTCCCCAACAGGACATCGTTTTTTACCTGGTCAATCGATTGCCTGTTAAGTGATGAATTCAAAAAATGTGCAATACCTTCTACCTCGCTATAATTGCGCATGGCGTCGACTTGGTTTTTCATGAGCGCAATCAACGGTGATATGACTATGGCTGTGCCGTCCATCATGAGCGAGGGTAACTGATAGCATAGCGATTTTCCACCTCCTGTAGGCATCAGCACAAAGCCATCCTTCTCCTCAAGAAGGTTCATGATAATGGCTTCTTGATAACCCTTAAAGGTGTCAAAACCAAAATGCTTTTTCAGTTCAGCCGTTAGTGTTTTCTTGTCTATCATATATCAACCGAGTAATGACTTCTTCCATTTCTCATACAAATATAATAAAAAAATGCGGAATAAAAAAAAATAGTCAATTATTCCGCATTTTTTTTAAATATTTTTTGTTCTTCCTATGTTTGCGCCTCGAAATGAGATTTGTTGAACTGCTCTTGCGCATACTTGAGCGTAAGCTCAAATTTCTTCACTTTCTTCGAGGGCACATCATACATGGCCTCAATCATGATTGTCTCAAAAATAGAACGCAATCCACGGGCGCCCAACTTGAATTCTATCGACTTGTCGACAACGAAATCGAGCACAGCATCATCAATCTTAAGCACAACACCTTCCATCTTGAAGAGTTTCTCATACTGTTTCACGATGGCATTCTTGGGCTCGGTGAGAATGCGACGCAATGCATCGCGGTCAAGCGGTTCGAGATTAGTGACAATTGGCAATCGGCCTATAATCTCGGGAATCAGGCCATAAGACCTGAGGTCTTGCGGAGCCACGAAACGCAGCATGCGCTCTCGTTCTATCTTTGAAATCTTGTTGCCTGCCCCATAACCCACCACATGGGTGTTGAGTCGCAAGGCTATTTTCTTTTCAATTCCCTCAAAAGCGCCGCCGCAAATGAAGAGGATGTTACGAGTGTCAACGGCTATCATCTTCTGTTCAGGGTGTTTGCGTCCGCCCTGAGGAGGCACATTGACCACCGAACCCTCGAGCAGTTTGAGCAGACCCTGCTGCACGCCCTCTCCGCTCACATCGCGGGTTATCGACGGGTTATCGCCCTTGCGGGCAATCTTGTCAATCTCATCAATGAAAACGATGCCTCGTTCGGCCTCCTTCACATTGTAGTCACAGGCCTGTAGCAGACGGGTGAGCAAGCTCTCGATGTCCTCACCCACATATCCTGCTTCGGTAAGAACCGTAGCATCGACAATGGCAAAAGGCACCTTGAGCAACCGGGCGATGGTCTTGGCAAGCAAAGTCTTGCCCGTACCGGTAGGCCCAACGATGATAATATTAGATTTTTCAATCTCCACATCATCGCTCTTGTCTTGAAGCAGCCGCTTGTAGTGATTGTAAACCGCTACCGACAGATACTTCTTGGCGGTTTCCTGTCCTATGACATACTGGTCAAGATATTCCTTGATCTCCTGAGGCTTGGGTAGCGTCGTGACATCAAGTTCCTTCACCTGGCGCTGCATCTGCTGGTCGAGGTATTCAAGCGAGATCTCATGCGCCCGTTCAGCACACTCATCGCAAATGCAACCGTTAATACCGGGCATCAGCAACTTCACCTCTCGCTCACTTCTTCCGCAGAAGCTGCAGTACATTTCACTCTTTTTTGCCATTACTTGGTTTTCTTGAGCACATTGTCGATCATACCATACTCCATGGCCTCTTGAGAGGTCATCCAGTAGTCACGGTCACTGTCGGCATACACCTTATCGTAAGGCTGACCCGAGTGTTCGCTGATGATGGTATAGAGCTCCTTCTTGAGCTTCAGAATCTCTCTCGATGTAATCTCGATATCAGATGCCTGACCCTGAATGCCACCCATGGGCTGATGAATCATCACACGTGAGTGGTTAAGCGCAAAACGCTTTCCCTTCTCTCCGGCAACCAGCAGCACAGCTGCCATCGATGCCGCCATTCCAGTGCAGATGGTCGACACATCGCTTTGGATATACTGCATGGTGTCGTAGATTCCCAAGCCTGCATACACCGAGCCACCAGGCGAATTGATGTAAATCGAGACATCCTTGCCGGGTTCGGCCGAGTCGAGATAGAGTAATTGGGCCTGAATCACATTGGCAGTATAATCATCAATCTGGGTGCCCAAGAAAATGATACGGTCCATCATAAGACGAGAGAACACATCCATTTGTGCCACATTGAGTTTGCGCTCCTCAATGATTGTAGGAGAAATGTAGTTGTCAGTAATCTGGCTTGTGTACTGGTCAAGCGCCAGGCCGTTCATGCCTAAGTGGTGAACAGCAAATTTTCTGAAATCGTTATTATCCATTGCTTTAAAAATTTAACCTGTCTTTATTTTAACAAGGGAGCGGCCTCTCAACAGATTGTGCCGCTCCCCTATTTCTTACTTGTCACTGAGTGGAGTTCTCTCTGCTGATTTATTTTTCAAAGAGTTTGTTGAATTCCTCTACGCTCACTTCCTTCTCGTCAAGGCCCACATTCTCCTTGATGGTAGCAAACACCTTGTCTTCAAAGGCACGGTTCTGAATTTGTTCGCTTGATTCAGGTTTCGCCAGGAATTCATGAGCATACTTGTCGATCACATCGTCAGGAATATTGGTCATGCCATACTGAGCAAATTGCTGAGCTGCATAGTAACGGGCCAGACGCATCTTGTCTTCAACCTCCACTTTCACATCATAGTTGTGAGCAATCTTCTCCTTGATAAGTTGCCACACAAGCTGTTCGCGCATCTGGGGGTATTGCTCTTCCATCTTGTTCTCTTCGCCATCCTGGTTACGGGCTTGCAGGAAGCGTTTCAGGAATTCGTCGGGAAGTTCCAGTTCACCCACTTTTTTCTTGAGCACGCGTTCAGCGTCGATTGTGAAGCGATAATTGCTGTCGCTCTTCAGTTGGTTGGCAATCGTTTCACGCAGTTTTTCGCGATACTCCTCTTCGCTCTTGGCCACATCTTTTCCAAGCACATTGTCAAAAAATTCCTGATCCACTTCAGCATCCTGGTTCACCAGAATCTCATTGACATGGAACTTGAAATCACTCTTCACGTCAGCTTCGTTTTTATCAACATTGAGCATAGCTGCCAGTTCGGTAAGATTGCCGTCGGCGGCAGTGTGAGGATTGAAGACAATCTCTTCGTCAACCTTTTTGCCCACAAACTTTGCCTTCTCATCGGCATTCTTCAAGAACTGCGGAGAAATGATGGTGCGGTCAACCTTAATGCCGCCCTCTTTAACATTACCATTCTCGTCAAGCTCTTCCATTGAGCCTTTTATGAGCGCATCTTCGGCCGAAAGTTCGCCGGGAACCTGCTTGCCGAAACGCTTT
The DNA here is from genome assembly GCA_017619355.1 of Muribaculaceae bacterium. Classification (GTDB taxonomy): domain Bacteria; phylum Bacteroidota; class Bacteroidia; order Bacteroidales; family Muribaculaceae; genus Sodaliphilus. The sequence goes on from JAFZSO010000031.1 coordinate 24,548, forward strand.
CTGTAACTTTCGTTCTGCTTATCCACCATCTCGTCGCTCACCTTAATATTATAATAAGGTATCTTGACGCGCTTATCCAGTTTCAGATCAAATTCTGGCGCCAGACCCAAATCGAATTTAAATTCATAATTGGTTTCTTCCTTGAGGTCGGCCTTGGTATCGATCGAGACCATGGGTTCGCCCAGAATATCTATCTTGTTATTGACAATATAGTCGGTGAGAGCCTTGCTCACTTTTTTGTCGACGACCTGCACACGCACATCAGTGCCATACTGCTTCATGAGAATGGGCAGGGGCACATGGCCAGGACGAAAACCTCTCATGGGGTGTTTCTGACCTATCGACAATAATTCTTTCTTCACATCATTCTGATAATCTTCAGGAGTTAACGACACTGTAAGAACAGCATTCACGTTATCCTTTTTTTCGAGTGTTACGTTCATTGTTTAGTGTTATAATTATATTGAGTATTTTCTTGTTTTATAGAATTCTCTTTTAACGTGGTGCAAAATTACAAAGAATGAGATGTTTGGGCAAATTTCTCATTATTATTTTTTATCACATTTTATATTTTAAGCAAAACCTATGCCAATTCTCGATTTACCACGCTTCGTGTACAGTTATATCATTCAAGCAAAACGGCACTATCGGCTTTGCTACCGATTTGGATTAAAAAAATCTCCACAATTCAGATACCGAATGTGGAGATTATATAGTGGTACATAAGTCTATAATCACATCGAGAGTATGATTCGTTTTTCGTCGGCATAGCGACGCATGTTCATCAATGCATAACGCATACGGCCCAGAGCCGTGTTTATGCTCACCTTGGTTGCTTCAGCAATCTCCTTATAGCTCATATTCTGATAATAACGCATGAATATCACTTCACGCTGGCTCAACGGGAGCGAAGAAATCAAACGCTTCACATCCAAGCGAGTCTGGTGCTGTATCAATTCATCCTCAATGGTTGCTGCGCTGTATTCCTTCCGGTTGTAGATGTCCGAATCCTCAGAATCGGCCGACTGCACATTCTCCAGTTTTTCCTGACGGTAATGGTCCACGATAAGATTGTGCGCTATGCGCATAATCCAAGCCAAGAACTTGCCGTTCTCGTAATAGCGTCCTTGTTTAATGGTGGTAATGGCTTTGATGAAGGTCTCTTGAAAAATGTCATCGGCAAAACCGTCATCTTTCACCGTGTAGCGTATATAAGAATAAACACTCTGCTTATAACGGTCCAGTAGCTCGTCAAAAGCAGCATTACACCCATCGACATACAGCGATATTAATCTCTCATCGCTTTCGTCCTTTAAATTTTTCATTACTATGTACTTGTTGGTTAGTAAGTAATGGTCACGTCGATAGGCAGTATGAATTAAAAGTTATTAATGTTTACGGTGCAAAATTACAAATAAATTATAAAATCACAAATAATTTGCGCTTTTTTTTAAAGATTTCATTCATATCAGTAGTGTGAGACCCTCATTTTCATGAGTTGAACCGAGAGTTTCCGGGCTATTTGCGCTTATTACGCCGCCATAATTTATAGAAGGCATTCGACACCTTGAAGCCCAGCAGCAAGTAGTCGGTCAGTTTCATTTTCTTCATGAGCGAATTGCTGCCCATCAAGCCCCTGATTCCGTTATCTGAAACACGGGTTTTAACATTATTCACCGAGTTCATCAGCTGATTGCGCCCTATTTCACGCTTCACCAGCGAGCGTGCCCTGCGGTAACGCAACTCTTCAAGTGTGTATCCTTTCCACCCATTCTGCGAGGGGTCTACATTTATATTTTGAATCTTCTCCATCGTTTATTTTTCATTATCATCAGGTGAAAGGAATAATTTCGACACAAAGCGGGCCACTGGGTCCAGGATGAGTTGCTTCTTGAAGGCATAGATGCACAACAGAATTATCACGAAGATCAAGGCCACCATCAGATAGGCAAACACGGCGCTTTGTGTGGCTCGTATAATCACATGTGCTAGTGAGAATGCCAAAAACAACAGGGCACTCATGCCAAGCACAATTGTTATCGCAACAAGGAATATCCTCGACAGCAGTATCGAGGTTTTCTCGGCACCGGTGAGCTTGGTGTAGTCTATCTCCAGTTTCAGGTGGCTCAGGAACGACTGCCACATTTTGCCGTAATCTACATCATTCATATTAAAAGCATTTAAATCACACATGGCAAAACCAATTGCCATGTGTGATGTATTATGTCATTTTGTCAGTGACAATTTTTAGGGGTTATTGCTCTACCTGAGCACTAATCTGATCTACCAGGCGCTCCACTTCATCGTCGGTGAAGTCGATGCCTTTCTTCTTCAACAGGTCCTTGATGCGTTTACGCGTATCTTCGCCTTTAGCAGGAGCAAACAGCAGAGCTATGCCGCAGCCCACAATGGTGCCACCAAGGAATGCATACAATAATGATTTCATCGTTCTATCTGAGTTTTAATGGGTTATCAATCTTTTTCAATTTCTCTTGCTATGTCATCAACCAGTTCCGACATATCATCATCTTTCAGCTTGATGCCTTTTTTCTTGAGCAACGTAGCTATTTTAGCACGGGTTTCTGTTCCCTTGTCGGGGGCAAAAAGCAAGCCCACCGTGGCACCTGCAAGCACTCCGCCCACTACTGCCATCACAATGTGAAGAGGTTTTACGTTCATAATATTGATATTTTTAAAAGTTAATAAATAAGTTGTCAATTTTAATTTCGACCACTAAATTAATCATTATATTCGAGCAAAACAAATATTGTGCTAATTTTTTAACCTGATTTGTTCATTATGCGAAGTTATGTTAACTTTGTAGGTCATTTTTTAAACATTTAATGGAAAAAGACTGCATCATCATAAAGGGCGCCAGGGTCAACAACCTCAAGAACATTGATGTGAACCTGCCTCGGGGCAAGTTCATCGTCATCACTGGGCTTTCTGGCTCAGGTAAATCATCCCTGGCTTTCGACACGCTCTATGCCGAGGGGCAAAGGCGCTATGTCGAGAGCCTTTCATCCTATGCACGCCAGTTCATGGGCCGCCTCACTAAACCCGAGTGCGACTACATCAAGGGGTTGCCCCCCGCTATTGCCATTGAGCAAAGAGTGAACACACGCAACTCACGCAGCACAGTGGGAACCTCCACTGAAATCTACGACTACCTGCGTCTGCTCTTTGCTCGCATAGGCGTCACCTACTCCCCTATCTCGGGCGATATTGTCAAGAAGCACACCTCCCAAGATGTGATGAGCACCATCTACTCTTATCCTGCCGGTTGCAAAATGGCTCTGCTCTGCAATGTCCTGCCACAAGGTGGCCGCACCATCGCGCAGCAACTCGAGGTACTTGCTAAAGGCGGTTATTCCCGACTGGAACTGGATGGCTACTTCATGCCCATCAGCGATGTGCTGGCAGCGGGTGTCGACGAGGATCACTTTAATCATCACCTCCTTATCGACCGCTTCATATCCTCCGAAACGCATGACGACGACATGCGCATTCTCGACTCGCTCTCTACCGCCTTCTACGAAGGCAAAGATGAGTGCACACTCATGGTGGTCGACGGCAACAACAATCGCCATTACCACACATTCTCCAAAAAGTTTGAAGCCGATGGCATGACTTTCCAAGAGCCTAACGACCTGATGTTCAATTTCAACAACCCTCTTGGAGCATGTCCCACCTGCGAAGGTTTCGGCAAGATTATGGGCATCGACGAAAACCTTGTGGTCCCCAACAAATCACTCTCGGTCTATGACGATGCCGTCATGTGTTGGCGCGGCAATGTGATGAGCGAATGGAAACGAGAATTCATCCACCTTGCATCAAGATACGATTTCCCCATCCACAAGCCCTATTTCCAGCTCACCGATGAGCAGAAACGCCTGCTCTGGGACGGGGCCGACGGCTTCCCGGGAATCAATGGCTTTTTCAACTGGATTAAAAGCAAGTCCTACTCCATCCAATATCGGGTGCTGCTTGCACGATACCGAGGCAAGACCGATTGTCCTGACTGCCACGGATCTCGCCTGAAACCCGAAGCGCTCTATGTGAAAATCAACGGCATGACCATTGCCGACCTCGTGCAAATGCCCATCGAGCGCCTGGCAACCTGGTTCAACAATCTCACGCTCTCTGACAACGAGCAACTGATCACGAAACGCTTACTCACCGAAATCAAGCACCGGCTGCAATACCTTGTGGATGTGGGTCTCGGTTATCTCACACTCGACCGCCGTTCGTCATCACTCTCGGGCGGTGAGAGTCAGCGCATCAATCTTGCCACATCCCTTGGCAGTTCGCTCATGGGGTCGGTCTACATTCTCGACGAGCCAAGCATCGGCCTTCATTCGCGAGACACCTACAAGCTCATTTCAGTACTGCGCCAACTCAAAGAGGCCGGAAACACCGTGGTGGTGGTGGAGCACGACGAAGAAATCATCCGGGCCGCCGACTACCTCATCGACATTGGCCCTGAAGCCGGTCGTCTCGGCGGTGAAGTGGTCTATCAGGGCGACGTGAACAAGCTGCACAGCAGTGAGCGCAGCTACACATCCAAGTATCTCACAGGCGTGCTTTCCATCCCCATCCCCAAAATCAGGCGAAAATGGAGCAACTACATCGAGGTGAAAGGAGCCGCCGAGAACAACCTGAAAGGCATCGACGTCAAGTTCCCGCTGAATGTGATGACAGTGGTCACGGGCGTGAGCGGCTCGGGCAAGTCAACCCTTGTCGACGATGTGCTCTATAGGTCTTTAGCCCGACACTTCGACATTGCCGTCGATTCACCAGGTGCCGTCGCAGCACTCGAAGGCGACCTCAACCTGATCAAGAATGTGGAGTTTGTCGACCAGAACCCCATCGGCAAGTCAACCCGAAGCAATCCCGCCACCTACCTCAAGGCCTTCGACGAGATACGTCAACTCTATGCCTCCCAGCAACTCTCGAAACAAATGGGATATGGGCCAGGCTTCTTCTCTTTCAACGCTCAAGGCGGACGCTGTGAGGACTGCAAAGGTGAAGGCACCGTTACCATCGAGATGCAGTTCATGGCCGACATCGTGCTCACCTGCGAGACTTGCCACGGCAAGCGATTCAACCACAATGCGCTCGAAGTTACCTATCGCGGCAAGAACATTCACGACATACTTGAGATGACCGTCAACCAGGCCATCGAATTCTTCTCGCAAGAAAAAACTGCGAATGAAAAAAGGATTGTAGCCCGGCTGAAACCCCTGCAGGACGTCGGTCTGGGCTATATCAAGCTGGGACAATCGTCATCGACGCTTTCAGGCGGTGAAAACCAGCGCGTGAAGCTCGCATCCTACCTTGCCGGCGAGAAGCACAACGCCACATTATATATATTCGACGAGCCAACCACTGGGCTCCACTTCCACGACATCAACAAACTGCTCGAATCGATGAACCGACTTGTCGACAACGGGCACACCGTCATCATCATCGAACACAACATCGACGTCATCAAGTGCGCCGACCATGTGATTGACCTGGGACCTGACGGCGGCAACCGTGGTGGCGAAGTGGTGGCAACCGGCACCCCCGAACAAATAGCAGCCTGCCCCAGCAGCTTTACAGGAAAATTCCTGAAACAGAAACTGGAAGCAGGCCGATAACAGCTTTAAACAACCTTATTGCCAGGCAATTACCTGAGGCGGTCGCTGTCGCTCAATATCCGCTGATCTCTCGAGATTCCCCGATAAGCCAAGAACAGCAGGAACAGCGACACTACTGGCAGCACATTGCTGATGTCGATGCTCAGGTTCTGCTCATCGGTTGCACCCAGAATCATCACACCAATCGAAATCAACAGCGCAATCAGCAAGATGATGCTGATGCTGCACAGCCTTTTCTGCAATTTCAGGTTCTTATAACTGAATATGGCTATGGCCGTCAGCACCACCACCAACCCGTTCAGGCAGAGCATGAGCAGGTTTATCGAGGTTTTGCCATCAACACCGGTGGCAAGAGTGCCCACCACATATTCGTTACCAGCAACATCAAAGGAGAATGAGGTCAGAAATGCAAAGGCTGCCATCATTACCAGAGCAACCAGCATGTAGAGCGTCTGAATTCTTTGAATAACCATAATAATATCTTTTTTCTGCAAATTTATATTTTTTATTTGATTTTATCTCAAGATTATTCCACATAATTTATTTTTTAGCACGATTTTTGTGTATGAATCATTATTAATATTAAACATCATGAATCTTCAAGAAATCCAACTTCATAAAAACCAAATGGATGTGCTGCTTCGCAACAACCACATCCATGAGGCGCTCGACGTGCTGAAACGCTTCATTGACGCCGCTGCCGTCTACGAATACAACAATGAGTTTGTCGATATCAAGACATCTTACAGCTACCTGTTGCAGTTCTTTGCCACTGGCGCCGACGACCCCGAACAGGAGAAGATGCTCGTGAACATCATCACAAAAATCTACACACTGCGCGACAAGTGCATCATTCACCTCTCGCAGAACGATTCGTTCGACTTCTTCTTCACCCGGTTCAACACCCTTCGGCAAGTCAATCTGTCAGAGCTGATTGAGCAGTACAAGAACATCACCAACCGTTACGACCTGCTATTGTCGGTCGAAGAAAACACGCAGAATCAGTCCGCCATCAGCAATCTGCTCGAACAGCGCGAAAAGACCGTTGTCAACATATTTAATAAAATATGGTGTTCGTTCCCCATGTCGGCGAGCGAAGCCACCGCAACGAGTGAACTCTTTGCCTCGCCCGATGTCGAGTGGCAGGCTAAGGCCGTCTTTGTCTCTGCCCTGTTCTTGGGCATCTGCAAGTTCTTCGACGAGCAAAAACTGCTGCTCCTCCTCGATGCCTATTGCAACTGCCCGGCCCGCGAGGTGCAGATCAGGGCCATCACGGCATTCGTCATTGCCCTGTACCTGCATCAAAACCGCAATCACTTCTCTCCGCAAGTGCATGTCATGCTCGACACAGTATCGCAGCAGCCCACTTTCACCTCCGATGTCAAGTCGGTTTTCATCCGGCTCATCAGGTCGCGCAACACCGAAAACATCACTAAACTAATGCGTGAAGACTTGATGCCTAACTTGATGAAAATCAAGCCAGATATCCTAAACAAAATCAAAGGCAAGGCCTCCTCGGCCGACATCCTCGACCTCGAGGCAAATCCCGAGTGGCAGGAGTGGCTCGAGAACTCGGGCATCGCCAAGAAGATGGAAGAACTCAACGAACTGCAGTTCGAGGGAAGCGACGTCTTCATCTCGGCCTTCTCGCACCTCAAGTCATTCCCCTTCTTCAACACGCTTGCCAACTGGTTCCTCCCCTACGACTCTAATCACTCGATGGTCAGAGCCGCCTACCCTGATGGCCACAGCAAATTGCTCAGCGCACTCATCGCTTCGGCACCCGTGCTCTGCGACAGTGACAAATACTCGCTGTGTTTCTCGCTTGCCACCATGCCCGACAGTCAGAAGAACCTCATGCAAAACCAGTTCAATGCACAGTCTGAGCAGCTCAAGGAGATGGCAAGCGAAGCGTCCGACAACCCTGTCGCCGACCGCGACCGCCTCATCAATCAGTATGTGCAGGACCTTTATCGCTTCTTCAAGCTCTACTCCCGCCGTCGCGACTTCCCGGCCCTCTTCGACACCGACCTGAATCTCATCAACATCCCCCTCATCGGCCCCTTCATTCAAGACAAGGATTCCATCTCGCTCGTGGCAGAGTTTTATTTCAAGAACAACTTCTACAACGATGCTATCAGCCATTACCAGTATCTGCTCGACAACTGGAACGACAACGATTTGCTCATCTACCAGAAGATAGGTTTTGCTTATCAGGTCCAGGGCAAATACACCAAGGCCATCGACTACTATCTGAAGTATGACCTCACCAACGATGCCGACCTTTGGAATCTTCAGCACATTGCCAGCTGCTACAAGGCATTGAAAAACAATGAAAAAGCCTTTGAGTATTTCCAGAAAGCCTATGAGTTGAAACCCGACAATGTCTCTACCTGCCTCAACATCGGGCACTATTACCTCGAAACATCCCAAATCGACGAGGCGCTGAAGTATTATTATAAAGTGGATTACCTCGACACCAAGAAGCATCGTTCATGGCGCCCCATCGCCTGGTGCTCGTTCCTGAAAGGCGACTTTGAACAGAGCCTGAACTATTACAACAAGATTCTCGACAGCGCAACTGCCACAGCTCACGATCACCTCAATCTGGGGCACCTCGTCCTGTGCAGCAAGGGACTGACCGAGGCCTTGCCGCATTATCTGAAGGCGATTCATGCCTTCGAGGGCAAGCTACACCTGTTCTCGCAAGCCTTCTTTGCCGATGCCAAAATTCTTGAGAGCAAAGGTATTGACCCGGCCACCCTGCCCCTCATCTGCGACTACATTTTCTTCCAGAACGCACAACAAAATCAACAATAAATCCCATTATGAGCAACGATAATGTGTTTTTTGCTCCCTTCACCCTCAATCACGGAGCCATTCCATTCAACCGCATCAGCAATGCACTCTTCGAGCCAGCAGTCACCGAGGCCATTAGCAGGCACAACAAGGAAATACAGCAAATCATCGACAATCCTGAGCCGCCCACATTCCTGAACACCGTCGTGGTTCTCGAGCGCAGCGGCGAGATGCTCTCACGCGTGCTCGGCGTCTTCTTCCCGCTTCTCTCGGCCAATGCCGACGATGAACTGCTCGCCATCTCCGAGCGGCTCATGCCCGTGCTCGATGCTCACTCCAACGAAATCACCCTCAACGAGCAACTCTGGCAGCGCATCAAGTGTGTCGACGAGCAGTTCGACCCCGAGCAGCACTCTCCCGAAGATGCCATGCTGCTCAAGCGCACTCGCGATGCCTTCATCAACTGTGGCGCTGCACTGCCTGCCGACAAGAAGGAGCAATTCAAGCAGTTGTCAAAACGGCTGGCACAGCTGAAACTCAAATTTGAGCAGAACACCCTCAAAGAGATGGCGCGCCTGGAGCTGTGGCTCACTGCCCACGACCTCGAGAGGCTGCCTGAAAGTACCGTCGAGGCTGCCGCCATGGCCGCTAAAGCCAAAGGTCGCGAAGGCGAGTATCTCATCACACTGCGCGCCCCCAGCTATTCGCCTTTCATGAAATACTCCTCGCGTCGCGACTTGCGTGAAAAGCTTTATATGATGTACAACACGCAATGCACCGCTGGCGACTACGACAACACAGCCATCATTCAAGACATCGCCAACACGCGCCTCCAGATAGCCCAGCTGCTGGGCTATGAGTGCTATGCCGACTATCATCTGAAGGATATGATGGCCGAGAACAAGGAGAATGTGTTCAACCTCTTCAACCAGTTGCACGACGCCTATCTGCCCGCGCTCAACAGTGAGATGGAGGAACTCACCCATTTCGCTCAGCAGCGCGAAGGCAACGACTTTGAGCTCAAGCCCTGGGACTATTCCTATTATGCCAATCTGCTCAAAGACCACAAGTTCCACTTCAACGACGAGCAGCTCCGTCCTTATTTCGAGCTCTCCAATGTCATCAATGGCGTCTTTGGCCTGGCCACCAGGCTCTACGGACTCCAATTCTCAAAAAACGAGGAGGCTCCCGTTTTCGACCCCGACATGCGCGTCTACGATGTCTACGACCGCAACCGCAAGTTCATCGGCCTGCTCTACACCGATTTCTATCCGCGCGAAACCAAGCAGAGCGGAGCCTGGATGACCGATTTCCGTGACCAGCACATCGACGCTCACGGCAACGATGTCCGCCCGGTGGTGTCGCTCACCATGAACTTCACCAAGCCCACCTCCTCCAAGCCATCGCTCCTCACTTTGAACGAGGTGCGCACCTTCCTTCACGAGTTCGGCCATGCCCTGCACAGTCTGCTCACGCGTTGCCGTTATGCTTCACTGTCTGGCACCAGCGTCGAGCGTGATTTCGTCGAGATGCCCTCGCAGTTCCTCGAGAACTATCTCTACCAGCAGGAGTTCCTCAACAGTTTCGCCCGTCACTACATCACCGGCGAGTGCATTCCCGAAGACCTGCTTAAGCAGATCATCGACTCCAAGCGTTTCGGTGTAGCCTATGCTTGCTTCCGCCAGTTAGGTTTCGGGCGCATCGACATGGCTTGGCACACACTCACTGCGCCCTTCGAGGGCGACGTGTTTGCTTTCGAGGATGCTGCCGTCGACCCCGTGCGCATCTTCAAGCCCATTGAGGGTTGTGCCATGTCACCCCAGTTCGGCCACATCTTCGCCGGAGGCTATGCTGCCGGCTACTATGGCTACAAGTGGGGCGAAATGCTCGAGGCCGATGCTTTCCAGCAATTCCTCGACGACGGTATCTTCAACCCCAAGACCGCACTGCGCCTCGAGCAAAACATCCTCACGCGTGGCGGCTCCGAGCATCCCATGACCCTCTACCGCCGTTTCCGTGGCGCCGAGCCCTCCATCCAGGCCCTCCTCCGCCGCGACGGCCTCACCCCCAGCCCCTTTAGGGGCGTGAGCGAACAGGCAGGGGCGTGAGCCCCTGTAACATAGCATCACACACAACCATCAGCCCCATCGGGGCGACAGACTCCACAGAGCCAGCACTCTCCCAGCCCTCGCCATTATCCTGCGACAGCAGGCTTTTTGCAGCTTTTCGACGAGCTCAGCTCGCAACTTTTCGTGATTATCCCCTCGTCGTCATTGAAAAATAATTAATTCATGGCAATTCACGGTCATTTATGGTAATTTATGGAGAAAACAAATCCGTGCACCGCACGGCTTTTTGGGGCTCCTTTTTGAACTTTTTGCGATAGAGCAACGACGACGCGGGATAATAATATCAAAAAGTAACACCTCTCGGTGTCGAAAAGCCTGCTTACGCAGGATTTTTATATAAATCCGCCGTGAGGCGGCTCCAATACAATTGTCATCAATAAAAAAATTGTCATTCATTGTCATCAATTGTCTGATTAATTCATGGTCATTCATGGAGACATTCCCCCTCGCCAGCTTGTCCCTCGTCAGCTTGTCCCCTTGTTTGCTCGTTCGCTTGTCCCTTGTTAGCTTGTTAGCCCGTCCCTTGTCAGCTTGCTTGTTTGCTCGTCAGCTTGTTAGCTTGTTTGCTCGTCAGCTTGTTAGCTCGTTTACCACTCTACCATTTCACTATTTTACTAAAAATTTGCACATCTCCACATTATTAATTAAATTTGCAAATAATATACCTTCTTCGATTTAAATACAAACCAAACATAAATCACTATGAAACATTCAAATCTTTTCAAATCATTACTGCTTGCTATTGCCCTGCTGTTAGGTTCTTTGCCAATAGCCGCACAGCAGATGGTGAGCAACGACAATGACGATGAGGTCTATAAGGTAGAGCAATATGCTCCGAAATATCGACCTAATCAAGTCATCGTCAAGTTCAAGGAATCTTCCCCAGTGACTATCAAGAGCGACGCCAAGGGCAAATTTATGACCTCAAGCGTCAGTTCCATCGACAAGGTGATGAGCGAGATCGGCGTTCTAGAAGCGGAACAGCTTATGCCACTGACTGGTGCTATCAAGAACCGTGCACCACGCAAGGCAAAGGCACTTTCAGGCCGCGAAGTGATTGAACCCGACCTATCCAAACTCTATTGCATGAAATTAGACTCAACTATTATGCAAAGAGTAGAAGATGTCGTGGAACGATTGAAAGCACTTGACGAAGTAGAATATGCCGAACCTAACTACCTCGCATTCATTCAATCCGTTGAAGATTCAACAGCCTATGTCAGTGAGCCTATGTACAGCCAGCAATGGGGGTTAGATGCCATCAATATGCCACAACTATGGGCAATGGAAAAAGTGGAGACAGAGCGCCCCGTTATCGCCATCCTCGATACAGGTGTGGATATCACACACCCTGACCTTACCGACAATATCTGGACAAATTCTCGTGAGGACAGTGGTGCTTCTTATGAAGATGATGACAACAACGGCTATGTTGATGACATTCACGGTTGGGACTTCATAGCTGGAACAGCTATTATCGGCAATGGTATGGATCGCAATGGCCATGGCACTCACTGCGCAGGCATTGCCGCAGCAGTAGGTGACAATGAAATTGGCATCACTGGTGCCAACCCTGATGCATTGATTCTTCCCATCAAGGTGATGGGTGATGACGGCACAGGTGATATTGCTACTATCTGTCGTGGCATCGACTATGCAGTTGCCTGTGGTGCACATGTGCTGAGCATGAGTTTTGGTTCATCCATACCTTCCGCTGCTGAATATCAGGCATTATCAAAAGCCCTTACCAACTATGCTGTTATGGTTGGCGCTTCTGGTAATGCAGGCAGTAGTATTTATACACCGTATGGATGCTCTTATCCTGGAATGTACGATATTGTGATTGGGGTGATGGCTTCAGACACAGATGGTCAACGTGCGGTTTTCAGCAACTATGACCCTGATGGACCCTTCTTCTCCAAGTATAATATGAACAAGGCATTCTCAAGTGAAGTAACATGGAATGATGAGATGATGTGGAACTATGACCTGATGGCTCCAGGTGTCAATATATTAAGCACTTACCTGAATGGTTCTTATAAAACACTTAATGGTACCTCCATGGCGACACCAATGGTGGCCGGTGCTATTTCACTTATTCTGCAAGTGAAAGGATATGATTATGCCCGTGATTATGGCCTGATGGGTGATATGGCGATTGCTAAGGATGGCGGCTTGACCGACCTCGCAGTATTCAATGCTTATCAAGCTGCCAGTTTTGATGAAACCAATCGTCAAGTGGCACTTGCCCTTATCTCTTTAGAGATTGACGATAGTGAGGGTGAGGGTGATGGTGACGGCAGGTTTGATGCTGGAGAGAACATCAGCATCTGGCCTACTATCCGCAGCCTTTGGGGGCACGCAGAGAATATCAAGATTGCAATAGAGCCATACGATGAGAACACTCCAACTGATGCCATTGAAATACTTGACAACAATGTAGACTTCGGTTGGTCGCTTAATAGCCGTGGATCATTTAAGAGCAAAAATCCCATCCGTGTGCATGTTAACGAAAATGCATACGATGGCATGCACCTTCCCTACAAAATTGTTATTACCAGCGACAATCTTCTTGCTGGCATTGAGCAAGAACATGTCTTTGAAGTGGAAAATGGTGTGGAGCTTGGCGGTGTCATCAATGAAGACATGACACTTTATCCAAACAAGCACTACATCGCCACCAAGAGTATCGCTATCCCCCAAGGCAAGACTCTCACCATTATGCCCGGCACTCGCTTGGAGTTCAATGAGGGATGCTGCATCCAAAGCGATGGCAAGCTTATCGCCAACGGCAACCCCGACTCACTCATCGTATTCACCAGCCGCGACCCTGAGAAACCTTGGGGTGGAATCCGCTCGCATTTTAGTTCCAGCGACAACCCCTGTGACACCATTGCTTATTGTTTCCTTGTGTATGTCAATTATGGCGGTTATTATCCTTGCCTGTACATAAAGAATTGCATTTTGGACAAAATGAACGAAAGGACTGGTGGCAACTATTGGATTATGCATGAAGGAGCAGGTTTTGACGGTATGTATAACAATTTCCTGAACTCATACTCATATTATAATGGATGCATGAAGAGAAGTAACTCCCTGTTTTACAGTAATTTTATCAACTTCAGAAATAGAGAAGATATCCCCAACAGCTGGCAATACTCGCAACTTGCGAGTAGCAACTTGATTCAGAGTGGAAGTGACAATGAATGGAGCAATTTGCCATTGATGGTTGTGGGTCGTGACAACGGCATCACCATCGACCATGCCGAGTGGCCCTCATGGCTCGGGACAAGCAAGGAGGAGATAATCAGACCTTACATATACGACAGCAAGAACCCGCTTTTGGATTGCTTCACGACGGTGGATTTAAGCAATATGCCAACCCGACCCTATAAAGAAGCCCATGGCATAGTTTGGAAAGTGATGGTTGATGGCTATGATGCTCAGGATGAGTTTGACCAACTGCCGCCGCTTGGTGTTGGTCGCCACAAATTTGAGGTCTATTATAATCGTGATGATATCGACACCACCTTTACACCAACAGTGTCAATGGGCTTCAGAGAGCCTTACACCCAAACCCCAATTAACAAAGATGGTTTCTGGTGTGCAAAAGACAGTGCAAGTGTTTACACTGTATTCTTGGATATTACTGGAAAGACAAATTGTGATGGTCTTAACCGCATCAAGGTGACAGGAGGCAAAGACCATGACCACTTTGATGTACCTGATGAATACTGGCGATTCAACGTCTTTGTTCAAGCTGCAGGCTCTATGGCTACTGGCTTTGCTGCCGAGGCTGGTCTTGGCAAGGTAAACCTCACCTGGAACAACGAGAACAACGATTTTGAAGACGCCATGGGCTTCAATGTCTATCGCTATTCAGAAGAAGAGAAACTTATGCCCGTTTATGACGAATGGGGCAACGAAGTTTGGGAAGAAGATGAGAATGGCTACTGGGTACCTAAGTTAGAAATGCAGACAGTTAGAGATACTGTCCGCCTTAACGAGATGATTCTTGACCTTGATACTGACCAGTTCACAGACTATGAAGTAACTCCTGGCAAAGTATATTACTACTATTACAAGGTGCTGAGTACCGACCTGAAGGAATATGACATCAGCAATGTGGTGGCTGCCAGCCCGCTCACCAGTGTGCTGGGCGATGCGAATGCCAGCGGTGAGGTGGATGTCGCCGATGTAATCACCACGGTGAACTATGCCGCCGGTATGGAACCGCGCCCCTTCCTCTTCGAGGCGGCGGATGTGAATATGGACCAAGACATTGATATCCTCGATGTGATTGGCATTATCAAGCTAATCACCAACCCCAATGCCAATGTTACTGCCATGGCAGAGGCGGAGGCCATCTACAGCGTGGAGAACGGCGTGGTCTATGTCGACTGCCCCGTGGAACTGGCTGGCGTTCAGGTAATGCTTAATGCTAACCCCGATGCCACCATCACGCCTACCGAGGACTTGAACGGCTTTGAGAAGGTGAGCGCTTGGCTAGCCGATAACCAGTATTTGTTCATGGCCTACAATATGGCGGGCCGCACCATTCCTGCCGGCAAGCACGCCCTGCTCAGCATTGGCGATGCTTCCATCAGCGACATTCGCCTCGCCGACAAGCAAGGTCACAACGTGCGCGCCTATATGGCTACCCCCACGGTCATAGATGTGATTCCCGCCGACCGCACCGTGCGCCACTCGGGCATCTACGACCTCATGGGCCGCAAGATTGCCGACAATGCCGATGCCCTGCGCACCCTGCAACCCGGCATCTACATCGTCAACGGCCAAAAAGTGGTCAAAAAATAGTTTATTAAACACGAATTGCCATGAATTTCCCATAAATTAATAATAATTCGTGGTTAATTTGTGGTAATTCGTGTAAAATTTTTGTAGGGACAGGGCGTGCCCTGTCCGCCAAACCCCGTCAGGGGCGACAGATAATAATTAAATAAGGTTTGCTCTTGCGTCAAAAGAAATTTGTTCTTATGTTCTTCTGTCTAAAATACTATTTTGCGTCAAAGGAAATATGTTCTTATGTTCTTCTGTCTAAAATACTATTTTGCGTCAAAAGAAATTTGTTCTTATGTTCTTCTGTCTAAAACAATTATGTTCTTGTGTCAAATAATAAAGAACAATGAAATATAAATTTTTATTCATCATATTTGCTCTTCTGTCTATCCTTGCCCGCGCCGCCAATGTGGTCACCCTCCCCACCGTCAACGGCTCCCCTGGCGATGAGGTGACCCTGAGCATCAGCCTCGACAACACTGATGCCGTGAGCGCCATGCAACTGCACATCCCCATTACTGGCGACATCAGCGTGGTGGCGGGCAGCGAGACCCTCGGCAGCCGTGCCACCGACCACAGTGCTACAGTGGGCATCAACGGCGGCACGCTGGTGGTGATGGTGTGGTCGATGAACTTCACGCCCTTCACTGGCAGCAGCGGCGAGGTGCTCTCGTTCCGCATTCTGCTCGGCAACGAGCCAGGTTCAGTAGACCTTGTTGCTAACAAAGTCACCCTCACCGACACCGACGGCAACACCCTCGATGCCTCAGCCACCAGCGGCTCGGTGACCATCAGCGCCCCCAAGGCCCAGCTTGCCACGCGCGATATAGACTATGGGCACATCCCCATTCGTGATGTCTATCACCGATCGCTGCAGGTGACCAACGTGGGCACTGCCCCTTTGGTTATCAGCGGCATCGAGCCAAGCGCCTCCGAGTTCTCGAGTGAGACCGTGTTCCTTTACGTCATCGAAGCTGGCAATACGGGCACTGTGGATATCACCTACAGCCCTGTGGAGCGTGGAGCGATAGAGGAAACCATCCGCCTGCTGAGCAACAATATTGCGGGCACTAACACCATTCGCATTGTTGCCGACCCCTTTGCCGTAAACGAGCTTCATGTGGAGAACGCCAGCGGCATTGCTGACAGCACAGTGACCATCCCCCTGCGGGTGAATAACATGGATGCCATTAGCGGTTTCCAGTTCGAGTTCGACCTGCCCGAGCAACTACAGTATGTAGATGGCTCATTTACCTTGAGCAACCGAAAGGCAGATCATCAGTTGGTAGTGACCTGCATGGGTCAGCACCTCACCGCCATCGCCTACACCATGGGCAGCGGCACCTTCAGTGGCGAGGATGGCGTGATTGCCACCTTCGATGTGCTGCTCAGCGGCCGCTATGGCACGGAACTGCGCGCCAGCAAGGCAAAACTTACTGCCACTTACAAAGGGGTTGACATGGATGTGCTCAGCGACCACTATGGCGGCTGGATCGACATTGCCAGTCCGCAACTCAATGCTACCGACCAGCTTGATTTGGGCGCAACCCCAGTCACCGAGAATGCCGAGGGCACAGTAACCGTCTATAATGGCGGCGGTGCCCCGCTACGCATCGACCGTGTGGTCTTTGATGCCGAGGGCTTCAGCATCAGCGAGGCTTGCCCGCTGGTGATTGAGCCTTGGAGCAGCATCGACCTCCATGTGACCTTTATCGGACAGGAGGAAGTACCCTTCGAGGCACTGATGCAGCTCTACAGCAACGACCCCGACCATCGCCTGCACAACATCACCGTCACCGGCTCCCGCTTCGCCCCCAACTACCTCTTCTTCACTGCCGACGATGCCTACCAAGGCGATGATGTATTGGTGCATCTCAACATGAGCAACTACGACCCCATCAACGGTATCCAGTTCGACCTCGACTATCCCGCCAACTGCGTAGAAGCACCTGCAGAGTTTGAGCCGACTGAACGGGCACAGGGCTTCACGATGATGTGGCGCGACTTGAGTGGCGGCAAGGCCCGACTCTTCATCTACTCGCTCACCGATAATGTAATTGCTACTGGCGAAGGCGAGATTGCCACCCTGCGTTTTGCCATGAAGCAAGATGTAGCGCTGGGGCAATATTCGTTCAGCGCCACCGAAATCAGCATGGGTGTGGCAAATCTCACCGACAAGTATGCCGGTACCGACCAGGAATGCGCGTTTGAAGTGATCGAGAAAACCGGACTTCCTGGCGATGCCAACGATGATGGTAGAGTGGATGTGAACGATGTTACCACCACCATCAACTACATTTTAGGCAAGAACCCCAGTCCATTCAACTTTGCGAATGCTGATGTGAACAACTCTGGCGACGTGAACGTGATGGATGTGACTCTCATCATCAACATCATCCTCGGCATAGAGTAAACTCATATCACTCTTATAATCACTGTGAGGCGGCACTTCGATGTCGCCTCACAGCTTTTTGCGCCTTTTCGACACCGATAGGTGCTACTTTTTGAATTAATCCCCCTCGCCGTCAAGCTACTAAAAAAAGATTTGTTCCTGGATTTGTTAGATTTCTCGCGAAGCGACTCCAATCCCTCGTCGTCATTGAAAAAAATCCGCGTCAGCGGCTTTGCTGCGCTTCGCTTGCCCTTCGGGCTCCCGTTCGGTCGCGAGCACTTCGTGGTTGTGTGCCAGCGCCTTTGTGAGATTAACCCCCACGTCGTCTAAACAATCCGCATTAATCAGCATTCTATGTTAAATTCCTAATGTTTTTATGATTTTAACTATATTTTAACAGTCTTGACTTATGCGGACAGTAAGGCTGCATAATAGTCGTGATCTGGATTGTACTTTTCTCCTTTCCTGACCATAGCTGTTATA
>JAFZSO010000032.1 GCA_017619355.1 Muribaculaceae bacterium
CCTGGCACCGTCGAGGAGGTCTATGAGCCCTTCCTCATCAAGGAAGGTTTCATCAAGCGTACCCCCCGTGGCCGCGAAGTGACTCAACTGGCCTACACCCACCTGGGCCGCTCCCCCCTGAGTCAGCAAGGAAGCTTGTGGCCCCCCTCAATCCCCCCAGAAAGGGGGAAGCCCTAATTGCAATCTTAATTGCCAAAGGTTATGCCTTATAAATTATGAATTTTAACTAACATGGCAAATCTAAAATCACTCGCGAAAGACACCGCAATCTATGGGTTGAGCAGCATCATCGGACGCTTTCTCAACTACCTGCTCGTACCGTTGTACACCGCCAAGATGTCGGCGGCGAGCGGCGACTATGGCATTGTGACCAATGCCTATGCTTACACGGCACTGCTGTTGGCGTTGCTGACCTACGGTATGGAGACCACCTTTTTCTACTACGCCAACAAGAAGGGCGAGGACTCTGACCGCGTCTATAGCACCACACTTATCACCGTAGGCTTTACCTCGTTGCTTTTCGTCTTGCTGGTGATTGGTTGCATCGGGTGGATTGCTCCGGCGATGGGTATGTCCTATGCCGAGCATCCCAGTTACATCATCACCATGGCTATTGTGGTGGCGCTCGACGCGTTCCAGGCAATCATTTTTGCCTATTTGCGCTACAAGAAGCAGCCCGTCAAGTTCGCCACACTGAAGCTGTTGTTCATTTTCCTGAACATTGGCTTGAATATCCTCTACTTTGTGGTGCTGCCCGAAATGTACAAGCAGTGGCCCAACGCTGTCGGCACCATCTACAGTCCCAACATTGGCGTAGGCTATGTTTTCTACCTCAATCTGGTGTGCACCTCGCTTATCATGGTGTGCATGTACAAGGAGCTCACTGCCGTGCCGTGGCGCTGGGACTGGACATTGTTGCGCCGCATGCTGACCTACAGTTGGCCCATCCTCATTCTGAGCGTGATGGGTATCATCAACCAGAGTGCGTCGCAGATTGTCTTCCCCAAGTTCTATCCGGGCGCTGACGGCGCAACCCAGTTGGGCATCTATGGTGCCGCCATCAAGATTGCCATGATTATGGCGCTCATCACGCAGGCGTTCCGATATGCTTACGAGCCAGCTGTGTTTGGTAATGACCGAGACACCAAGGATATGGCCAAGAAAAAACTCATGCAGGCCGATGCCACGAAGTATTTCCTCATCTTCACGCTCATCGCCTACTTGGCTGTGTTGGCAGGCATTGATGTGCTCAAACGCATCATCGCTCCCGACTACTGGGAGGGATTGCGCGTAGTGCCCATCGTCATGGCTGCTGAAATCATGATGGGCATTTATTTCAATCTGTCGTTCTGGTACAAACTCGAGGGTATCGACAAGGAAGGCGAGAAGGGTGGTGTGCGTCTCACCTTGTGGGGAGCGGTCTTTTCTGGCATTGGTTGTGCGATGCTGCTGCTGGTCAACTGGTTGTTCATCCCACAGTACAGTTACATGGCTTGTGCATGGGCGGGTGTGGCCGCCTATGGCTCAGCAATGGTGTTGAGCTATATCGTGGGACGTTTCTGGTATCCCGAGTTGATGCCGCAGTTCCCCTTGCGCGAAATGGCGCTCTACACGGTGCTGGCCGCTGTGCTCAGTGCCGCAGCACTGATGGTCAAGATTGACAACGAGTGGCTGGGAACAGCCTATCGCACGGTGTTCTTGCTGCTGTTCTGTGGCGTGGTATTCAAGCGCGAGCACATGGGGCGCATGCTAGCCAAGGCTCCAGTTATCGGCCGGTTTTTTAATGCACAATGAATGCATAATACATGATGTACAATGGCCGTCTCGTTAGTAGCGAGGCGGTTTTTTCTGATACCTGGCCATGAACTAAAAATACCTAAAAAGTGATAAAAGGGCGGTTTTTTGGGCGGGGTGAGTGGATTGTTTACAATAATTGTAGTAACTTTGTCGGCCTAACCGAAGCATCTGTTCATGCACCGACATATTCACTTACTGATAATCATTCTGATTTTTGCCATGGCATTTGCCATTGGCAAGCCTGCTCATGCGGTAGTAGCCGCATCTCTGACCAGTGTGCAAGTTGTCCCAGATGACGATGACAAGGACAAGGACAAGGAGAAGGATAAAGAAAAGGATCAGGATAAAGAAAAGGTCGATGAACCCCGTCCCGAGACCCGCCACTACGACGGCATCGACATCAGCGACCACCAGAAGCGCATCGACTGGCCTGAGGTCGCCAAGGACAAGAACATCAAGTATGTCTATATCAAAGCCACCGAGGGTGCCACCTATGTGAGCAACCTCTACCGCTATAACCTGGAGAACGCGCACAAGCAAGGCATCAAGGTGGGCAGCTACCACTTCCTGCGCACCGGTAGCCGCATCCGCGACCAGTTTGAGAACTTCAAGCGAATTGTGAAGAAGAACGAGCAGGACTTGTTGCCCGTTATCGACGTTGAAGTGCGTCAGGGCTGGACCAATCAACAGCTGCGAGACTCGGTGAAACTTTTCGCCGACCTTGTCGAGGAGCACTATGGTTGCCGCCCGCTCATCTACACCAGCAGTTCGTTTTACGACAACATCTTGGGGCGTTCATTCAATATCTACCCCCTGTTCATAGCGCGTTACAGCGCCAGTCAGC
>JAFZSO010000033.1 GCA_017619355.1 Muribaculaceae bacterium
ATGTCGAGTTTCTCGATGTAGTAGATGAGGACCTGCTCGAAGCGGTTCTTGTCATGCTCCTTGATTTCCAGTTTGGAAAGCGATTCGAGGATGTGCTCCTTGATTTTGCTTATTCTTGCCTCTTCATATTCAGGCACATGGTTGAAGTGCTCTTGAATGGCCTCAATCTTTTCTTCAAAGAATGCTTCAAGGCGACGGCCTTCCTGCTCGCGGAACGATATCAGTCCGTCGATGGCTTGCTCTACCACACCGGTCACTGCCTCTTTCTCGTCGTGAGCCAGTTCGGCATTGTTTTGCTCGGAGCGGAGCACATCGGGCAGGCGGAGCAGGGTTGTGTACCAGTCGGCAGGCGCGGGTATGTCAAGCGCCTTGCCCATGTTTTCAATTTGTTTCTTGTACTGCTTGAGCGTTTCGATGCTGATGGAGGAGGCGGGAGTGCCGTCGATGAGTTCGCAGCCCACATATAGGTCCACTTTGCCGCGCTTGATGCTCTCGGCAATCTTGTTTCGCAGGTCTAATTCAATTTCACGGTAGGCTAACGGTAACTTCACCGATAGGTCGAGCTGTTTGCTGTTAAGCGATTTGACTTCGGCAGTGATTCTCTTGTTGTTAAAAACCACCACGGCCTTGCCAAATCCAGTCATTGATAGAATCATATTTCTTTTTTTCGCAAATTTACTTAATATTCCTAAACTTGGCAAAAACGAGCGAGTTTTTTTACTATTTTTGCACAGATTTTATCGAAGATGTATGGCAACAATAATAAATATAGAAACATCAACTGACGTCTGCTCGGCTTCATTGTCGATGGACGGGGCTATACTTGAGAATCGTGAAAACTACGACGGACACACGCATTCCACCTTGCTCAACGTCTTTATCGATGAGTTGCTCCATTATGCCAGAACGCGAGAGTTGAAGATTGATGCCGTTGCCGTGAGCATAGGTCCTGGCTCTTATACCGGGCTGCGCATAGGCCTGTCGGAGGCTAAAGGGCTTGCTTTTGGGCTTGATGTGCCTTTGATAGGGGTCAACACTTTGCAGCTCATGGCTGTGAGTGTGATGTTCCAGGAATTTTTTGACGACGATGTGCTTTATGCTCCCATGATTGACGCCCGTCGCATGGAGGTATATACGGCTCTCTACGACCAGTCGCTCGAGCCTCGCCTCGTCCCACAGTCTATGATTCTCGACGACAAGAGCTTCCTCGAGTGGCTCGAGAATAACAAAATCGTTTTTTTGGGTAATGGCTGTGAAAAGGCCCAAACGCTCATTCACCACAGCAATGCTATGTTTCGTCCTGATGTGAAACCTGTGGCCTGCAATATGCTGGCACTTGCCGAAAAAGCGTTCAGGGAAGGCGATTTTCTCGATCTTGCATATTCCACACCGCTTTATTTGAAAGACTTTCAAGCAACAAAATCGAAGAAATCGATACTTGTGTGAAAAATTATGGTTATCTTTGCAGTTTGATTTGAAATTGAAATAAAGTATGTACAAGTATAATTCACAATTGAAAAAACTTGCCCTGCCTGAGTATGGTCGCAACATTCAGCAAATGGTTGACTATTGCTGCACCATTGAGGACAGGGAGGAGCGCACAAAATGTGCCTATTCCATTATTGCTACCATGGGCAATCTCTTCCCGCAGCTGCGTGATGAGGCCGACTATGTGCACAAGCTCTGGGACCACCTTGCCATCATGAGCGACTTCAAGCTCGACATTGATTTCCCCTATGAAGTGGTGAAGGCCGAAACGCTCGACAGCAAGCCCGATCCCATGAGCTACAAGCTTGAGCACATCAAAATGCGTCACTATGGCAAGTTGATTGAGCGTATGATTGAACGGGCCTGCGAGTATCCTGATGGAGAAGAGAAGGATGCGCTGGTCATGCTCATTGCCAATCACATGAAGAAGCAGATTTTCCAGATAAACAAGGAGGATGTGGACGACGCCAAGATCTTTAACGACCTGGCTTATTACTCAAAGGGAAAAATCAACCTTGACCCCGCTACCCACACGCTTCATCAGTTCAAAGAGGCTCCAACAGCCGCACCCAAACAGCAAGGCAAGAAAAAGAAGAAGAAATAAATCATGATCAGGCAAGAAGAGATTGTTCAGATAGGCATGTTCAACAAGCCGCATGGCATTGAGGGCGAAATCACTGCAAGCTTTGATTTCGAAATCGATGACCTCAAGCAATTCTCTTGTCTCATTGCCGATGTCGATGGCATTTTTGTTCCGTTCTTCCTCAATGCCGTCAGGCCCAAGTCTGCACAGTCGCTCTTGCTCAAGATAGATGGGGTAGAAAGTGATAGTGACGCCGCTATGCTCGTCAACAAGCCCATTTTTGTGCTCAAGTCGGAGTTCAGTTCGCTCGAATGCTTCGACGATGATGAGATACCCATCGATTGCCTGGTGGGGTATAGTGTCTATCAGCATGACGAGCTTTTGGGGAACATCAGCCGCATCGACGATTCTACCGCCAATGTGCTTTTTGTCGTGACCGACTCAAGCAATCGTGAACTCCTGCTGCCCGCTGTCGATGATTTCATCGAGTCGATTGACACTGATGCCCAGCAGATTCTCATGAATTTGCCTCCCGAAATCATTCATTTGCAACTATAAAATTTTCAATCCGATAATGAAAATGCTCAAATATTTCCTCAGTCTCTTTCTCGCGTTCACTGCTTTCTTCGCAGGCGCCAAGGTGGAAGACATCTACGATCTCTCGCTCGATGAGAATCTGGAGTCTCCCGTTATCAAGAACGAGAAGCAGGCGCTCAAGATTCAGGACTTCCAGCATAAGCTGGCAGTGAGCCTCATCGAGTCGAACTACGATGTGGAGTCGATGCGCGATGGAGAGATTCTGGTCATCACCATCACCAGCGACCAGTTGTTTGAACCCAACGACTCGGTTCTCACATATCATGGAAAGGAATTGCTCAAGCCCATGCTCAAGTATCTCAAGAATCCCGGCTTCTACAAGATGCTTCTTGTGATGCACAGCGACAACACAGGTTCGGAGTCCTATACCATGAAGATGTCGTGCGGCCGTGTGAATGCCGTCTACGACTGGTTCGATGCCAATGGCGACGTGGACTATGTGGTTCCCTATGCATTAGGTTCGACAGAGCCCTATGTCAAGAACGATTCGATGGAGAACCGTCGCAAAAACCGCAGGCTTGAGATTTATCTTGTTCCCAACACAGTGATGATAGAGCAGGCTAAACGTGGCAAAATCAATTTTAATACAATAATTCCAAAATAATTTCGAAAATGGCTATAGAATTAAAAGACCTTACAAAAAGGGCAGACAATTATTCGCAGTGGTACAACGACCTCGTGATTAAAGCCGACCTCGCCGAGCAGTCGGCAGTGAGAGGTTGCATGGTAATCAAGCCCTATGGATATGCCATCTGGGAAAAAATGCAGCACAGTCTCGACAGCATGTTCAAGGAAACTGGTGTGCAGAATGCTTATTTCCCCTTGCTCATTCCTAAATCTTTCTTGAGCCGCGAGGCCGATCATGTGAAAGGATTTGCCAAGGAATGTGCCGTTGTCACACACTACAGGCTCAAAACCGATCCTAACGGAACCGGTGTGATTGTTGACCCTGAAGCAAGACTTGAAGAAGAACTTATTATACGCCCTACTAGTGAGACGATTATATGGAATACTTATCGCAACTGGATTAACTCTTATCGCGACCTTCCGTTGCTCGTGAATCAGTGGGCAAATGTATTCCGCTGGGAGATGCGCACCCGCATGTTCCTGCGCACCGCCGAGTTCCTGTGGCAAGAGGGACACACCGCTCACGCCACCAGTGAAGAAGCACAGGCCGAGGCCATTCAGATGCTCAATGTCTATGCCGACTTTGCCGAGAAGTATATGGCACTGCCGGTGATCAAGGGCGTGAAGACGGCCAACGAGCGTTTTGCAGGCGCTCTTGAGACTTACACCATCGAGGCCATGATGCAGGATGGCAAGGCTTTGCAGAGCGGCACTTCACACTTCCTGGGTCAGAACTTTGCCAAGGCATTTGATGTGAAGTTCATCAACAAGGATAACAAGCTTGAGCATGTATGGGCAACCTCTTGGGGCGTTTCGACCCGACTGATGGGTGCGCTTATCATGACACATAGCGACGACAATGGTCTCGTGCTGCCTCCCAAGCTGGCTCCCATTCAGGTGGTTATCATTCCTATCTACAAGAACGACGAGCAGCTCAAGGTGGTTGACGAGAAGGTGAAACCCATTGTCGAGAATCTCAGGAAGCGTGGCATCTCGGTGAAATACGACAATGCCGACAACAAGCGTCCTGGCTTCAAGTTTGCCGACTATGAACTCAAGGGTGTGCCTGTGCGTCTGGTAATGGGTGCTCGCGACATTGCCAACAACACCGTTGAGGTGATGCGTCGCGACACGCTCGAGAAACAGTCGCTTTCACTCGATGGCATCGAAGACACTGTCGTCAATCTGCTCGATGACATTCAGCAGAGCATTTATAACAAAGCCCTGAAGCACCGAGAAGAGTGCACATTCACCATCGATACTTGGGAAGAATTCAAGGAGCAGATCGAGAAAGGCGGTTTCGTGCTTGCTCATTGGGATGGCACCACCGAGACGGAGGAGAAAATCAAGGAAGAAACCAAGGCTACTATTCGTTGCATCCCTATGGATAGCAAGGATGAAGACGGCAAATGCATCTACACGGGCAAACCCAGCAAGCGCCGCGTGATTTTTGCCCGCAACTATTGATGCTTGAGCTCAATTAGCTCAAAACCATTAAACAAGCCAGTCCCGGTGCATATCGTGGGCTGGCTTGCTTTTTATCATCAGTTGGTCATAGTAGGGTTATGCCACTTTAGCCGATAATGACCAATTTGGGATTATTCAATCACTTTCGAGAATCGCATTTGTGAATTATACACAGGGAATTTGATGTTCAGTATCACATCTGATTCAAAAGTGGCATACACGTCAAGGTCAAACGGCTGGAAAGTGGCATCGATCCACTGCGCGTTGAAGTTGTTGGGGAAGATGGTGTTAGTCATTCGGCCTTTCATCATTCCTGTGTGCCACAAGCTTTTCTTCACTTGAGCGCCATCAATGTAGATGATGTCGTAACCTGTTTCGGTTTCTACCAGGGCCACTGTGTAGCGGCCGCCAAGCCGCAGCCATTTGTCCTCCAGGTCGCGGTCAAGGTACACCCAGTAGCCTTCATAGGGGTTCTTGCTCTTGGCAAAGTGCTGGTCAAGAGTCTCCTTGGTCCAACCGCTTTCCACCATCTGCTCGGGTTCGTCGTTGTAGCTGAGCACGGCGCGTTCGAGGTTAACATCAGCACCTGGACCCACATAGAGACCCACAGACTCCAGTTGGCCATAGGGTTGGGTGGGGCAGGTCACGACGGGCCTCAATTTCTTTTCACCTATCGAGACAGTGATGGTTTCGGGGTTGGCATCAACGCACAGCACATTGTAGCCTCCAGTCATGTTCACATTCTGCACCAGTGTGGTATCGTGTGCATATAATAGATTGTCTCCATCATAGTGGCATAGGCACACATCCATCAGGCGCTGGTCGGTGATATCGTCATACTGATTCCTGTTTCTGGTATAGTAAGTGGCTTTCCAGTAGTCGTCTTCGCTTATCTTTATCACAATGCCTGCTTCAGTGCTTTCCACTTTGCGCTTACTGCCAAGGCTGTCGGTCACGGTGTAGCGTTTACCTTCTTTGCTGTGAGTGTTCTGAATGCGCACATAATAGCGGAAGGTTGAGGTGGTGAGTTGAACAGTGTCCATCAGCATCAGGTTTTCATCCATGTTGTTAGCTAAATGTAGCGCACCATCTTTTATCTCGCACTTGTCGTGATTGGCCAGCGAGGCGAAATTGTTGTAGCGAGTGGCATAGCGTGTCACCGCAAGCATCTGGGTTTGCGCCGCCAAGCACAATAGTGCAATGAAGATGTGAATGATGGGTTTCATGAGATGAATAGTGTTTTCTTTCACCACAAAGTTAATTAACATTTTTGAAAATTTGGGCTTTTAGCGGCATAAATGTGAGGAAATGCTAAAAAATGCAATTTCCTATCAATTTTTTTATTAACTTTGCATGTTTGATTCGTCTTTATTGATGGAAACAGTTTTGTCAATCATATTCGGTTGTTTCGCCGTTGGAGTCATTTTGTCGGCTCCCATGGGGCCAATTGGCATACTCTGCATTCAGCGTACTCTTAACAAGGGGCGCGAATCGGGTTTCCATACAGGCATAGGTGCAGCCATCTCCGACCTCTTCTATTGCTTGCTCACGGGTCTGAGTATGTCGATTGTGCTTGATTTCATCGAGGCTAATCAGAGTCTGCTTCAAATGATTGGCAGTGTCGTCCTGCTTATATTCGGCATCTGTCTCATCAAGCGCAATCCTGCTTCGACCATTAGGAAACCCAAGGAGCGGACCAGCGAGAAATCACAAAGCCGTTTATCCCAATTCTTCTTGAAACTCACAAAGAACGATATTTTCACCGGATTTATATTCACTCTGACAAATCCTCTTATTATCTTCCTGATTATCCCGCTGTTTGCGCAGTTTAAGTTCCCGTCGCCCGACTACTCATGGCCACTTATTATTATGGGGTACGCCTTCATTGTTGTGGGTGCTATCACATGGTGGGCCGTGATCACTTACGCAGTGAATGCCGTTCGCTCGCACTTCAATATCCGCAGCATGTGGATCATCAACATTGTGATTGGTGTTATCGTTCTTTTGCTCTCGGCCTATGGCCTTTTCATGGGAATCAAGGATTATTTCTTCACTTAAGCTTGTATGAGTGTTATTAACATCCATAAACTCCCCATTCTGCAAAAGGCGCCCCTGCAGAACGTGAAAATGGTAATGGAAGACCATTGTCAAAAACATTTCATCAGTAACGTCAATTGGCCGTCGTTTTACCCTTATCAGCCCATCTGTGTTTTCATGATGGCTTATACCGACAAGGCGTTTTATATTCATTTCTTCTCTCATGGCCATGACTTGCGGGCCGTGAATTCGACCAATCTCAGCCCTGTTGCTCAAGATAGCTGTGTGGAGTTCTTTATGCAACTGCCAAATAACACGGAGTATTGGAATTTTGAGTTCAACTGCATCGGAACCGTCAATGCAAGCCATAGGGTAGAGCGCGACAATCCACAACGCCTGACCGATGCCCAGATTCGCTCGATACGTCGGCTCTCGTCATGTGGCAATAAGCCCTTTGAGGAAAAGGAAGGGTTGCACTCGTGGGAACTGACCGTTGTCATCCCCTTCACTTTATTTGGGTTTGATGCCGAACATCTGCCATCGCACATTTTTGCCAATCTCTATAAGTGCGGTTCAAAGACTCAGCACCCACATTTCCTTTCCTGGACACCCATAAGGACCAAAGTGCCTAATTTTCATTCACCCCGTTTCTTCGGCCGCATCAACTTGTTATGAAATTTCAAATTAAGGCCACAAATCCAGACACTAAAGCCCGTGCCGGTATCATTGAGACCGATCACGGCAACATACTTACCCCCATCTTTATGCCTGTGGGCACTGTAGGTGCCATCAAGGCAGTGCACATGTACGAGATGAAGGAACAGGTGAAGGCTCAGATTATTCTGGGCAACACCTATCACCTGTATCTGCGTCCCGGCATGGACATCATTGAGCGAGCCGGTGGCTTGCACAAGTTCAACGGTTGGGATCGTCCCATTCTCACCGATAGTGGAGGCTTCCAGGTGTTCTCCCTTTCTTCTAACCGCAAACTGAAGGAGGAGGGCGTCACCTTCCGCAGTCACATCGATGGCTCTAAGCATCTTTTCACCCCTGAGAAGGTGGTTGACATTCAGCGCTCCATTGGTAGCGACATCATGATGGCGCTCGATGAGTGCCCGCCAGGAACGAGTGACTATCGATACTCTGAGAAGTCGCTACGACTCACCCAGCAATGGCTGGAGCGTGGTTGGAAGCATTATAAGGAAACAGAGCCTCGTTATGGGCATTATCAGGCGTTTTTCCCGATTGTGCAGGGGTGTACCTACGAAGACCTTCGCCGGGATGCCGCCAAGCATGTGGCCGATCTGGGTGCCGATGGCAATGCCATAGGTGGATTGGCAGTAGGGGAGCCCACCGAGGTCATGTACGATATGATTGAGGTGGTGAATGAAGTCTTGCCACTCGACAAACCCCGCTATCTGATGGGCGTGGGCACGCCGGCCAACATTCTGGAGGCGATTGACCGTGGTGTGGATATGATGGACTGCGTGATGCCCACACGCAATGGCCGCAATGGCATGCTCTTCACCAGGCATGGCATCATGAACATGCGCAACAAGAAGTGGGCCGACGACTTCAGCCCCCTGCAGGAAGATGGCCCTGCGCTGGTCGACCAGCTCTATAGCAAGGCCTATCTGCGTCATCTGTTCATCGCCCAGGAGATACTGGCCATGCAGATTGCCAGTATTCACAATCTGGCCTTCTATCTGTGGCTCATGGGAGAGGCTCGTCAGCACATTGTGGCGGGAGACTTCAAGTCGTGGAAAACCGAGATGGTAGAGAATGTTACCCGTAGATTGTAAACAGTGTAAATGAGTTTGATAAGACGAAATAAGAAGGGTAGTGATTCCATTGTTCAGAATTCCAATCAATGGGAAATACTAAATAGCGAGGGCGACCAGGTTACTCGCTCCGATATTGACTTTACCCAAATTAAAGTTCCTCAACTCTCTCCTGAAGAAATGCAGGAAACTGCCTCAGAGGTCGTGCCTGATAATGAAGAAGCCAAGACCTCCACTACCGACGAAAACGTCGACAAGAAGCTTCGCAAACCGTGGATCAAGCGTTTTGATGCCTATATTATGAAGAAGTTTCTGGGCACATTCTTCTTCATCATTCTGCTGCTGTTTGCCATCATCGTCATGTTCGACATCAACGAGAAGCTCGATGCCATGCTGGCGGCTCCACTCAAGGAAACGGTGTTCAAGTATTTCTTGAACTTCATTCCCTATTTCATGAATCAGTTTGCGCCGCTGTTTGTGTTCATCTCAGTGATTTACTTCACATCCAAGATGGCCGACCACAGCGAGATTATAGCCATCTTGTCGAGCGGCATCAGTTTCAAGCGCCTCACGGTTCCGTATCTGGTCTCGGCCACCATTATCGCTCTTATTACCTTGATTCTTGCCCTTTACATCATTCCGCCCGCCAATGTGAAGCGCATCGAGTACACCAATCAGTGGGTCAAGAACAAGCGCGTTGACTATGGCGACAACATTCAGCTCCAGATTCGCCCTGGTGTCATGGTCTTTATGGCACGCTACGATAATATTTCCCGCCATGGTTCGCGCATCTCCATTGATGAGTATGATGGCAATATTCTCAAGACCCGCCTCACCGCAGCCGATGCCAATTATGATACACTGGGTCGCTGGAAGCTGATGAATTATGAGTTGCGGCGGTTTAATGGCGAAAAGGAAAGCCTCACGAAGGGCCAGAGTATGGACACACTGCTCGACTTCACGCCTCGCGACTTCCTCATTGCCAAGAACGACCAGGAGATGCTCACGTCGCCCGAACTGCGCCGCTACATCAACGAGCAGAAACGCCGAGGCGTGGCCAACATTCAACAGTTTGAAATCGAGTATGAAAAACGCTTCGCCATGACGGCTGCCGCCTTCATCCTCACCATTATCGGGCTCTCGCTCTCTTCACGCAAGGTGCGGGGAGGCATGGGGCTTAACATCGGTATCGGTCTCCTCCTCAGTTTCTCCTATATCTTGTTCATGACGGTAACCCAGACCTTTGCTGTGAATGGCTACACATCGCCCCGTGTGGCCATGTGGATCCCCAACATCCTCTATCTCATCATCGCCTTCATCCTCTACCGCAAAGCCTCCCGCTAAAACATCGTCCTCTAAGGAATCGGGAAGTTTAGGAGTATAGTTTATTTTTCCAAGGCACAGGCTAGATAAACTGCTCCCTCTCGGCAATTAGAGAACAAGTTCACATTGCTCTCGCTTACTCGCAATTTTTGGACAGCATGGACAGCACAGAGGAGACTGGCTGATTGGTGTTGCGATGGCATCGCAACAGACGGTGTATCGTCCTGAAAAAAGTTGACTCGGGAAAAGTTAATAATATGTTAATTCAAAAAAAGATTACGGGTAATAGGTCCCGAGTCCTTGTTGTTTGCATAAAATGGTGTGGGGTTCAATGCCCCACCCATTTTAGGTCGG
>JAFZSO010000034.1 GCA_017619355.1 Muribaculaceae bacterium
GCTCTGTTGGTTATAACCGCCGGCATCCAGATACTCCTGGATAATCATTCGCTTCTCATCGTCCGAAAAACACTTTACTTTTTGACGTTTCATCCTAAAATAAGTTTAATTTTTAGTCAACCTATTTCAGGACAAGACAGGGATGGAGGGGAAGTGGTGGAAATCGTGGAAGGATGGGAAAGTTGGGAAAAATGGGAAAAGTGAGAATGGTTTGGTTTCCAGTGAGTTGGCGAAAATAGGGGTTGACGAAAGTGGTATGATGGTTGTAACGAAGGTGGTATGATGGCTGTAACGAAAGTGGTATGATAGTAGTTGCGATTTTTACGAGACTATGTCTCGCAATACAATGACATGCCAGTAAAAGCAGACAAAAACGAGGTTGTGAATGTGTGTGCATGATGTGATGGTAATAAATGTTCATATGTGTGGGCGAAGATAAGGGATGGGGGATGCCCGCGCTATGTAAACCGCACATAACGCGGGTTTAGGGTTTAGAGTTGAGTGTTTAGTGAGGGGTTCTAAAGAGTTGAGGAGTTAGTGAGACGAGTGGGATGTAGACGCTCGCGGCTATGCAAGACAAAAAAGAAGTGCGCCACCATCACGGCAGCGCACCTCTCTATTGATTGAAAGTTAAAAAACTATTTCAAGTAAGTATATCGGTAGTCAGTGGGCGAAACGAGCGTTTCCTTGATCACGCGCGGGATGATCCAGCGAATCAGGTTGAACTCGCCACCGGCCTTGTCGTTAGTACCGCTGGCACGGGCACCGCCGAAGGGCTGCATACCCACCACAGCGCCAGTGGGCTTGTCGTTGATGTAGAAGTTACCGGCAGTGTAGCACAGCGCGTCAGTAATCTTCTCCACTGCCATGCGGTCGCGGCCAAACACAGCACCTGTCAAGCCATAAGGAGAAGTCTCGTCACACTGCTTCACAGCCTCTTCCCACTTCTCGTCGTCATAGGGATAAACGGTGAGCACGGGACCAAAGATTTCCTCTTCCATCGACTTGAAGTGAGGATTGCTGGTCTCAATCACAGTAGGTTCCACAAACCAGCCCTTCGAGTCGTCGCACTTGCCGCCAATCACAATCTGTGCATCAGCTGCCTGAGCGGCATAGTCGATATAGGACTTGCACTTGTCGAACGAGGCCTTGTCGATAACGGCATTGATGTAGTTACCGGGATCTTTCACATCGCCCATCTTCACCTCGGCGGCCATGCGCTTCACATCGGCGAGCACATCGGGCCACAGACTCTTGGGAATGTACATGCGCGAGGCTGCCGAGCACTTCTGGCCCTGGAACTCGAAGGCACCACAGAAGGCTGCCGTTGCCACAGCCTGCTTGTCGGCACTGGGATGCACGAAGATGAAGTCCTTGCCACCAGTCTCACCCACCAGACGGGGATAAGAGATGTACTTGTCGACATTCATGCTCGCCTGTTTCCACAGCGACTTGAAGGTGGCAGTGCTGCCGGTGAAGTGGATGCCGGCAAAGTACTTCGACTCGGTTGCCACCTCGCCAATGAGGGCACCGCTACCGGGCAGGAAGTTCACCACGCCGTCGGGCAGACCGGCCTCCTTGTAGAGCTGCATCAGGTAGTAGTTGCTCAGCAAAGCGGTGGTAGAGGGTTTCCACAGTGCCACATTGCCCATGAGCACAGGAGTCATGCACAGGTTAGAGGCAATGGATGTGAAGTTGAACGGAGTCACAGCGAGCACGAAGCCCTCGAGCGGGCGATACTCGGTGTGGTTCAATTGTGCCACGCCGTCCTTGGGCTGCATGGCATATATCTTGGAGGCATAGTGCACATTGTAGCGGAAGAAGTCGATGGTCTCGCAAGCCGAGTCAATCTCGGCCTGGAAAATGTTCTTGCTCTGGCCCAGCATACAAGCGGCATTCATGATGGGGCGATACTTGGTGGCGAGCAGTTCAGCCATCTTCATCACGATGGCAGCACGGGTGGTCCAAGGAGTGCGGCTCCACTCTTTCCATGCCTTCATGGCTGCCTCAACGGCCATCTCCACCTCTTTCTTGCCCACCTTGTGATAGGTGGCAAGCACATGCTTGTGGTCGTGCGGGCAGGTCACCTGGCCCACATCGCCAGTACGGATTTCTTTGCCACCAATGATGATGGGGATATCGACCACCATATTGCTCTGGCGTTCAAGTTCTTTCTCAAGTGCAACTCGTTCTGGCGAACCTGCCAGATAGGCCTTCACCGGCTCGTTGGCGGGAAGGGGGAATCTAATCACTGAATTGTTCATGACGTTAGTTTTGCGTTGTTTTATAAATAAGAATTTAATGTTTTGTCAGAAAGGTGACGATTTTTATATCGCAACCGCAAAGTTACACAATTTATCCCAATTTATCAACCCCCATCCTGCTTTTTCAGCAAGGCAATGAAAACTATTTTAAAAAGTGATGAAATTATTGTGCAAGTTAAATGAAAATACTTACCTTTGTACCCTTAAAAAGACCCAAAAACTAAGACATAACGAACATCCATGAAAGGTATTCATGTAACAAGTGAAATAAAACCGCTCAAGAAAGTCCTGTTGCACAGGCCCGGACGGGAATTGCTCAATCTCACACCCAACACGCTCGAAGAACTGCTCTTCGACGATATCCCCTACCTCAAAGTAGCTGAGGAAGAGCACGATGCCTTCTCGCAAGTGCTGCGTGACAATGGTGTGGAGGTGGTGTACCTCGAAGACCTGGTGGCACAGGTGCTCGACATCAATCCCGAAATCAGAGAGCAGTTTCTGCGCCAGTACATCGACGAGGCCGGTGTGCGCAGCAGCAAATACAAGGAAATCGTTTACCAGTTCCTCAATGCCATTACCGACAGCAAGGAACTTGTGCTCAAGACCATGGAGGGCATTCATATCAACGATTTACAAGGAAACCACGATATAGAACACTCGCTCGCATATCAGGTGAAGGGCGACAGCCGCATGGTGGTGAACCCCATGCCCAACCTATACTTCACCCGCGACCCGTTTGCCAGCATAGGCAACGGCGTGAGCATCAACCACATGTTCTCGCAGACACGCTGCCGCGAAACCCTCTACGGGCGCTACATCTTCAAGTATCACCCCGATTTTAAAGAGGTGCAGCAACACTATGACCGCGATATCCCCTTCTGCATCGAAGGCGGCGACATACTCAACCTCAACGAGCACACGCTCGCCATTGGCATCTCGCAGCGCACCGAGCCCGACGGCATCGAGCAGCTGGCCAAGAACATCTTTGCCAACAGCGATGCGAGTATCGACACCGTGCTTGCCATTCACATCCCCGAGTCGCGTGCCTTCATGCACCTCGACACGGTATTCACCCAAATCGACTACGACAAGTTCACCGTGCATCCCGGCATCCTGGGACCGCTTGAAGTGTTCAAAATCACGCCTGCCGACGAGTGCGGAAAAGTGAAAATCGCACGCCGCGAAGAGACGCTCGAGGAAATTCTTGCCGAAGCCCTTGGTGTGGAACGCGTGACACTTATCAAGTGCGGCGGCGGCGACCGCATCACCGCCGAACGCGAGCAGTGGAACGACGGAGCCAACACGCTGTGCATCGCGCCTGGCAAGGTGATTGTGTATGAGCGCAACAATGTGACCAACTCCATCCTGCGTGACTACGGGCTCACCGTGCTCGAGATACCCAGCAGCGAACTCTCGCGCGGCCGTGGCGGACCACGATGCATGAGCATGCCGCTGTGGCGTGAAGACTAAGAATTCAATTACACATTATTTAATAACAACAACTAAACATTTTATTTATTATGCCAAGAAGTTTATCAGGAAGAAGTTTCTTGAAGTTACTCGACTTCTCTACCGAAGAGATTCAGTATTTGCTCGAACTTGCTAAGGATTTCAAGCGTCTGAAACGCACTAACACTCCTCACAAGTATTTAACCGGCAAGAACATTGTGCTGCTGTTTGAGAAGACCTCGACCCGCACACGCTGCTCGTTTGAAGTGGCTGGCAACGACCTGGGTATGGGTGTCACTTACCTCGATCCGGGTTCGTCGCAAATGGGCAAAAAGGAATCACTCGAAGATACCGCCAAGGTGCTCGGTCGCATGTTCGACGGCATTGAATACCGCGGTTTCGACCAGCAGATTGTGGAAGACCTCGCCAAGCACGCAGGCGTGCCCGTATGGAATGGTCTGACCACCGATTTCCACCCCACCCAGATGCTCGCCGATGTGCTCACCATTGAAGAGCACTTTGGCTACTACAAGGGCCTGACCATGGTGTTCATGGGCGACGCCCGCAACAATGTGGCCAACTCGCTCATGGTGGTTTCGGCCAAGCTCGGCATCAACTTCGTGGCCTGCGGCCCCAAGGACAATATGCCCGACGCCAAACTGGTGAAGACCTGCAAGGAAATCGCCAAGGAGAATGGTTGCACCATCACCCTGACCGACGATGTGAAGAAGGGTACTAAGAATGCCAATGTAATCTATACCGACATCTGGGTATCGATGGGTGAACCCGACGAAATCTGGGAACAGCGCATCAAACTGCTCAGCCCCTATCAGGTGAACGACGCCGTGATGGCCAACGCCAACCCCGGTGCCATCTTCCTGCACTGTCTGCCTTCGTTCCACGACCTCGAGACCACCATTGGCATGGACATCTACAAGAAGTTCGGTCTCAAGGAGATGGAAGTTACCGACAAGGTGTTCCGCAGCAAGCAGTCGAAGGTGTTTGATGAAGCCGAAAACCGCATGCACACCATCAAGGCTGTGATGTTCGCAACCCTGAAGTAAGATTTAACGCTTAAACCTTTATTTTCATACCATCGATATGAACAAACGACTTGTGATTGCCCTGGGCGGAAACGCCCTGGGCAATTCTCCCGAAGATCAGCTCAAACTCGTCGACAAAACCGCTTCTACCATAGTGGACCTCGTTGAGGAGGGATACGATGTGGTGATCGGTCACGGCAACGGTCCCCAGGTGGGCATGACGAATCTGGCTTTCGAGTTCTCGGCCAAGAATGGCGGTGGCACACCCCGCATTCCATTCCCCGAGTGTGGCGCCATGACCCAGGGTTACATTGGCTATCACCTGCAGCAGGCAGTGGGACGCGAGCTCTACCGCCGAGAACTCAGGCGGCCATGCGCCTCAGTGGTGACACAGGTAGTGGTCGACAAGAACGACCCCGCCTTTGAGCACCCCACCAAGCCCGTGGGCATGTTCTACAGCAAGGAAGAGGCCGAAGCCATCATGGCCACCACCGACTACACCTTTGTGGAAGATGCCGGTCGCGGTTGGCGCCGTGTGGTGCCCTCGCCCGCACCCATGAGAATTGTGGAACTACCTGCTATAGAGCAACTTGTAAACTCTCACACAGTGGTCATCACCGTGGGTGGTGGCGGCATTCCCGTGATTGAAAACAAGCCCGGTGACTACACCGGAGTGGCTGCCGTGATCGACAAGGACCGCGCCAGTGCTCGTCTTGCCCTCGACCTCAAAGCCGACATGCTCGTGATTCTCACCGCTGTTGAACAAGTAGCCATCAACTTTGGCAAACCCGAACAGCGCAACCTGAGCACCATGACCCTGAGCGAGGCCCGTGAATATATCAAACAAGGACACTTTGCTCCTGGCAGCATGCTGCCCAAGATCGAGTCGTGCATACGCTATGTGGAGCGCAGTCACGGCAGCAATGCTCTCATCACCTCGCTCGAGAAAGCCCGCGAAGCCCTCAAGGGTCACACCGGCACCATCATCACCCAAGACTGAGAAATTCAA
>JAFZSO010000035.1 GCA_017619355.1 Muribaculaceae bacterium
AGCACCTGTAGTAGAAGAAGCCCCCATCGCCGAGCCCGAAGAGGTAATTGAAGAAGTAGAAGAAAACAACAACGATTAATCATTAAGGAGGATTTATATTATGGCACAGACTCAATCTGAAATTCGCTATCTCACTCCGCTGTCAGTCGACACTAAGAAGAAGAAATATTGCCGTTTCAAACGCAGCGGCATCAAGTACATTGACTACAAGGATCCCGAATTCCTCAAAAAATTCTTGAACGAACAAGGCAAGATTCTGCCTCGTCGCATCACCGGTACTTCTCTCAAGTTCCAGCGCCGTGTTGCTAAGGCTGTGAAGCGTGCTCGCCACCTGGCTATGCTCCCCTATGTTACCGATTTGATGAAATAATTTAAATTTTTGGAGGAATACATCTTATGAAAATCATATTGAAAGAAAACGTTAACAACCTTGGATACAAGGACGACGTTGTTGAAGTTAAGAACGGTTACGCGCGCAACTACCTCATCCCCCAGGGAAAGGCCATCCTCGCAACCAGCTCCGCTCTCAAGGTGCTCGCCGAGAACCAGCGTCAGCGCGCTCACAAACTCGCTAAGATTAAAGCCGATGCCGAGGCCATCGCTGCTTCGCTCGAGGGTGTTTCACTCACCATTCCCGCAAAGACCAGCTCCACCGGCACAATCTTCGGCTCGGTCAACGCTATCCAGATTGCAGATGCTCTCGAACAGCTCGGTCACAACATCGACCGCAAGATCATCAACATCAAGAGCGCTGTGAAAGAGGTTGGCAAATACACTGCCACCATCAATCTGCACAAGGAAGTACAGGTAGAAATTCCATTCGAAGTAGTAGCAGAATAAGTCTGGGGAAAGAATATCTTACAATGGAATTTCTCTTGTAGTGCGCTGGGACCCCGGCGCACTACTTTTTTTCGTAGTTTTCTTCATTGTTAAAAAAGGTAAAAGAGACGCATTTTATTTATTAATAATGTGTATCCGCATCATTATTTTATATAATTTTGTTGTTTATATAGGCATTTTGGAGCCTCTTGATCAAGGCAAAGCTTGTTTTCAAGTTAAAAACCCCACTAGTGCTTATATTATTTGCTTGTAATATTTTACTGACTATTAAATACTTAAAAACACATTATAAACTAAATTAAAACACATGAGAAGAACTGTTACTTTCGCGGTTGCGCTCATTTTTGCCTTGCTGGGATTCGCAATCTCTGCTCAGGCTCCGCAGACGGGCGTCTATCGCATCCAGAATGTCGGTGTACCCAAATACATCAAGGTCACCGGAAAGTACGATGCTCAGCTCGTTGAGTCTCAAAGCCAGGCCAGCTACATCACTGTTGGCATTGAGAAGAAACTCAGCGACGGCACCTACAAAGTGAACTCACTCGCTTCCACCTACGATGGTGGTGAAGTTGAGGTCTACGACTATCTTACAAAGGCACTCACCCTCGGTGAAATCGAGCTCCGTCGTGAGCTTTCCACTTCATCTGAAGAGAATGTCCTAAAAGCTATCGCACGCATGCATGAGCTGGCACAAGAATACGGCTTCATGCGCATGATGCCTGTCGATGGCTCGGCCGACACCTACCACGCTATCGCTGTTCTCCCCACAATTCCAAGCGATATCGTTGAAGTATGGCAAGCCAAGAAGAATCCCAACAACGATTATGTGTCTACTAACACTGGTGGCACCACCATGTGGGACTGGTGCATCGACATCGTTTATCGATATCTCGACGAGCACAGCGGTGCTGGTGGCACTAACGCTGCTCTGGCTGCTAAGATTCGCAACAATCTCAAGAATATCAAGGAGGGTCACACCTATATGCTGACAGCCGACACTGATGGCTCCTTCGGTTACATCGATGTCACGGGCTCTCTCACCAGCAGCAACAACCAATCTTGGTGGAAGCTTACTCCCAAAGTGAACACCGACAATGTTAAGGATGGTACTTACAAAATCCGCAACATTGGCAAGGGTAATGTCAATGATGATAATGCATGGGTAAAAATTGAAAGCAAGTACTATGCTCGTCCTAACTACAGTGAGAGCGAAGCCAGCGACATTCGCATCACCTTCGATGGTGAAGCCAATGGCGGCCAGAAGATCGTGAACCTCGGCGGCCAGACCCCCGACGGAACCGACATCGACATCTACAGCTATATCAATAAAGCCATCCTCATTGGCAAGATGGCCATCTACAACGTCCTCACCGAAGGCAATGGTGTCAACCCCGCAAGCCAAGAGAACATTGCTGTTGCTCAGAACTACATGGAGAACTACGTAAAGAATAACGCTTTCATGTGCATCAAGCCTGTTCCTGGCAAGGACGATGCCGTATATGCTTATGCTCGCATTCCTGAAATACCCGAAGAAGTTGTCACCCAGATGTACAACCACCATGCCATCACTGCCGACGACGCCAGTCTGGCTTGGGCTTTCGGTGTACAGAAGGTGAAAGACTATCTGAGCGCGCACAGTGGCGAAGGTGGCACCGACAACACGCTTGCAAGCTACATTCTTGCCAACATCGACAATATTCAGCCCAATACCACTTACTACCTGAGTGCACATCCCAGTGATGGCACTTTCGATTATGCCGCTGAAGGGACATTCGAAATGACCAATGAATACTTCATGTGGGGCTTCGATGTAGAGGAAGTGGAAGAAGACAATCTCGCCAGCGGTACTTACAAGATCCGCAATGTTCAATATGAGAACTTCGTTGAAGTGCTTAGCAAGTATTATGCTAAACCTGACACCGACGAAGAGCATGCAACTGAAATCCACATCACCTACTCCGGCAAACTCGATGACGGCTCTTACAAAGTGACTAACATGAGTGCTGTTGCCAAGGACGACAGCCAGGTTGACCTCCTCAGCTATGTTGACAAAGCTATCATGCTTGGCAAGGTAGCTATCGCCGATGTTCTCAACGGAAAATCTACCGACGAGAACATCAAGAAGGCTCAACAGTACATGGAAGACTTCGTTCGCGCTAACGCCTTCATGCGCGTGAAGCCTGTGACTGGCACCAACTATGTATATGCCATCGCCGACATTCCTGAGATTCCTTACGATGTTTATCACGAAATGTACCGTCATGGCGTGATTACAGCAGACACCAAAGAAGCCGCTTGGGCCTACGGTGTTGAATATGTTCTTGGCTACCTCGATAACCATGGCACCGACAACACCCTCGCACAACTTATCCGAAACAACATTAACAAGATTCAGCAAGGTCACACCTACTACCTGAGCGAAGATCCCGACCACTCCTTCGGTTATGTCGATGCCGAGAACTTCAGTTCTACTGACCGCACCATCCAGTGGGGTATCGACCTCGTAGAAGAAGACCAACCCGTGGAGAGCGACTTCTACAAGATTCACAATGTCGGTAATGACCTCTATGTAAAAGTTGAGGGTCGCTACTATGCCCGTCCTGCTTATAGTGAAGAAGAAGCCACTCCAATAGCTGTTACTATCGACGGCACACTTGAGGATGGCTCGATGAAGGTGACAAACCTCGTAGGTGACGGCCACGACATCCAGAAGTATGTGCAGCACGCTATCGAACTGGGCACCGCCCTTATCCACCAACTTCTCGACGATGTTTCTCAACCTGAGAATGTAGAGAGAGCTATCGAAGAAATGACCAACTTTGTGAACGAGAACGCCTACATGCGTGTGAAACTCGTTCCTGGTGAGACCGATGCTTACTATGCTTATGTTGTTCTGCCCACTGTGCCCCAGTACATCGTTACCGAGTGGGAAAAGAAATATCCCAACTACAACGGCACAATGCGCGACTGGGCTGTGGAACAAGTGAAAAATTACCTGAATACCCACGACACCGATCCCAAGCTCAAGTCAATGGTGATGAACAACATCGACAAGCTTTATGAGGGTCATACCTACTATCTGCGTGCTGACCAAGACAAGACCTTCGGTATTGGCGACCTCACTGCTGGTGAAGTTGACCTTGCTGACCGTTTCTACTGGTGGGGCTTTGCCGATGCCATCAAGGCCGAACCTTTTGCTGGCTACTATCGCATCAAGGGTGCCGATGGCAACTACGTGAACGTGACTGGCCGCTTCGCTGCTACTCCCGATGCTGACCTCGAAACAGCCAAGACGGCTGCCGGTACTGTTATCTATGTGGGCACAGGTGAGACCAAGAACACCAAGACCTTACCACTTGACACACTCCGCTCTCAAGGCGTGAATGTGGGTGACTACATGACGCTCATGAACGACATCCTCGCTGTTATCGCTGAGACAGGTATTGAAGTCATTGAAGAGAAACTGCAAGATCCTGCTTATGAGCACTACAGCCAGTATGCAAGCTTAGTTGAACCTATGGTTCAGACCCTCCTCGAGGGCATTGACCTCAACCTCTATGTTGAACCCACCATCACCAGCGATGGCAAGAATGCCTATATGCTCGAAGTCAATATCCCCGACCTCAAGGAGTATTGCGACCTCGCTCTCGACGCTCTTGGCCTCATGGGAAAAACCAAAGAGCAACTGGTGGCCAAACTGCAAGCTATGGAAGCCGATGCAACAGGCGGCATGGCACGCATCTACAATATCGCATGGCGCACTGCCCAGTATCTTGATGATCCCGACGAAATGTGGGCAAAACTCAAAGAGAATGCGAAACCTTATGTCCAGAGTTACTTCATCGACCAGGGACTTGCTCCCTCAATAGGTCAGTTTGTCTTGAATGCCCTCAACAATCCCGACTTCAACTACGGCACTACTTATTGCCTGCGTCAGGATGCCGATGGCACTTTCGGCTATGCAAGCCGCGAGAGCCTCATCGACAATGACGCCGCCAAGTGGATCCTCGAACCCTTCGATGAGCAAGATCCCAACTACGATGCCGAAACCTATATCCCATTCTACATGGATGCCAATATGGCACAGGCTACAGTAAGTCAGGCCGGCGACCACGGCACTACCGGTAACGTAACCGAAGGCGAAACTTACTACTACACCACTGGTTACTTCGACTTCGATGCTAAGATTGAAGGTGAAGGCATTGAGGTGTTCACTGTGTCAAGTACAGAGCGTGTTAACCACAAGAATGTCGCAACGAATGAAAATGCTCCCAACTACGGCAAGACCTTTGTTTACTATGTTGCCAAGCTCAAGAGTATCAATGGTGATGTGATTGATGCAATGACTCCGTTCATCATTCGCGCATCTGTCGCCTCCGGCGACGAACCCAATGTAGTTCTCCGTCCAGTCAACAAGCCAACCCATGCCGCAGTAGAAACTGGCGACTTCACCGAACTGAAAGAAACCATCAAACAACTCTTGCAAGAGAAACTCGGTATTGAAACCAGTTCTCCTCAAGGCGCTCCACTCCGCGTTATCTCCGAAAGCACCAACGACAACCTGCTCGTTGGTTCCTTCCTCGGTGATGAAGTGAAAGCTGGAGAAGAGAACACCTATCTTGAATTATCCAACAAGTCTAAGGTAGTTGAATCTGGAAACGATGTTCTCAATATGAGCGGTCTTGGTATGTGGAAGAACGATGTTTCCGAACTCAAAGGCAACAACGCATACTTGAAAGGTATTCAAGGCGAAACAGCCCAAGTTGGTTTCCACTTTGATACGACATTTGATGAAGCAACTGTAGACGATGCTCCCGGCTACATCTTCCAGTTCGAAGATGGCACCATGACTGCTGTTGAAGATGTCAATGTTAATAAGACTATCAAGTCAGTCCGCTACTACAATGTAGCTGGCATCGAAAGCGCTCATCCTTTCGAAGGTATCAACATCATTGTTACAACTTATTCTGATGGTTCCAAATCATCGATTAAAGTAATAAACTAAATTACTCTATTTTAACCTAAGGGTAGGCGACTAAAAGCCTACCCTTATTATTATAAATTATGATGAAACGACTTACATTTGTTTTTATTTGTATTTGTTCATTTACTTTTATCGCCATCGCTGCCATTAATAGTGGTTTCTATCGCATTCGCAATGTCAATGCAAACACGGAATACTTATCTATAGTTAATGATTCTATTGATGCTCAAACTATTGTTGGTTCTGCATCAAGTCTTGCATCTGATGAGGGTGCTGCCGCAATGGGTAGGGTTGGACAGTATCTAGACATTGATATTAAGACCACGACGCCTAATGATGTTTATTCAAATATTGGTTCCATCATTTATCTTGAACAACAATCTGGGTCTACTAAAAATTTCGACATAATAGCTCAAGGTGTTGGTTTAAAATATATTTCATATTGTGCTTATGTTGGTTCAAGTGCTGGAGCATATGTTCTTGATGGAATACCTGCTACTATAGAAGAAACTTCTTCTGGTAGTGGTATTTATACTGCAAAAGTAACTTTGAATAAAAGTGTTCAAGGTTATACCATCAATCAAACTCGCTATCTAGGAGATGTGAATCATAAACTAACATTATCTGAAACTGCCTCAGACAATTCTTATTATTGGTATATTGAACCCATAAATCTCACTGACAACTATTTCTGTGTAGCCCCTATTCAACAATTCGCCCAATATGGTAAGTACTACACCACACTACGCACGGCTTTTTCTTATAAAGTGCCTGAAGCCAGCAATGTCAAAATCTATAAAGCAACCGGTTTGCCCTCTACTGCTGGAGAAGTTGCTACTCTTGTTGAGATGACAAAAGGCAGTATTATTCCCGCCGGAATGCCGGTAATTGTTGAAAGCACTTCTTTAAATACCCTTGAAAACATATTAGAACCATACTACAATGCAAGTACAGCACCAATAGTTAAATCTGTAGCAAGTGCATCAACTTCAGGTTGGTTAATTCCACGAATTTCAAGTGCGTCTATTACAATTAGCGGATTAACTAATAGCGATGTACTCTATAACAATTATGGTCGACATGGTCACGATGCTTACACAGCAGCAACCCATACTTCAGGTTATGGCAGCAGTTTTGGAAATGCGTGGTATCCGAAAGGCGATGGTATCGGTTTCTTTGCGACTAAAGAGTATCACGGCAACACTATATATAAACTTGGCATTAAAGATGGTCGAGTCGGCTTTTGGGATATGGTCGAACAGGGTGAAATCATTAATGGAAACGAAGCATATTCACCCATTCAATGTGCTCTTTTCCCCATCAAAGAAGAAGAGCTAAAAACAATTGTCAACGAAGGCTATGAAAATTCGCCCTATGTGATTTCTAACAACCTCTTTGGTGTAAAGGTAGTTGACGGCATACTCTATGCAAAAGACTACGGCATGTATGAAACCCCAAGCGTAAGACCTAG
The DNA here is from genome assembly GCA_017619355.1 of Muribaculaceae bacterium. Taxonomy (GTDB): domain Bacteria; phylum Bacteroidota; class Bacteroidia; order Bacteroidales; family Muribaculaceae; genus Sodaliphilus. Next base: position 7,296 of record JAFZSO010000035.1, read on the forward strand.
TGAAGCTATTGACTATATGGCACAAGTGAACTTGCAGGATGCTTATGATCAGAGTAACTGGGTCGCTCTCAATGTGACTAATCCTGATTCTTATGTTGCTAAGGATCTTAAGGTGACGGGAACACTTCTGAGAAAACCCAACCCCGAGATGACTGTATCCTCTATCACGGCCTCAAATCCTGCTACATCGGGTTATACGCCTAATATCTACATTCCAGCAAACTTTATGGGCGAGACCCAGACGAGCACTGTAGGCAATCACAACACCTATTTCTTTGTATCGCCCAAACCTCAGGAATATGCCCATATAACTTGGGCTGTGTATGGTGGTAATGGCAAGTTCTATGTTGCTGCTCCAGAAGGTTCAGTAAACCAAGCTCAACTCAAAGGCGGGTTCGTTGCTTATGACGCGTTTATGCCTTCAGGAGCCACTCTGAGCAGCTTCACTGTAGGCAACACCTATGAGTTTGATGCCATCATTCAGCGCAACACTGCCTCTAAGGCCACTCCTTACACTGAAGGTGGTTTAAGCAACGATTGGGTGGTTTACCCGCTCACGACTCCCAGTGTTATAACGGCAGTAAGTGATGTCAACACCACAAAGACGATAAGCGGTATCAAGTACTTCAACCTCGCGGGTATGGCAAGCGATGTGCCCTTTGACGGCATCAACATCCGCGTCACCACCTTCTCCGATGGTTCCAAGCAAACCACCAAGGTCATGTACTGATAAATCAATAATATAGGGTGCTTCATGCCGATGAGGCACCCTTTTATTAATTATCAATCCCTTGTCAGCTCGTTTGCTTGTTTACTCGTTTACTCGTCTACTTGTTTACTGCTCTACTACTCTACTACTCTACTACTCTACTATTTTACTAAACAATGAAATGCTTTTTTTCATTTTTACTGGCAATTGTCATAAGTTCCTCTCCCCTCTTCGCCTTCCAGCGAGGCGATGTGAATCATGATGGCAAGGTGAACGTGAGCGATGTGACCGCACTCATCAATATGATTTTAGGTGTCCAACAAGTTGACTCGGTTTCTGCCGATGTGAACCACGACACACATATCAATGTGAGCGATGTCACAGCATTGATTAACATCATCCTCAACCCGCCAGCACCGGAACCGCAGGACAGCATTTGCTTTATGCACATCAGTGACACACATGGCACTGACATTACCCTCAAAAAGATGATTGAACTGCTCGACACAAGTGATTGTGCCTTTGCTGTCATTACAGGCGACCTGATTCCTACTCAAGCCATGCTCAACGAACTCAAGGCGGCCACAAAGCCCATCTTCCAGATTCCAGGCAACCATGACGCGTGGGACGGGCTGGGCCAGCGCGGTTTCCATGAGCAGGTGCAACTCGCCACCAATCAGAATTATGACATTCACTATGGTGACGACGATGCTTGTTATTTCTATGCCGACGTGGAGCAGAACAATCGCACACTGCGCGTGATTGGCATCGACCAGTATGAGATTGAAACTGTAGGACAAACCAACACCAACAGTGCCATCGTTTATTCGCAAAAGCAAATAGATTGGTTCATCGATGTGTTAGAAAACAGTGATGATGTTGATGGCATCATCATCCTGGCCCATGCGGGCTTTGGCAACCATGCTGTGGGAGCGCGCGACATGAACTATGTAAACGAGTTCATCTCTATTAATGCATGGACCTTCCTCTTTGGCTACCTGCATGACGGCATTAGTCATCCCACCATGATTCCGGAGATAGTTGAAGCCTTCAGCACGGGTGTCAATATGGAGAATGTGCGTTACTGCAATGGTATTGAGGGCGACACCATCACCATCAACACCCATTTCACTGGTCCGCACAATTCCTTCATTGCACACTATGCTGGGCACATCCATTTCGACATCGTAGAACGGTTGCCCGACTTCCCGCAGCAAACCATGGCTATCATTGCCTATGGCGGAAAAGGGAAAGGCAATAACTGGAACGATTTGGTGAAACCTGCAACTGGTGAACTGTCATACACCATTAATCGCAACATCGTGAACTTCACGACCCGCGAACATACCATCAGGCGACTGGGCTCCATCGAGAAAGACGACGGCACATACCGCCGCACCATCTCTTTCCCCCTCCGATAAAAACAAAACATTTAAAATATTACGCTTATGATTAAAAAACTCCTATTCTTCTTGATGCTCTCTTGGGCATTTACATCCCAAGCCTCATTGAATGTCAAGGTCACACAATCGACCAACGACATCCACGAGCATTATTTTGCCAAAGAACCCAACATGCCCGACATGAATGTGCACACCAAAATCGGGCATTACAAACTCACCGACTCTATCCAGATCAGCTCTTTCTTTGTTGAGGCACTTGTACTGCCTGGCGACCTGGAAGGCATGCCCATCAATGCCAAATTCACCGGCATGGAACTCGACGGTGGTATCATCAAGGCGGGCAGCGCCACTTGCTTCAACTTCAAGGTCTATGTAAAGAAACTCACACCAGAAGCCATGACGAAGCCAACTGGCGAATGTTATGTTGGAGGCTATAACAAAGCTCTCACTTACTATGAGGAAGAAGAACCCTACTACGACGGTCAAGCAATCTTCGACGATGTGGCTGCCGAAGGTGGGCTTGGTTCCATCTGCAATGTGAATTTCAGTCGTCCTTACACCTACAAGGGCGACTCACTGCGCATCGGCCTTGACATGGACATCCCCGACCCCATGCACTTCTACTACCAGCAGACTTCGGCGCTTATCTCCGACGCTGTTTCTTACCATGTTTCCAATTTCGTAGCCATTGTCAGTGATGTTCCCATGCCCTTGAATAATGTATGTTTCTATCCTTCGAGCATGCTCGCCACCTATGCCAACCGTTTCGGCATGGCGTTCACGCCCAACACGCTGCCCGCCTTCATCATCAGTTATTACACCAACGATATTTCGGGCACTTATAACTGCGATGGCGACGCCGTCATCTCTCTGCTTGTCGATGGTGATACTATTGGCACAGCTGAAGTATCTAAAGGCGACTCCTTTGCCTTCGAAGCACTCGACAATGAGTTAACCTATACCCTATGCATCAATGGTGAAACCGTACAGGAAATCACTTTTGATGAACAAGACACTGACATTGCGCTCGAAATCAATGAGGAAACCCTGCTGCGTGGCGATGTGAACCGTGATGGCAAGGTGAACGTTACTGACGTAACCGCTCTTATTAATATGATTCTGGGCGTCATCGAAAAGGATATGGAAAGTGCCGATGTGAACGGTGACGGCAAAATCAATGTCAGCGATGTAACCGCCCTTATCAATATCATCCTCGGCATCCTCTAATCCCTAATTTCACTAATCACTAATCACTAAACCTCAATTATATGAAAACAATCAAATCTATTTTACTAGCAGCCCTGGTGTTGGGCATCAGTCTGCCCGCCATAGCCGACTTTAACGGCACTGGTTATTATCGTGTGAAAAATGAAAAATATGGCCGATATATATCAGCAGCCAATGATGATGGAGATTTCAAGACATCTATTGCCATGATTGGCAACCAAGACTCTGTTATATTTGATGCAGGTACAATAATTCATCTTGAATATATAGATACTCTAGGTGGCTATGATCTGAGAACACAAGGCTTAAGTACGGCAGAAATGTCAAGGATTCTTTTCCTTCAAATGTTTGGTGTGATTCAGACAGTCCCTGTCATTATCAATCATATTTCTGATGATGCTAATGGTGTGCCTCTATATAATGCATCAATTACAGTTACTGATGACTCTGACCCTGATTATGTAACATCAGTCACTGCATATTTTCAAGATCAAGGCGGCCAACCTGGAGGTTTCTTAACTAACGATTTCGATGTTGCCATGACCGGAAATGACCCAACTACGCGCTGGTACATCACCCCCATCGACGCTGAAGACAACTACTTCACTCCAGCACCCGATGAGGAGGGCAACTATGTGAACGATGGCACCTACAACTACGCCACACTTTATGTCGACTTCCCCATTCTGCTTCCCGCGGATGCCGATGCCTTCGCTGTCACCAATGCTGAAACCAACTGCGTGAAGATGGCTGCCGCTGGTGAACTAGTCCCTGCCAACACGCATGTGCTGCTTCGCTGGAAAGTGGGCACCACGCTCAAACTGAACGCTGTGGTTCCCACCGAGGCAATACCCGCTGTCACAGTTCCCGATGGCAACCAGCTCTACTGGTGCGGCACCTACTTCGGCAAAAACTGCGAGACCCCTGTCGATGGCTACTACGAACTCGAAGTGGCCGATGGCAAGGTTGGCTTCACCAAGGCTCTTACAGAATGGAAGAACAACACCGTCTACATGCAAGGCGCTACTGCCCTCGTTTGGCCCCAGGAAGAGTCCGGCAAACCCGGTGATGCCAACGAAGACGGTTCAGTCGATGTAAACGACGTGACTACTGTCATCAACTACATCCTGGGCAAGAACCCCACCCCATTCAACTACGACAATGCCAACGTGAACAGCGACGAACAGGTAGATGTAATGGACGTGACCCTCATCATCAACATCATCCTCAACCCTAACCAATAATCCTTCATGAAACAAGTTGTTAACGTCTTATGGACTGGTGGGCTCGACAGCACATGCCGCATTTGCGAGCTGTCGCTGCTTGACATTGTGGTACAACCTTATTACCTCAACGACCCGCAACGTGACTCGGTCAAATATGAACTGAAGGCCATCAAGACCATCACCGACATGATTCGCAAGAAACCCAACACAAAGTGCGAACTGCGTGATGTCATAGTCCATAACGTGAATGATCTTGCCCCCGACCCTATCATCAGGACTGCCTGGAAGGTACTCCACGAAAAGTACAAGATTGGCACTCAATATGATTGGTTGGCACGATTCACCAAGCAAAACAATCTGGTAGTGGAAATGAGCCTGGAACATAGTCCACGTGGTAAAGCCACGAGAACACTCACAGGCGAAGGTGAATTAATGATTGACAAAGAAATGGGCGAACAGATAGCCGATTTCATGATCAACCCGGCTAAGTCATCGCCCGAACTCATCACCATCTATGAGCACCTACGATTCCCCTCCACCTTGTGGGAAATGACCAAAACCGACGAAGTGGAAGAAATGAAAAGCAACGGTATGGAGGATGTGATGAAGAAGACATGGTTCTGCTACACCCCAGTGTTCGGCATGCCATGTGGTCATTGCAATCCTTGCCGCGATGCGCTCAACGAGGATATGGCTTGGCGTGTACCCAAATTAGGGCGCGTGCTGGGCTTCTGCCAGCACTACACCTTCCATGCCGCACGTCACATCGTGCGACGCATCCAGAAGAAGTATTAAGTCACTTATGACGCCCCCCGATGTAGGGCACTACAAAAAGGGCTGGCATCATCGTCAGCCCTTTTTGTTACCATCCATCCTCACCTCTTCGTCAGCCCGTTAGCTTGTTTCCTCGTTCCCTTGTTTACTCGTATACTCGTCTACTCGTCTACTCGTTTCCTATCCTCATTTGCTTTTCACATTGTCAATAATTTCATCAACCGCTATCTTCGTCCCACATGAACCTAAATAATAATAATTTGTATGATTTGTTCTTGCATCCAAGCGCAGCCATCAAACTGAGCTCTCTGAGTTCTCCGACGATAGTACTATAAACTTTTACGAAAGTATATAATAAACAACGAAAGTATATGATAAACAACGAAAGTGTTACAATAAATAACGAATGCAGTATAATGTTAAAACAATCACATAGCTTAAAATCAATGAGTTATAAAATGCAACCACAATTTTCCCACTTTTCCCAAAAGTTGCACCGTTCCCACGCTTCCCCATAATCCCAAAAAATTCACGCAATCCATCCCATTCAACTATATTAGCAATTTCTTTCATTTACCAACAATTTATCGCAAAAATTCTTTCACTTATAGCATAATTCTAAAATAATTTGTATATTTGTAGTTTAAATCTTAAAAACTATTCGTTATGAGCAAGAGAGTAATTCCCGATTCTGAGATGATCATCAATTCCGATGGCAGCATCTTCCATCTGCACCTGCTTCCGGAACAACTCACCGACAACATCATCGTTTGCGGCGACCCAGGCCGCGTCAACATGATCGCTTCATACTTCGACACACAAAACTTTGAAGTTCAAAGCCGTGAATTCCACACCATTGGCGGCACCAAGAATGGCAAACCCATCATGGCACTGTCGCACGGCATCGGTGGCGATAACATCGACATCGTCATGAACGAGCTCGACGCACTCGCCAACATCGACTTCAAAACCCGCACTGTAAATGACAAGCACCGCACCCTCAACATTGTGCGTGTAGGCACTTCAGGCGGCCTGCAACCCTATGTACCCGTTGGAACTCCAGTCATCGCAGCCAAAGCTTTAGGCTTTGATGGCGTTCTCAACTACTATAAAGGCCGCAACGACGTGTGTGACCTCAAGTTCGAAAAAGAGTTCTGCAAATATGTCAAGTGGAACAAACAGTTCTGCAGCCCATATGTCATTGAGGCCAGTCCCGAGCTCGTTGAGAAAATCGGTAAAGACGACATGGTGCGTGGTTACACCATCTCTGCAGTCGGTTTCTACGGGCCTCAGGGACGCGAAGTGCGACTCCCACTTGCCGAGCCAGAACTCAACAGTCGCATTGAGCAGTTTGAATACGATGGCGGTCACATCACCAACTATGAGATGGAAAGCGCTGCCCTGCAAGGCCTTGCCAAGCTCATGGGACACCGTGCCATGACCGTTTGCTCCATCATCGCCAACCGTGTTGCCACATCGGTCAATCCCAACTACAAGACCGCTGTCAACGACCTTATCGCAACCGTCATCGACCGCCTCACCGCCGACTAATCACTCCCCCACACCACTTAGAGATTCTAACCTAAACTACATAAGGGATTAAACGAAACTCACAAAGAGAGGGCATCGCCTGTATGGCAATGCCCTCTTTATATTATTAACAGTGTAGAGATGATGCTACCAGTATATTCTCCGTTTCGGAATAAAAGCATCAGGAATCCATTCCACCACATACTTTCCCAAATTGTAGTGAACCGCCACAATGTCGAACTGAACACCCATGTTCAAGCGATAATAATTCATATATCCTTTTGTTGCATTGATTAACCGCTTTTGTTTAGCAACAGTAACAGACTCTGCAGCAGTCAAGAAACGGTTTTCACTATTTGCCGAGCGTGTCCTGACTTCAACAATGTGCAACAAGTTCTCATCGGGTCTTCGTGCAATAATGTCTATCTCAAGTTTGCCACAATGCCAATTTCGATCTATCACACACAAACCATGCTCTTCCAGATAGCGACAAGCGACATCCTCACCCAGTCTCCCTAACTCATTATTCCAGCTCATAGTGATTATTGTTTCATTATCTGTACTTGATAATCTTTGCAGGATTACCGCCTACAATCGCATAATCGGGAACATCGTGAGTCACTACAGAACCTGCACCAATGATTGCACCATTGCCAATGCGCTTACAACCCGCCAGCACTGTCACATTAAACCCGACCCATACCTTATCACCTATTTCCAACGATGTCTTTCCAATATTTCCTTGCTGTCCTATGGGTATTTCTCTGTCATCGAATATATGACCTCCACCCATAATCAGCATATTGGCACTCAACATGCAATAATTACCTACTTTCAACGATGAGTTCCGTAACTGAAAACCACTTCGCACACCCGTATAATCACCAATATTCACCTCATTGAAGCCAAAGAAGGCTCTGCGATCCACATGACCACCTTTTCCAAACGAATTCAGCATTCTCCGTGCCAAGAAGGTGCGGAATCTTGTAGAAATATTACCAAAGACTGGATTCTCCTTTTTAGGCAAATAAAACGCAATCGAATAATATACAAAATAAGCAATCTTTCTTCCTAACTTCATGATTTCTAATATTGAAAACTATAGTTTCTTGGCAGCAAGCCACCACGCATATTTCACTAAATGAATCTGACGCTTAATGCGTTTGGGTTGCTTCACAAGCCGGTAGGCAAACTCCAGATTATGATCGACCCACCACTTCGGTGCACGTTGAACATGGCCAGTATACACATCAAAGCTACCTCCCAATCCCTGATAGATGGCATCTGGGTGTCGGCTCTGCATCTCCTCCATCAGCAGTTCCTGCTTGGGCGACCCCATCGCCACAAACACAACATCAGGACGTTTTACAGCAATATCATCAAGCAAAGCATTCTTCTCTTCGTCAGTCTTGATATATCCGTTTCTATACCCTATAACATTAATGCCAGCATACTCCTGCTGCAACTTGGCCACAGTCTCATCAATCACCTCCTGCTTACCGCCAACAAGGTAAAACGACTTGCTGTTGTGAAGATGCCCCACAATCTTCAGCCACAGTTCACAGCCCGGTATCTTACATGCATTCTTATATCCTTTCTGCTTCAAAGCTTTCATTGCACCCATGCCATCACAATAGCCTATGTTGCGATTAATCAGAGCACGTGTTTCGTCGGTGGCGTGCAAAATCTTTTCGGCATTGATTGCCACAAGAATGCCCTTATGCTGGTCAACATACTCTATCAACTCCGTCTCGCTCTCAAAGGGCATTACCCCCACTCCATTAAGCATCACTTTCTCCTTCATGATTATGATTGTTGTGATGTGTTAGGCAATTTAATCAAATCCCCAAGTACCCGATGATATTCAGTTGTATAAGTGGTATATCCTGGTGTAAATGTCATCTCACCAAAAATTGGGCGTTTGTTGATTGAATACAAATCCACCCTTACATAGGGGAAACCCCGTGATAATTTTGCGGCTATTTCTTTCATCTCTTCAAAAGTATCTGGTTTGGGTAATTCCTGCAGTGTTCCACTCTCATAACATTCGGGATGCGGATTCCAATCCATATCATATAGCATCTTGCTTGCCTTGTTAGTGCCCTCTTTCCTGTTAGAATAGGCTGCACACGAAACCGGCACGCCATCGAAGCAGTTGAACTTGTAGTCAATTAATCCAACTGAAGGCGATTCTGTCGGAACAAGCAATTCCTCTGCTATAATCAGTTTCGGAGATATTTTCACATAATGAGGCTGTCCCGATAATTCACCATAGGGAAGATTCAACCAGTAATCCAGTTTTTTCTTGACCTCATTCACATCCAGCTTCGATTTATCTCTTACAATAAGGTTTGATGTGCAACCATTATTGGTCTTGAGCACAAACTGATCAGGTAATGCGTCGAAATCTATCTCATCGGCAGTATGATAAACACCATAAAGTTTTGTCAAGATGCCTTCCCCCACCTTCTCCTTTACATACTCTCTCACAGCATATTTATCTGCAAGTCGCGACCATTCTGTCGTGTCAGTATGCAACGACATCCACATGATCTTGTCATGAAACAGCAGCGGTTTCTTCAGATTAATTCTACGATGATATTTTCGGAAATATAAGGCAGAAATAATCAGTCTTGGACATTTCCCCAGAATTCCAGAAAATGGTCGTGCGATCTTGTATATGTTTTTTTTCATATTATTTGTTCTTTATTCTTCAGTCTTCAGTCTTAATAAGGTGACCATATCTACCTGTATGGATTTCTGTCTTGATGATTTTAGCAGGATTGCCCGCAACTATACAATTACTTGGCACGTCCTTAGTCACCACACTGCCAGCACCCACTATCACCTCATCGCCAATAGTCACCCCTGGCATAATAATAGCATTCACACCTATGAAACAGCGTTTCCCTATTTTCGTGTTCAACCGTCCGGTCAAACGGGCATAATCATGAGCCAAGACTGTTACACCTGATGCCAGATAACTCTCGTTATCAAAATAAATCCCTTTAGGACTTGCCTTGTCCAAATATATGCGCCATGAAATTCTGGCAGATTTTAAATATGCATTCCTCGCGCCCAGCACAAATAATTACGACGCAAATCTACGATCACTCCACGAATTCGTGTCCTTAATTCAAGAGCAATATAATTAATAGTTTATAAGAATTCTGTATAATTCCTCAAGTGTTGATGATACGGAATCCGGTAAATACGGCTTAACTTTTTCAAGCGATGCTTCGCCCATTGCTTGCATCTCTTCTTTATGTTCAACCATATATAGAATTCTTTCGCCTAATGCATTACAATCGCCAGGCTGCACCATGAGACCATTTACTCCATCTTCCACAATCGATGGGATTCCGCCAACTGGTGTTGTAAGAACTGGACGGTGATACGACATAGCCTCAAGCAATGATATAGGCAAACCCTCAAAATATGATGGTAGAGCCAATGCATCACACTGACACAACAATTTGTGCTTTGCATTACTATCAACCCATCCTTCATAACGCACCAAGTCGTGTAGATCCATTTCCTCAACCCTTGATTTGAATTCAGCAACACGCCCGTTTCCAGCCACATGAAACAGAAAACGCTTCTGCAACTTGCTCCGGTTTGCACTAATAGCCTTTAGCATATCAAATACACCTTTTCCTTCTGCAATATAGCCAAGAAACAGTAAATGAAATATACCCTCGTCATCTGGATGCTCATACGATTCGGGCAGAGGTATCACATTAGGAACAACCATCACATTTTTCACTCCAACAGTTGACCTGAACCATTCTTCCCATGCTTTTGAAAGAACAACCACCCAATCACATCTGCCCAAAATTCGTTCAATGAAATCACGATCAGATGAATAGTATTTCTTGAATGCGCCACCATGTATGTGCAATATCACCTTCTTGCCAAATATTTTCGCCATCCTTATAAACCAAGATGAACGTTTGAAACTGAATCTTGAGGCTGTATGAATATGAATAATCTTAATACGCCAGCAGAACAATAGTATAAAGAAGCACTGTATCAGAGCCGATATCAATCTGTAAATTTTCTTTAACTTATTCCCTTCACATGAGTTGGATATATACCAGAAATAACCAGAAGGAAACACCTCTCGACTGTAGTTATAAATGATTTGTGCTATTCCACCTTTTGGATGAACATGTTCAGGCCCAATGGTGAGGACTTGTCTGGCTATCTCGGTTGAAATCATTTACCTTAAATTGAAGATTAGAATAATCAGCAGAGCAAATATAAAATACAGCTTATCCCATTTTAAAATATGCCGCTCATCTCTCCAGCACATCAGGCCATAACATGCCAATACTAAAGTAAACGGCATATGTGGCCATTGGTAACGGTCATGTTGAGCAAATAAAGTAAACAGTAGCATAAATGTATTAAGGAACCAGAAAAGGAATATTCCAATCATCTCATAATGCTTGCGACGGAACGCTCCATATATTCCATAAATCATAAAGAAAGAGTAAAATACCTTACAAAACGATGAGAAGCTATACAAGGTAATGTAGTTCTGCTTGACCATTTCATTAGCCACCATATTCGGGAAGGGACCAATCACCGATGCCAGATAATTCAAGGTATAGATCAAACTACCTGTCTTCTTCACCTTTCTATCAGCAAAATCCTGCAGCATGTCATAACTATAGCCCTGCTGCAATGCTAGTTCGTCAATGGCTTGATAAGCATAAATGGTCGCAAGCACAGCAATAATTAAAATGAATACGTATATGTGACGTTTTACTAATGGCAAACGTAATGCCAGCAGATACACAAGCACACACATCAACATATAGAATACTGATGTTCTGAACAGCAGCAGTGGCAAGGAGAATAATACGGCATATATGATATCTTTCGACACCAGGCTTTTGTGTACACGCATGATGTAGTATATGGCGATTATTACAAACATCACCATAAAGTTCTCCTTCAAACCTATTGATGCTGTGTAGACTGCATACAACTCTGTACCCCAGAAGAAAGCAATAAAGCATGAATCTGCCTTATCAAAAAATCGATTTGATAATTTATATATAAAGAAACTAGATATAGTGACAGCGATAATATTGAATAATACAAGAAGTTGAATCCCCATATCAGGATCTCCTGACAAACCATATACGAAATAAACTATTAGATTGAATCCGTAATCATCTAATTGAACGATACTATCAAGATACCTAAGATAAACTATAAAGCTTTTTTCTATATGAGAACCATGTTGATGATACCCCATAGCATCTTGAGGGTCAAAACCTAATGGATTTTCAAAATACTCTATGTTAAAGAAACGAAGACCATAACAGCATATCAATTGAAACAAAACAATTAAGAGTAGTGTTTTGGATATCGATTGCCTATCATACAAAAACGAAAAGAATACGATCATGATCATGCCAAGCATCTGCATGACCACAATCGGCAAGTCGGGCACCTTACTCTTTTGCCCAAAAGCAAACAAGGCAAAGAACAGGATATACAGAAATGCTGCTGTTATGAAGAATTTTCTACTATGCCAGATTTTAAGCAAATTCATAATGAATAGTATTCTTGGCGTTACTAGGAAAACATAGCATATCTATCTATTTTCCCATATCAGAATTATTTTTTAAACAATTGTTTTATGTATTTCTTTGCACAAACAAGTTTATATATGCAAGACGTACCCAGCATCATACGAATTACACGTTTTTTAAATTGATTTTTGTTTGGGGTCCAAGAGCCAGCATAATAATGAATGCACACAGTATTTGATGTTTTTTTCATCACATAGCCAAAATGATCAATTGGGCAAAAATACTCAGTTGGATAGAAAGAAACCAAACCAGGAAAATCTTGATATGTATTATTTTGCACAAGTCCATATGACAACATAAGATTAGTGATGGTCGTAACATTTGTGGTCATATCAAACTCACCATTTTCTTTAATAAAATGCCGATCATTATAATAATCAAGATTCATTTTTGCCCATTTTCCACCTTTCTCACTTGCCATAATACCTGTAGGCACGTCTGTCTCACTTTCAAAACCAGAAAAAGCAATATGATGTAGAAATGGATCTAAAGAACCAATCACTTCAACATCGGTATCCATATAGATTCCACCTTCATGATAGAGTGCATATAATCGCACCACATCTGTAACAAATGCATATTTTTTATTCTCGTATGCCTCTTTCGCATATGGGTATTTATCAAGATCAAAGTTATCTTCATTCCACTCCTTAATTTCATAGTCTGAAAGATATTTCTTCCATGAATTAATGCATTTCTGCGCCAACTTTGGAAGTGGGTTATGACCAAACCAACAATAATGAATCACTTTAGGTATCATATATAAAATCGCAATTATTTAAATTTTTTTCTAAGATAAATATATTGAATCAAAGAATGAACCACATAACCAATAAGCACTGCAATTGCTACGCCTGTTGCTTGATATCCATTAGTAACAAAGATATATGACATGACAATAGTGGTTGCAGACCATATCACACTCACGCCAAACCACACCCACATTTTTGCGAGACTCGAAATAGAGATGCCCAACACCGTCGATATGGAAGTGAATATGGTCGAAAATGCCAAAACTATAAGAGGCATTGGCTCGTCAAAACCTTTGCCATACATATTCATAATATAATTACTGAAAAACAGAATTATTATTGACAATACAGCTGTAATGCCACCATTCAACAAAATACTGGTGTTAAGCACTTTCCAGAAGCGTCCTTTCTCGTCTTTTTCAAGACTCGACATGATTGGTAAAATAATATGACAAATTGTACTTGGGATGAAAAGCAAAATAAGTTTCCACTGATCCGCAACATCATATATGGCCAACTCTCCATAACCTGATGAACGAGCTAACATAGTTCGTAAAATCCAAAAGGTCGGTCCCGTTAAAAGGGTTGATAATGCCGCGGGCAAAGTATAAGTATAAAGCAGCCTTAAATCAGATTTCCTGAAATGCGATAATTTAATTTCAATATTGTTACGCCTAAAATCTTTATTAATTAACCATTTATTAACCAAAGTCTTCACAATAAAGCCACTGCCATAACCAATTGTTGCTCCAATTATACCCCAATAATAAGCCAGAACCAGCATCCCAACTGCCTCTAACATGCTGCACACAAAATTACTGAAAGCTATTGATTTAAAACTCTCGAAAGCCGCCAATGTCGCATCCTGAGCTGTGTTCAATATAGTGAACAGCAAAATGAGAGATGACACTTTGATGGGTAATGATAATTCGCAAGCATGAAGCAAGTTGCATGCCAAAGCATCTGAAAACACAAATACCAGAACAGATACTATTGTAGCAAAAATCAGGGCAAAACCATTGGTCAAAAGATAGATTGAGCATACTCGTTCTTTTGCATTTTTCCTATACTCCGCAATGAACTTAGTAGCCGTAACCCCAAGTCCAAAACTGCCAAGAACAATAAACATTCCGAGAGTAGATTTCACCATACCAAATTTGCCATAATCTTCTTTGCCCAAGATATGAGCACAGAAAATACCTGCTATAAGCACAAGCAATTTTGATACAGTCGCACCTGCAAATGACCAGAAAGCGCCCGTCGCCATACGACGGGCAATATCTGAGTGCTTATATCTGTCAATAATTGACCTGAAATTCATCTATTCAGAATAAGAAATGATAATATAGCGACGGGCACGATGCCATTCCAATTGAAACCTTGACCAAATCCAACACCAAGTATAGACATGGCACTGAAATACATACAGCGGCCATAACATGCTTTTTGACGGACACCAGATAAGAAATCGTATAGGATAACATGATTATGATAAAGATATAAACGTATTCAGCTGGGCGCTGCATCGAATGATGCGTGTTTAACACAAGATTATCATAACAAGTTCCAACAAACGCTAATGAATAAAAAATTGGCAATAATTTGTCTTTTTTGAAGAATTTCTTTACTTGCGGATAATAATAAATGAAAATTAAAGAGGAAATAATTGCTAAAATATGAAGAGGTCCCCACCCCATACTCTTAAATTTTCCATCCATCACATCTACTAAATGATGACCATATTTATGATAGCCTATCAAGTCGAGCAAGTCGGGCACAAAACGGAACAACTTGAACCATACAGGCCATATTCCAAGTAACACACATAACGTGAAAATGATAAGAGGGAGTTTGAATGAGTCAAACTTAAACTTGATGCAAGGAATAAAATAGAATACTATTAGTAACCATGCCGAGCGATGAAGGGTCATCGATACCAATACCACTATCAAATAAAGCCAGAACTTGCGTTTTTCAATCAAAGGCACCACAGCCACAAGTATCATAGAAATGGTCCATTGACGCATGAACGATATCCAATTGATTCCATAGGGGCCCAATATCAGAATCATGCCCACCCACGGCAATAGATGCTTATGATGGCGCAGTCCAATGTACAACGAACCTATCTGCACCAATGCCCAGAACCCAAAGTAAAAAGCATAATGAAGTCCAGAATCAGCAAACAGTCGAGTGATCCAATAGAAACCTATTTCAAAATCCCCTCTGGCAAATTGTCCTGTTTCTTTAACACTAATAAATTGCTTTAGATACATCTCGTAGTCACTGCCTGTCTTGAATCGCAGTCCCATCATGAGTGTGACAACGAGGATAGATGCAACTATCTCCCAACTCCAAAAGGGGAGTTCTGCTTCGGGATTTAGCAGCTTCATTCTATGCTCTCTCTGGTTAATATGCCAGCCGAGCAAAAATAAAATAAGAGATACCGATGTATATACTAGTATGCTTTGAAGCATATTTCTGGTATAAATTTCTATTTTTTATAAATGCCGCACAGATCTATAATCACTTTATCGTCACGCCACGGCAACTGTTTAAACTCGTCATGAGCGGTCAAAAACACGATGATATCAGCCTTTTCATAGGCCATATGATAGTCGGTCAACTTAAACACCTTGTGAGCCTGCAAGTTGGGTTCAACAACCATAATATCTGCATTATTGCAGCCTTGCATCACTTCAGTCGTAATTCTCTTGGCTGGAGACTCGCGTAAATCATCAATGTTAGGTTTGAATGCAAGACCCATCATCGCAACTATTGGCTTACGTCCATTCTGCAGTTCAAACTGAAGCATTGCATTCTTCACCTTCTCAGCACTCCACTTGGCTTTATAATTATTGATTTCTCGAGCTTTTGCTATGATTTGCGATACATCGGGAAAAGCTGAAGTGATGAAATATGGATCAACTGCAATGCAATGTCCTCCCACCCCACAACCAGGTTGCAGGATATTGACGCGTGGATGTTTGTTGGCAAGTTCTATCAATTCCCACACATTAATACCGGCCTTATCACATATAATTGACAATTCATTGGCAAAGGCTATCTGCACATCTCGACTCGAATTCTCGGTCAACTTGCACATCTCGGCAGTACGGGAATTTGTTTTGTGAAGATTGCCTTCGACAAATCTGGAATAAAAGTCTACAGCTTTCTCAGTAGAAGCCTCGTCAATGCCACCAATCACCCTGTCGTTATGCACAAGCTCATGAATCACATTGCCTGGAAGGACTCGTTCAGGACAATACGCCACATATATCTTGTTTTTCAATTCTGGACGCAGGTCAAAAATCAACTTGGCCATCAATTCAGTAGTTCCTATGGGTGAAGTTGATTCTATAATAAACAAATCTCCTTTTTTTAGATAAGGAATCACATTCCTTGTAGCAGTTTCCACATACGATATGTCTGGCTCATGGTTGCCCTTGAATGGAGTAGGAACCACTATCAGATACACATCACTTTCTTCTGGGCGATTCTTGGCTTTAAGTTTGCCCGACGACACAACCTCTTGTAACAATTCCTGCAAACCAGGTTCAACGATATGCAACTGGCCCGCATTAGTCTGATTAACTACACATTGGTTTACATCAACCCCTATAACATCTATTTTGCCGCACCTTGCAGCCATAATGGCAGTCGGCAAACCAATGTATCCTAAACCAATAAAACATGCTTTCATTGTCAATACTTTTTAAGAATTCTTCTTTTGAATACCATAACCATAGCCGTAGCCATAACCATAGCCATAACCATAGCGACGATAGCCATAACCATTTGCCTCATCCGATGTGCCATTAAGCAACATAACCAGATGATTGTAACGACCATCTTCATAACTGCGCTGAAGTTCACCGAGCATTGCCTTGTCAAACAGTCCAGAACGCACAACAAATATGGTCAAATCACAGAATTTGTTGATAATCGTTGCATCGGCCACAATTTCAATGGGCGGACAGTCAACGAAAATGTAGTCATATTGTTCTCTCATCTGGTTAAACAACTGCTCAAGTCTATCAGTAAACAACAATTCTGTTGGATTCGGCGGTATGGTACCAACAGGTATCACATCAAGATTCTCGTTGATTGAAGCTTTTATCATCACATCTTCAACATCATCATAGTGTTCACTCAAATAGTCTGATATACCTTTATCTGGCGACTTAACAAATGTCGACATTGATGCCTTGCGCAAGTCAAGATCAATGAGCAGCACACGCTTTTTCTTGATGGCAAAACTCAATGCTAAGTTTGTTGAGATAAAGGTCTTGCCAGAACCAGCATTTGCTGATGTGAACATGATAATCTTTGATTTGCCCTCCTTGCCCAATAAGAACTCAAGGTTCGTTCTAACCACACGGAAGGCCTCATTAATGGAGTTGCCGCTCTTTTCTTTAACCACAATCTCTCGAACTTCCTTCTTACGATTTAAGAATGAAAGCAGGCCTCTATGCTTCTTATAAGATAAGGGAATCTCACCGACAAATGGCACAGTAACACCATCAAGGTCACGTCTTGTTCTAACTGCTGTATCAAAACTATTTAGAATCAATAATATGATAAGAGGTATCAATATTCCAAGCGACAAAGCCACAAGCATCACATTAAACTTGACGGGTTTAGAGGGTTTCATGCTGCCCGAAGGGGGATTCAGTAGCTTGGTATTGTAGGCTGTGAATGCTTTTGAAAGCTGATTCTCCTCTCTCTTTTGGAGAAGGAACACATAGAGTTGCTCTTTCACCTTCTGTTGACGTTCAACACTCAACAAGTCTTTTGCCTGTGTGGGGTTCGATGCTATCTGCTGCCGAGTCTGACTTTCTGTTCCCTGCAACGCATTAATTCGCTCTTTCAAGACAGCAGCTGTATTATCAATCGCAGCAGTAATAGCACTTTTAGTGGCAATTAATTCTTGATCCAAATCCTGAACAAGTGGATTCGAGGGATTACTGTTAGCAAGCAGGTTATTCCTCCTGATCACTTTTTCGTTATATTCAGCAATCTGTTGAGCCACCGAGGGATTGTCAATACCAGAATTAGCAGGCAGCACTCTGAAATCTTTATTTCCGCTACCCAACTGTTTTCTGATATATTGAGCCATATATAGTTGATTCTTCAGGTCAAGCAACTGGCTTGATGTGTTTTCTGAGCGATTCATATAGACGGCTGAAGCGGCCTGTACGTCAGGTACCAAATGCTGACTCTTATATGAAGAGATGTCTTCGTCTACACTGCCAAGTTCTTGCTCAATTTGTCTCAACTCTCCATCTATGAAATTAGAGGTACTGATGGCTTGCTGGTTGATGTCTTCAATCCATTTCTCGTTATACACAACAAACAAATTGTTCAACACATCCTCCGCACGTTGAGGAGAAACGTCATCAAATCGCATATCAACAACCGATGCTTTCTCATCGCTTTGGTCCACCTTCAACCTTGAAGAATAAGCCTTTGCAACACCACTATACCCCCTGCGAGAAACAAATATAGTTTTATCATATTTTCCTATATAATTATTGGTCGGAGCTATCATCAGTTTTCCACAAGGAGTCTGAACAACAGTCCCTAATTTGCCAGTTATCGTTTTCGCTGATTTCTCTTTTCCTTGCAGGTAGAAGTTGGTCAATTGAACCTTGTTGTCATCAAGCAGTTTCATGCTAAAAGAGGCGTTCTGTTCGGGTTCCACATCCAGGAATGAGACCGATACGGGCAGATTAGTACCATACAACACCTCCTTGTGAAACGCTCCATCAACCTCATAGTTTACATCAAGATGTAATTTCTTGACAACATCTATCATGTAGGTCGGTGATTTCAATGTGATCATTTCATTATGAAGGTTCATTCTGTTCTTGGTAGCTCCCATTGACGAAAACTGACCGAAATCTCTCGAAATGGATTGATTTCTATCGTCATCACGAATGAGCAACGACGCTTGACGCGTAAACACCGGTTGCGTCATAGTGATATACATCACACCCAGCGATAATGCAATTAATAACGAAATAAGAAACCAATACCAATTCTTGACACACAAGAACAGCAAATCTTGGAAATTAATCCCCTCTTCGCCTGATTCCTTATTCTTAGGTTTTGAATTATATGATTCTTCAGCCATTTTTCTTCAAATTTATTTAACGATTAGGACGATAATAGACATTAACAAAGATGCCGCCGATAGCCACAAGCCCGGGGTCATAAACGAATTACCGAGAGCTGTCGACTCACGCGCCTTCTTGTCATTTGGTTGAACATACACAATATCATTTTGCTGCAGGTAAAAAACAGGCGACGAGTAAAGGCTATTCACGTCAGTCAAATCTACACGATAGGCCTTCTGATGGTCTCCTTCAAGACGCATAACAAGTACGTTATCACGCAAACCATAAATCGTTAAGTCACCTGCACGGCTCAATGCATCAAGAATTGATATTCTATCATGGTCAATGATGAATCTGCCTGGCGTCTTCACCTCACCCATCACAGAAAAGTACATATCCAGGAAGTCCACCGTAACCTGTGGATCTCTTAACTGGTCGCGCTCTATCAGCGTATTCTTCACATATTCACTCACCTCGCTACGAGTCATTCCTGCCAAGTGCATCTTGCCCAAAATAGGGAAATCAATATTTCCACTCTCGTCAACAGTGTAGTTGGCAATTGTCGATGTTGAAAGGCCACGTCCTGATGTTGATGAGCTATAATGCCCTACAACTGGAAGGTTGAACAGATAAGCGAGTTCAGGGTTCTTGCTACTCACCAGTATCGACAACTTGTCGCCCGGTTGCAATCTTACAACTCTTGCATCCAGAATCTGCTGATTCTCTCCGTTCTTCACATTCTGGAAATAACCCACTTGAGGGGTCGAGCACGATGCCATCAGCATGCCGATGGCAAGTACTTTAACTAATTGTTTGATTTTCATTGTTTTTATGTATTTGTTTTATTTTTCTCGATATAATCATCATAATGAGCAGCCACAGCAGCACATCAAGGTAAAACACAAGATTGATGTTCAAGAAGAATGAAAAGCACACCGACGCCAATGTCAAAAACAGCGAGATGACGAGCATCTGTACCAGCGTCTTCGTCTGATTCTTATCATTAATTTCAAGCAGCATATGATGTATGTGGCTCTTGTCAGCAAGGAACGGGCTCCTCCGTTGATACAACCTCACTCCAACTACGCGCACCACGTCGAAACATGGCAGCAATAATGGCGAGAACACCACAACAAATGGATTCACACAGCTATCAATCAGAATGGGATTTGTGTTGAGTGCTATACCTATATAGCCTATCATGAAACTCAACACAAGTGACCCGGTGTCGCCCATAAACAATTTCTTCTTGTTTTCAGGTTTTCCTTTTATGTTAAATGCCATGAAAGACGCAATTGAACCAAGTAATGCGGCACAAACGAAAGCATACCAATATGCTCCGACAATCACCGATACCACAAAGTATGTTAGTAAGCAAATGGTGCACAGCCCACTGGCTAAACCATCTATGCCATCAATGAAATTGATAGCATTTGTTATTAACAAGATGGCGAATACCGTCAGCATGAAGCCGCTCCACTCGGGTAACATTGAGTTCAGACCAAACAGTCCATACAAGTTACTCAACCATACTCCCGAGAAACACAAAAGCAAGCCTGCCACTATTTGGGCAAAAAACTTGTTTCTATATCGCACACCCTTCAGGTCGTCATACAGCCCCACGCCAAACAACAATGTCACTCCACAGAACACCAGCAATAGATGATTGGCCCCACACAATAGCGTGGCTGAATCCACCACACCAGTGAGTTTCACAATCGTCCAAAACAAAACTATCGTGACAAGCGAAGCAAGATAAATAGCCACACCCCCAAGCCTGGGAATGCGCCCCTTGTGTATCTTTCGCTCGTTGATAGTATCAAATAGCGAGTACTTATAAGCAACTGCCAGCGTCTTAAGAATAACAATGGAAGCAATCAGGGCGCTCGTTAAAAAGACTATGAGATATAATAAATTCATTTAACAACTTCAATAAAATTAGAACTAATCGTCATCAGTGCTACTGATATCACGTTCTTGATTTCTATTACTACTCGCTTGTTGCGCCGACCCTCTACTTTCACAAACACACCTTCTATGCCGTCCATCGGACCGCCGTGCACACGCACTTTTGTCCCTTTTGCCAGCTTAAGCTCTTCGGGCCTCAAGTAAATAAGCGATTCATCATGAAGGTTTGTTACCGCAATGAAATCGTTCATCTGGTTGTCGGGCACTATGATGGGCACATTCTTGCCATCTTCACGGCAGGTCATATATTGTAGATACGGAACTTTCGACTTGAAGGCCTGTATCCGGGGTTTCGTGCAATGAACAAATACCAGATTATGCATCACCGGCTCAAGCACCCTTATCTTCCTGCCATTCCTTGCATTCTTCAGTCTGTAATGCATCGGAACATAACTCTCTATGTTCTCAGCATCAAGCAGTGCTTTCACCGTAAGTTCGCGGCTATAGGTTGCACGCATTGCAAACCACAGCATCACGTCTTCCTGTATTTCTAGCTGTTCACTCATCGCAACAAGCAGTAAATCTCAGCATTTCTATATAACTTTGGTGTTTTGAACTTTAACTAACAAGCTCAAACACAAGATTTTAAGAAAAGCACTTTCAAAATAGCGACACTGAGTAGCTCACAATCACTATCTAAAAGCGTACAAATTTAGTGTTTTTTTTCATTTTACACAAGAATTTCTATTTAAAACAATAACTTTACTATTATATATAATAATATTAAAAAAAGGAACGACGTACTCGCTCCTTTCTAAAGGTCAATCATGTCACGCAACAAAGTGAAGGCAAAACACCGCTGTAATGTCGCAAAAGGCTATTTCACAACCACCTTCACCGCCTCGGAACCATGACGCACTATGTACACTCCTCCCGACGTGAAATGATAACTGAATGTCTCGTCAGCACCACACTTGCGACGCATCATTAGCCTGCCATACAAGTCATATATCTCAACAATGCCTTCACGATTTGTCCTGATGTTTACAGGTCCCATCGTCATTGTAGGCGATACACTTAACACTCGTTCATCATGTTTCACATCAAGGGTGGCATCAGCCACATCTCCTAAATCTAAAGTGGCATAAAGGTCATTAACCACACATTCACCCAATTTTCCATAGTTGTTCAAATCATTATATACACTCACAAACAGTGTGTCCAATTTCGGATAGGCATAACCAGTATACACATCCCTCAACGTAAGCGCATATTCCTCTTTCACAATAGCATAGAACAGGCTGTCAATGCCCTCAAACACATCTGCACGAAGGTCTTCAGTGTATTTCTTTCCCTCGTTACCTTCTGCCATGAGCAAATAGCTTCGTTTTGCCGATTCTCCAAGGTATTTCGACACAATAGCGGCCAGTTCCTCAGTCGTTTCGGGTATATTGCATAATCCAAATAGCAATTCAGTGCCACCCAACATTTCACCCACTTTTTCTATCACTCTATCATAGTACACATCTGTCAACCGGGTTATCAGTGATGGAATGCATGCCTGAAGTGTTGAATTTGACTGCAACTGCAGGTCCGACATCGACGGGATAGAGCGCACCACTCCCCCACTTATCCGCATTTGCTTGCACTCGCTGTCAAGACTCACAAACCTGAACGGATGTGGATATCCAACGAGTGCTCCACTTGCTATTTCAGTGAGAGAATCCCTTTTGTTTTCGGTATAATACCTGGTAATGTCAGGTACATGCAAGTGACCTGTGAACAGTACCTTAATGCCAGAGTCTATAAACTGTTCACGTATCTCTTCGTTTTCTTCAATGATATATGGTTTCAGCAACGACGCCTCTTTGTCGAAGTGTTGCACAAGATGATGATGCATCATCGCTATCACACGTTTTCCTTGTGCACGCGCCTCTCTGGCTTGATCCAACAGCCAAGTGAGCGTTTCTGCTTTAATGCGACCACCCACTTGCGACACATCGGCGCTGTCCCCCTGGCACTCAAAAAGGTTCTCTTCGTCTTCATTGCTATCGATGCCAAGTATCACAAGTCCGCTCACTGGCTCAACAACATAGCTCAGCGAATTTTCGTCTCGAACCGAGCTTTCATCATACCCAAAACCGTGGTATATTGCAGCAAATTCCTCACGAGTAACCGTTTCGGCCACAAAGGTCTCATCACCATCAAAGTATCGAGCCTGCGGATTATTGCAGTCGTGATTGCCCGGTATAACAAGGGCACGGATACCCGAGTCTTTCATCCTTTGCAATTCATTCTCCACATATTCATGGCTTACCCGTTCACCGTCTTTGGTCAGATCACCCGTAATAAGCACTAATTCAGGATGTAACTCAATAATACTGTCAACCATGGTTGTGAAGATCTCTGCACTCTGGCGTATCATTTTGCGATCACTCGACACGTAGTCTTGCATAGCGTTTCCATCATTTACCAACAACGATGGAGCCATCACATGTATATCACTCAGAACCACAAGGTTTATGGCATCATGTTTAAAGGCTTCCTGCAACACGCTGAAATGCTGCTCGGGCACTACTGCATCATCATCAAGCACACAACGCACATGATAATTACCCGGCTCAAGGCCTGTTCCAACTACAAATGTTCCCGATACGGCACCATCATGCACTTGCATCATTTCCTTCATGGGTTGCAACGACAAGTCCTTATATAACAATATATTGCAACCAACAGGCAGATCAGTGTATGTAATACTCACATTCTCCCCTTCATGGAACGCTTCACTTGACACCGTCACCGTGGCGGGACCGGCTTTCATAGTCATGCTCACTAATGCAAATGAAAACAACGCTGTCAGCAATAATACCTTTTTCATCTTGATGTAACAATTAATCACATTAAATCGATTTCATGGCACCTTCACAATGCATCATATGTCGGTATCTCAGGTAAAAACGAATAATCATCATGATCATAGTCAATCTTGCAGCAATAGTGGTTCAATCCATTGCTCACCACAAGATATCGCGCATGCAAAACCATGTTGTAACGCACAATTTGGTCAAATGTTTCTTGACTGATTTCTATATGTGGAGCCTTATACTCCACAATCATCAGAGGAGCACCTATAGAGTCAGCTATAAGCGTGTCGCAACGGCGCTTGATGCCATTCTGCTTCAGCGACACCTCATTGGCCATCAATGCTGCCGGAAAACCTTTCTCTTCAATCAGATAGCGAACAAAATGCTGACGGACCCATTCTTCAGGCGTTAGAGCCACATACCTGCGGCGCAGTGCATCAAATATCACCCGATGACCATCAGGATTCGATTTCACTTTAAATGTATAACTTGGCAGGTTTAGTTGCATCGTGACTTTTTTGATTTTAGCAAAGTTACACATTTTTTTTATGTGGCAATGCATTTTTTATTGTATTTTTGTAACATGAATCGATATCCGCTCTTTTTTATCAACGACGACCTCACACACTTCAACCTCGAGGAAGCCTTGCCGTTGCTTGACGAACAACGTCGGGCCGAAACTCTTCGTTACAGAAATCGCCAGCTACAGGTGCAGTGCGCCGCTTCATGGATGCTACTCAAAGAAGCATTGATGCAAGTGTTTGGCATCGACCAAATGCCGTCGATTGCACTCAGAGAGCATGGCAAGCCCTACTTTTCGCAATTACCACACATCCATTTCAACCTGAGTCACTGCAGTCAGGCTGTAGCTTGTGCTGTGAGCACTCATGAGGTGGGTATTGACATTGAAGCGGTCCGCCACCCGCTCAACGAGCAGCTGGCTCGATATGTGCTCACCGACGACGAGTTTCAACAAGTAACCAGTGCCACGAATCCCGTACTGGCTTTCACCCGCTACTGGACTATCAAAGAGAGCATTGTGAAACTCACCGGCAATGGTATCGCTGACGATGTGAAGACGGTTCTCGAACGCTATGGTCAGCGCATTTTCTCAGTTTCAACTGTCGCCCCCAACCTGCAGTTTGTCTGCACAGTATCTTCATTCAAAACCGCTTTTAATTCTTGATTGTTGCACATTTCACTTTTTATTCCTAATTTAGCACAGATTTATACCATATATCTCAGCAATGCCCCCAAAAAAGAACGACATATCTTATTTTAACCTGTCTCAGGAGATTAAGAACAAGAAGTTTCGCCCCATCTATGTGCTTCAGGGAGAAGAGCCCTACTATATCGACAAGTTGTCCGATCTCATTGTAGACAACGCCCTCACTGAAGACGAGCGCGACTTTAATCTCACAATTGTTTACGGTGTCGACGCCGATGTCAAGCAAGTCATCAATGCCTGCAAACAATATCCCGTCATGGCCCAACGCCAGGTGGTCGTTCTTCGTGAAGCCCAAAACACCTCCAAGCCTAATGTCAGCATCGAAAAGGAACTGAACCAGTTCAAATTCTATGCACAAAAACCTCTCGATAGCACCATACTCGTCATCTGCTTCAAAGGCGGGAACCTGAAAGGTGCCGAATTTCTGAAAGAACTCAAAGCCTCTGATAATGGAGTCGTGTTCACCAGCAACAAAGTAAGAGACTATGAGCTGCCTCGCCTTGTGGTTGATTACGTCAATTCCGTTTACTGCAACATCGATGATAAAGCCGCCAGCATGCTGGCCGACTTTGTAGGTACCGACCTTTCGCGTCTATTTGGGGAAATCGACAAGCTCATACTCCTTGTTGGCACCGACAAGCGCATCACGCCGGCACTCATTGAGCGCAACATTGGTATCAGCAAAGATTATAACAACTTTGAACTCGAGGATGCTTTCAGCAATCGCAATGCCGAGAAAGTCTACCGTATCCTCGACTACTTCGAGAAGAACCCTAAAAACAATCCGGTTGTCGTCACCGTGAGCATGCTCTTCTCTTTCTTCTCCAACTTGCTGCTCATACGCACTTCTCGTGATAAATCCGACAAAGGCCTCATGGCGCAAATCAACACACAGTCATCATTCCGCCTGGGCAAACTCAAGAAGGCCGCCAACAGTTATTCCACGCTGGCTTGTGTCAACATCATCAGCTATCTGCGTGAGTGTGATGTGAAATCTAAAGGACAAGGCTCAAGACAAGACTCCTACTCGCTTCTCAGAGACTTGGCTTACAAGATTTTGCATTCCTGATTACCCCTTCATTTTTTCCCCTTTCCTTTTGCTTCGCCGGCTCTTAACCAAGGGTCATTTCAACCTGTAATAATACCCCATCGTCACCATAATCGACATGGAACTGGAGCCAGAGAAAACATCAGTCTTATGGTTGCTGAACACATCGTTCAGACCATAATAGAAACGACCCTCAAGTGTGAACGAATGGCGACGGTCCTTAAACCATTCTATGCCAACACCTGCCGAGATGCCATAGTCAAAGCGGTTGTTGATTTTCATGGCAAACTGGCTTGTACTGCGGTTCTCACTCGGGAACCCCTCTATCGTTTCAAAATGCTCATAATCAAAATTCGACTTGGTTCCTGAAGCAATCATGAAACCCACTTCAGGACCGGCATTGAAATAGCCATGAAAATGGTTGCCACCAAAATACACATGGGTCATCACAGGCAACTGAACATAGGTCAACGTACGCTGGTATTGATAGTCATAACCCTCAAACTTCTCCTTCCATCCACGTTGCTCCACATTCAATTCGCCTATTAGGCCAAAGTGGCGTTCCTCGATATATCTGAAAGTGGCTCCAGCCATAAAGCCCGGCAGCAGCGTCTGGGGCACCGATGGATTGAAATTGACCTTCGACAGCGTTGCTCCAGCTTTACCACCCACCGATATCTGGGCCTCATAGTGTGTCTGTGCTTGCAAGCCTTGGTGGGCCAGCAAGCACAAAAGAAATAATGTGAAAAACTTAGTCAATCTCATTGAATCATGGTTTCTTTCATCGAAGAACCTTTCAAGTGCAGCATCTTAATACCTTTGTTAATCAAGCCGCTCCAGTTACTCTGACGCATCAAGTCAAAGGTCATCTGAACACCTTTGTAGGCAGGTGTGCTCTCCTTGATTTCAGGCGATTCGTTCAGCGACTGCAGCAAATACATGCCCATGTCAAAACCCAGAATGCCCATCGAGGGGGTCGTGCTCAGCATCTTGTCACCAAACATCTTGTTGAACTTCTGTTCAATTCGCTGACCACGGCTGTCATCCTTGAAGAATCGGCTGAAAATGTAAGTATCAACCGCTTGGAACGAACTCTTGAAGTCATTCAGGTACGATACATATTCAGGATAGCCAAGCAATGCAATCTCACAGTCAAACCGCTGTGACTTAGCGGTGCTGAGAGCGCCTATATACTTGTTCACAAGATCTTTCCTGCCCGATGATGGGATAAACAGATAGTTCATGCCAGGATCCATCTCATGCGACAGACGACCGAACTCCAGCTTGTCGTTCACATTAATAGTTTTCGACCTGATGTTTTTCTTCTTGACAAAATCTTTGATGCTTGCAAAGATTTCCTTGTCCTCGCTGTTGCTTTCGTCAAGATACACCACAGTGTAGTCCTTGAAATTCTTCGCAATCCAATCGTTCACAAGCGATACCATATACACCGTCGGTGTGTTCATCTGTACCACACGAGGATTCTCGGCATAGTCATCGTTTTTAGTCGAGAAGCAGTTAATCACTGTCACTCCATTCTGCTGACCAAAGCGATTGATGCGCTCAAGCTGTTTAGGCTCGCTCGGTGCTATGGCAATATCCAGATTCTTCAGTTCATCCAGCGCCAGCAGGCTATCAGTCACATTCAGGTTGTGCTGAGTGTCATACACATTGATGTTCACCTTCTTGTTCACCTTCGAACCTATGCTGTCAACGGCTACAAGAAAACCTTTGTAGAAGTCAGTATACAGCAGGGCCTGACGAGGTGGATTCGACTTTTGCAACTGGAACGGCAAGATGATGCCTATGTTCAGCTCATTGTCGGTATCAATTTTGTGAACGGTATTATACACGTCGCTCATCTTGTTGGCATAGGTCTGTTCCAGTTCCTTTTCTGTGGCCTTGCTCGAACTGATTTCGGCTGTTTCCACCCCACTCTGAGGTATGTAGATGGTTTTGCCTTTCTTCAGTTTCTTCATGTCAGGATTAGCCTGACGCAATGCAGTGGCGGTCACTCCCTTGGCAGTGGCAACGCTCTCATAGGTGTCGCCATCTTTCACCTCATAGGTATAGAACTTTGTGATATCTTTCTCGATGGTGATCGTTCCTGTCACGTTTGGTTGAACCTTAATCACATCGCCTTCAACAAATTTATCGGGATAAATGCCAGGATTCAGCGCTATCAGGTTTTCTATCGTTGTGTTATAGTGCTTCGCAACGCCAAACAAGGTCTCTCCACTCTTGATGGTGTGGAATATGGTCTTCACTTCCACCTGTGGTTCATCAGCAACAACGGGAGCCGATGCGATGGGAGCAACTGTAGTCTTCTGTGGTATCATGAGCACATCCCCTTCTTGCACGCCATTGTTGGCCTGAGGGTTGGCTTCCACCAGTTCGTCAATCGTCATGTTATAGCTGCGTGCCAAACCATAAAGCGATTCACCCTTCTTCACCACATGAGTCACGGGCTCATTACCCACACTTGCTGTCGACTTCTGACCTTGAGGCTGGTTCGAAAATGCACTCACAGGGAAAAACAGCAGTTGT
The DNA here is from genome assembly GCA_017619355.1 of Muribaculaceae bacterium. Classification (GTDB taxonomy): domain Bacteria; phylum Bacteroidota; class Bacteroidia; order Bacteroidales; family Muribaculaceae; genus Sodaliphilus. The sequence goes on from JAFZSO010000035.1 coordinate 36,240, forward strand.
TTCTTTGCTATTCCCAGCTTGGCCGACGGATTATAGGTGATAATCTGGTCAACAGTCACGCCCAGTTTCTGAGCAATGCTCTGTATCGACTCATTATTGCCGGTTTTATAGAAGTAGAACGATTCGTCGCCAATGGTCTTGATCGGTAAATTCAGCTGGGCTTCGGCCAACAAGGGGCACAACAGGGCCATGATTGCCAACAGAACTTGGGTGCGAATTGATTTCATAAGTGTTTATTGTTTTATAACTCTTGCACAATCCTCTGCACACGAGCATGTTAATAATTCATTTTCTTGTTCATTACCCATGCATGCAATGGCACACATCAATAAAACAAGGCAAATATACGAATAAAAAATCTAAAATATGCGTTTTTATTACACTTTATAGAGAATTTATCACTTGTTCACCTGTCACTTGGGCAAGTTTTCCACGCAAAAGATCAAGTTTCTGCAGTTCTATTAATATCTCACGCTCTTTCTCTGGCGAAGCATGTTCAAGCAGGCGGTTCAGCTCATGACGATGCTGGTTCAGCAACGCGTTCTTCCATGCATTTATGGCTTTAGGCACCAGCGTCATCAGACGGTCGGCCTCGGTTGCAATCACAGCACCAAACTGTGAATGAATGCGGCTCAACTGATGCTTGTCGATCACAAAGTCGAGAACCGTATCACGCACCGAATCATCAATTTCCGATGATAGCCGTTTTTGAAGATATTGCAACCTGAATTCTGCCAGGTCCATCTGATATTTGCAGGCCGCACTTGCTTTCAATTGTTCCTCCTGCTTCTCGGCATCGCCAATGTCCTCCACGCCCTTGCGCTGAATCTCCACTATGCCGGCTTTAATTTCATCATCCATCTGTCGCTGGAGCTGAATGGTCTTTTCAGTTAAGGCCTCATAGAAAGGATCTATCAGCGACACCGACTCGTCAAAGATGCGTTTATACACAGGATTAGAAAACATCAAGCCATCCGAAGCCAATTCATTCCGCACAAATTCCACAAGAGCAGTCGGGTGACTCGAACCATCAACATCCTCAGTATCACAAAAGTAACACATGCCATACTTCACCACATATTTCATCAAGTCTCGCTCAAAAGGCTCAATCTGAACGGTGGTATCAGTCTTCCTTCCTGGCCTCAACGGTTTCCCCGCCTGAATGTCAACAGACACGTCAGGTTCCGTAACAGGATCATGATTTGATTTTGGAGATTCGCCTTTACGCGACTTCTCACGGTTCTTGTCAATCTGCTTCCCGATTTCAGCCATAATCACACGCTCATCTATCTCAAAGCGTTTGCTGCACATCTTGGCAAACTCCAGGCGTTTGATCTGGTCTGGTATCAGTGCTATCGATTGTACGATATCTCTAATTGCGCCCGATCGCTTAATGGGGTCATTTTGACTGTCTTTTAGCAACACATCCGACTTGAAAGTGATGAAATCAGTTTCTTTTTCTTCTATATATTGCTTAACCTCAATCGCACTATGACTGCGGGCAAAACTGTCAGGGTCTTCCCCTTCTGGCAACAACAGAATCTTGGTATTAATGTCGTCCTTCAACAGCAGATCCACGCCTCGCAAAGCGGCATGAACACCTGCTTCATCACCATCAAACAGTTCCGTCACGTTCTGCGTGAAACGATGTATCTTGTGAACATGCCCTTCTGTCAAAGCCGTGCCCGACGACGCTATCACATTTTCAAATCCAGATTGGTGCATCGAGATCACATCGGCATAGCCTTCCACTATATAGCACTTGTCTGTCTTGGTGATCGCACGTTTAGCCTGAAAAAGGCCATATATCTCGTTGCTCTTGCTATATACGACCGACTCGGGAGAATTCACATATTTCGCCTTATCATTGCGTAAAGTCCTGCCTCCAAAGGCAACGACCTTTCCGGCTATGTTGAAAACAGGAAACATCACCCTGCCCCTGAATCGGTCGTATCCACCGCCATGACCATCATCAATGCACAACCCCACGTCAATCAGGATCTGGCGGTTATAACCTTTCTTGATGGCGGCATCATACAGTGCACTACGGTTATCAGGCGAATAGCCAAGGTGGAATTTCTTGATAGATTCCAGTGTGAATCCTCGTTCTTTGAAATAAGCCATCCCTATCTCTTGACCGTCGGTGGTGTTATGCAGCTGTTCCTCAAAGAACTGCATGGCAAACTCATTCACCATCAGCATACTCTCGCGCTCGTTCTGCGCCATTCGCTCCTCATCGGTCAGTTCTCGTTCCTCTATCTCAATATGATACTTCTTGGCAAGATATCGCAATGCTTCAACATAGGTCATCTGCTCATGCTGCATCACAAAATTCACTGCGCCACCACCAGCGCCACAGGCAAAACATTTATAGATGCCTTTAGCGCGCGACACGTTGAACGACGGATTTCTGTCATTGTGAAACGGGCACAGGCCAAGATAGTTCTGACCCCGCTTCTTCAACGACACAAAGTCACTCACCACGTCCACAATGTCCGCAGCGTCAATTATTCGTTCAACTGTTGCTTTGTCAATCATTCTAATTCTTATTATACCCGTTTCCAAGAGGATTAGGTTTTATCCCCACAAAGATAATCATTAATCACAATCTGACAAAATTAAAATTCACACTATATTCCAACTCTTTTTTGAAACTTGAGGAGAGTCTTTTTTGCATTTGTTTTATTATATAAAAATGAGTACCTTTGTAGTTCTCAATAAACTTTTTGTTTTCTCTCATAACAGTATCATTTCATTTGGAAAACTATCTGGATAAATTGAACGAGCAGCAGCGGCTGGCAGTTGAGTACTGCGACGGGCCTTCGCTTGTGATTGCAGGAGCTGGCTCCGGCAAAACTCGTGTGCTCACCTACAAGATTGTGCACCTGCTGCATTTGTGGTACAAACCCTACCAGCTGATGGCGCTCACTTTCACTAACAAGGCTGCGCGCGAAATGCGTGACCGCATCGAGGCGCTCGTAGGCCACGACGTGGCAAGCCAGTTGTGGATGGGTACATTCCACTCCATCTTTGCACGAATCCTGCGCATCAATGCCGATCGCATAGGCTATCGCCACGACTTCACCATCTATGACCAAAGCGACTCCAAATCACTTATCAAAATCATTGTGCGTGACCTGGGGCTTGACGACAAACTCTACAAACCCGCTACCTTGCAGGCCTACATCTCAAACCTCAAAAATGCACTCATCAGCCCCGATGATTATGAGAACAACCGCGAACTCATTGAAGCCGACAACCGAGCCAAGCGGCCACTCATGAAGAACATCTTCAGGACGTATTGGGAGCGATGCCGTGTGGCTGAAGCCATGGACTTCGACGACCTGCTCTTCAATATGAACATCCTGCTCCGCGACTGCCCCGACGTCAGGCAAAAGTATCAGGAGTTTTTCCAGTATATTCTGGTCGATGAGTATCAAGATACCAACTTCGCCCAGCACATGATTGTGCTCCAGCTCACTCAGGCCAACAACAAACTGTGTGTTGTGGGCGACGACGCGCAAAGCATCTATTCATTCCGTGGAGCGAGCATCGACAACATCCTCAACCTCAAGAAGAGTTTCCCGGGTCTGAAAACATTCAAACTGGAACGCAACTACCGCTCCACGCAAAACATTATAAATGCGGCCAACTCGCTCATTGAGAAGAACCAGCAACAAATCAGGAAACACATTTTTTCCGAGAACGACATGGGTAGCCGCATCAAGGTCATCGAGTGCTACAGCGATTTCGAAGAAGCCTTTGTAGTTGCTAACCAGATTGTGAGCATGAAAACCAGGCAGGGTTGCTCCTACGAAGACTTTGCCGTGCTCTACCGTACCAATGCGCAAAGCCGTCGCATCGAGGAAGCACTGAGTAGCGGTGGCCGTCGTAATGACCACGGCAACGTGCGACGCTCTATCCCCTATCGAATCTACGGCGGACTTTCCTTCTACCAGCGCAAGGAAATCAAGGATGCCATATCCTACTTCCGGCTGGCCATCAATCCCGATGATGACGAGGCTTTGCGACGCATCATCAACTATCCATCACGAGGCATTGGCGACGCCACATTGCAAAAAGTACAGCACTGCGCCATTCAGAATAATGTGAGCCTATGGCAAGTAGTCAAGCAACCTGACACCTACCAGCTCGATGTAAATAGAGGCACAGCAAGCAAACTTCTAAATTTTGCCGAACTGATTAATGGTTTCATCAACCTGAACCGCGAAGGTCACGATGCCTATTTCTTGGCTCACCGCATCATCAACGACACCAAGATGCTGGCCATTCTGCTCACCGACAATTCGCCTGAGAACATCAGTCGTCAGGAGAACCTTAACGAGTTACTTGCTGGTGTCAACGACTTTGTGACCGAACGCCGGGAAGAGGGTAACGACTATATTGCCATGAGCGACTACCTCGCCGACATCTCCCTCGTCACCGACCTTGATACCGACGACGACAACACAGGCGAATGTGTCACCCTGATGACTGTTCATGCAGCCAAGGGGTTGGAATTCAAGAATGTGATTATCGTGGGAGCCGAGGAAGACCTCTTCCCGTCATCCATGAGCCGCGATTCACACAGAGCCATCGAAGAGGAACGCCGACTCATGTATGTTGCCATCACACGAGCCAAGACCAACTGCATCATCACCTATGCCCGCTCGCGATTTAAGAATGGCAAGACCAACGATTCTTCGCCCAGCCGTTTCCTCTCCGACATCGACCCGCAATTCCTCACTGCCACATCCACTTCGGCCGTTGGTGGATCGGTGGCTGCAACAAACCGACGCAAAAGACCTGAATTTGATCAAGATTCCATCTTCGATCAACCCAAGCCTTCCTTGGGCCCTGTCTGGCAGCCTCTGCAACCCCAGTCCAAACGCACAATTGCGTCTGCTCCGTCAGCTCCAGGCAATGCCGCAACACACAGTGTTGATGAACTTTCTGAAGGCTGCCACATCAATCACACTCGTTTCGGTCGAGGTGTGGTGCTCAGCATCGACCAGACGAGCGACCCCAAAATCATCGTCAAGTTCGATAATGCCGGCGTGAAAACCCTTCTTTTGAAATTCGCTAAATTCAATATTGAATCATGAAACTGAAAACACCATATTATATAGTATACGAAGACCGGCTGCGTGCCAATCTCGACCTCATCACAAGTGTGATGCATCGGGCCGACGTAAAAATCATCATGGCATTCAAAGCCAATGCCCTGTGGCGCTCATTCCCCATTTTTAGGGAATATGGCATACAATCCACGGCCAGCTCGGTCAATGAGATGCTACTCGCCAACGATGAATTGCATTGTCTGTCGCACACCTACTGCCCTGCTTACACCGACGAGACCATCGAGGTTTTTGCCAAAGGCAGCTCACACATAACCTTCAACTCGGTGGCACAATACCTGCGTTTCAAAAATCGAATTGCGGCCGCCCACCATATAATCAGTTGCGGACTGCGCATCAACCCCATGTGCTCGGTCATCGAAACCGACATCTACAACCCCTGCAGCCCAGGTTCTCGTTTCGGAGTAACGGCCAATCAACTTCACGAATTGCCAGAAGGTATCGACGGTTTCCACTTCCATGCCCTATGCGAATCCACAAGCTATGATCTCGAAAAGGTGCTAGTCGCCATGGAAGAACAATTTGGTAAATTCCTGCCACAACTCAAGTGGATTAATATGGGAGGCGGACACTTGATGACGCGTAAAGGCTACGACGTTGAACACTTGATACGACTGCTGAAAGCGTTCAAACAACGCCATCCAAATCTTAAAGTAATACTTGAACCTGGTAGCGCATTTTGTTGGGAAACAGGTGATTTGGAGGCAACTGTTGTTGATGTTGTAGAAAACTGCGGCATCAAGACCGCCATCGCCGACGTCTCCTTTGCCTGCCACATGCCCGACTGCCTGGAGATGCCCTATCAGCCTGTCATTGCACAGGCACTGCACGAAGTCGACGAGTCAAAGCCTACCTATCGCATTGGCGGTAATTCCTGCCTCAGTGGCGATTATGTGGGAATGTGGAGTTTTGCTCAACCGCTAAAAGCCGGCGACAGGCTTACGTTCAAGGACATGAACCACTATACCACGGTCAAAACCAACATGTTCAATGGCATTCAACACCCCGCCATCGTCATGCAGCACTCCGACGGCTCTATCGAAATGCTCCGGGAGTTTACTTATGAGGACTACAAGAGCCGCATGAGTTGATCCTATTCATGGTGATAGGGCTCGTGATTCAAGATGGTATAGGCCCTATAAAGCTGTTCGGTGAAAATCAGCCTGATCATCTCGTGCGAGAATGTCATCTTGCTCAGCGACAACTTGTCATCTGCACGCTGATACACCTCTTGCGAGAAACCATAGGGGCCACCCACCACAAACACCACCCTTCGCACTCCGCTCGACATGCGCTTCTGCACATAGTCGGCAAACTGCATCGAGGTGTATTCCCGTCCATGCTCGTCAAGAAGCACCACATAGTCGCTCTTCTCGAGGCTCTGTAGTATGAGTTTGCCTTCACTTGACTTCTGCTGCTCTACGGTGAGGTTCTTGGTATTCTTCAGGTCAGCGACATACTGGATGTTGAACGACACATAATGCGACAGACGCCGCACATACTCTGCCACACCTTGTTCAAGGTATCCCGTTGCCGTTTTTCCGACTACTGCAAGCGTAATTTTCATCTCTTCGTTGCTTTTTATGCCACAAATGTAGGGATTTTCAAGAATATGTGCTATATTTGTAACACGAATTTTCTAAAACCACAACAATATGAAGACAAGAGAACAACTGATTGACGAACTGATCGACCTGGCTTTTGCCGAGGACATTGGCGATGGCGATGCTACTACCCTATGCTGCATCCCGCCCGACGAGATGGGAAAATCACGACTCATCGTGAAGGAAGAAGGCATCATTGCCGGCATCGAAATGGCACGACGGGTGTTCCAGAAATTTGACCCCGAACTGAAGATGACCACCTACATTGAAGACGGCGCTCACGTGAAACCTGGCGACATTGCCTTTGTGGTCGAAGGCAAGGTGCAGTCACTGTTGCAAACCGAGCGACTCATGCTCAACATCATGCAGCGCATGAGCGGCATCGCAACCATCACTGCCAAGTATCAGGAGCGACTGGCCGGCCTCAAGACTCGCGTATTAGATACACGCAAGACCACGCCTGGCATGCGCATCATGGAGAAGGAAGCCGTGCGTCTGGGCGGCGGTTGCAATCACCGCATTGGCCTGTTCGATATGATTCTGCTCAAAGACAACCATGTGGACTTTGCTGGAGGCATTGGCAAAGCCATCGACATGGCACACCAGTGGTGCAAAGACAACAACAAGGTTCTGAAAATTGAAATCGAAGTGCGCAACCTCGACGAACTCCAGCAGGCACTCGATAATGGCGGTGCCGACCGCATCATGCTTGACAACTTCACACCCGAGCTCACACGTAAAGCCGTAGAAATCATCGACGGACGCTGCGAGACTGAGTCATCAGGCGGCATCACTATCGACACTCTACGCGATTACGGCGAGTGTGGTGTCGACTACATCTCAGTCGGCGCACTCACCCACTCCGTCAAGTCGCTCGACATGAGCTTTAAAGCCTGCTAAACACAAACTGAACAAAGATTTACCTTTCTACACCGTAAGCATATCATCAATCGTGAAGCCAACGAAATCGTCAATGATTTTGCTGGCTTTGCCTTTTAATGACTCGCGGCTATTAGTGGTGGCTAGTGCAATCACATGTGCCCCAGCCGCTTTACCGGCCTCTAAGCCGCTGAACGAGTCCTCAAACACATAGCAGTCGGCTATGTCGCACCCTATCCGCTCTGCACCCATCAGAAAGCACTCGGGGTCGGGCTTGCAACGGCTCACCATATTGCCCACAACAATCGCATCAAAGTAGTCGGTGAAATGAGGGTGTTGAGCATAGACAGCCTGCATCTTTGCATCGTCGCTGCTGGTCACTACGCACATAGGTATTCCTGCCTCTTTCAGATCGTTGAGGAAACGAGGCACTTCTTCAAAGAAGTCATAGCACATGTCCTTCTGGAACTCATGCAGCATCGCCACGATGTCATTATGCTTTTCAGGTGCAAAATAGGTATTAAGAATCTTCTCCAGATTCGACCCTTTAATCACTTGCGCAAAGTTGGGCACACCAGTTGGAAAACACTCATCCACATGCGCCCACAGCTGAGTATAAAAACCCTCAGTGTCAAGCAACACACCGTCTAGATCAAACAAAACTCCAATCCTATTACCCATAACTCATTTGAATTGATATCCCATTGACACAGAAACCCTTACAGATTTAGCCTTGCCACTCTCTACTGGTATTGAAATCATTGGTTGGACCCACAAATCCCCAACATCGAATTTAAAGCCACCTCGTATTCTTTTCTCCGACTGTCGATACTCTGGTATAGTGGTATATTGAGCCAAGACACTCAAATTTTTATACACATTGCACTCAGCACCAAGCATAAAACAAGTCTTATATTCAAACCCTGAGTCATAATGTGGGTTGAATGTGCCGCACAAAACCAATGGTTTCAACACTCGATAGCGAGCATTCACAAATGCACCCAAATCATAATAATCGCCACAATACAATGTGCCAAAATAGGGTTTTACCTGAAATTCAAAATTTTTAACCGGTAAACTGTAAAAGCCCGACAAACGCACGTGCTGGTATTTAAATTTTTCTGAAAACACACTGTGTTCCAGTTCAATCCCTACACTGTTTTTAAAGGTATAATTTACGTTCACATAACGGGTATCGCGCAACCCCACTCCAAACTGAGCTAACGATGTCAGTGACATTACAAATGACAACACGACAAATAAAACGCATTTTTTCATAAGACTTTCTTTAATTGTTTTGTTATAAGTTCATATCCCTCATGCGACAGATGTAAGCCATCATAGCTATACTGCATATTAATACCACCATTTGACTCCAGCAAATCGTAAACATCAATATACACGATTTGATTACCTTGTATTGCAGACCTTATTTTATTATTAACTCGTTTTATCTTTTCATTGTCATCTTCAGGCCCATAACACAAGTCTTTACTCTTAGGAAACACTGAAAATAAATAAATGCGTTTCGCTCCTAATGCTTTAATAGCTTCTACATAATTCTTCACATATTCTGCATCATCTTCTTGTGAGAATGTATGCATATCATTAGTGCCAACTATCACCACAACTTCTTTATCAACATATCGACCTACACATTCTTGTATATGAGCAATTCCTGAACCAGAAATGCCATCATTATGTGTAATATATGTAGGGAACCAATAAGTCAAATCCCAACGTGCCACCAACGAATCTCCGATAAAGAACAATTCCCGGTCATTGTCAGATGAGCAAGAAGAAAATAATGCAATCATAGCGATCATCAACATTAATTTGTTTATTATATCCTTAATCATATGCATATAAACATTTTTTTAATTCTTTGACAAACTGCTTCGTATATAATTCAGCCCCTTTCTCATTCAAGTGCAAATTGTCATGAAACCATTCAGGATGGACAAGAAATACAGAATCCTGAGAATTATCAATAAGCGGAACCTGATTCTCTACACACAATCTCTTAAATGATTTCGCACAACGATTTGAACCAGTAATTCTTGTATACAATGGTGGGAAATAAACTAACAATCTCACACCACTTTTTTTGCAAGCCATAAACACATGTTTTAATTGTTCTTCTCGTTCTTTTAACATAGGTTCGTCCAATCTGGTTTCCGTCAACTCGGGAAGCACCATTGGCACATCTTTGCCAACAAATCCTTTCTCTCCCGAATTATCAGGAGAAACAAAATGATACAAGAGTATTCTCCACCATATTGTGTTGTATCTGAACAAATAGGATTTATAGAATAAAGAAGCAAATGGCATGCTACTCTCCATGCATGAATCAAGAAATAAATTACCGCTTTTATAATAAGGCATTAATATATTATATCTTTCTCCCACACCTGGATAGGAACAAACATCATGAGTAATACCCAATATAATTATTTTTGGTGAATATCTCTTAAGTATATAGTTTATCATTGTCTGATAATAAGGAAATTGCTGCCCATTTGCCGCGCCATTATAACAAGAAACACCCAAACTGTCTTCAATTATGCCAGGCATCAAGCTGTTAAGAGCAACACTACTGCCCAAAATCATTACATCCTCATTTGCATCGCGCACAACATAATCTATTGAGCGATAATCTCCAGGCAATTTATAATGGTTCAAGTAATAGCGTGTAGCTATTCCAAATATAACATCCACTAATAACACTACTACTATAACACTCAATATATAAACAAATACCTTTTTCATATCTCACTCATTAGAACTGGAAGTAAATGAATTGCCCTCCGTTAAAACTACCACACAATAGAATTAAAACAATTATTCCAGCAGTACTTACAACAGACACCAACTTGTTACTACTATGCATAAAACGAATCCGTCCAAAACCAAATTCATCTTTCACCTCTTTCAACATTAGCAACAAAATCAACACAAATGATAACAGCAATGCCGGTTTTCCTTCACCATTAAATAACTGCCCAAAATCTGTAAACATTTTTTTAAATGCCATTACAGCATCACCCAATGTGTTTGAACGGAAGAAGACCCAACACATCATAACCACAAAAAATGTCAGCAATATGGAGCATAGTCTGGCTATCAAGAATTTATTTAGCCTAAAATGAAAAATCTTGTTCTTCATTGAATTCAAGCACAATAATAATCCATGCAAACCACCCCAACAAATAAAAGTCCAATTAGCACCATGCCAAACGCCACTTATCAGCATCGTCAAGAGAAGGTTTCGTTGATGCTTCGTTTCCGAACAACGACTTCCCCCTAATGGGATATAAACATATTCACCAAACCATGTTGAAAGAGAAATGTGCCATCTATGCCAAAAATCTCTAATTGAAGTCGACAAGTAGGGATGATTGAAATTCTGCATGAGTTTGAATCCTAGACATCGTGCAGTACCAATCGCAATCAATGAATATCCACCAAAATCACAGAAAATCTGAAAGGTGAAAAAGAATGTAGCCAACCAAATGCTTGTTCCGGTATGGTTAGGAAGATTATTATAGACAGCATCAACATAGGATGAAACATTATCTGCAACACATAGTTTCATAAAATACCCCCATACCATCAATTTGATTCCATCTATGACATAATCCCCCTTAAAAACATGCTCTTTCTTAAACTGTGGCAACAGATTGCGGGCGCGTTCAATAGGGCCAGCAACAAGCTGAGGAAAAAATGAAACAAATAACGCATATGTGAATATGTTTCGTTCCGGATCAATCGTATCACGATATACATCAATAGTATAACCAACTGCCTGAAATGTATAGAATGAGATCCCCACTGGCAAAAGAATATCGAATTGTGGCACATACATTCTAGCACCTAACATGTTCAATAATGAAAAAGTCGATTCTGTAAAGAAATTTAAATATTTAAAAACGAATAAAATAGAGAAATTTACTACCAGACACCCAACAAGCCATCTCTTTTTATGAGACGGTTCATCGTGAATCTTAATAGAACAGAACCAAGTTGTAAGGGTCGATAAGAGTATAAGAATCGCATATGCAGGTTTCCAGTTCATATAAAAATAATAACTGGCTACAAGCAGTATAATATTGCGCCACTTGTGAGGAGAAACCCAATATAATAATGTAACGATTGGGAAAAACAGTAAAAATGACAATGAATTAAATAACATAAAGCCAAGTCATCTATTATTAATTGGCAAAATTAGTAAATATTCAGCATTTATAGTAATTTTGCAATGAAGATTTTCAGATTATGATTGAAGAATATCAGATAAGGGTTACACCACGCATCGCTGCCAGTGAGGATGATATCGTCCGCTCCATTGCGCATGACAAGCACATCGATCTATCGCGAATCAACGGGGTGCGCATCATCAAGCGTTCCATCGATGCCCGTCAACGCAATGTGATGGTCAATCTCAAAGTGCGTGCTTTTATAGATGAGCCTGTCAAGAACGACTATCTCATAGCACCGATTACTTATAAGAAGGTGGATGGTAGCAGGCAAGCTATTGTAGTAGGTGCCGGTCCTGGAGGACTCTTTGCCGCCCTGCGACTCATAGAACTGGGCATTAAGCCTATCGTGCTCGAACGCGGCAAGAATGTTACCGACCGTCGCATCGATGTGGCACGCATCTCGCGTGAAGGCGTCGTTGACCCCAACAGCAATTATTGCTTTGGTGAAGGTGGTGCTGGCGCCTATAGTGACGGCAAACTCTACACCCGCAGCAAAAAGCGTGGATCTGTCGACCGTATTCTGGGTATATTCTATCAGCATGGCGCCAGTGAGAACATTCTGATCGACGCCCATCCGCACATCGGCTCCGACAAGTTGCCACATATCATAGAGAACATGCGCAACACCATTCTCAACTGTGGAGGTGAGGTACATTTCGAAACCCGTGTCACCCGACTCCTGCTCGATGGCAACGAAGTGAAAGGTGCTGAATGTGCTACTGGCGAACAATTCTCTGGTCCTGTTATTCTTGCAACCGGACACTCAGCCCGCGATGTCTATCACATGCTTCATGACCAGCATATTGAACTCGAAGCGAAAGGACTGGCAATGGGTGTGCGCCTTGAACATCCCCAATATATCATCGACCAGATTCAGTATCACAATCTCAATGGCCGCGGGCAATTCCTGCCTCCAGCCGAATACAACTTCGTGACTCAGGTTGATGGGCGAGGCGTCTATTCCTTCTGCATGTGCCCTGGTGGCATCGTTGTGCCGGCTGCAAGTGCTCCCGGACAATTGGTGGTCAACGGCATGTCACCATCCAACCGTGGGTCCTACTGGGCCAACTCAGGTATGGTGGTGGAAATTCACCCCGAAGACCTGCCTGGGAAATATGCCCAAAACGGTGTACTTGCCATGATGCGTTTCCAGCAAGACCTGGAACAAGAGTGTTTTCGCCAAGCTGGCAACAGCCAGGTAGCTGGTGCACAACGCATGAAGGACTTTGTCGACGGCAAGCCATCCAAACTCATACCTCCATCATCGTTTGCTGCCGGATTGCAACCCTCCAGGCTCGATCAGTGGCTGCCTCCGTTTATCAACAAACGGCTACGCAAGGGATTTGCCACCTTTGGTCGCACTGCTCGCGGATTCCTTACCAACGACGCCATCGTCATCGGTGTTGAAACACGAACTTCATCTCCAGTGCGCATTCCGCGTGACAACGAAGCGCTGCACCATATCACCATTAAAGGGCTATATCCCTGCGGTGAAGGTGCCGGCTATGCTGGCGGTATCGTGAGCAGCGCCATCGATGGCGAACGCTGTGCCGAAGCCCTTTCAACACTATTTCAAGACAAATAAAATAACACAGATATGACTACCGACTTATCACGTGCCGAGCGATTTATCGAAGAGGTCAAACAAATGACTGCCAAGCCTTGTTTCACCCTCATTCCTGACTTCAACAAGGCTCCGGGCATCACCCACAGCAAATTAGGCGGCCTCCCCTACTGGCCTGCCAAAATGGCTTACCCCGAATGTGACGGGCAAAAGATGAGCCTGCTGGCTCAAATCAACTTCAGCGAAATCGATGAGAACGTCCTTCTCCCGAATGAAGGCATTCTGCAGTTTTTCATTGCCGCCAACAGTCCTTGCACCTATGGAGTGAATTTCAAGAATCCAGTTTTGCAGGAGAGTTTCAAAATCGTATATCATTCGTGCATTGAAAAACCAGTCGCCATCGACGTTCCTCGTCTTGAAGAGAGTGAAAACTCACCCTTGCATATGGAAGTGGCACTCAATATCGAACCCGCCCTCTCGTTCATAAGCATCAACGATCCCGAGTTCAACAACATATACAAATCAGTTGTAGCAAAACTATTCCAGAAAGAATATCCCGGAGAAATATACCAATTCTTCAACAATGAGGAGATGTGCGCCATCGAACAGGCACTCATGTTCTCACCCACACCTGGTCACCAAATCACGGGCTGGCCCAAATTCGTTGAGGGTGACCCAAGAAACGAAGAGCAACAAGAGCAATTCAACACGCTCTTGCTGCAACTTGGATCACAATTTACCGAGGGTGGAGAGCTGCTCATGTGGGGCGATATGGGTATCGCACAATTCTTTATTCCACAAGAGAACCTGCTCAAGCACGACTTTTCACAAGTGCTCTACACCTTCACAGCCTCTTAATGCTTCATGGGCGAGATGCGATAGATGCGTCCTTCAATCAACGAACAGTAAACATCTCCATTCTCATCAATCTCAAAGCCATTTACCTCACTGCTGCCCATCGAGTAGTTGCACACCACCTGATGTGTAGCGGCATCTACAATGGCGAGTTGGCCATGGCGTGAACCCACATAAATGTAGCCACCCTTCTCCACAACAAGGCAGGGTGCATGCTCATAACCAAAACCAAGGTCAACAAGCCATAACAGACTGTATTCATCCCCTTCGGTCGACATGGCCACAAGCGTGCCATCCATCGTCTTGGCATAGGCCACCTTGCCATCATCACTCACTCCAAGGCTTTCACGCACCTTGTGCTCATTCTTCTCACGCCACACCTGGGCTCCAGTTGAGCGGTTCAGCGCAGTCGACACACGGTCGGGAGCCACGATCAGCACTCGGTCTTCGGTCACCACAGGCACAACATTTCCAGGGCTGTAGAGGTTCTGCTTCACTCCATTGTTCCATTGCCAACGCAATTTTCCGTTCTTCTTATCAAGGACACGCAGATTCGTATCCCAGGCACCAAACACCACATCACCGCCATCCACAACGGGGGCAGCCTGACAATAATTATTGATGCTGTCATACTGCCACAACAGCCGGCGCTTGTTCACATCCCATGCCTGAAACATCTTATAACCACCCTGATAGAGAATTCCCTTCTCAACCACACCATCGGCCACGTATGGGCCTTGTGCTTCATATTGATACACCTGCTTGCCCGTCTTCTTGTCAAGCCACACCAGTCGGCGGTCGGCAGTGGGCAAAACCACATATTTCTTATCAACAGCTGGGCGAGCAAAAAGCATAGCCCCTGTCTTATAATCCCAATCTATCTTCCCGGTTGATTTGTTGAGTGCTTTCAAATATCCCAATGAATTGCCGAAATACACATGTGTCTTGTCAAGTCCCAATCGGGTGAAAACCGATGCATTATCGGCATATATCTCTTGTATCTGGAACGGACCTTGCACCGAGGCCACATCGCTTCCCGCATCGTCCGTATCGTAGTAGTCGGTATTGATTTTGTAGGCATAGAGAACCTGCGGTTCTTTTCCTATGGTTTTGTTATACACATGAATCCAGTTCTTTTCAAGGTCCACATCCATCAGTGTGTATCCATAGTCACCATTACCCATATCAAGTGCCCTGACCATCACGCCATTGATGCCATCTGTCTCATATAGCCGCCAGCGATGATAATGACCGCACTGATGCGTAATCACTGGATATTTCTTGAGAACAGACACATAGTCGCGATAATTGTCAAGGTCATTCAATATAGGATAATGATTGATGCTTAGCACCTTCATGCCTGGTTGCACCATCTCTCCCAATGTCTTGTCGAGCCATATCAGGTCTTCCTGCTTAATGTGGCCATCGCCCATCTTCATGAAAGGACCGCAGTTCATACCAATGACAATGAGCTTGCCCAGCGAGAACACAAATCGGTCATTGCCCCACAGGTCATTGAATGTCTTACATGCACTCTGGCTCCAATTGTTCTCGTGATTGCCGGGAATCACATACAGGGGTTTCGTGATGTGGTCAAGAATCGTCTTCACATTGCGCAACTGCACATCACTGCCCTCATTTGTCAAGTCCCCGCTCACAATCACCACGTCAGCATCGCTGGCATTGATCTCATCTACGGCAGCAATCAGTTTTCCCTCATTAGCATTACCCGGGGTCACATGTATATCACTCAATATCGCAAACTTCTGAGCCCCTGCCGACATGACGATGAAAGCCGACAAGAGAATTATGAATAACCGATTTCTCATAGCAAACTATTTATATTTTAACCAAATCATTAAAAAGGTCTCTGTCATCAATCGCGATGCTCGACTGCGTATAGCTAAGCAAATGCTTATTTTTCATATCATCAAGCGATGTAAGCAATGACGAGCGCCTACAACCCAATAGCAGGCACAGGTCCTTTTGCTTGAACTCAAGCAACACTTGAGTGCCATGAGGTGGCACTAACGACTCCACGATGATTGACAGGCGTCTCGGAATGTTGCCATGTGACAGGTTTAACAACGATAATGTGGTTTCTTGCGCATTGCGCGACAAGTAATTCAGAATGTTGAACAAAAACACTTCATCACTCTGCAATATCTTGATGTAGTCAGCTTTAGTCAGCTGCAACACTCCGCAATCTCCTTGAGCAAATGCATCAAATGGATAATTGGGCTTACGTCCAAACAAGAAATCCGCCCCAATCACATCGGGAGCATCTAACGTGTATGATATTGAAATCTTCGACACTACACTTCTCATGACAAATCGCACAGATCCCGAAAAGATGAATCTGATGTGAGTGCAAGCATCGTCGGTCGAAATGATTTGCTCACCATCGTTATATTTCAAGAAATGAAACGGATACTTCTCCAGCAACGTGTGCAGCAAGGGTTCGCTTATTCCCTGCAACAGGGGCAAATCACGCAATTTGTCAAACACATTATCCATCACACATCTAATTATTTAAGTTTTTCAAGCATAGAATCAAATGTGAGATTCTCCTGATCACCAGTTGCCATATTCTTCAAGGTGATGGTTCCTGTCGACACCTCATTCTCACCAATCATGGCAACAAAAGGTATAGACTTTGCATTAGCATATGCCATCTGTTTCTTCATCTTAGCCTCGTCAGCATACAGCTCAGCTGCCACACCACACGACCGCAACTTCATCACAGTCTTCAACGAGTGCCGCGCCTCTTGACCGCCAAAGTTGATAAACAGCACACGTGTACCAGCAAGTGTATCGTCAGGATAGAGATTAAGCGTGTTCAGCACATCATAAATGCGGTCAGCACCAAAACTGAGTCCAACGCCCGACACACCTTCCAAACCAAACACACCGGTCAAATTGTCGTAACGGCCTCCACCACTTATGCTGCCCATTGCCACATCAAGAGCCTTCACCTCAAGTATGGTACCTGTGTAGTAGTTCAAGCCACGAGCAAGCGACACATCTAATTCCACTTCCGATTTCAGATCAAGGGCCGCTGTGTGGTCCAGCACAAATTGCATTTCCTCAATGCCCTTCTTGCCTGTTTCACTGCCAGCGAGCAACCGGCTCAAGGTAGAAAGTTTCTCGTCGTTTGTTCCACTCAAGGTGAGCAACGGCTCCAGCGCATCAACGGCAGTTTGGTCAAGACCCTTCTCCAGCAATTCACACTTCACGTTATCAAGACCTATCTTGTCCATTTTATCAATAGCCACCGTAATGTCTATGATCTTCTCTGGAGCACCTATTACCTCAGCTATTCCGGTCAGAATCTTGCGGTTATTCAGTTTGATCACAACCCTTATTCCAAATCGGCCGAATACCTCGTCAATCATCGACACAAGTTCCACCTCGTTCAGCAGCGAATCACTGCCCACCACATCGGCATCGCATTGATAGAACTCGCGATACCGCCCCTTTTGTGGACGGTCGGCTCGCCACACCGGCTGAATCTGGTAACGCTTGAAGGGAAACTGAATGTCGTTGCGATGCATCACCACATAGCGTGCAAAAGGCACCGTCAGATCATAGCGCAAGCCCTTCTCTGATATTTTAGGAATCAGGTGAATGAAATCACGATTCTCCAGCAAATCTGCTGGGGCGTCTTTCAAATAATCACCACTGTTCAGCATCTTGAACAGCAATTTATCGCCCTCTTCGCCATATTTGCCCATCAATGTCGACAGATTCTCCATAGCAGGCGTTTCTATTTGCTGGTAGCCATAGAGCAGAAACACTTCCTTGATGGTATTGAAAATATAATTGCGTTTCGCCATCTCAAGCGGCGAGAAATCACGTGTCCCTTTTGGAATCGATGGTTTTTGTGCCATTTATTATTCGTCTTTTGATTGTTTGTAATTTTAATTCTATCTCCTACCCGACATGGCTATCACCACATAATAGACAAGCGTAGCAAGCGATCCCAGAGCAGCTATCACATAGGTGTAGGCGGCCGAACGCAATGCACTCTTGGCCATAGTGGTATTCTCGCCTTGCGTAATGCCTGCGCGTTCCAGCCACTGAATTGCACGATGACTGGCATCAATCTCAACTGGCAAAGTGATAAAACTGAACAGCGTGGTAGCGGCAAAAAGCCCTATTCCCACCCAGAATATCACTGGGAACACTTGCACTAGCACGATACCAATCAGTATTATCCACGTCACCCACTGCGAGGCAAAGCTCACTACCGGCACCAGCGCCGAGCGCATCTTCAGTGGAGCATAGCCCTGTGCATGCTGCACAGCATGGCCACACTCATGCGCTGCTACGGCTGCAGCTGCCACACTATTGGTGCCATACACACTGCTGCTCAAGTTCACCGTCTTGTTAGCAGGATTGAAATGGTCTGTGAGCGACCCTGGTGTACTCGTTACCTGCACGTCCTGAATGCCATGCTCACGCAGCATTTTCTGAGCCACATCCCTGCCATACATGGGAGTAGACAGCGACACCTGTGAATATTTCTTGAACTTACTGGTCAGTGATTGCTGTATCACAAAACTCAGTATTGATATGAGAATGAAGATAATATAAATAACCATAACACTACTTTTTTATTTTTATGACACAAAAATACTAATTTTTGACGTAAAAATGTTTTGTTATTAAAAAAAAACATTACCTTTGCCACGAAATATTTTTTTTAAACGTTTAATTAATCTATTGTTTAAAACATTTTTATTATGAAAAAAGTTATCGTTATGCTTGCAGCTGTTGCTGCTATGACTTTTGTTTCTTGCGACAAGAAAGCTGAAAATGCAAGTGCTTCTGCTTCTGCATCTGCTTCGCAGACCGAACTTAGCGCTGCTGTTGATCAGGCCGCTTCTGCTGTAGCTACTGAAGCTAGCGCTGTTGTTGAAAACGCCAACGAAGCTGTTGAGGCTGGTAAGGACGCTGTAAAGGACGCTGCTAACGCTGCTGTTGAAAAAGGCAAAGAAGTAGCTAACGCTGCTAAGGACGCCGTTAAGGACGCTGCTAACGCTGCTGTTGAGAAAGGCAAAGAAGTAGCCAACGCTGCCATCGAAAAAGGCAAAGAGGCTGTTAACAAAGCTCTTCAATAATTTCAGCTCAATTCAAAGCATAAAAAGAGTGCTTCCCTCGGGAAACACTCTTTTTTCTTTTTCCCATACACAAGTCCGCAATATATCACGACAAGGCCTTTTATAAACAAATAACCCAACGATCACAGGTGAACCGTTGGGTTTCTTCTTTTGTGGAGCTGGAGGGGGTTGAACCCTCGTCCAAACGCGGAACTGATAAGCTTTCTACATGCTTAGTCATGACTTGGTTTTCGTCGCAGGGCAGGATCACGACCACCAACCCGGCGCTTATCCTCTAAATTTCGAGTCTGGCTCGAGGAAGGCCATTCTCTATTCCCGATATTCCTGCACCACCTTTTCGAAACGCCTCGGAACAACGGCAATCGAGTGATGTCTCGTCTCTAAGCCTTGCTCAGAGATAAAGCGTAACCTACTGTACTTCGGTTAGGCAGCGAGAGCGTAGTTATTTGCGCCATTTAAAATTTAGTGATGACTGATATTCGAGAGCATTGCCATCATCGCTCTGCATGCTTACTCACCACCTCATCACGCTGTCAAAGCCATGTCAGCCCCATGATTCTGGTGTCACCTTCTAACGGTCAAAAGACCTCTTCAGGCAAAAGCAGGTGCAAAATTACACCCTTTTTATTAAATTGCAAAAAATATGCCAAAAAATCTTTTATCCTCTGCTTCTTTATTCGTAATTTTGCCGAGAAAATGAAAATCATCTCACTGCATATTGTCCTGTTTCTATTGTTCGCTCTGTGTGCCTGCAGCAATAACTGTAACGATTTCACCGTGAATTGTTCGTTCACCGGCGTGAAGACCGACAGTGTCACACTTCATGTATTGGAAGGAGACTACGACATGATGCGAACGGCTTGTGCTGCGACTGTGGCCAATGGCGAGGCACGGCTTCAGGGCCAGATCGATGCCCCTGTAATAGCTATGCTCAAGATGAGCGGGGTCAATCAGCCATTCTATTTCATACTTGAGCCAGGGGTGACCTCCATGCAGTTTAATAGCGATTGCACGCTGGTTCATGGTGGACAACTAAACCACGCCTATGCTATCATAGAGGAACAACGGGACGATTTATTGAAACAGCGCGTTGCGAATCGCAAGCGATACCTGAAGCTGGTTGCCGATTCCACCCTCACACAAAAACAGGAACTCACCATGATGAAAACTGATAGCGTGTTGTGCGACAGCATTCAGCGGATTACTGTCACTGCCATCAACGATGGTGGCCTCGTAGGCACATTATTGCGACAGCAGTATGCCAACACCCTCGACAGCCTTCACCGCAGCCAGTTGAAGTGACCTTATCGGGATCCTGAGATGAATTCTCACCTATAGGTTTTTATCGGCGGGAAAAAGGCCCATCAGCTGGATTACCGAGGTTCGCGAGCCACGATCAGGCACTCGCCGTTGTGATACTTCAGGTCGATGAGCCCCATATCGCTCAGCCGCACCAGCGATGCCTCGGCATGCGTGCGAGTCAGGCGCGCAAGTTTCATATAGCCCGTTACGGTAATGCCGCCATGCGACTCCAGATAACCGAGCAATGCTCGCTCACTCTCACCATACTCAATCAGCGCGTTCTCGGCATCTTCGGCTTTCTTCTTCAGTATTTTTGCATGGAGCGAACTGGCAAGCACATTCTCGTCGGCTACGCGGTAATACACACGCCAGATGCTGTTCTCGTCAGGCGCTTTCACGGGCTTCACATCGGCCTCGTCAACGGTGGCTTTCACCACATTCTTGCCCTTCACCCTATAAACCTGGAACTTCACTTCTTGTGGCGGATTGCAATACATCTGAGCGGCCTGTTCTACCATGTAGATTTCCTCGTCGCTGCTCACACCGGCTATGTGGCCGTTGTCTTTCACGCCCACAAGCAGATGACCGCCCGAGTGATTGGCAAAGGCCGCAATGCTGCGGGCTATTTTCTTCGCATCCGATATCTGATACTTGAAATCCTGATGCTCATGCTCGCCCTCCTCTATCAGGCTCTCGATGTAACCTTTGCGTTTCTGTTCCATTTTCATCGGTTTATTTAGGGTTCTTCGGGAATGGGACGGCCCTCTAATGCCGCCCGAAGGTAGGGTTCCAGTTTCTGGGCATAATAGACGAAACCCAGATCGGTGAGATGAGCCCCATCTACCGTTCCCTCGCCATGAGGACCAATCAGGTTGTTGCGGGTAATATAGTAGAGGTTCTTGGGATTCTCCTTTTTCAAGTCAAGATAACGCTGGTGGAACAATCGGTTGATTTCGGCGCTTTTCACCTGCTGACGCGTGTCCACCTGTTCATAGGCAAACTCCTGGCACTCGACCATGAAGATGGGCACATCGGGATGCGCCTCGCGCAAGATGTTGATGAATCCACGAGCGGCCGTATCAACCCGCTCCACCGTGCAGTTGGCAATAGGGTCGATCACATAGGCAGCCACATCGGGAATCGTAGCCATGGCACGCGCCATGAACCAGTCCATCCGGCCCTCGCCGCTCAGTCCTAAGTTCACGCACTCCACACCCAGCCTGCGCTGCAGTATGCTGGTAGCCACCATGCCCGTTCGGGAAGCACAGCCGCCCTGCACCACACTGTGGCCATAGAACACAATCTTCTTCTCTTTCATGGGCACATTCACCTGGGGTTGCTGAATCACGGCATCACTGTCAACGCCTATCTCCAGCCAGTTCACGCCATCATAAAGAGGCAGGTAAATCATGTATTCGTGCATCTTGCCGTCAAGGTTGCTGGCATACACCTTTCGCTGAATGCTGTCGCTGTTGGTGCGACTCGAGTTCACGAAAATCCACTGCCCGTCATCGTTCAGACAATAGAGGTCGGTACCCTTGATGCCCGTGTCGGCCATGTGGTTCATGTGGAAGTTCATGCGCAGATTGTAGCGCACCCCTATCGCCCGCGAATTGGTGGCAAACCTGAATCCCAAGCCGGCACTCATCTGCCCGTCGGTCTTCTGCGTGGGTCGCACACTGTCGTAGATGCACAGTGGCAGGCGTGTATAGGGTGTCTCGGTATCGGTAAATCCCTTGTTGATCATGCGGAATTGCAGCGCATCATAGTATTGCAGGCTATCGGCAAGCGAGGCACTCTGAGCCACACCAGCCACCAGCCACACACACGCCGCCATCAAATGTTTCAGCTTCATAGCAATGTCTCTTTATCGTTTATCACCACTCGGCATTCTCGGGCTCTGGATAAGGCTTGTTCACCTCGTCCTGGAAAGGCACTTTGGTGCCGTTGAGCACGGCCTTGATGTAAGGCTCCAGTTTCTGGGCATAGTAATAGAAACCTATGTCGGTCAGGTGTATGCCGTCAACCGTGCCATCGTTGTTCGGTCCGTAGATGTTTTTGCAGTCGATATAATAGAGATTGTTGGGGTTATCAGCCTTGAGTTTCAGGTAATTCTTGTGGAATTCGTAGTTCTTCTGCGGCAGATATTTGCTGTAGAAGCCGCTGTATTTGGCATAGCTGTACATCTGCCCTTCGACCATGAAAATGGGCACATCGGGGCGTGCCTGACGAATGATGTTCACGAAGTCGTAGGTGAGCGAGTCGCACATGTTCTTCGTGCAGTTGGGTATGGGGTCGAGAATAAAGGCCGCCACATCGGGTATGGTGGCCATGGCTCGGGCCATGCAGTTGTCCATCTTGCCCTCGCCACTGATGCCAATGTTCACGCACTCGATGTCGAGGTCGCGCTGAATGATGCTCGTGCCCACCATGCCAGGATGTGTGGCGCAACCGCCCTGCAAGATGCTCGTGCCGTAAAAAACCAGCTTCTTCCCCACCTTGGGACTGTTGAGCAACGGCTGACTCACCACCGCACTGCTGTCGACGCCTATCTCCAGCCAGCGCACGCCGTCATAGAGCGGCAAGTATAGCATATACTCGTGCATCTTGCCGTCGAGGCGGTCAACCAGCACCTTGCTCTGGATGGAGTCCTCACGCGGGCGAACAGGCGTGTCCTTGCGCACGGGTCGGTTACAGTTCACAAACTGCCAGCTTTGCGTGTCATCGTCATAGATGTAGAGGGCGCAGCCCTTGATGCCCGTATCGGCCATGTGCATCATGTGCATGTTGGTGAGCAGGTTGTACCTGATGGCCACGGCATGCGAATTGGTAGCGAACCTGAAGGCCTTGCCGCTGGTACACTTGGCGCGCTCCCACAGGTCGGGTCGCACACTGTCTTTCAAATACTTGGGGATGCGTGTCTCGAGCGTCTTCTCGAAGGCATAATTCACCATCCTGAAGCCCATGGCATCATAGAATTTCAGCGTATCCACCTTGGTGAAGTCCTGACTCCACACACTCATGCCCGATGCCATGCTTGCCAGCAACAGCACCAATATCAGCCTGATTTTCCGTTTCATTTTTCGTCGGTTTTTATAGATAAATTTCAATTATCAAAGTTACACATTTTTTTTCACATGGCGAAGCGTTTGGGCAAATAAAAATCGCAGCCCCTGCTGGAGCTGCGATTCTTTCGTTCTTTGATTTAAGTCGGCTTACTGCAGAGTGCCTGCGTTAGCCTCGTTAATCATCTCTTCGTTTGCCGAGATATAGATCTCAACGCGACGGTTCTGTGCACGGCCAGCCTCGGTATCGTTGCTTGCCACAGGATACTGATAGTCAAAGCCTTCGCTTACCATACGGCTACCTGCCACACCCGAATTCATCAGGTAAGTCAGCACCGAGTTGGCACGCTCTTTCGACAACTTCTGGTTCACTGCAAGCGAGCCAGTGTTGTCGGTGTGGCCATAAATCTGCACATTGGTCTGAGGATTCTCTTTCAACGATGCAGCAAACTGGGTTAGCGAGTTCTTCGCAGTCTGGTTCAGAGCAGCCTTGCCGGTTGCAAACAGAATGCCACCGTCGAAGGTAACCTTAATAGCCTTCAGGTTGTTCTGGTCGGTAATGGTATCAACCTGAGCGCCCTGAATCTGAGCAAGCTCCTTAGCCTGCTTGTCCATCTTCTTGCCAATCAGGACACCGGCAGTTGTGCCTACAGCGGCACCAACAGCTGCGCCAATGGCGGCACCCTTGCCTTTACCGAAGATTGCACCGATAGCTGCACCAACAGCGGCGCCACCGCCACCACCAATCATACCGCCCTTAGCGGTGTTACTCATTGAACCGCAGCCCGAGACGCCAAGCATCAGCGCTGCACTAAGAAATACACAAAGAATTTTTTTCATAGTTCTATTAAAATTAAATGAATAATGTTAGTTTCTTCTCTTTACAAATCAC
This sequence comes from Muribaculaceae bacterium, assembly GCA_017619355.1. Classification (GTDB taxonomy): domain Bacteria; phylum Bacteroidota; class Bacteroidia; order Bacteroidales; family Muribaculaceae; genus Sodaliphilus. The sequence goes on from JAFZSO010000035.1 coordinate 60,921, forward strand.
AAATATAGGTTTTTTTGATGAAACCATAAAATTTTTTTCACAAAAATTGCATTTACCCTCCCATATTTCCGTATTTTTTACCATTTTAGTTCACTTTCAACATTCATACTCAAAATAAATTTGCCCACATAATTATAAAGTTGTATATTTGTAACAGATTTCTATCACACGACATATTGTAAAAACTTAATATCATTTCAACTTAAAAACTATGAAGTATTTATTTTTGTCTATTTTCATGGCTGCTGCGGCTTTCAGCACTGCTAACGCCGACGACAAAGTGGTCATCCCCGACAGCACGGGATTCAAATTCACCGACACAAAAGTGATCAAAACAACACCAGTCAAAGACCAGAACAAGTCAGGAACTTGCTGGTGCTACTCTACCAACACCTTCTTCGAGAGCGAGATTCTGCGTAAGACGGGCAAGGAAATTCACCTGAGCGAGGGTTTCGTGGTTTATCACTGCTACCTCGACAAGGCCATCAAGTACATCCGCATGGATGGCACCGTGAACTTTGCCGAAGGCGGAGCTGCCGACGATGTGAGCTATGTGTGGGAAAACTATGGTATGGTACCCAACGATGTCTATACCGGCATGACCCACGGCGACAAGAAGTTTAACACTGCCGAGCTCACCGCCACCCTCAGCGGCTATGCCAATGTCATTAACCAGCGCAAGCTCAAGAAACTCACTCCCTCGTGGGTCGAAGGTTTCAAGGGCATTCTCGATGCCTACATGGGCAAACTGCCCGAGACCTTCACTTGGGAAGGCAAGACCTACACGCCGCAATCGTTTGCCGCCTCACTGCCTATCAAGATGGACGACTACATTGGCATTTCATCATTCACACACCACCCCTACTACAAGCCGTTCGTGCTTGAAGTAGCCGACAACTGGCTGTGGTACAACTATCAGAATGTGCCCATGGAAGAGATGCTCGAGATTGTGAACTACGCCATCGACCACGGCTACACCGTTGCTTGGGGTGCCGACGTGAGCGAGAAGGGACTCAAGTGGCGCAAGGGCTATGCCATCCTGCCCGATATTGGCGACACCCCCGACCTCAAGGGAAGCGATATGGACCGCTGGACTCAGCTCAGCGATCAGGACCGCGAGACCGAGAAGTGGGACATCAAGGGCCCCATGAAGGAAATCAAAGTCACCCAAGAACTGCGTCAGGAGTGGTTCGACACCAAGGAGACTACCGACGACCACGGCATGGTCATCATGGGCAAGGCCGTTGATCAGGAGGGCAACCGCTACTTCAAGGTGCAGAACAGCTGGGACACCAACCAACTCTACCACGGCTTCTTCTATGTGAGCGAGGCATTCTTCCTGGGCAAGACCCTCGACATCATGGTCAACAAGGAAGCAATCCCCGCTGCCATCGCCAAGAAGATGGGCCTCAAATAAGCCACACACATTATTTTATAAAACTGCTTGATGCGAGCCGACTGCACCCCAGCCGGCCCGCATTTTTTTAAGAAATATAAGGCACACAAGATTTAGAGCATAACGATAGGAATCCGAGTGCTCTGAGAACTCAGAGATCTCTACAAACAACGAGATGTCTAATTCTGTTGTTAGAAGGCGTTTTTGTCGCCGAAGATGGCTTTGTAGATGGTGAGGAAGATGATTTTGATGTCGAGCATGAAGTTCCAGTTCTCGGCATACCACACGTCATACTCTACGCGTTTCTCCATCTTCCAGAGTTCGTCGGTCTGTCCGCGATAGCCGTTGACCTGCGCCCAGCCTGTAATGCCGGGCTTGATGGTGTGGCGCAGCATATACTTGTCGATGAGCTCACTGTAGGCCTCGGTGTGCTTGATCATGTGCGGACGCGGTCCCACTACCGACATATCGCCCTTGAACACATTCCAGAACTGGGGCAACTCGTCGATGCTGGTCTTGCGCAAGAATTTGCCCAGACGGGTCTTGCGGGGGTCGTCCTTGGTGGCCTGCTTGGTATCGGAATCGTTGTTGACGCGCATGGTGCGGAACTTGTAGCACACAAATGGCTCGCCACGCAAGCCTGTGCGTTCCTGCCTGAAGAAAATGGGACCTGGTGAAGTGACCTTGATGGCGATTGCCACAGGGATGAGCACCAGTGGCGAGAGGATGAGTGCGATGAGCGACACCAGCAAGTCGAAGCTGCGCTTGAGCAAGGCATTGAAGGGATTGCTCAGCGGATAAGGCCGCACCGAGAGAATGGGAATGTTGCCCAGGGAATACAGCTCGAAACGGCGGGTCACATAACGGCCCAGCTGCGGCGTGTAGAAGAAGTCGACAGCATTGCGCTCAGCCATTTTCATGAGTCGCATCACCTCGTCGTTCTCACTGGCGGGGATGGCACAATACATCTCGTCGATGAGGTTGTCCTTGAGGAAAGGCTCGAGGTCGTCGAGCGTGCCTTTATAGTTCTTGAGGCTGCGCGCCTTCTTGTTGTTGTCGAACACGCCCTCGATGCGATAGCCGTAGCCAAGATCAGATGCCAGTTCCTCCATGAGCCGGGTGGCGACGCTGCCACTGCCGATGATGACGATGCGCTTGTAGTTGTAACCGCTGGTGCGATACATCTTGAGCAACCGGCGCGAGAAAATCCACCACAGCGCCAGCACAATGAAGAATGCGGCATAGAACTTGACGATGGTCTTCCACGACACATTGTCGTAGCCCAGGAAATAGATAAGCGAGAGGAAAATAACGGCATGGAGCATCACCGCCTTGACTACCTGCATGACCACCTGGTCGGCATAGACCACGCGACGCTCGTGAATGTCAGAGAAGAAATAAGCAACAACGAAATACGACAGATTGAGCAGCAGCCACACGGGCCGCGAAAAGAAGATGCCGTCGACTGGCTCAAACCAGCACACCACCAGATAGATGATATTCAGGATGAGAAAGTCGATACCGGAGAATATCCAGCGAATGAACTGTCCGTATCTGCCTTTGCCTTTCAAAGTAGTAACTTGCCGCTTAACAAATCACTCCCTGCAACCATCAGGTGTGCTGCAGAGAGTGATACAAATCGTTATTTCAGGTTAAATTTTCTCGTCGATGAGCTTGATTTTCTGCTCAAGCATGGCAATATCTTCCTTGATCTTGTCGATCTTGCGCTCCATCTCCTTGACGAGGGTATTACCAGTATTGGAACGGGCATTGAAGAAGCCCAGGTTGTTTTCGAAGGTCTTGAGTTCCTGGCACTTCTGCTCATAGGTGCGCACCAGGCGTTCACGCTCGTGATAGACCTTGTCGGAACCTGCCATCTGGTTGAGCGACGACTCGAAGTTGGCCATGCGTGCGCGGACAGCCTTCATGTCGAATTTTTCAAAGGCCTTGTCGATGGCCTCCTTATACTCGGCATAGATTTTGTCCTTTTCCTTATAGGGCACGTGACCCACTTCCTGCCACTGCTGCATGAGCTCACGCACCTTGGTAGCCGAGTCATCGTCGGGCTCTGCATCAAGAATCGCGTTGATGGAGGCAATGATGCCCTTCTTGGTCTTGAGATTCTGGTGTTCCTGCGTGTGCACATTGGTGGTCTGTTTCTTCTTCTCCTCAAAGAAGTAGTCGCAGGCAGCAATGAAGCGTTTCCAGATGGCATCGCTGTGCTTCTTGACCACGGGACCAATGGTCTTCCACTCCTTCTGGAGAGCCACCAGCTCATCGGTGGTCTTCTTCCAGTCGGTAGAGTCCTTCAGAGCCTCGGCCTTCTCGCAGAGTTCGGTCTTCTTGGCAAGGTTCTGCGAGAGTTCTTCCTTCATGGTCTTGAAGAAGGCAGCCTTCTGAGCAAAGAATTCGTCGCACGACTTGCGGAAGCGAGCAAACAGTTCGGTATTCACCTTGCGTGAGGCGAAACCTAATTTCTTCCACTCTTCCTGCAGTGCAATGATTTGTTTGGTGGCATTGTCCCAAGCCGAGTAAGAGTTCAGGCCCTCGGTTGAAATGGCCTCAATCTGCTCGCAGAGTTGAGTCTTGGCTTCAGCATTGGCCTTCTCGGTTGCCTTGCGCTCCTCGAAGAAGAGCTGATACTTCTTGTTGATGACCGACGAAGCATTCTTGAAGCGTGCCCACAGTTCTTCCCTGATCTCCTTGGCAACGGGACCGGTCTCGCGCCATGAGTTGTGCAGGGTCTGGAGTTTCTTGAAGGCGTCGACCACATCGGTCATTTCGTCGAGTTGCTCGGCGTCGGCACAGAGCTGCTGCTTGATTTCAAGATTCTTCTTGAAGTCGTAGTCACGCAGTTCCTTGTTCATCTTCAGCAGGTCGTAGAACTTCTCTACCACCACCTGATATTTCTTCCACACATCGGTGACGTTGGTAGCAGGAACTTCGCCAACGGCCTTGAACTCCTGCTGCAACTGCTGCACCTTATTGTACTGACGGTTAACATTATCGGGATCGCTTGTGATTTCGAAAATCTGTTCAATGATGGCTTGTTTACGCTCGAGATTGGCCAACTTGATGGCTTCTTGTGCAGCATTGAACTCGGCTTTCTTCTCCTTGAGCTGGTTGAGCAGTTCTTTCACCTTTTGCTCGTCGGCATCTTCGGCAGGAGCAAATGCAGCCTCGTCATTGCCATTGGCGACAAACGCTTCTTTCTCTTTGGCAATCTCTTCTTTGCGCAGGGCGAAGAAAGCGGCCTTGAGTTGCATAACGGCGTCTTTCACGCTGTCGATAGGCTGATCAGCCATCCACTCGAGGTGTGCTACCAACTCTTCTTTGCTGAATTTGGTGAAGTCGACTTCTTCCTGAGGCTCGTGGCTTTCTTCCACAGCCGCAGGAGCTTCTTCAGGTTCGGGTTGAGCCTCAGGCTCGGGCTCGACTGGAGCTTCTTCAGCCACAGGAGCTTCCTCGGCCTCAACGGGAGCTTCTGCCACAGCAGGCTCCTCCTCTACAGGTTCTGGCTCGGGAGCTGCTTCGGGTTCAGGTTCCACAGCAGGTGCTGGTTCCTCGGGTGCGGGAGCCTCCTCCACAGGTTCCTCCACGGGCTCTGCTTCAGGCTCCGGCTCCGGTTCTGCAACGGCCTCGGGCTCTGGTGCCGGCTCTTCGGCTGGCTGATTCTCGACTTCCTGAGCGGCTTCTTCAACCACTTCAGCATTAATCTCTACTGATTCTGCAGGGGTTTGGGCTGCAGTCTCTTCATTCAGGGTTACATCCTTTTCGAGGTTTTCGTTCGATTGGGACATTTCACGCGATTCCATATTAAAGCAATTTAACGCGTCATTTTAAGGGACGCAATTCAACAATTAACCCCAAATGTACGATTTTTTTTTAGACTGAGAAAATTTTTAACCCACTTTTTACTCACACAACGACTTAATCACCTTATTCTCAACAAGAAAGTGATTATAAAAAAATATTAGTCAAAAATGATGGGATTTCAGCAATCCTCCACTCCAGGACCATAGTGGAGTGTGATGGAATTTTCGGGCCTGAACAACTGCTCCGACACGTGCTTGACCACTTCGGGATTGAGGCGGCGATATTTCTCCACCTCGTGGTTCACATCGTCGGCAGCCGAGATGTTCTCGTATTCACACAGCCGCAACGCCTTGTCGGCATAACCTATGTTGTCGAATAGCAGATTCGAGTGAAACTTATTGGTGCATTTAGCCAGTTCATACTCGGTCACACCCTTGTCAAGCAGCAGGCTCAACTGCTCGTCGACCAGCTGCTGCGCCTCGGCAAACGTGTGGCCGTCACGCAGTCGCCCACGCACCAGGAACAGACCAGGGTCGAGCGTTCCCGTCACAGCGGCATCAAGGTCGGTGAACACCTCGCTCTTCATGAGCACATTGCGGAAGAAACGCGATGAAGTGCCGTTGGCAAGCACGTCGCTCAACAGGTCGCACGCCTGATAGTCGGCATCACGGCGCCCACACATGTGATAGGCAATATAGAGCAGGTCTTGCGGCACATCGCTATGCTTCTTGACCAGCCGTGCCTCGCGTTGAGGAGGCTCCTGGGGCAACTTTCGCTCCTGCAACTCAACGGGAGCAATGGAACCGAACCACTTGTCAACAAGCCGCACAGCGTCGTCAAACTTCACATTGCCCGAAATGGCCATAATAAGGTTGTTGACCGCATAATGTCCTTTGAAGAACTTCACTACATCATCTCTTGTCACTTGAGCAATGTGGTCGGTAGTGAGACCCAGCACAGGCCAGCGATAAGGATGCACCTTGAAGGCGGCACCGTTCAGGATGTGTGACAAGTCGCCATAGGGCACGTTCAGACTGCGCTGCTTGAACTCCTCGATCACCACCTTCTTCTGCGTGTCGACACTCTCCTGACTCAGACGCAGGTGCTGCAGACGGTCAGACTCGAGCCACAAGGCAGTCTCGAGGTTGTGCGCAGGAAGGGTCTCATAGTAGTTGGTGACGTCGGTATTAGTCCACGCATTGCTGTCGCCACCGGCCTTCTGCAGCTCGGTGTCGTACTGCCCCACCTCATCGGTGCCAGTGAACATGAGGTGTTCACACAGGTGAGCCAAACCGGTGCACGCAGGATCTTCGTCACGGCTGCCCACATCATAGAGCAGGTTCACCGCCACCATGCGCGTTGCCCCATCATAGTGATGCAGCAGGCGTAGCCCGTTAGGGAACTGGTATTTGTTGACGCTTATCAAAGAGAATGCTTGATTCTAACCTTACCTTGAGGCAGGTCTAATCACCTTCATCGAGAGTATCTTCACATCGGCAAGCGGACGGTCGTGTGCGCCGGTTTCCACGTTCTGGATCTTGTTGATCACATCGAAGCCCTCAATCACCTCACCATACACAGTGTACTGGCCATCGAGATGTGGTGTGCCGCCTACGGTGGTGTAGGCCTCAACCTGTTCGGGTGTGAACTCGAAAGGAGCAGCGGCATACTGTGCCTCGGTCTTCGCTATCAACTCGTCGCGCAAAGCCTGCAAGCCAGCCATGTCGCTTCTCGCCTGCATAGCCTTGATAGAGTCCATGTGCTCCATGGCAAGGGATGTGAATATCTGCTGTTTGCGTTGGTCGGCCATGCGGCCTTTCATGCCTTCGAGCATATCGGGAGTATATACCTTACCTGTCACCACATAGAATTGAGAACCTGAACTGCGG
>JAFZSO010000036.1 GCA_017619355.1 Muribaculaceae bacterium
CGTCGACGGCAAGGTGCCCGATGCCCTCAAGGGTTTCCGCATCTATCAGCTCGAACTCGGCAGTCTTGTGGCGGGCACACAGTCCCGCGGCGACTTCGAAGACCGCATCAAGCGCATCATGACGGGCATCGAACAGGAAGAGAAAGCCATCGTCTATATCGACGAGATTCACAACCTGGTGGGCGCCGGTCAGACGGGCAATGGCTCGCTCGACGCATCCAACATGCTCAAGCCCTACCTTGAAGGCGGCAAAGTGCGCTTCATCGGCGCCACCACTTATGAGGAGTACAACCGCAACCTCGCCCGTAGCAAAGGACTCATCCGCCGTTTCCAGACCATCGACATCGTTGAGCCCTCCATTGACGAGACCATCAAGATTCTGCAGGAACTGAAACCCAACTACGAGGCATTCCACCATGTGAAATATAGCGATGAGGCCATCGAGTTTGCCGTCAAGGCGAGTGCCCGCTACATCAACGACCGTTATTTGCCCGACAAGGCCATCGACCTCATCGACGAGGCAGGTGCCTTTGTCAACATGAAAGGCCGTCGCAGCAAGACCGTCGACAAGCAACTCATCGCCGATGTGCTTGCCAAGGTGAGCAAAATCGATGCCCTCGCCATGAAGGAGAACGACAACTCCAACCTTGAGAACCTCTATCAGCGCATGAATAGCGTCATCTTCGGCCAAGACGAGGCCCTGCGCAGCGTGGTCGAGGCTGTCCAGCTCTCCAAAGCCGGACTCACCGACGAGACCAAGCCGCTGGCAAGTCTGCTTTTCGTCGGCCCCACCGGCGTAGGCAAGACCGAAGTCGCCAAAGTCCTCGCCAAGGAAATGGGTGTGCAGCTCATACGCTTCGACATGAGTGAGTATGTCGAGAAGCACACCGTCGCCAAGCTCATCGGCTCTCCAGCCGGTTATGTGGGTTATGAAGACGGCGGACTGCTCACCGATGCCGTGCGCAAGTCGCCCGACTGCGTACTGCTGCTCGACGAAATCGAGAAAGCACACTCCGATATCTTTAACATCCTGCTTCAGGTCATGGATTATGGCGTGCTCACCGACAATAAAGGTCGCAAGGCCTTCTTCCGCAATGTGGTGCTTATCATGACAAGCAATGCCGGCGCACAGTTTGCCGCACAAGCCTCAGTGGGCTTCGCTTCTACTGTCACCGCTGGCAGCGCCATGCTCAAGCAGGTGAAGAAGACCTTCAAGCCCGAGTTCATCAACCGCCTTTCAGGCATCGTGGTCTTCAACGATATGGACCGCGAAATGGCAAGCCTCATTCTCGACAAGAAACTGCGCGAGCTGTCCAACATGCTCAAGGCCAAGAAGGTGACTATGAAACTCTCGAAGGAGGCACACGAGCACCTGCTCCAGCAAGGTTTCTCCAAGGAGTTCGGTGCCCGCGAAATGGACCGCGTCATCCTCCAGCAGCTCAAAACCCTGCTCATGCGCGAAATCCTTTTCGGCCGTCTCAAGGATGGCGGTAAGGCCAATGTGAAGCTCAAGGATGACAAACTCTACATCGCATGATACCGCTTAGCGAAGAACTGGTTTTCCCCGACCCGCATCTGGCAAATGACGAGGGGTGGCTCGCCTATGGCGGCGACTTGAGTCCCGAACGCCTCCTTCTCGCTTATAGTCAAGGTATTTTCCCCTGGTTCGGTTTCAGAATGCACGAGGAGATTCAGTGGTATTGCCCAATGGAGCGTTTTGTCATCTTTCCCAACGAGATTCACATCTCCCACTCCATGCGCACCCTCATCAACAAGGGCACTTACAGCATCACCGTCAACCAGGCCTTCGACGATGTCATCGAGTATTGTGCTGCTCTGCGCTTCCACGAATGGGGTGCATGGCTCGGACCGCAGATGATTAAGGCCTACAAACTGATGCACCAGTTGGGCCATGCCACAAGCGTGGAAGTGTGGAACAGCAAGAGCCAGTTGGCAGGCGGACTCTACGGCATCACCCTCAAGCGATGCTTCTTTGGCGAGAGCATGTTCTCGCTCGAGCCCAATACCTCAAAATTGGCACTCATCGCACTTGCTTACACCATGCAAAAGAATGGCGGCAAACTCATCGACTGCCAGTTCGAAACCCCGCACCTCCGCTCCATGGGTGGCCGCTACATCCCCTACGATGAGTACATGGCCATTCTCAACGCCTGATTGCATCACAGCCTCATCAAACCTATCACTTATGTTAGCGCACATGTAATCGTTTGCGTAACAATAGGTTATTTTTTATTTACTTTTACTATACATTTTTATCTCTAATACACTATCTTTGCTAAAAACAATCACGAAACACACGAAATTTTCTTTTTAATATTTATATATAAACTTAAAAATCAACGCTTTATGAAAAAATCATTTACCTTTCTGAGCCTTTTGGTCGCAACTATGTTTGCCTTTCAGGCAAATGCTGACTTGTGGCTCATAGGCGCCATCTCTCCCGATGGCTGGAATCCGAGCAAGGGCGCTGCATTCACCGCTGTCGACGAGCACAACTACACACTCGACCTGGAAGTGACTGCAACCGGACAACAGTATTATAGCCTGACAAGCAAGTTAGGTGCCAATAACGGCGACTGGGACGGTATCAAACCCTATCGTTTTGGCGGCTCTATGGAAGTGGTTCTCGGTACTGAAACTACTCTTGAGGCCGGAACAGACCAAAGCCCTTACAGTAACTTTACTCAGGCTGGTATTTACACTTTCACCTTCAACGATTCAACCCGTGTGCTGAAGGTGGTGTTCAAGGAAGAAGTTGTGGTTCCCACTTTCAATGGCACCATCTACATCGACAAGGCTTCAATTGGCAACATCTGGGCTTGGGATAGCGACGGCAGCTATTTCGACAACTGGCCAGGCAAGGCTATCAATACACTCGAAACCACCCAATTGAATGGCACAGAGTATTATTTCTTCACCTACACTCACAATGCCAGCAACCCCGGTCTCATCTTCAATGACGGCACCAGCCAGACTAGCGACCTGGTTCCTCAAGACGGCATGGTCTACTTCTACACAGGCGGCAACAGTGTTACCATCACCGACCCCAGTGCACCTGTAACAATCCCCGACCTCTATCTCTTTGGTCCCGCAGCACAGGGTTGGGATCCCACCAAGGGCGACAAGATGACCTATGACGAGACTACCGAAACCTACTCTATCAGCATCAATCCTGAAAGCCCCACCACATTCAGCTTCACAACCAAACTGGCTGAGAACGCCGACGACTGGGCTGCGATTGCCACTTATCGCTTTGGTGCCGATACCGATGGCAACGACTTTGTATTCAATGAAAACTATCTGGACAGCGCCCTCGCACTCGTCCAGACCGACCAGCCCGGACACGCTTTTGCTGTTCCTGCTGGCCAATACACGCTGACGGTAGATCTGAATAACAAGACACTCGTTATTTCAGGCACCATCACTCCCATCGAACCCGAACCCACCAAGGTCTACATCCTTGGCAATGTTGCAGGCGACTGGGATCCCACCACTGGCCAGGAAATGACCTCTGAAGATGGCGAGACCTTCACTGCCAACCTCGTTGCTGTTGATGCTGGCGATGGAAACTCCTATTTCAGCTTCACCAAGAAACTCGGTTCTTGGGACGAAATCGCCATGTATCGTTTTGGTGCTCAGAGCGAAGGCGACTACTGGGTAACAGCCGACAACATCCACGACACCATTCCTCTGGTCGACAATGGCAAGACCCTGCGCATCCCCGCTGGCGAATACACCCTCACTGTCAACCTCACCGACATGACGCTCCTCATTGGTGGCGAGATTATCATTCCTGTTGACACTGCCGATGTCTATATCCTTGGCGAAGTCAACGGCAACCAATGGGCTCCCAATGTGGGTGTGAAGATGGAGTTCAAAGATGGCATCTACACAGCTACCATCACTGCAGAACCTTCAGGTGAGAACACTTCGGCCTTCTTTGGCTTCTCTACCGCGCTTGCTGAGAACGATGACCAAGGTGGCTGGGATTACATTGCTCCCTACCGTTTCGGTCCTTGGAGCGATGACGGAAACTTCTTGATGACCGATGAGCTCTTCGGCGAGGAGATTTCTCTCTCGTTTGAAGGTTATAGCACTATCCAGATTGACAAAGGCACTTACAATGTAACGGTTGACCTCGAAAACAGCAAACTCGTTATTGAGAAGAATGTATCTGACAAGCCTGGCGACGCCAACAACGACGGCAATGTAGATGTGAACGATGTCACCACGATCATCAACTACATTCTGGGCAAGAACCCCACCCCGTTTAACTTCGACAATGCCGACGTAAACGGCGACACCAAGGCAGACGTGATGGACGTGACCCTCATCATCAACATGATCTTAGGTATCAGCAAATAAACTTGTACATCTAGTACATCTAGAGCATCTAGTAAATCTAAAATAAAACGAGACCGGCGTGCTTCAATGCCGGTCTCGTTACTTTATCCTCAAGCAAAAATGATTATCAGTTTTTGCGTCCCTTTCTGCTTGCCTTCATCTGCCGTTCACGCAGCTGGCGAGCCTTCAGCGCATACTCCTCGGCAAGGTCGTCAAGCCCTATGCGCTCATACAAGTGTGCCAACGACATAAGCGGAGCCACCGCCTTCTTGTCGGCACGGACAGCACGCTTGTAGGCCTTAATGGCGGCTGGCATGTCTTTCCTGTTCAGGTACAACTCGCCCAGGCACATGTGCGCCTCATAGCACTCCGACTGAATAGCCAGAGCCTCCTGCAGGGTGGCTTCAGCACGGTCGGGCTCGTCAATCACCATGAGCAGTCGCGCTTTGCCTACATAAGCATCCACACAGGCAGGATATATCTTCAGGGCCTTGTTATAGTTGGCCATCGCCGACTTGATGGCAATATCATCAAGCGGTGTAGCGGCCACCGAACCATAAGCCTCGGCAGGTTCTTCGGCAAATGTGCCGCGACCCAGCACCTGATTACCCATCTCCGTATATTCGAGAGCCAGATTCTTAAGCATCTGTTTCTGCGCATCTATCACACCTTCGAGGCTATCAATCTTCTTCTGCAACCGGTTGAAGCGTTGCATCTTGATCGACAGCAGTCGTCGAGCCGACTTGCTGCCCAGCATATTCTGTATGTTCATGGCCTGAGCAAAGTAGTCGAGGCTCATGCCGAACTCGTTCTTGTCAAGAGCATGCAGTGCCCTGCGATAGAGTTGGGCTGCCTTTTCCTGTTCAAGGGCTCCGGTAATGGCCATCTGATTATTGAACTGGCGGCTGAAGTTCACCACCGATGAGCTCACAATGATGTCGCGCCCCGAGAGGGGTTTGAGCAGCGTGATACCCTCAAGCGAGGTGCAGCGCGACAGCGCTACATAGGTCTGCCCGCTGGTGAAAGCACCGCCTGCAAAGTCTATCACTATGCGGTTAAATGTCAAGCCCTGGCTCTTGTGAACCGTGAGTGCCCATGCAGGCTTGATGGGATATTGCGTGAAGGTGCCCAGCAGGGTTTCCATCACCTTCTTCTCCTTCTCGTCGTAGTAGTACTGGATATTCTCCCACCGTTCTCGCTCCAACTCATAGTCATCGCCAGCTTCAAGAGCCACATGCACTTTTTGAGAGTTTACCTCACTCACGATCCCAATGGTACCATTCACCCAGCGGCCCTCCTTGTCGTTCCTGATGAATATCACCTGTGCTCCTTGCTTGAGGATAAGCTCTTTCGAGGTGGGCAGGTCGTTGTCGGGAAAGTTCCCTTCCACCTCGCCTTCAAAGGTGTATTCCGGGGTAGTCAGCGCATTCATGTGCTCCTCGTTGATGGCATCCACGGTGTCGCGGCGTGTAGCAAGGGTCATGATGTAGCCCTCTTTTTCGGTATAAGACGCATCGTAACGGCTATTTAACTGGCGTATGTCATCTTGTGAGGCGCGGTTCACGCGCACACGGTCGAGCATCGACACAAAGGTATTGTCGGTCTGGCGGTAAATCTTTCGCAACTCGATGGGTATTAACCCCAGACTCGTGAACACATGGGCATTGAAAAAGAAGAACTGGTTATAGTAGCGCCGCAAGATCTCGCGCATGTCGCGCGTCACCACCGGCTCCAGCTGAAACACATCGCCCACAAAGAGCAGCTGCTTGCCGCCAAACGGCTCGCGCATATTGCTCGAATAGATGCGCAGCACCTTGTCGATAAAGTCGATGATATCGGCCCGCACCATCGAAATCTCGTCGATGATGATGAGTTCCAGTTTCCTGATGAGCTTTATCTTCTCTTTTGAGTAGCGAAGCGTCTTCCTGATCTGGCGTGGCGAGAACTCGGGGTCGTCGGGCAGCAGGGGCTTAAACGGTATCTTGAAGAACGAGTGCAGCGTCTGGCCGCCAACATTCACGGCAGCGATGCCTGTGGGAGCCAGCACCACATAGCTCTTCTTGGTCGTAGCGCAAATATAGCGTAAGAATGTACTCTTGCCCGTGCCCGCCTTTCCCGTCAGAAAGACCGAGCGGTGCGTGTTCTTGATCAGGTTCCAGGCATTCTGGAACTCGACATTGTCAAGGTCAATATTCTCGGGCAAGTTCACATTCATCGCTATCGGGTTTTGTGGCTCAATCAGTTCTGACTGGCACTTTACAAAGTTACGAGTTTTTTCACCCACACACAACTATTTTCCACAAAAAAAGCTACCCACCCAATCATGGGCAGGTAGCCAAGATAAGTGATAGTATTAACCTAAACAGTTAGAATCTGAAACCGAGCGTGAGCGAAACACGATTGTTGTGGTCGTTCACAGCGGCATAGTTGCCAAAGTCGGTGCCGCCATACTGATAAGTCACAGCAGGATAGGCATGGTAGTTGCTCTGGCGATAGTTGTGAACATAAGCCATATCGAGCGAGAAGGCTTTGTAGCGATAACCGAAGCCACAGGTAATGTTCTGCACACTGCGGTCATACTGGAATGCGGGATTCGAGCCGCTGGTGATCACGCTTACCACGCCATCTTTCACCACATCCTTCACAGGCGAAGTCTGATAAGAGTAACCGGCACGCAGGCTAAAGTTGTCGCTGACGCGATACTCACCACCCACTCGCACGGTGTGTGTTGCCTGGAAGTAGTTCTTGATGTCGTCGGTCAGGTCGGTAAACTCATGGTCGCCGTCATCACACAGACGCATGGTGTTGGCACCCTTCCACTCGTAGTCAAGACTCAAGATACCCTTCTGACCAATCACACCAGCCACACTGGCAATCACACGCCAGGGGGTGTGAAGGTTGTAGTGATACTCATCCCAGTAGCCAGCTTCGCCAGCCTCTTTTTCACCATCGAAGGTGCCATAGGAGTCTTGCATTTCAAAGCTCGAGATGGTCTTGTAGAGATCCTTCATCTCAAAGTAGGTAGGCGTGTGGAATGCCAGACCCAGACGCAGCTCGTTCACAGGTTTCACGATGACACCCAGCTTGAAGTTGTAGCCAGTGCCTCTCGTTGCAAGATGATTCACAAAACCATAGGATGCATAACCGGTTTCATAGGCACCGGTTTCCATCATGTTGCCACTGGCATCAAAGTCGGGATGATAGTAGTAGGCATTGTCAAGACCCTCACCATAGTACATATAGGAGTCATAGTCAAGGTCAACGATGCCAACGCCCAGACCCCAGTACACCTTGTTCTTGATGTTACCACCAAAGTTGATGCTATACTCGTCGGTATGTCCAGCTTCATCTACCTCAAATTCAGCAAAGCCCGATGCACCATTTGCTGCAATACCCTCGAAACCATTGCTTACTGGATTCAGCAGGTATGAATCATAGGCGAGAATGCTCATCCAGGGAGCAGCGCTATCATAGTAGGGATTATAATTAGCACCATAAGGGTGTCCATTATAACCGAATGCAAGGTCATCTTCACTCCAATTACCAGCATTGGTCAGAGCGGCAACATAGTTGGTCAACGATGACTTGATGCCATTCATGCCTCCCTGATAATGGCGGTGGAACGACTTGTTGCGGTTGAACGAGAAACCCACATTCAGGTTAGGCATCGTCTCGCTGTTGAGCTTGATAGCGCCCACATAGCCCACATTGTTCAGATTAAACTTAGTCTGAGTGTCGGCACTGCTCATGCCATCTACCTTCGACGACTGGAAGTCCAGATCCATCGTCAAGCTCACGTCTGAACTGCGATACACGCCAATACCGGCTGGGTTCTGGTTCATCACCGAGACGTCTCCGCCCAGGGCACCAAATGCACCTGCCATCGACTGGAATCGTGAAGTACCGCGTAACTCGTCTTGCGACATCTGCAGTGCGTCGAATGCGCCCTGGGCGTTAGCCAGCAGAGGTGCGGCGCACAGCATCATGATTGATATATACTTTTTCATCTTTTAAAAATCAGAATATGTTTCTTTTGTTAATGTCAAGAGTTTCACTTAATGATGCCTCAGGGGCTTAACGGCGATGTCCACCGCCTCCGCCACTGTGACCGCCACTGCTATGACTGCCACCGCTGCTGTGGCCACCACTATAGCCGCCACTGCTGCGGCCTCCGCCTATGTTGGAGCTGCCGCCATAGCTGCGACCCGACGATGAAG
Organism: Muribaculaceae bacterium; assembly: GCA_017619355.1. Taxonomy (GTDB): domain Bacteria; phylum Bacteroidota; class Bacteroidia; order Bacteroidales; family Muribaculaceae; genus Sodaliphilus. The sequence continues at coordinate 8,583 of JAFZSO010000036.1, forward strand.
AACTGCCACCGTAGCTGCGACCTGATGATGACGAGGAACTGCCACCATAAGAGCGTGAGGGAGTGTAAGAACGGCCGCCACTGCTCTGGGTACTGCGGTTAATGCCACTCGAGGTGCCCACATTGCCGCGCGACGGATTGCGATGTCCACCCACGGTGCCGCTGCCGCCACCACCGCCATAGTTACCGTTGGCACTGCCATAGCGCACGCCAGGACGGCTCGTTGGACGATCGTTGTTGATGATGCCACCTGTCGAGGGACGGCGACCTATACCATTGCCATTTGAACGAACGCCCGATACGCCATTGCCACCTTTATTGTAGCCATAGCCACGGCCTATGCTCGACGGACGACGTCCACCGGCATGTCCCATACCGCCATGGTTGTGACGCCAGACGTCACGACCCCAGCCATAGCCCCAGTGATTCCAGGGGTGATGATAGCTATAGTAGCCCCAAGGACGATATGCCCAGCTGTCCCAGTATCCCCAGCCATACAGGCCGTGATGCCAGCCATAATGCCAGCTGTAATACCACGAGGGATACCAACCAGTGTACCAAGGATAATAGTCACACATCAATCCGCCATACCAAGGCGAATAATAGATATTTGACCATCCCCAGCCTGACCAGTAACTAGGGCCCCAATTCGAACCGATGATAAGGTTCACAGTGGGTTGATCTTCATAATAGAGTGTGATGAGTTCTTCGTCATCACTTCCCTTGATAATTTCGGGGTTATAGAAGCGTTCTATGCGTTGCGTGTTGGAGAATGAGCCTTCGTCGTCATAAGCTGTCGTATCATAAGGATTCGTCAGCTCATAATCGCCACGACGGTTATACTCGTCATCGTCACGATAGCCATCACGTTCAACTTTCACCCGCGGTGTGGTCGACACGGGGGTAACAGTAGATTTGCCCACGCGGGTCTGCACAGTTGTCGGCTGTGTCTGCTCGGTGAGAGAAACAGAACCACTACTCTTCTTCACCGTCTCTTTCTTCGCGGTTTTTGAAGCGTCATAGTAAATGTCATCATAATCTTGAGCGCCAGCATAGAGCGCTCCACCTAAGGCGAAGATGCCTATCAGTGCAAAAAATTTTCTGTTCTTCATAATGCTATAACGTTTAAAAAAATTATCAATATGATTTTGCCTTTTAGACCCTATACAAGGGTTAAAGTTTAAATTTAGCTCACCAAATTACATATTTATTTCCACATATTGTGGGTTTTAACTCAAAAAACATCACTCAATAAACTTTTTTTAACCCAAAACGGACACAACCGCACTGGATTTACCACACTCTTGCAATTTCTGTGCCAATTTTTTAACCGCGTTTTCAGCAACCCGCTCAAGGGTTTGTATATTAGCCGACATTGTGCTATATTTGCACTATGAAACTGGTTCAATTCATTCTGGCGATTGCCACAGCTATGCCTTTGTGGGCTTGCCACTCACAGCAGCAAGTGGAGAAGGTTACTCTGCCCATTCGCAACGATAGCATTCCAGGCTTGGAATACTCTCCCACCACCCTCATCATCACCTACGATGCCGAAGTGGGCAAGCAACCCCTGCTCGATGCCATTCAGGCAAGCGGTGCCCAAGTCATTTACGATTACAGAATCATTCACGGCATGGCCATCCGCAAGCCCGACGACATGACCCTCGAGCAGGCCATCGCACACTTCCGCAAAGTGAAAGGCGTGCTCACGGTCGAAAAAGACCGTATTATCCGACTCACCGATCCCGTCCGCCCACCCGTCTTCGACCGATAACCCACACACAACTTTTCCATATATAATATGCAACAACCCACTACCGACATCATCGAATCTCTGCTTGAAAAGCCCTGCTGGGTGATTGATTTCCTGCCTCACCAGGTTCCCGCAGACCAAGGATCACAATTCTTCAAAATTGAGAAGTTGTTGTTGCAATCGCCTCACATCAATCTGCTGTACGACAAATTCGCAGCCATCTTGCTCCAACTCTATTGCTACTACGACATTCACTTGTGCATGAACGACGACGAAGTGTGGACATTCAATCCCGAACCCGAGCATTTGCTGAATGCCGTGCATAGTGTGCTGGAACAGAAACGGCATCTCGTCATTCTGATTGAAGCAACCTCTACCTTACTCACACTCAGTGGTGACGACACCCATATCACCGTCTATAATCCCAGCGACGATATCCTGCCGCTGCTCGACAAACTCGCCACCGCCCAAGGCTTGTGGCTTTGGAAACCCTAAACAATCAAGTAGTAAAGGAAACCGCTCTCCTACCGGTTGCGGAGCATTTCAAGCACTTTGTCAACAGGGAGAGCATCCACGTGGTTGCCGGCACGGCCTGTCATCGAGTCGGCCATAAACAAAGAGTTCCAAAGTGCTTCGGCAGTGGTCTCGATAGTAGCAGCGAAAATCGACGACATTTCGTTGTTGGCAAGCACAGTAGAGGTGATTTTCTTTGCCTTGTCGTTGATGAGGTTCTCGGGTGCTACCGAGAGGGCAATCACATAGTCGCCACTGCCGTTGGAGGCAATGCCGCCAGTCTTGGCCATGCCCATCATGGCGCGTTTGGCTACACGCTCTAAGTTGCGCGAGTCAAGCGGAGCATCAGTAATCACTACCATCATGCACGAGCCATCCACATTCTCGGTGCGACGCACATGGTTGATGAAATCGTACTTCTGCAGTTTCTGACCCACCTGCACGCCATCAATCTCAAGGATGCCGCCATAATTGGTCTGGACAAGCACCCCAATAGTGTAACCACCCAGCGATTCGGGCAACACACGCGACGAGGTGCCAATTCCGCCCTTGAACCCAAAGCAGATGGTGCCAGTTCCTGCTCCCACGCAACCTTGCTCCACAGGACCGCCTTTGGCATTCTTGATGGCATCTATCACCATTTGCGGAGTGACATACATGGCGCGGATGGTGTTGAGCCTGCCGTCGTTGGTCTCGCCTACGATGGCATTCACCGAGTTTTCGCGCTCATTGCCGGGGAGCGACAGGGTGTAGCGCACGGCACCCTCGATGCCTGCAGCCACGCTTAGGGTGTTGGTGAGTATAACGGGAGTTTCAATATTGCCCAGTTCACGCACTTGCGTGTAGCCCGCCAACTTGCCGAATCCGTTGCCCACATAGATGGCGGCGGGCACCTTATTGCGGAAAAGGTTGCCCTGATGCGGCACAATGGCGGTGACGCCGGTGCGAATGCTGTCGGCCACGATACAGGTGACATGGCCCACGGTCACGCCTGGCACATCGGTAATAGCGTTATTGGGACCTGGCTGGAAGATGCCCGTGGGAAAGCCCCATTCGCGCAAGGTCTTGTGGGTCTGACCCCACGAGCCCGATGCTACCAGCATCAGGCTCAGGGCTAAAATGAAACGATATGACAATTTCATCACTTGAGAAGATTGCCTAAAATGTCGCGGGTGATGGTGCGGGTAGCAGCCTGAGTGGCACTCTTGGTGATCTTGCTGCCAGCACTGGTCTTGCTCTTGGTCTTCTTTCCGCTCACGGCGTCGCTCACCTTGGTGCCAATGATGGTGGCAATGGCAGCAGTCACTGCCGTGGCGATGGCCTTTAAGATGCGCCTGATAAGACCCGGTTTCTTGTTCTTCTCCTCTTTGGCTTTCTCCTTCTCTTTTTCGGCCTCGGCTTTAGCTTCTTCTTCGGCCTTAGCTTCTTTCTCCATTTCCTTGAGCAGCACCTCAAAGGCACTCTCGCGGTCTACCGCTTTGTCATACTTGCCATAGATGCGGCTGCTCTTGATGATGCCGTCGCGCTGGCCCTCGGTGATAGCACCAATCTGGCTCAGCGGGAACAGAATCTTGGCACGTTCCACAATGCTGGGCGCACCCTTCTCGTCGAGGAACGACACAAGTGCCTCACCGGTCTCGAGGTTCATGATGGTTTCATCAGTCTTGAACGCAGGGTTGGGACGGAAGGTGTCGGCAGCGGTCTTCACTGCTTTCTGATCCTTGGGCGTATAGGCACGCAGGGCATGCTGCACACGGTTACCCAACTGACCCAGGATGGTCTCGGGAATGTCGGTAGGACTTTGGGTCACGAAGTAGATACCCACGCCCTTACTGCGAATGAGGCGGATGACCTGCTCAATCTTATCGACCATGGCCTTGGAGGTATCGTCGAAGAGCATGTGAGCCTCATCGAAGAAGAACACGAGTTTGGGCAAGTCAAGATCGCCCACCTCGGGCAAGGTGCTGTAGAGTTCGCTCATGAGCCACAGCAAGAAGGTGGAATAGAGCTTGGGCTTGAGCATGAGCTTGTCGGCAGCGAGCACATTCATGATGCCCTTGCCACCTTCGCATTGCAGCAGGTCGTAGATTTCGAATTCGGGTTTGCCAAAGAACTGGTTGCCGCCCTGGTCCTCAAGACGCAGAATGGCGCGCTGAATAGCACCCACCGATGCAGTAGCAATGTTGCCATACTGCGTGGTATATTCTCCCGAGTGCTTGCTAATGTAGTCGAGCAATGAGCGCAAGTCTTTCAGGTCATCGAGCAGCCAACCACGGTCGTCGGCAATGCGGAAGGCGATGGTGAGCACGCCAGCCTGAGTCTCGTTGAGTTCAAACAGGCGTGAAAGGAGTTCGGGACCCATCTCCGATACGGTGGCACGCATGGGATGTCCCTGCTCGCCATAGACGTCGAAGAAACGCACGGGGCAAGCCTGGAACTCCGGATTTTCAATGCCAAACTCAGGCATTCTCTTCTCAATGAAGCCTGAGAGCTTGCCGGGTTGACTGATGCCCGAAAGGTCGCCCTTCATGTCGGCCATGAAGCATGGCACGCCTGCCTGGCAGAAACTTTCAGCAATCACTTGAAGGGTAACGGTTTTGCCCGTACCGGTAGCACCGGCCACAAGACCATGCCTGTTAGCCATCTTGCCAATGATGTGGATGGGACCATTGTCGCAATGCGCAATGTAGAATTCTTTGTCTGGTGTATACATAGTTATAAAGTTTTTAGTGAATAATCGTAATGGTATTTGAGCACTTTCAGCACAGCTTGATGCTCTAATTAGCAAAGATACACATTTTTCCGGTGCCAACCAAATTATATCATTTTTTTTCAATAACTTTGCATACTCTAAATTGATACAAAGCATGAAAATTGGACAATATAACGAGTTAAAGGTGAACCGGAGCGTGGACTTTGGTCTGTATTTGATTGACGACGAGGGCAACGAAGTGCTGCTCCCTAAGCGCTATGTGACCGACGAGATGGCCGAGGGCAAAATGCTCGAAGTCTTTGTCTATAACGATTCTGAGAACCGCCCCGTTGCCACCACCGAGCGTCCGCACGCCGTGGTGGGCGATTTTGCGCTGATGCGCGTCAGTGCCGTGAACCAGGTGGGCGCATTCCTCGACTGGGGACTGGTGGCAAAGGAACTGCTGGTGCCTTTCCGTGAACAACGCGTGAAGATGCAACCTGGCCGCAGCTACATCGTCTACATCTACCTCGACCACGAGAGCCAACGCGTGGTGGCTACCGCAAAACTCGATAAATATCTCAATAACACTCAGCCCCGCTACTATCATCGCCAAAAGGTGGATGTGCTGATTGTTCAACGCACCGAACTGGGTTACAAGGTCATCGTCAACAACCTGCACTGGGGCATGCTCTATGCCAACGAGACCTACGGCGACGTGAACGTGGGCGAACGCCATACAGCCTTTATCAAGCAGGTGCGCGACGACGGTAAAATCGACGTGACGCTGCTCAAAATCGAGAAGATGCGCGTCGATGACCTGTCGACACAAATCCTCAACTACCTGAAGAATCATGGTGGCAGCATGACCCTGAACGACAAGAGCGACCCGAAAGAGATTCTCGCTGCCTTTAACTGCAGCAAGAAAGACTTCAAGAAGGCGTTGGGGCAACTCTACAAAGAAAAGAAGGTGACGCTGGGCGACCAAGTGAAACTGGTGTGACGAAAACACTCACGACGGCAGATGGACGCATTTGTTGAATTTTTCACGCAGTGGGGCATATTCGGGCTGTTTTTTGGCTCTTTTATTGCCGGCAGCGTGGTGCCGCTCAGTTCAGAGGCGCTGCTTGTGGTTTGCCTCGGCCCGCTCAAGTTGGGTGCCTGGCCCTGCTTCATCGCAGCTCTTGCCGGGAATGTGGCGGGCGGTATGACCTGCTACCTCATTGGCCATTTGGGCAAAATGGAATGGATCGAGAAATACTTCCATGTGAAGAAGGAAAAACTCGACAAGGCCCAGCGATGGGTCGAGAACCGTGGAGCCTACATGGCATTCTTCGCCTTCTTGCCCATACTGGGATCGGCCATCACCATTGCGCTGGGCCTGATGCGCGCCAACGTGTGGATTGTGCTGCTGTCGATGACTCTGGGCAAGGCCATCCGTTATGCCCTCATCATCTGGCCCATGCTATTGTTTTTCTGAAAAACAGCCTTCCACAGCCAAAAAAGTGAGCCTTTTTTGCGTGTTTCGTGAAGTTTTTGTAATTTTGGAGCAAATAAACTTTATAAAAACTAACAAAAACCACTGAATCATGAACAAAACTCCTACTCCCCACATTGGGGCAAAATTCGGCGAGATTGCCGAAACCGTCATCATGGCTGGCGACCCCTTGCGCGCCAAATTCATGGCCGAGAATTTCATGGAAAATCCTGTTCAGTTCAACAACGTGCGCGGCATGCTGGGATTCACCGGCACTCACAAGGGCAAACGCGTGAGTGTAATGGGCCATGGCATGGGTATGCCCTCGATAGGTATCTACACCTATGAGTTGTTTAACTTCTATGGCGTGAAAGCCATCATCCGCGTGGGCTCAGCAGGCGCTTTCGACACCGATCTGCACCTGGGCGACCTGGTCATTGCCATGGGCGCTTGCACCGACTCCAACTATGGCGCTCAGTATGCCCTACCTGGTCCCTTTGCGCCCATTGCCGACTTCAACCTGGTGCGTGGTGCTGCCGAAGCATGCGAGAAATATGGCTATAACTACAAGGTGGGCAACGTGGTGTCGTCCGACGTGTTCTACAACGACATCAACCAGAACGACAAGTGGATGAAGATGGGCGTGCTGGCCGTTGAGATGGAGGCCGCAGCACTCTACATGAACGCTGCCCGTGCCGGCAAGCAGGCACTCACCATCTGCACCATCTCCGACCACATTGTTACTGGCGAGGTGACCACATCAGAACAGCGTCAGAACTCGTTCACACACATGATGGACGTGGCTTTCTCCCTCATCTGATTTCCACACAACCCGTTCATTAAGATTTAAATCAAAACAGGGCGCGCCTAATCTCAGCATTCAGGCGCGCCCTGTCGCCCTTCCTTAATCTCTCATCACTAATCACTCATCCTTTATCCCTAATCCTTCCTCTATGGCCCTGGCTAGCTGGTCGGGGCACGAGGTAGCCTTGTAGCCGCAGCGCACGCCACGCAACTTGCGCATCACATCCTCAGCCTTCTGCCCTTCCACAAGCAGTGAAATACCTGTGGTGTTGCCCTGGCAACCGCCCACAAACTGCACATTATGCAGCCGCTGTTCATCGTCAAGTTCAAAAAGAATCATCTGGGAACATGTCCCTTCGGTTGTATAGCTTATCTGTTTCATTTCTATTAATTTATATGTCAATTATTAAAGTGTTAATTAAAGTCTTGTTCATCCTTCTTGCTCCTTGCCTTTACGGCGTTCTCGCCTAATGGCCAAAACCGCTGGCACCACAATAACATAGGCAAGCAATGCCAACAAAGCAATCTGCGGCAAGTTCGACATTCGCTCCTTCCAGTACTGCCAAGAGTAAAGGTCAGGCGGCCCCTCACAATACCCTTCGGGCCACGGATTGAGTCCGAAATAAATATTCAACGCAACCCACAACACCAGCGTGAAGGCCACATAAATCACCAAATGAACAATATATTTTTTCATAGCAGAGACCTTTATGCTTACAAAGATAATGAAAAATCCATCATACTTGCACTATGTGGCATTGGAAAACAGAAAATAATGAATTATATTTGCACATCTTTAACCAACACATTAACTATGAAAAAGATTATCATATCAGCAATTCTTGCTTTTGCTTGTGTATGCGCTTTTGCGCAAAAGAGTTACATAACCGTTTTCGCTCATCCCAACTCCTTACTTGAAGGCATTCAACTAACTGGCGATGTGCCAAGTGACATCGACGGGTTATACTATAATGACAACAACCACAGCTGGTACTCCGACCGTTATTACAGCATGGGAGAAATCCTGAACATCCTCTCGGGTTATGGCTATGAGATTGAATTCATGGAAGGTGGATTCACATCGGGGTCAAGCGCCAACAATCAAAGGGCGCTTTTTGTCTTATCCAAGCCTGCTTCAAACCAGTCTCCCCTAACTGGCGACATCAACAAGGACGGCAAGGTAAATGTGAGTGATGTAACACATTTAGTAAACATTATCCTTGGCATCATCAAGCAGAATCCCAATTTGCTAAAATAGCCCCCTTTGTCCAACTGCAAGATTTGCTCCCATTCGGTTGCGAATACCTCATGGTTCTCGTGCGAAGCACGACTCCAAGAATTGTCATCAATTGTCTGACTCAAAATAACACCCGCGGCAGACGGGGTTGACGACCGGGATTCGCTACGCGCATCCCTCACGCTCCCGCGGGGCCGCTGACAAGAGATTGAGAAACGACAGCGCACGCGCTGAGTTTCGTTTCTTGCTACACTGCCATAAGCAAGCGAGCTTGCATGGCAGTACAACAAGAAACGGCTGCGACTATGTCACAACCGTTTCTCAATCTCTTGGCGGAGAGAGAGGGATTCGAACCCCCGGTGCCTCTCAGCACGCCGGTTTTCAAGACCGGTGTAATCGACCACTCTACCATCTCTCCGAAAGCTATTAACGAGTGGGTCGTTAGCATTTTTCGGGTGCAAAGTTAGGCACAAGAATTGTTCTGTGCAAATTTTTTTATAAAATAGTAGGTATTTGAGAGAAATTTTCTTAACTTTGCCAAATGTAATTGGCGGAATCAACATTTGCTAACTCAGCCACAAAACACACATAAGAAATCTTCGAAATATCAATATTATTATCATAAACATTTAAAATCAGAAAATTATGAAAAAAACTTTACTTTTCTTGATGGTGCTTGCTGCTTCTGCACTCACCCTCACTGCACAGAACAATGTGCCCAGGCCTTTGAATCCCGAGATCTCTGAATGGATTGATGGAACACCATACCAATGGCCAGATGGCAGTTTCTCTTATAACACTCAGCTTGGAATAGACTGGGGACTAGACGTCATGGGCAATCTGGTTGCCGACGATTACGATTTCGAAATTGATGAGGCCTGGACCGAAGGCCCATGTCAATACACCAAGCTCGACCCTGACAAATTCTCCTACAGCATTTTCACCGACAATGATAAGATTTACACGTTCACACCTGACAAGTACGAGGAGTTTTCTGAACCCACCACCATGGTTCCTTTCGCAATCATGTTAGGCCCAGAAACCGGCGGAACATATCCTAACTTTGAATATTGGTATGTACACTTTGTAGAAGAAACTAACAATGGTGAACAATTTGGCCTCCCCCGCTTCTTCAAGTGGCGCATTGGTGTCCAGACCCACTACACCGTCGATGGCGTGACTAACTCGTCCGACATTGTTTACTACGACCTCAACAAGTGGGGCGACTTGAATGACGATGGCGATGTGAACGTGATGGATGTCACCCTGCTCATCAACATGATTCTGGGCGCAGAGACCAAGATTACACTTGCCGACCTCAATGACGACGAAGACGTTAACGTGAACGACGTCACCATGCTCATCAACAGAATCCTCGGCATTGTTGGCGACTTCGGCAAACCCATCAACAACTCCGAAGAATAACATCCTTACAACACAAAAAGCTCATAGGCTGGCACTCACACTGCCAGCCTTTTTTCATGCAAGGAATATTGGGTATTGTGTGCAGGAAATGGAATTTTTGTGTAACTTTGCAAAAACGATTATTCACATATAAAAGATACATTCTATGTCACGCTTCATCAAACATCTTGCCGCTGTTGCCGCCGCTGTGTGTGTGCTGCCATTGTATGGCCAGGCGCCGCAAAGCAATCCAGCCAAGAGCAATCAAGAGATTATTCTCCACGCCTGGTCGTGGTCGTTCAACACCATTCGCCAGCACCTGCCCGAAATCAAGCAGGCAGGCTTCACCATCGTGCAGACCTCGCCCATCAACGAGTGCTATGTGGGCGATAACGGCGGCCGCCAACTCTTTGGCAACGGCAAGTGGTACTACCATTACCAGCCTACCGACTGGACCATCGGCAACTACCAGCTTGGAACCCGCGACGAGTTCAAGGCCATGTGCGACGAGGCCAACAAACTGGGCGTGCGCGTTATCGTCGACGTGCTGCCAAACCACACCGTGATTGACCGCACTCAAATCAACGCCCGCCTCGACAGTGCCGTTCATGGCCGTGAGAACCTGTTCCATGCCAATGGCCTGTGGCCCATCAAGGACTACAACGACCGCTACCAGTGCACCACTGGCGAGATGGGCACCCTGCCCGACGTGAACACCGAGAATCCCGACTTCCAGCACTACTACATGCTCTACGTGAACGACGTGCTGGCATGTGGAGCACGAGGCTTCCGCTATGATACCGCCAAGCACATTGGCCTGCCCGATGAGCCGCGCGACCCCAAATCGCCTCAAAACGACTTCTGGGATGTGGCCATGGGACGCAAGGCTGTGCAAGGCGTGCGGCTTGCCATTCCGCGCGACCAGCTCTTCATCTATGGCGAAGTGCTGCAGGACCGCAATGTGCCCGAACAGGGCTACGCCGAGTATATGGATCTCACTGCGAGCAACTATGGCTGGGTGCTGCGCAACGTGCTCAACCAGCACAATGCCAAGGCCAGCGACCTGATGTCGTGGCACCACTCGGTCGACCCCGCCCACCTCATCACCTGGGTAGAGTCGCACGACACTTACTGCAATGCCCACGAGTCGGCAGGCATGAGCGACGAACTCATTCGCCTGGGATGGGTATTCCTCACCGCACGCCAGTTCGGCACTCCCCTCTTCTACTCACGCCCGCACGGGAGCACCCGCGACAACTATTGGGGCGACAATGAGATTGGCAAGGTGGGTAACGACGAGTTCAAGCACCCCGTTGTGGCTGCCGTCAACGAGTTCCGCCGCCGCAATGCCAATCAGCCCGAGCACCTCATCTTCAGCGATAACGGCAAGCAGATTATCGTGGAACGCGGCAACAAGTCCGCCGTGGTCATCAACCTCGACGAGCAGCCCGCACAAGTCTCCATCCCCGTCACCATCGAGAATGGCAAGTATCGCGATGTCGTCACCAAGGCCCAGCTGCGCGTGAAGAAAGGTGTGCTCAACGCCACACTTGCACCCACGGCCGCCTACATTCTCTACAAATAATTCACTCCCCTCGATTGCTCGCCTCTAAACGCTAAAAATCAAACAGATGAAGGCCATTGTTGAGCACAAGATAAGCATCATGCCGGCGGTGCAATACATCGACGGCTATCACGCCCCGAGCAAGGTGGAGCCCTTGTGCCGAGCGTGCCCCAGCTATGGGCGCTGCTGGACCTGCCCGCCTTTTGACCACGATGTGATGGCCCACCTACAGCAATTTGAGTGGGTGCTGGTGTTGGGAGCCAAAATCACCCCTGACGACGAACTGCGACACAGTCCTGGCAGTGCCGCCACCCGCAACGCTCTGGCTCACCGTCTCATCACGCAGGCCTGGTTGCAAAATGTCGAACCGCTTATGCGTAGTCTTGAAAGCAACCACCCCGGCAGCACACTGTTGTGCGGATTCTTTGCATGCCCATCAGAGTGCTCGGCTCATTGCGCACGCATCGACGGCAAACCCTGCCGGCACCCGCAACTCATGCGACCCTCACTCGAGGCCTACGGCTTTGATGTGGCAAAAACCACAAGCGAACTGCTGGGTCTGGAACTCAAGTGGGCTAACGACAACGCGCTGCCCGAGTACACCACCCTCGTCACCGCCATTTTCACCCACAACCAGCCAGCCATTGCACCCGCTCCCCCTGTTGAGTTGTCACTCTAACCCCAACAAAAAAGCACCCCCGAGGAATCCTCGAGGGCGCATATCTCTATAAATGAGCTCGTTCGCGAGCCATTACCTCATGGTAGAAATCATTTCGAGTGTAGCTTTCTGCACTGCGGCATCCACCTCTTTCTTGCAGTTAAACTGAGCCGCCTTCTTTTGCGACAGGATGCCCACCTGCTTCTGCAGCGTGTCGATCTGCTTCTGCTGATACTCGGTCATCTCGCTGTAGTCCTTCATCACAGGCAGCGCCTCTTTCACATAGTTGTACATGGCCTTTGCCACCTCATCGCCATTCTTGGCAACTTTGAGACTCTCGATGGTAGCATTAAGGATGGCCTTCATTTGGTTGAAGCCGTCGGCACTGGCATAAATGCGTTCAGTGGCGGGAGTTTGAGCCGCTTGGAGGCTCACGGGTGCCATCAGGCACAATGCGCCGGCAATGGCGCCAAGCATGAATTTCATTTTCATAGTCATATATGCTTTTAATTGTTTATTGTCAATAAATATGGCACAAAGATACTTGATTTCAATGAATCGCCAAAATCCACCGCACTTTTTGAACTTTTTTAAGGATACTGCTACACCCAATGTCGTTTTTTCACTTCATTAACTATCCGTCAATGAAAAAAACTTCACAAGCGACATACTAATTCAGTTTTTTTGCGTAAATTTGCCATACAAAATTATTCAACTACATTTTTATTATTATGGCTAACAAAAGAGATCTCAAGAAAGCTATTCGTTATGCCTGCGGCGACATGGCAGGCCAGTGCATCATTGCCGAATCGGTGCTCCAAGACGCCGACATCGAGAAGTGGGACAACGTGATTCTGAACATCGCTATGCTTCAGGAAGAGGCCGTGAACCGCGTGACCGTGAGCTTCGACAGAACCCGCAAGGACTTCCCCAACGGCCGCGAGTACAAGAAAGCCCGCCGCAACTACTTCAAGCAGGTGGAGAAGGCTCTTCAGGAGTACATGAAGACCGAGGCCGGCAAGATTGCCGCCGAGATGAATGCCCTCACCCCCAAGAAATAACAACCACGGCATAGCAACCTCAGCCACTGCACCCCAAGCGGGTGCAGTGCTAAAGTTGTCAACTCACAATCAGCACAATAACCCCACAGCATAAACTCACGTATGAACCTGAGCGCACGCATCTTGAAATGGAAAAAATGGAAGTTCGAACTCAATACCGAGCTCCCTGACAAGTGCGTGATTTGCGTAGCACCCCACACCAGCAACTGGGACTTCATTCTGGGCGAACTCTGCATCCGTTCCATCGGCAAAAAAGCCTCCTTCCTGATGAAGAAGACGTGGTTCTTCTTCCCTCTGGGCATCTTCATGCGTGCCATAGGAGGCATTCCCGTGGTGCAGGGCAAGAGCACTCATGTCACCGAGGGCGTGGTGGCCGAGTTTGCCAAGCGCGACAAACTCTCGGTAGCAGTCACCCCCGAAGGCACACGCAGCCCTAACCCCAACTGGCACAAGGGTTTTCTGCACATTGCACGTCAGGCTCAGGTGCCCGTGATACTCGCCTACTTCGACTATGCCCACCACCGCGTGTGCATCGACCGCGAGCTGCCTCTCACCGGTGATGCCGAGGCCGACCTGCTCACCGTGAAGCGCTACTACGAGCAAACCCCCTGCTCTGGTCGCCGACCCGAGAAATTCACTACCGGATTATAATTTACCCCCCCTTATAACCAAAACCCATCATGTTCTCACGCAATCTAAGAGTCTCGATTTTTGAAGACAACATCATCTGGGCCGACAAAGCCGCCAACCTGGAACAACTCAAGCGAAACCTGCGCAATATGCCCGAGGATACCGACCTCGTCATCCTCCCCGAACTCTTCACCACGGGCTTCATCATCGATGACCGTGACCTGGCCGCCAGCCTCGCTGAGCGTAACACCGGCGAAACCATAAGTACCCTGCACCAGCTCGCCAACGAGTATCATGTGGCTTTCACCGGCACCTTCCTGGCGCATACTGCAGGGCAGCTCTTCAACCGTGCCTTCTTCATCGAACCTAACGGCGAAGACACCTTCTACGACAAGCGCCACCTCTTTGCTTTTGGTGGCGAAGACAAGGTCTACAAGCAAGGTGTGGTAAATCAGGCGCCCATCATACGCTATCGTGGCTTCAACATTAAGCTCATTGTGTGCTATGACCTGCGCTTCCCCGTCTTCATCCGCAATGTGAACAACAACTACGACTTGCTCATCGTAGTGGCCAACTGGCCCAAAGCCCGCGAGAATTCGTGGAAAACCCTGCTCATGGCGCGTGCCATCGAGAACGAATGCTACGTGTGTGGCGTGAACCGCTGCGGCACCGACCCGCAAGGCATCGAGTACAGCGAAGGCTCATCGCTCATCATCGACTTCAAGGGAAAAGTCATCACTCAGCGTGGCACAAGCCCCATCATCGCCGCCGACCTCTCGCCCGCCCCGCTGGCACGCTTCCGCGAGAAGTTCCCCGCTTGGCGCGACGCCGACCCCTTCAGCCTCCTCTAATTATTGTTATGATGAAACGCTGGTCTGGCATATTGCTCTTGCTGTTCGCGACCCTGCTGTGGGGCTGTGGGGGCAGTCACGACGCGCGCATTGTGGCGGTGCTCGACCGCGCCGACTCGCTGCTGCGCACCAGCGATACCGCCGCCCACAGTGCGGCCCTGCGCCAGATGGTGGCGCTCGACACCGCTCACATCCTGCAGTCCGACGAGATGCTGCGTGCCCGCCACGCCCTGCTGCTCGCGCAGGCACGCTACAAGTGCTATGTGACTGAGCCTGCTGACAGTGGCCTGATGGAAATCGCCCGCAACTATTACGCTGACCATCACTCGTCGGCGCAAGACCACGAACGCTATACCCGCGCCCTGATCTATAGCGGCTGTGTAGCCGAAGAGCTCGGCCACCCCCAGCAAGCCATGCAGTACTACCTCGAGGCCGAGTCCACCGCCGACCCCAACGATCACTTCAACCTCGGCTACGTGAATATGTGCATAGCTGGAATCTATGAGTCAGAATATACTACCGACTCCACCGATCTGGTGCGCTATAAGCAGGCATTGCCGCATTTCGAGAAAGCGGGTAGCGACTATTATCAGGCTGTTTGCCTCACTAACATTGGTGGACTATACCGCACCCATAACAACGATAGTGCCATGCACTATCTGCAACAAGCCATCAGTTTTTCCAAGGAACACGGACTTACATACAACTATTATAAGTCACTTGACAAACTTTGCGGACTCTATTATGTAAAAGAAGAATATACAAAATCGAGAAATCTTGCGACGCAGATTTATAGAGAAAGTCACGGTTTTTATTATGGTACACAATATCTCTCATTTGGAATAAGGTCTTTTGCAAAACTCGGCATGATTGATTCGGCTGAATATTATTTCAAGCTACTGCCAGAACCACAATCTCCAGTCGACTCCATGATGCTTCACAAGACGCTTTCCGTTATTGCAGAAGCGAAGAATGACTATAAGGCTGGCATTGCTAACTATCGAAAATCGAATGAAGTGGCCGACACTATCATTCTCAAATCAAATTCAGAATTACTTAAGACCATAGAACAACAATACCATACGAATCAGTTAAAGAACGAAACAGAAAAAGCCAAAGGAAATGTTTGGCTGTTATGGACTATCATAGTCCTTATTGCGTTGTTTTCTTGTTACATTACTTACAAGTTTATCAGGGCGAGAAACCTGATGTCTCAACTTGACAAGGAAAACAAGATGATTTCTAAATCATTAAAAGATCTTCAAGAAAAGGCAAAAAACTTGGAGCGACAACCCATAGATTCACATCAAGAGAAAAATGGTACTATAGATTTAATTGACAGTGAAATTGCTATTTTGACAGAACTATCGCAAAAACTATCCTATCCAAGAAAAATGTCATTGAAAGATGTTTTATTCTCAAAGGGCATCTCAACAAAGCTGTCTTTAAAACCATTAAGTCCAGATTTTTGGAACAACCTTTTCCAAGTTGCCGATATCAAGTCAAAAGGGATTATTACATATTTGAATAATAATTACGACTGCAAGCCTAAAGAACTGAAATTTATTGCGCTTGTTTGTTTTGGTTTTTCTAATCAGATCATTCAGCAATGCATGGATTATTCCAACGTCAAAACAGTAAGCAACTATAAAAGTAGCCTTCTAAAGAATATTACTGGAGAAAACAAGTCACTTGACTTATTTATAGCAGATTACATGATGAATGAGAATGTGAAATAAAACATCATAATCATTTTTACATTATCCAAGTAATCCTTCAACCTAACAAACTGGTTTAAAGAAAAATAGTTCGAAAAATATGTATTCATAAATACATAACATATTGATAAGCAGAGTATTGCATAAGCAAAAGATGACCTCTAAAATTTGGAGGCATGAAAGTGGTTGTTGTATTTTTGCGATGAAAACCAATTAAAAACCACAACTATGAATAAAAAAATTTTTTTCACATTTGCTCTATTGTTATTTATTACATCAGCTCATGCTGATAAAAAAGACTACATTGAGCAAAAAATTGAGATGAAAGGTCAAAGGCCTCACACTGAAGTGAACATCCCTGCCGATATGCCAGACGTATTTTATAACAATGTGTCTGGCACTATCACCATCGTCGATTATGCAAATGTAACTTACTATGTAACGATTTACGACGACTGGTGGAATGCCGTCATCACCGACACCAAACCCGGCGGCGGAACCATCAACGTCTCCTCTCTCACCAGCGGTGACTACGTTATCGACATCACCACCTCCTGGTCCAACCAGTATGAGGGAGAGTTTACCGTACCCTAAAGAATTACCTTTTATAATTAATAAATCCTACGACCATGAAGGAGATAGAAGATATTCTTGAAGGAGTTGCCAAGACTGTACGGCAGAAGCTTGAAACCACTGCCACGCTCAACTACAGCCTGCTTGGTGGCAACTTTGGGGAAATCCTTTTCCTTTACTATTATTCAAGAGTCAATCACGACTATCTAGCCATAGCTGAGCAGCAGACCGACAGGATGTTCGCCGACATGAGCAGAATAATGTCTATTGCCTCATACTGCAATGGGCTTGCAGGACTTGCTATAGGTTTGAACGAACTGCAGCGTGACGGGTTCATGCAAGGCATTGACGATGCCATAGAGGTATTTGACGATGCCATAGAGACGCAGCAGCAAGAAGATTTCCGTTCAAACCGTCATGACTTCCTTCATGGTTTCATTGGCTTGGGATTCTACTGGCTCATGCGCTACAGGAACAGTGGCGTGGGCATAAAGCCACTCATGGAGATAGTAGAATACCTTTCAACCACATGCAATGAAGTTGATGAAATGCTCAGGTGGCTTCTGCCTGAGGGTAAACGAGATAGCCGTTATAACATATCTCTTTCGCATGGATTGTCGAGCACAATCATATTGCTCACACGCATTGACCTGCTCTCGACGCTCACCAAGCATGAACACGCAGAAATAGAACGTCTTGTAAGCGGTGCTGTGAGCTATTTAAACTACAACAGGCTTGACCTTAACAGATTTGGAAGTTGGTTTCCAATGAGCTCAATAGACACTGCCAATCCAGCCAAAAGCCGTCTGGCGTGGTGCTATGGTGACCTGGGAGTGGCTCAGGCTCTATTATCGGCAAACAGAATTGGACTGGCTCTAGATGTATTTCAACATTCGGCATTGAGGCGGGATTTGATTGAAAACAGGGTCTATGATGCCACCATCTGTCACGGTACAGCAGGCTTAGGGACCTTTTTTGATTATCTGGCACATTGCCATCCCTCTAAACTTTTCCTTGACGCGGCAGATTACTGGAGAAATCAGACGCTCAGGAAAGTGGAATACGTGAACGGAAATGCCCAGTTCCGTCACATGTCTGGCCTCAACGGAAAATTTGAGGAAGGACATGGAATCCTGGTCGGTACAGCCGGGGTTGGTCTCTACCTGCTCGACTGCATTGGCATCAAGACACCGTTAAACAGATTTCTGCTGTTGGAACCCTATGAATAAGCCAGCCATCACATACCGGCCCACAGCGAGATTTGTCATGCGGTTCCCAAGGTTTCCGCTCAAGGTTCTTGAAACAGCCGTGCAAGGCGAGAGTGAATTCATGCCCTTGATGAAAAGTGATGAGTTCAGAAATGCCCTGCTATTTTCATCTCCTGCCCTGCATGAACAGTGGGAGAAGTTGATAAATGGGGAAAAAACAGATGTGAAAGACAGGAACAGAGTGATTGTTTCGGCACTGAAGTATCTTGTCAGAATGTCAGCCCGCTGCACACCCTTTGCCTCTCTGGCTTCATGCGCCGTTGCCGAATGGGGCGTGAAGAACTCACTGGTTGTCAGTGACAAGCTGCAACAAGATTTCAGGATTGATATGCTCTATCAGTGCCAGTTGGCACAGTATCTCCAAAACAAACTCTCAAAAGTGTTGCGTTACCGGTTGAATGAGTCCGTGTATGTGGTTGGTAACCAATATAGGTATGTGGCTGTCGGCATGACTAAGTCGGGGCGCACCTTCTATATAAAAGAGGTGGCAAGAACCGGACTGTTGTCCTCTGTACTCAAGTTTGCGCATGATTATCTGCCATTTGAAGAGCTTGTCTCACGGGTAACAAATATTTGTGACTGCAATGCCGATGAAGCTGAGGCCTACGTGAGCCAGCTGATACAGGAACAGCTGCTTACAAGCGAGATAGCACCAAATGTTACAGGCCATGATGTCCTTGCGAGGTTGATTGATGCTGCTTCGAGTCTTGGGTGCGATGAATATGCACAGGAATTGTCGTCAATCGATGCTGTGTTAAAAGAATTTGATATAGAAAGTTCTGTTGATGCCAACCTTGATGCGAGGAACCGTGTAAAAAGCTTTTTTATCGAGAAGAGCATACGAGTACAGGAAAAATATCTGATACAGCTTGACACATATAGGGAAATGCTCAGTGCAACCCTCGACAAGAATCTCCAGAAGCAACTGCTGCAGGGATTGAAGATGCTCAGTGCATTGACTCCCAATCATCGCCATGGCCTTCTCGAAAATTTCAAGAAGCGGTTTCAGGAGAGGTATGAGGAGCAGGAGATTCCCCTGCTTGAAGCGCTTGACCCTGATGTCGGGGTGGGCTTCATTGTCGAGGAAGACAGGATATATTCACGTCTGATTGGCGGCATCAGATTGCCTGCAGGAAAAAGCACGTCATCAATATCGCTAACACCCATAACACGACTTCTTCTCGCCAAACTGCATGAATATGACCTGTCGGATGGCAGTTTCATAGAGTTTACCGACAAAGACATCGCAAAACTTGAATGTGGCTTCAATGACCTTCCTCTGTCAATGAGTGCCATGTTCAAATTGCTTGATTACGATTCTCAAAAGCGGGAATATCTCATTGGCGGGCTGCACTTCACTGGTTCAAGCGGTGCAAACATGCTGGGAAGGTTTGCTGGTGGAAACGCACAGATCATGAAGATTGTCGAGTCTGTTGCCAGAAGCGAGAGTACGGCCTATGGTGATGAAATCATGGCTGAAATTGTCCATATTCCTGACAGCCGCACTGGTAACATCCTGCATAGACCTCATGTGCGTGATTACGAAATTGCCTA
Organism: Muribaculaceae bacterium; assembly: GCA_017619355.1. Lineage (GTDB taxonomy): Bacteria > Bacteroidota > Bacteroidia > Bacteroidales > Muribaculaceae > Sodaliphilus. The sequence goes on from JAFZSO010000036.1 coordinate 28,339, forward strand.
TCTCAGCAATACCACGCTTGACGAAGAACACCGCATTCCCATCAATGACTTGCTTGTGTCGGTGAAGGGAGGCAGGATTGTTCTGCGTTCGAGGAAACTTGGAAAGGAGGTTGTTCCACGACTGACCACCGCTCACAATTACAGCCAGAACAAGCTGACTCCAGTCTATCGCTTTCTGTGCAATATGCAGCAGCAGACGGGTCGGATGTCTCTGAACTTTTCATGGCAAGGGCTGGAACAGGCATTTGACCATCTGCCACAAGTCAGATATAAGAACATCATCCTTAAACCAGCACAATGGAATATAATAAGAAAAGAACTGCCATTCAAACAAAACCCACTTGATATGGAATTTGTGGAATCTTGGAGAAAAAAACTAGAACTGCCTCGACGTGTATTGCTCGTTTCGGGTGACAACAAACTGCCCATCGACCTGAACAGCAGTCTGAGTGTGCAGGCTATGCTAAGCGAGACAGGAAACCTTGAAAGTTTTGTTTTGGAAGAGTTCATTCCCTGCCGTCATGTGACTGTGGATGAACACGGCCAAGACTACATGAACGAATGTATAATCCCTTTTATAAAAGTAAGGCAATGAAAAGAATTCAAACAATACAAAGGGATTTCTATCCAGGAGACCGTTGGGTTTTCTTCAAAATCTATGGCGGTCTTGTAGCTTGCGACAATCTGTTGACAACTAAGATATTTCCACTTGCCAAACGACTGATGAAAGCCGGTGCTGTGAAAAAATGGTTCTTCATCAGGTATTCCGACCCCCGTTATCATCTTCGTGTCAGGTTTGAGATTGCCTCGCTGGAGTGTTTTGCTGCAGTGGTGGAAAGCGTGAACAGGGTCATCGCACCTTTGTGCAGAAAACGGCTACTTGACAAGATTGTAATTGACACTTACCGCCGTGAGATAGAACGATATGGCGCGCCTCTGATAGAGATGAGTGAAACACTGTTCTGCCATGAGAGCATCTGCATCTGCAAGGTTTTGAATGCACTCGAGAGGTCGGGCCGGCGGGATGACCGCTGGATGATTGCCTTCAGGATGGCCGAACGCATGCTCACCTCTTTTGGATTGAGTCTTGAAGAAAAGAGCAATCTGTCGAAACGTATGTGCAAGACCATGCTCAAGGAATATAGCTATGATGAGCACAACCAGAAACCGCTCAATGAGCGCTACCGTGCATTGAGAAAGGATATTGCCAACTGTGTTGAAGGAGTATTTGACAAATCCGTTACTAGTGCCATTGAAAAGTATGCACAAGTAATCAGCAATACTTTAGATAGCCGCAAGTATAAGGCTGTGAACATTACGTCTCACATTCACATGATGAATAACCGCCTCTTTGCAGCGCAAGGCAGATTTCATGAAATGATGCTATACTTTTGCCTGTCAAGGTTCTACGAAAGCCAGCTGGCAAGAATTAAATACAACAAATAATTCATTTTATTAATTTTTAAATTTTTACGATTATGAAAAAGTTATCCAAGAACGACCTGAAATTGAAAGGTCAATTGGTGACAGGGCTGACAGATGGGAATGTTCCATCATGTCAAGACTCCAAGCTAGATGGAGACTGTGAAACTAAAGACACTATGCAAGAGTGTTATGATACTCTCAGGCAATGCACTTTTGACACATTGCAGATTTGTAATTATACGGAAATCGATAGTTGTGACGGCAATGAAACAAATTATGACACTTGTGCGGAATCCGATAATTGCATTGTTGACTCAATCTCAGGTGGTGATTTATGCTGCCTCGGTAGAACATACGATTCTGAATGTCCAGATTGCGTTGTTATACTGCCAAGTATAACTGAATGTCCGTTGACCGAAGGTGAAGATGAAACCTGTAAACTTGCCCCATGTATTCATGAAACGGATGATTGTATATCTGTAAATGTGTGCGAGCAGACCTCAGATTGTCCAGAAACAAGAATCTGTTGGGGAACTGATGCATTTTGCAAAGACTGAATGAGTGTTGCTAAACAAATGAAATACAAAATGTCAATTTATTCAAGAATACTCTTTTTATAAAATCAATTTAAAGATAACCATCATGCGCCAATTACTTATTTGTTATATCTCGATTTTCGTAGTGGGGCTTTTCGCCTGCGATGACGATGTGCCGAGCTGGGCAAAAGACGTAGATAGCGCCGTAGATCTTGGCCTGAGCGTGAAATGGGCTCCATGCAATCTGGGTGCCTCGCAGTCCTATGAGAGCGGTGGCCTCTATGGCTGGGGCGACCCCACTGGAAAAGCTGTTTCGGTTGATTCAATGGATTTTAACCAAGACCTGGAAACTGGCATACGCTATGTGAAATGGAATTACCGCTCGCTCTATGGTGGACAGAACCCTCCGCAGGACATTTCAGGCACTGGTTATGACCTCGCCACAAAGATGCTGGGCAAGAACTGGCGAATGCCCACCAAGAGGGAAATGCAGGAACTGCTCAAATATTGTAGATGGGAGAAGACCGAAGAGCACGGCGTGCCGGGAATGAAGGTGACAGGCAACAATGGCAACAGCATTTTCTTGCCCATAACCAACTTCCGCAATGGAGGAAAGGTTTATCCCACATTTAAAGACAGGGGCTATTATTGGTCCTCAACTCTTAGTACCGAAGAGGAGGAGGCGAAAAGCCTGAACTACAAGGAACTGGGCGCGTCACCCTGCTGTGCTGGAGCGCTTTACTTCAACATGACAACAACTGTTGATACGGGCCGCATATATATCACTTTTGAGGCTAATACCAGACATTCGGGTTTAGCCATCAGACCAGTTTTGAACAAGTAGTTTTAAAATACATATCATTGTTTTGTCAAAACTAATTGGCTGTTATTAGATAATCTAATAATTTAATTATTCAATATTATGAAAAAGATATCAAAAGACGATTTGAAATCAAAAATTCAAGTAGTAACAGGATTAAACGAAACAGTTGATGGTTCACAAAATAATCCTGAACGTGGACTGACTGAAGATGGGGTTGAACGGTGTATCCCTGATACCTTTTACTCTAATTGTTTATGTTATACATTGGGGGAATTAGGTTGTGTTCAGTCTAGAAATTGCCCTCAAACAGAGTCTGGTGGTGATATTTGCTGCGCTGATACACTTGATGATGTTAAGACCTGTGTAGCAGAGACACATGATGGATGTTTGGCACCTACAATAGAAAGTGAAGACCTTGCTTGCAATGATACTGAAGGATGTTAACACTTTCTTATAATTGAGGGATTAATCGTAATTAATTTGCGTATTTTTTTGATAATTATCAAAATCAATACTATATTTGCAAAGAAAGGAGGAACTGGATATGCTGTCGAAAGGATATTATAGAGTGATTATGCTGTTGCTTGCCCTGCAGTGTTCCGTGTGTGCGCTGGCTGATGATTTTGATGTCATCAGTGAGCGGTTGGCATTGCAGCGCTTCAACTTCCCGCAAGAGAAACTGCACATCACCACCGACAAGTCGCGGTATATGGCTGGTGACACCATCTGGCTGCGTGCCTTTGTGGTGAACGCCGCCACACATGAGCCTGTGGATGCCAGCAAGTATTGCTATGTGGAACTGATTAACCCTTTCGACAGTGTAGAACTGCGCATCAAGGTCAAGGAGAAGGACGGGGTGATTCAGGGTTATCTTGCCTTGCCGCCCCAGCTTCCCGAGGGCAGCTACACCCTTGCAGGCTACACCCTGTTCATGCAAAGCCTCGACGAGGGCTACTTCTTCAAGAAACGCATCGAGGTGATGAGTGCGCACTCCACACGCAGCAGCATCGTGTGTGATGTGGAACGAGACCCGAAAAGCCCTGGCCGTGTGAGGGTCACAGCACATTATCTTGACCTGCACACAAGAGCAGAGAAAGAATTCAAGTTGATGACCTATGTGACATCTGACCAGTTCAAGCGGCAGCATAGTCAGGGCAAATCACCGATGACGTTCTCATTGAACGAGAAGGAGACCCTGGGAGGAGCTGTGCTCGTTCGGTTCGACGGCTTCAGCAAGTTTGTGCCGTTGCCTCCCGATGAAAACCAGGCCGAGGTCCGCTTTTTCCCCGAAGGGGGGTATCTTGTGCCGGATGCCAGGAATCATGTGAGTGTGAAAGCTATATATGCCGATGGCAGCGAGGCCTCCGCTACAGGCCGCGTGCTGGACAGCTATGGTAACGAGGTGGCGACATTCACGACCGGCCATGCAGGCATAGGCGACTTCTACTTTGAGCCACAAGCGGGCATGGTCTATAGAGCGGTGTGCCGTCTGCATGGCGTTGACAAAGAGCGAGAGTTTGAGTTGCCGCAGGTGAAAAGCAATGCCACCATTGTGCAGGTGGATACTGGAGCCGACGGGCAAATTCACATCAGACCGGTGGGGGCAAAGACAGCTCAGTGTCTCATCATTGTGCAGCAGCGCGGCGTTCTGCTTGCAACGGGAACCGACAGCATCACTTTGCCCGGTGAATCGTTGAGTGCAGGAGTTATTCAGGCATTGCTGCTTGACGAGCGAATGCGCCCGCTGAGCGAGCGCCTGTTCTATGTGCCAGGCACGAAAACACGTGGGGTGAAGGTGGCGTGCGACAAGAATGCCTATGCGAGTCGCGACCGTGTAGTGGTCACAACCAGTCTCGAAGGCTTTGCCGCCCCTCTGGGCAACTATGCCGTGAGCGTGACCGACGACAAGTCGGTCATAGCCGAGAGCGCGTCGGCCATAGAGGTCAATCTGCTGCTGCAGTCTGACCTGCGCGGCCATCTGCCAGATCTGGCCTACTACTTTGCCCAAGAGAGGCGTGAAAGCGAACTCGATGCCATGCTCATGACGCATGGCTGGCGGCGATACAACATACCCGATGTGCTGCGCGGGCAGCTTGCCGAACCATCATTTCCCATTGAGCAAGGCCTATCGGTGACAGGAACGGTTGTTAGCGAGTGGAAGAAGACCCCAATTAAAGGCGGCTCCGTGCAGGTGCTTGTGCCTAAGCTAGGCTATGGCAACACATTTGCCACCAACGATGAGGGCGAGTTCGTCATAGAGGGTTTTGAGCTACCCGACAGTGCGCTTCTGGTGCTTCAGGCCTACAACAGCAAGGGCGGTCAGGAGATGAATGTGGCATTGAACCTAGAGCAGCGCCCCGCAATCACCTCAGCTGCCATGAAACATGAAAATCGGGTTGTGAGGAATGTTGTCAATACGTTTAAAGACACCGATTTAGGCGATTTTCTGGAAGCCGAGGCAAAGCGGATGCAGTATATCGACGGCTTGCGCAACATTGTGCTCGGTGAAGTGGAAGTAACGGCTTTAGCCAAAGATGAGCCTAAAGACGTGTTTCAGCAGCTTGCCGCCCGTTCGTTTGATGAGGAATATATGGAAGAGAGCCAGATTACTTCGATTGAAGATGCCGTCAGGCGCATTGCCGGCATCAGGATAACGGGTGGGCGTGTGAAGTCGGCACGTACCGGCGGCAATGTGGGATTCTTCCTCGATGGGGTATATGTGGAACCCATGAAGTATGCCTTGGGTAATGGTAGCGGTGTGTTTATAATCAGGCAAAAGCATGAACTGGACTTAGCTGATGTGAGTGAAGTCAAGTCAATTGAAGATGAAATGGAGAAGTCAGGCACGGTAAACAACGCACTTGTCTTGCAGGAACTTGACCAGCAGGTACCATTTCAGTCCATCAAGCGAATTGACTATATCCAGCCTCAAATGGCAGTGGCCTTAGGGCATCGGGGTACCGATGGCGGAGCCATTATGATTACTACCAAAGACGGGGTCAACAAATACAGGTTTAAAGACATGAACCCCTATCTCAAGACCTATATTATGCACGGCATCCAGAGTCCAGCTGAATTCTTCAGTCCCGACTACGACTTGGGCGACAATGGCAAGGCCCTCAACACCGACCTGCGCAACACCCTCTACTGGAATCCCTGTGTGCAGGTGGGCAGCGATGGCAAGTCAAGATTCAGTTTCTTTGCCGCCGATGTGCCTAACACCACCTACACCATCACCATCGAGGGCATCACCGCCGACGGCAGCATCATTGCCACCACCCACAAAGTCAAGAAACAGTAGTGAAATCTAAGGGTGTTTCAGGTAAAGCTGACATCCAACGCAACAGGTCTCTTGTGCATCGGCCAGGTGCATTGTCAATCTGTCTCGATTCACTTTCAAGTGGGAGTCGGTTCTCTTGGCATTGGTGAGGCAACAAAGCGAGTTGGTGCTAAGACTTTAAAGGCTTAACGTCACAATGTTTGAACCCTCATAATTGATATTGATTAAGATTATATTTTCTCAGGCATAGTTCGAGAGAATAGCACCTGTGGTGCCAAGTCACAGGACCACTGGCACAAGAGACTTTTAAATTTTAAGAGCGTTGTAGTGCAATTGTAGCGGGCTTAGCGTAATTCACATTGCCCGCTGCTTCTCCATCCCTTATCTTCGCTCACGCGTCTACACGCACAATCGCTCTTTGACAATTTTCCCATGCAGCACAATCAGTCAGAAGGTCGTGAGGCACCGCCTCACAATATCACACAAACCCACACGATAGCACACAATGAATAACGAACCCCGAAGGGCTCGAGGCGATGTTGAAGCACGAGTCACGCTTGCGAGGTGTGCGGTGCCCAAAGGGCATCAACACTCGACTCAACATTAGCAGTATGAACTTTGACGAAAGTATATAATAAATAACGATAGTACACAATCTAGTACGAATGCAGTATGACACCAAAACAACCAACCAGCTTAAAATCAATTAATTATGATATTTATCCGCAAATTTCCCATCTTTCCCACATGATTCACTCTTCCCGCCGTTCCCTAAAAAATCATTGCACGATTTGTTTACTATTTGCAAGATTTCTCGCGAAGCGACCACCAACAATTGTCATCCGTTGTCATTCATTGTCTGATTAATTTTTCCGGTGCAAGCCGGCTTTTTGTGGCTTTTCGACGAGCTCAGCTCGCCACTTTTTGAATTAATTCCCCGCGTCGTCATTGAAAACAATTGTCATCAATATAAAACATTGTCATCCGTTGTCGTCAATTGTCTGACTAATTCATGGAGACATCCCCCGCGCAGTCATTGAAAAAAAACTGGCGTAAGCCAGCTTTGCGTGTCACCCGCTTTGCGAGAGGAATCCCCCTCGCCGTCATTGAAAAATAACCGCGTTAGCGGCTTTGTGTGCATGCCCCTTTGTGAGATTATAAAACCCCGCGCAGTCAAAACTTATGTCCTTCTATGTTATTATATCTAAGGATTCAGCAAGTATAGCCGCATCTCGCAGCGGCTGCAGTCGCAATCGACGCGCAGCAGCGTATTGCCGTTGCGCAGATACAACTCATCGGTCAACTGACGTGCCTTGGGATCGAGCCTGCAGGCTCCCAATTCACGCCTCAGGCAATAGCGCGTGTGCATTACCGGAACAGGTTCTTGGCCCGCAGGTTTCTGCACCTCAATGGCCGGTGTGATGCGCTCCACACCATGGTCGCGATAGAATTCTTCAGCCAGATGATTCGCCACATTGTCGGCACTGGTAAGTTCGGTAGCGAAACAAGGAGCCTCACGGTCCTCGGTCCGACGCAAATCAAAGCGATAAGTGAGCCGTTGCGCACGGTCAAGCAACTCGATGGTTTCTCGACGCAAGCGAGTAAGCAACGACGACGGAATAAAACTGCCGTCAAGCAGTTGTGCCTCATTCAAGACATAGATTGTATTACCCAGCTTGGCAAGCACTTGACGCTGCTTGTCGGCTTGTGTCGATTGAGCAGGTTGGATGGCATCGGTCTCAAGGCGGTGTGTCACGCGGTTGCCAGGCTCGTCGGTAAGAGTGAGCGAAATGCCACCCGGCACAAGGGCCAGTTGCGCATCCACGGCAATACGTCGTTCGGTGCTGGGTTTTGCAAGTATATCGGCCATCGCCTTGTCGTGGGTGCGATAAATCATGGCACCGGCAGGAATCTGCACCTCATCGTTCAGCACCACACGGTTGCCGTTTGCAACATTCACACGGCAGCCCTCATACTCGCCCCGAACATTCACGAAACTCAGGCCATCGCCATTGGCAAGTGGTTTTCGGGTGTCAATCTCCATAGTCTTGCCCCGCACATTGCGGGCCTTGCCCAGCGGTTCGCCCATCGACTTGGGCGTGTGCAGCGACGCCATGCTGTGACCATTGGGCAAGCGGTGACCATCGGCAAAATAGGTAGTGAACGAGCGATTAAAGCTCTTTGCCACATCGGGGTCAAAATTGTGCACCGAGGTTCCACACGAGGCGCGCTCATAACGGTCGCCATTGGCGGCAATGAGTCTGTCAAGCGCTCGGCGATAATAGGCCACCACATTCTTCACATAGCCCGCTTCCTTGAGACGGCCCTCAATCTTAAACGACGAAATGCCCGCCTCGAGCATGGCAGCAAGGCGGCTGCTCATGTTCAGGTCGCGCAACGACAGCAAGTGCTTATTCTCCATAAGTTTATGACCCTCGCCATCTTCCAGGTCATAGCTCAGGCGGCACATCTGGGCACACTCGCCACGATTGGCACTCCTGCCCTTCACCATCTCGCTCACTTGGCAACGGCCGCTATAGCTCACGCACAACGCGCCATGCACAAAGGCCTCGATGGGCACCTGCACGCTATCGGCAATGGCACGCACCTCGTCAAGACTCAGCTCGCGCGCAAGAACCAGCTGTGAGAATCCCACCGACTCTAAAAACCGGGCCTTCTCCACAGTGCGTAAGTCGCATTGCGTGCTAGCATGCAGCGCAATAGGCGGCAGATCAAGCCGCAGGATGCCCATATCCTGCACAATGATGGCATCGACGCCTATGTGGTAAAGGTCTCTGATAAGACGCTCCACCTGCTTCAGTTCATGATCATAGACCAGCGTGTTCACCGTGGCATAGACGCGAGCATTGAACTGGTGCGCAAAGTCCACGGCACGTGCCACCTCGTCGAGAGCATTGCCAGCCGAAGCACGAGCCCCAAAGGCCGAAGCACCCATATACACCGCATCGGCGCCATGGCGCACCGCCTCAATGGCGATGTCAGCATCACGCGCAGGTGCCAGCAACTCTATTTTTCGTAACTGAGTTTTCATCACTCTGCAAATTTACGAAAAACCACCGTTATTCTCTACTTAATTTTCCTTTTTCATCTCATGAATCCTATTTTCATTACAATTCAAGCCAAATCAAACATTAGAAATGAATTTTATTGAAAAAACATGAACTTGTGCCTCAATTGTTCATATGTTCTTAGTATCTTTGCAACAATCAAGCATTTTTCACTATGGCAAACAAACTTATCAACAAGTATGTGTGGCTGGTCGAAACCATCTATCGGGCAGGCCGCATCACATTCGAGGAAATCAATCAACAATGGCTTGACGAAGAAATGGACGACAAGCCCATTCCGTTGCGCACCTTTCACAAGTGGCGCATTGCCGCCGAGGAAATGTTCAACATCAACATTGAGTGCAAACGCATTGGCGGTTACCACTACTACATTGACAACATCGATGATTTTAAAAGTGGCAGGTTACGTAATTGGCTTTTCAGCACAATTGCAGTAAGCAACCTTCTGCTTTCATGTCAGTCGCTGAAGGAGCGCATTCTTCTTGAAGATATCCCCTCGGGACAGAATCATTTGGCGGTCATCCTCGATGCCATGAAGGAGAACCAGGCGCTCAACATCACCTACCACAGCTACTGGAAAGATGAGGAATACAACTTCGATGTGGAGCCTTTCTGCGTGAAACTGTTCAGGCAGCGTTGGTATCTGGTGGCCCTGAGCACCAATGAATATTACAGGAAGAAAGGCCCTGCAATCTACGCCCTCGACCGCATTGCGTCGTTAATGAAGACCGGAATCACCTTTGCCATGCCCAACGATTGGGACGCCGATGCCTATTTCGACGGTTTCATGGGCGTTCTGCGTGAGAACGAATATGATAAAGAAATAGTGAAAATCAAAGTCACTGCCAGCCAGGCCAACTATCTGCGCGACCTCAAGATTCACCACTCGCAGCGGGAGGTGGAGCGCAACGAGCAATTCAGCATTTTCTCATTCTACCTGCGCCCCACCTTCGACTTCCAGCAGGAACTGCTCTGGAACGGCCCCGAATTGGAAGTGCTCGCCCCCCAGTGGCTCCGCACAATGATGGCCGAGAGAATTGAACAGATGCTGAACCTATACAAAAATGACCCAAATAACAGCAAAAAAAGCATATAAGGGTTTTCACCACCGAAAATAACCAATTTCACTTTTCTCGCTGATTTTCAACCATTTTTACTTGCATTTCTCAAAAACATATCTTATATTTGCAAAAACAATAAACGATTAAACTAGCAAAAGCCATGACAGAAGAAAAACGTAATTCAATTGTAAACAAACTCGAAGTTTACATGAATAATGGTGATATACCATCTTTTATTCAGGTCTTGAAAGAAGACCTTTCTCAGGAATCTGCGATTAATGCATGTATATGTATTAGTGGAGCCATTTTGAAATGTCATACATTTTACAAATCTGACATGTTAGCTGCATTTCTTGAAAAAGCTATTCACTTTAACATGGATTGGGCTAAGTTCAGCGGAGGGAAGAATCCATTATTTCGTGTTGCTTTTCTAACAGGTTCTTGGGATCTGTACACATGCTTTATAGAAGAGGTAGAAGGGCTTGATGAAGTTGCATATGCTGACGCATATGCTGACTGGCAGGATTTTAACGAGAAAATATTGGGCCACGCACAAATGTACATCAAAGGACGGGATTACAATAGTGGTTATGAAACAAATGGCCAACGAATCATCGATATGGAGGATTACGAGAAGATGAACTTTATGGCAGAAAACTACAACGCAATCATCGGCCGACATAAGATATTGAAGGACTTAGAGAATAGATTGTAATTAAACACTTATGGCAGAAAATAAGATTGAACTAAAATCGGTGAATGAACTTCTTGGGATGAAGTTTTTTATACCTAGCTATCAGCGTGGTTATAGATGGACGGAGCAGCAAGTCAAGGACCTGCTCAATGACATTGAAGAATTCAGATTAAGGAACAAATCCATAACGGACTTTTATTGCCTTCAACCACTTGTAGTCAGAGAGAATATTGATGACAAAAACAGTTTCATAAATAACCTACCCAAGGCAACTGATTTAGAAAAAGATGTCTTAGGTATAACACGAAAAGCGATATCTGAACATACAAAATGGGAAGTTATTGACGGGCAGCAACGCTTAACAACCATTCTCATCATTCTATCTTTTTTATCATCAAACGATGAAGGAAACAAACCTTACTCCATTGATTATCAAACCAGAAATGATTTTGATAAATTTTTAAACAAAATAAAGGATATTGATACCCCTGATATTCTTGAACAACAAAGCTTTGTTAAAGAAAAGTTCGATGAGGTTATAAAAAACGATGACAAATTCAACAATATCGATTTTTATCATATTTTTCAAACTCTAGCCACAGTCAAGCATTGGTTTAACATTAATAATAATATTGATAAAAATGAGTTTAAGAAAACCATTTTAAATAGGGTTAAATTCATTTGGTATGAGTCTGTTGATGAAAATCCTATTAAAGTCTTCACCCGGCTAAATATTGGCAAGATATCTTTAACCAATGCCGAACTTATTAAGGCACTATTTTTAAATCAATCAAACTTCCCGGGCATTGACAACAATTCATTTAAGCTTAAACAACAAGAGATAGCAAGTGGATGGGATATTATTGAATACACACTGCAAAACGATGAGTTTTGGCTTTTCCTACACAAAAATGGATATAACCGCCCAACTCGAATAGACTTCATATTTGACTTAATTTGCGACCAAAATGCAATGAATTTGCCTGATAACACCCGTATTGGCACTGACGGTTATAGAACATTCCGTTATTTTTATGAATACTTCAAACAGGGTGCGTCAGAACAAGATTCTAGAGAAATAGCAAAGGTTGAATCATGTTGGGATGAGGTGAAAAAGTATTTCCAGACATTCCAAGAGTGGTTCAACGATTTGGAAATGTATCATTATGTTGGTGTGTTATTGTCCGATGATTTTAATCGAGGTCTATCAGATATTGTGAGAAAGTGGACAGGAAGCAAAAACGAGTTTCTTAAATACTTAAAGGACATGATATCTAATGAAATTAAGGTTCCCGACGGCAAGTATTTTTGCAACGAAAATCATATTGAAGAGTCATTACATTTCGATTCTGAAAAAAAACTGATTCGGAAGATATTATTAATGCACAATATTCAAACTGTAATTAATCAGAATAAACAACTAAAAGAAAAAGAGGATTACCAACTACCCGTGTTCTATAAATTTCCATTCCACTTGTTTAAAAAAGAGAAATGGGATGTAGAGCATATTGATTCTCATTCAAAGAATGACATGAATGATAAAGATTCAAAAAATGAATTCTTGTTGAATATTTATTACTCTGTTGATGATGAGACCCAGAAAAAAATCGAAGCATTCATCAATAATTCAGATGCTAACAATTGGGATGATTTCATTGAATATACGAAGAAACCAAAAGATTCATTGTCAGATGAAGAAAAGGACCAAATTTGGAATTTTACTCTTTTGGATTATTCTACGAACCGCAGTTATGGCAACTCAATCTTTACTGCCAAGCGACGAATTATCATAGGTAAAGACAGAGGCATTGCATTGCCAATACCGATAATCAAGAAAGAAAAAAACCAAAGCAAATTAAGTATTGGAGAAGAAGCAAAAGCTAAAACAGCATTCATTCCACCTTGTACCAAGAATGTTTTCATGAAATACTACACTCCAGTTTTGACGAATTACAATTATTGGACAAAACCCGATGCCGATGCATACAAACAGAATATTCTCGACATACTGAAAGATTTTAAAGTTAGTAAATGATTCGTCTAACAGTCAAAATGAAGAAAACAATGGTAAACTATAAATCATCTCAAAAGATTTCTTTTTGGAAATTTCTAAAAACCACAAAAATAGAAATTCCCATCATTCAACGTGATTATGCTCAAGGTCGACTAGGAAAAGAATACCTAAGAAAAAGATTCCTTTCCAATTTAAGAGAAGCGCTAAACAATAAACAAGAACTAAAACTTGATTTTGTATATGGTTCTACTGAAAGTGGGACATTTTATCCTCTTGATGGACAACAGAGATTGACAACACTTTGGCTCTTGCATTGGTATGTTGCTTTGATGTCCGATAATCTTAACGAAGACATCTGCAAAGTGCTTGAAAAATTTACATATGAAACCCGCATTTCGTCACGTGAGTTTTGCAAGAATTTATGTAACCCTAAATACTTTGAAAACTATGCAGACTACAAACCAGAAAGTTCAAGAAGAATTGTTGGTTTTATCACAAGTCGCACTTGGTTCTATTCCGCTTGGAAACAAGACCCCACAATTCAAGCTATGCTTAGAATGCTTGGAGGAACACAAATAAAAGACAAAGATAACAAAGACATTATTGACGGTCTAGAAGAATTATTTCCTTGTCCTTTAGAGTGCCACATTCAGAAAAATGAAAAATTTATCCTAAAAAGAAGTTTTAAAAACTATTGGGATGCATTAACTGGAGATGATTGTCCAATTGTTTTTTATCATTTTCCGTTTAAAGATTTTGGATTGTCAGGTGACTTGTATATCAAGATGAACGCTCGTGGCAAGCAATTAACCGCTTTTGAGAATTTCAAAGCGGATCTGATAGGCTATATTAGAAAACAAGCAGAAGAATCAACTGATAATAAAACTCAAAAAGATTGGAATGAATTGTTAGATGCCAAGAATGGAATTCCCAAATTAATGGATACGACTTGGACAGACATTTTTTGGAATAACAAATCTGAAGAATATTCAATTGATGAAATTTACTTTGCATTCATAAACAGATTCTTCTTAAATGAACTTGTCTGCCAAAAGGATAATAACAATGAGTATCTCTACACAGCAAAACAACTTGAAGAAGATAATCCTATATTCTCTTATTTATACGGTGACAAGAGTGATGATACAATTATTGATTATGTTGGTTTTGAGAGATACAAGGATATACCACTATCATTTTTAAAGAATCTTAGTAATACATTAAGTTGTATCCCTTATGCCATCAACTTATCTTCTTTTAATCCAAAGTGGGTTGGACAAGATTTTCAATATATCCCAATTTATAAAGAAATTTCAATATCATCGTTTGAACAAAAGGATAGGATTGCATTTCATGCCATATCAAAATATATTCAAAAGGGAACATTCGATGCTGTTTCATTCCAGCAATGGATGCGTGTCGTGTGGAATATAGTTGAGAATGCAGGAGTTAATTCTATATCTTCGATGATTGGTGTGATGCGTTTAATTGATGAACTTTCTGAGCATTCTCATGTAATATATTCCTTCTTGTCCAAACAAGATTCATTAATCAAATCATCTGCTGCTAAAGAACAAGTATATGAAGAGCGTGTAAAAGCAAAACATATTTGTAATAAAGATTTTCGGGAAGAAGATATCATTTATGCCGAAAGTCATCCCCTATTAAAAGGATGTATAAGTGTAATTTTTAAAGATGACAAGTGTGATGAAGTCTCTTTTGGTCAAACCATTCGAAAAAGAACAGATTTACTTGACGAGTTATACAATGCTGATGATGATTATAAGTTAGTAAAAGTTCTAGTTTCGCAATATAATAATCATCAACAAGTTGAAAAATTAAAATTGAAGAAAGACCCTGATAATTGGAAGAGTCTAGTTACAGACAAATTGAAAGATTGCTACAGGAAAAATGAGAATAATGTTATTAATAATAATTGTTCTGGATGGCAAAGTATGATATCAAAAACCCCTTTGATTAATAATAGCAGAGACTTAGGCAAGATATTAGGTGGTGATGGTAAAAGAACAGTTTTATGGGCCACGAATGGTTGCACATGGATTGCTTATGAAAATGTGATTCTTGATAAAGTTCACAACAATCCAAGTCTTTCAGAACTAGTTAGAAACAAGACTATTGAATGTAATCAAAAGGTTAAAGATTGTGATTTCTTTTGGGGACAGAATATTGATTTCAAATATAATGAACATTTTTTTCGTTGGTATGACAACCCTAATGAAAAAGAGCTGGATGTATATTTGATGGAAGACAATTGGAAAGAATATAAACTTCGTTCCAAAGGACGAGACAGAAATACTGATGAAGGCAAAACAGACGAGGACACTTATTATTGTTTTCGAGTTGAAGATGGGATAACACCAGAACAGTTCTTAAATAATTTGGACGATCTCATAAAAGAACATAATAACTCTGCTTCAAAATAGATTATTTCAATCATTTGAGATTTCTTGGAGCTTCGCCAAATCGAGGTGCAGCTCCATTTTTATGAATCAAATGCGGGGGTCAAAAACTGCAAGGTTGCATTAAACTAGAGAGCAAGGATTATTGATGTAAATTTGCATCAAGTTAAGAATTATTCCCCCTTATAAACATTGAAGTATGAAGAAAAAAACCATGTAGTATGAAAAAAATAGAAAATCCACCACCTGTGCCTTGATACGGCATAGGCTTGTTGTTTCTTTGTGGTGGAAATCTTTATTCATCACCAGTAAAAGTCATTTCATTATGCTTGAACTTAACATTGAACATATTAGAAAAGAACTAGAAGGCAAGAGCCATCTCTATATATTCACCACAACTAAAACAAAACACTATGATGAACTTCGATAAAGATTATTGGTTCTGTATTTATCTCGACGATGACGACGGTTATGTTGAGTTTACCATCAATTCGCTTGTTAAAGAAGAGATGGACAAGCTCTCAAAAGTAGTAAAAGAGCTTGGGGACTCTGACGATGAAATCCAAGCGATGAAAGAAGAATTTATCGATGCCTTGATTTATGATCTGACATCGTTAAAACACTCTGAAAGAATGATTCACTTAAGGCGCAAGCGACTAAATGGCTCCTCCTAAGCACCCTATTTTGAATTGGTCAACATAAACAAAAACTTTTTTTGCACCTGTGCCTTGATTTGGCACAAGCCCCATCTAATTTTGTCCCAAAAACAAAAAAGAAATAAAATGAGCGAGATTGTAAAAATGCGAGATGTGCGGTTTGACCCGGGACTGTTTGTGAACTTTCGTTCGGGAACAGTGCTTGATAACTTGCTGTGCAGTTATCAAGGGCTGCCGAAGGGAGTGAACTACATGGTCATTGGCGACCCAGGTGTGGGCAAGACCACCATCATTCTCGACCTGATAGCCAATATTGAGCGCCAAGCTGCCGGAACGCGCATCCTATTCATCAGTGCCGAGATGAACGAGATAGACCTTGCCGTGTATGTGCAACGCTATCCCAAGTTCGGCGACCTGAACATCATGTTCGTGGAGTCGGACTTCGATAGCAAGCGCCACCACTTGCAGGAAATAGAGGATGTCCTACAACATGGTTGGGACATCGTTGCCATTGACTCGTTCCATGAGTTGCAGGGCATCGTCAAGGAGGAGGAAAACATCACCACGCGCCTTGCCGAGACCAAACTGCTGTCGCTCATCAAGCGGCACAACAAAGCCGAGAACGACACGCGCACCAACACCACCTTTCTCACCATACAACAAGTGACCAAGAGAGGGGCTTTCATTGGCTCCAACCGTCTGAAGCACATGATTACCGCCATGATGGAACTGCGGCTCGACAATCCCAAGAACATCTATAGCGACCGCTATGTGGTGTTCTCCAAGCATCGCCGAGGTGATGTGGGCGTGAAACTCTACTACAGCCTCAGCTCAACGGGCGATGTCTCGTTTGACGAGCAGCGCTACCGCCAGGAACTGCAACTGCGCAATTTGCAAAGCAATGTCTCGACACAGCTTCGCGACTTCGCCACCCAATTCGACAATTTGTTTAATAACGAAATACAATAACATTATGGACACCACTGAATTTTACCAAATCAAGCAGGAGGTGCTGTCACGCCCCATCTGCTATCGCGAACTTGAAGCGAAAGAAATCATCGCCCTTGGCGAGAACCACTACACCGTGGGCAATGCCACATTTGAAGTCGAGCCCCGTGTGGCATCTAAAATCGACCGTTTTGCAGGAATTAGAAGCGGGCAATCGGCCGTTGCACACGACAGCTATGGCGAGCAGGGCTTGACCAACCTGCGCAACTTCTTTGGCCAGGCTGTCCCAAGAAAAAGCAAACGCATCGTCCTTGCTGCCGACACACAGTCAAAGCAGATTGTCGATGCCATCCCCATCCACGACCGTATGATCACGCCCGAAGTATTCTTCGACTTCGCCGAGATGTTCATGGACAAGAATCAGTATCTTCCCGACAATGTAGAATACTCAATGGGCGGAAACGGCAACATTTCCATTCTCATGAAGCCTGTCACCGAACAATTCATGGAATTTGCTCCGGGCGACGAATTCATGTTCAACGGCATCCAACTATTGTGGTCACCAGGCGAAGTCAGCCTGAACAATTATTATGAGCGACTGGTGTGCTCTAATGGTCAAACTCAGACTTCGCAGCATAGAATCGCAAAGGCTTTCTCGCCCGAAGCCTCCAAACTTGAGGCGTTGCTTGACGTTACTGTCGAATCAGAGCCCCTCAAGAAGAACCTTGACCAAATGCTTCTCAGCGCAAGGTTGGCTATGCGCACTTCAGCTTCGGTGCATGAACTGAAAGCCGCCATGAAAATGCTTAACGGTCATGGTTTGACGGAACAAGATGCCAACCAAATCGTCCCTTACGAGCAAACCAGATCGAAATATGAAACCGCTGGATTTCTCCTGAGTTCCACCGAAGAAGCACAAGCCAAGAGCGACCGCACGATGTGGGAGGTGTTCAACCTGCTCACTTTCTTTGCAACTCATAACACCGTGTGGGCACGGCAGGACATTCGCCGCTCATCGCTCATGGAAGCGAGCATGAACCTGCTGTTGCGAGAACGGGACATCAAGGAGTATTACAACATTTTCTAAGACATGATTGAGTATATTGCTGACACCGACCATTACAACAAGGTGCTCGCTCAGGTGGCTAATGTGAAGCAGAGCCTATGGATTGGAACTGCCGACATCAAGGACTTGCACGTTAAAGTTGGAGCAACGACCAAGCCGTTTCTTGCCGTCATTGCCTTGCTCATCAGGCGAGGCGTGGCGGTACGGCTCATTCATGCCAAGGAACCAGGACCAAACTTCCGAGAGGACTTCGATCGCTATCCTGTGCTGTATGACCGACTTGAGCGGGTGCTGTGTCCACGTGTGCATTTTAAAATGATGGTATTCGACGGCAAGGAAGTGTATATTGGCAGTGCGAACCTCACAGGTGCCGGCATCGGCATGAAAACCGCAGACAAGCGCAACTTCGAGGCGGGAATCCTTACGGACGTTCCTGTTATCATCGAACAAGCCATGACGCAGTTTGATGATGTATGGCGTGGTTACCATTGCAAGTCTTGCCGTCGCAGGGACTTTTGCCCCGCCCCAATCAAATGAATATAATGCACGAGAAAATTCTCTTTCTTGATGATTTTTCAAAAAAAATGATACCACCCTGCGAGTTGTGCCCCAAAGCGGCATAGGCCGTCTCTATCTTTGCCATGAAAGTTCACATGTAACAAAAAGGCATAAGATTATGGCAACAAAACAGAAAATGGATTTGCTCACAGCAGTGGAGAAAATCGTCGACAAGGCAAAAGGTAGCGGGCTTAGCCCAGAATTCTACCAAAAGGCTAATAGGTATATAAAATATGTGTCAGAGAGGCTGGACCTCACCAGGGAACAAGCCGTCATGATGGCGTTGTTTATTGACAATAGCGACGACACGAGTATAACATTAGGACAATTCCTGGAATGCAGGACCACAAGAATCATTAAACACATGGCAGACATTGATGAGTTGGAGAAAAAAGAACTCGTAAGGTGTAGCCGAGGATGCCGTCAAGTTTCGTATCGTGTTCCCATAGAGGTGATTGAGGCATTCAAAAACAATGAGAAGTATGAGCCTAGAGATTGCTCTGGTCTTTCTTGCATGGAACTGTTCGGTGAGTTGGAAAGCATTCTTGAACAACGCCGTGATGATGAGTTGACTTACGAGGGGTTGATAGAAAAAATCCACCACTTATTTGAGGGCAACAAGCAACTTCTTTTTGTTCAAAAAGTGTTAAGCTATGGTTTGGATTACGATGAGGAAATGCTGCTGATATTATTCTCTCATCTGTTTGTCAACAATAACGACGACAACATCACGTTTGATGACATTAGATTCTTATATGAGAAATGGTTGTGGAATCATGCGAAGTCACAGTTTAACCGCGGCGATCATGTGTTGTTAAAGAAAAAGCTGATAGAATACAACAATAATGATGGTTTTATAAATAGAGAATGTTTTCGCATGACCAGCGAGGCAAAGCGTGAGCTGCTCTCTGAACTCAACTTGAAATCATTGGAATATAAAGCCAAGCGAAACGATGTCGTCAAGTGCGAAGACATCACGCCTAAAACGCTGTTTTACGGCGAGAAAATCAGTTCACAAGTAAATGAACTGGGAAAGTTGCTCGACGCCGAGCAATATAACAAGATTAGGACGCGCATGAAAGACACAGGATTCCGCTGTGCTTTCACTTGTCTGCTTTACGGTGCTCCAGGAACCGGCAAGACCGAGACTGTGCTGCAGCTGGCACGGCAGACCGGCCGCGACATCATGCAAGTGAATATTTCTCAAATCAAGAGTTGCTGGGTTGGCGAAAGCGAGAAAAACATCAAGCAGGTGTTTGACAACTACAAGGCAAAGGTGAAAGAGAGCACGATTACGCCCATCCTCCTCTTCAACGAGGCCGACGCCATCATCGGAGAGCGTTTGGAAGGCGCAAAAAGCGCAGTTAATAAGATGGAAAACAGCATCCAGAACATCATCTTGCAGGAAATGGAAACACTCGATGGAATACTTATCGCCACGACCAATCTTGCCCAAAACATGGACAAGGCTTTCGAGCGCAGGTTTCTCTATAAAATCAAGTTTGAGAAGCCAACCGTTGAAGCCCGCATAAGCATGTGGCACGAGATGATTCCGAACCTGAACGAGGAACAATGTCGCACGTTGGCTTCAAAATACGACTTTAGCGGTGGACAAATCGAGAACATCGCCCGCCACTATGCCATCGGGAACATCCTGCATGGAGAACCAGAGAATGTAATTGAAGCGCTCTCGGCATATTGCGACAGCGAGCGACTGGAAACAAAAGAGCACCACAAAGTGGGATTTCGTTAAAACAATCATCACAAACAAATTATGCCCCTATTTGGCATAGGCCAATTGTTTCTTTGCCAAGTGAGTAATAACCAATAAAACAACACTATAATATGAATCGGGCAGAATTAGTACGACAAATACAACAAAAATACCAAATGAGGCAGTTGTTATTTGACTCCAAAGATGATGAAAAGGACAATATGTCAATTTGGCCATCTCAAGATGAAGCCCCATACAATATCGATAACATCTATCCTTTGACCATCATCAAGGATCGTTACCACGAAAGCGGATACTATTATTTGGCATTTAATCTGGAGCCTTGGGATGTGCCCAAAGAAATCAATGATGACGGACTGGACTTTTGCGGATTCTTTCGCAACAAAGGCAAAAAACACATCATTGGCAAAGGAAACACGCCACAAGAGGCTCTTGATAATCTAATAGAAAAACTGCGTCCTGCGTCTGACAATCCTCTTGTGGACAAATATCTCTTTCTTGATTTTGATGGCGTGCTGAACACCGAGTTCTACCAAGACCTTTTGTTGTCTCAAGGCAAGCAATGGCAAGACGAGCATGGTGCGTTCTTCGACCCGGAGACGGTGAAGCAACTTGAACGAATCATTGATGCCACGCAAGCCAGCATCGTGATAGAATCATCGTGGAAATATCTTGGACTCAAAGCCATGCAGGAAATGTGGCATGATCGCCAATTGCCTGGACGAGTGATTGACATCACCTCATCCTGCGCCAGCGACAGTTGGTTGCAAGCTACCAGCATCGACGAAAACGACCTCAATCACTCCAAAGGAATTGAAATCGCCTCTTGGCTTTTTGACCATGCTGCCGAAGGCACCCGATATGTCATCATTGACGACGAGTATGTGATACTGGATTCCCAGTTACCGCACTTTATCATGACCAATCCTTTTGATGGCATAACCGAAGAAGTGGCTAATCGGGCCATCGCCCTCCTCAACAACTAAATTTTTTTTAAAAAAAATGTCACCATCTTTTAAACATGAGCATGGCCGTTTTTGGCAATAAGCACTATTGTTTTCACCCCAATTATTCACTTTTGGAGACATGATTTAAAAGTTTTTTGGTTTTATATGCTTGTAATGTCTAGAATTATGAGTAATTTTGCGGGTCGAAACGCCATGCTCTCATGAGCACGGCATTAATGGTTATGCTAATGAGATATATTTTCATCATATCGGTTTGCGCTACAGCCCTGCTATTCACCTCATGCGGTGAGTATAACAAGGCCATGAAGAGTTCAGACTTCAACTACAAGTTTGAATATGCCAAGAAAGCCTTTGAGCAGAAGAAGTACTCACAGGCCTACACGCTGCTGGAGGATGTGATTAGCGTGTTCCGCGGCACCGACAAGGCCGAGGAGTCGCTCTACCTGCTGGGCTTGAGCTACTATGAGAACAAGGACTACCTGAATGCAGGTTCCTACTTCAAACAGTACTACACGCAATACCCGAGAGGCCAATACACCGAGCTGGCACGCTACTATGCCGGTTATGGCTACTATCTCGACTCGCCCGATCCGCAACTCGACCAGACGCTCACCATCAAGGCCATCGAGGAGCTGCAAGCCTTCCTCGACTACTTCCCCAAGAGCGACAAGGTGTCGATTGCACAGAACGCCATCTTCGAGCTTCAAGACAAGCTTGTGAAGAAGGAACTCGAAAATGCCACGCTCTACTACAATCTGGGCAACTACATGGGCAACAACTACGAGAGTGCGGTGATTACCGCCAAGAACGCCATCAAGGACTACCCCTACAGCAAATACAAGGAAGACCTTGAGATGATCATACTCAAGTCGCGCTTCAGCGAGGCCGAGCAGAGTGTGAACGAGAAAAAGGAAGAGCGTTATCGCACCGTCATCGACGAGTACTACGCCTTCATCAACGACTACCCCGACAGCAAGTATCGCAAGGAAGCCGACAACATCTTCAAGATTGCAAGCAAACACGTCAACAACAATTAATTTTATATATTCACAATGGATTACAAAAAGACTAACGCACCTCTCACCACATCGGTGCACGATCTCATTGAGATGGCTCAACCCACCGGTAACATCTATGAAACTGTGGCCATCATTGGCAAGCGCGCCAATCAGATTTCGGCTGAGATGAAAAGCGACCTCGAGAAGAAGCTCCAAGAGTTTGCCACACTCAACGACAACCTCGAAGAAATCTCCGAGAACCGTGAGCAGATTGAAATCTCAAAGTACTACGAGAAGCTGCCAAAGCCCACTCTCATTGCCACTCAGGAGTATTGCGACGAAAAGCTCATGTTCCGCAACGTGGTGAAGGAGAAGGACGACTTCAACTTCTGATCGCTACAGCTCACGCGGCCCTGCTGCCTGTGAGCCACGGCAACACACACTACAACACCCTGATGTCATCCCGACATCAGGGTGTTCCGTTCTTGGATTTCTACTGTTTGAAGTGTTTCTGTGTATTTTTGTTACTAACGTTATTCATTCAATAGACGCGTCATCGGACCATTTTGTTGCAAACAAACAACACTTTTTTTGAGAAAAATGTTGGAAGTACAGAAAAAAGTACTTATTTTTGCATCCTAAAGCAAAATAATATGAGAACAACGAATTATACAGACCTCCGCTCAAACCTGAAGCATCATCTTGACGCCGTTGCCAACGACAATGAGCCGCTCATCGTCAACCGTTCGGGCAACAACAGTGTAGTCATCATGAATTTAGATGACTATAATGCTCTTGTCGAGACCCATTACATCCTCAACAACCCGCACCTGATGAGCGCCATCGCAGCTGCCGAGGATGAAATCAAGTATGGCAAGACAACGCCTCAAAACCCGAACGAATCAATTGACGACTATCTGAAACGACTGTCATGTACCGACTAATCTTTACCGACACGGCCAAAGCGCACTACCAGTTTTTCCTCAGGAGCGGCAACAAGAAAGTAATAGATAAAATCAACCGCCTACTTGCCGACATTGCCCAGCATCCCTATACAGGCATTGGAAAACCCGAGGCCTTGCGATTTTCCCTTGCCGGTAAGTGGTCGCGACGCATCACTCACGAGCATCGGCTCATATATAGTGTGCACGACGACCTTGTCATCGTCTATATATTGGCGCTTCATTCTCATTACCACTCCTGAACCAATTCGAGACGACAGCCGCGTTAATATCTTGTGAATAAGTTTAGGGGGCATTGTGTTGGGCTTCCAGAGCATCTGTACTAACTTTGCACCAGAACAAAAACTGAACACCACTATGGAATTTGAACTCACCAAAGAACAGCAGCGCAACAGGCGCCAGCGTCCTCGCCACGAGAGCGAGATAACATCAGAATACGGCAAACAGCAGCCCCAGGACCTTGAAGTCGAGGAGGTGGTGCTGGGAGCCCTTATGCTTGAGAAAAACGCCTACTCCATTGTGTGCGACATATTGACGCCCGACAGCTTCTACGACAATGCCAATGCCCGAATCTACGAGGCTATTCAGACGCTTGGCGCCAAGCAGCGACCCATCGACATGCTCACCGTGACCGAGCAGCTGCGCAACAACGGCACACTCGACGAGGCGGGCGGCCCCGTGCGCATCTCCACGCTCACCAGCCGCGTGACCAGTGCCGCCAACGTGGAGTATCATGCTCGCATCGTGGCGCAGAAGTACATAGCACGTGAACTCATAAGCTTCAGCTCGCAGATTGGCACACTTGCCTTCGACGAGTCGATCGACGTGTATGACCTGATGCAAGAAGCTGAAGGCAAACTCTTTGAAATCTCAAAGAAGACACTCAAGCGTGAAGTGACACAAATCGACCCCATCATCAACGAGGCCATTGCCAATATTGAGCTTGCCGCTGAAAAGAAAGACGGCTTTAGCGGACTTCAGTCGGGATTCCGTGCCCTCGACAAGATTACCTCGGGCTGGCAAAACAGCGACCTGGTGATCATCGCGGCACGACCTGCCATGGGTAAAACTGCCCTCGTGCTTTCGATGGCCAAGAACATGGCCGTGGACTTCAACATTCCTGTGGCATTCTTCTCGCTCGAGATGTCGAACCTGCAGCTCGTGAACCGCCTCATCAGCAACACCTGCAACCTCGAGAGCGAGAAAATCAAGAGCGGAAATCTGCAACCCCAGGAATGGGACAACCTCATGACCCGCGTCAAGGGGCTTTACACCGCGCCGCTCTATGTCGACGACACGCCATCACTCTCGGTATTTGAGTTACAGACCAAAGCCCGCCGGCTGGTGAGTGAGCATGGGGTGAAAATCATCATCATCGACTACCTGCAGCTAATGAATGCCTCGGGCATGAGATTTGGAAGCCGTGAACAGGAGGTGAGCACCATTTCGCGTTCACTCAAGCAGCTTGCCAAGGAGCTCAACATCCCCATCATAGCCCTGTCACAGCTCAACCGCAGTGTGGAGCAGCGTGGCGACGACCGCAACGGCAAGCGGCCGCAGCTGAGCGACCTGCGCGAGTCGGGTGCCATTGAGCAAGATGCCGACATCGTGTGCTTCATTCACCGACCCGAGTACTACACCAAGTCGAGCGAGAATGCCGAGGGACAGGACATCCGCGGCCTCTCCGAGTTCATCATTGCCAAGCACCGTAGCGGTGCCGTGGGCGACGTGAAACTGCGCTTCATTGCCAAATATGCACGCTTCGAGAACTGGGACGACAGCCTGGTCACCACACAAGGCACCATCGAGTCGAGAATGAACAGCGAAGAACCTGACAATGCCGCGCCGCAGCCCGACTCCATTCCGCCATTCATCGGAGGCACCCCCGACATTCCCGCTAACGTCAACTTCATGCAAGACTCCGACGAAGACAAGCCGCCCTTCTAAAACCTGCAAGGAGGTGGTCACCATCATCAAATCGTCCACAAGAAATACGAGCGATGCTTTATTGAAAGCACCGCTCAACTTTTATGGGTTGTAAGGCTTATTTCTTTTTGGGTTTGGGAGCTGGCAGAGCCTTGCAGGTTTCCTTGACCAGCATCTTCATGTAGTCATGGTCATCGATATCTTCGATGTAGAAATAGTCTTTTGCTCCCTCGTAGGGCGGACGCATATCAACCTTCCGAAGAAGCGGACGGACGGCATCAGTAGGTTTCAAGTAGAAGCAATCGTCACATATCAAGCCGAAGATTTTTCCATCACAATAAATTCCATAATCACCAAACATCTTTTTGGTGATGATTTCTCCGGCTCCAGCGCACTGGTCGGCGATATACTGAACTAAATCCTGATTACTTGCCATATCATTTTAAAATGCGAGAGTTATCGGCATAACTGTAGAAGTTGCCGCCACGGCACACAATGATGTGGTCGAGCAGAGAGATGCCCACGGCATCGCAACCCGCCTTGACCTGACGGGTGAGATTATCGTCCTGCGGACTGGGCTTGACGGTATCAGAAGGATGGTTGTGCGCCAGAATCATGCCATCGGCAAGATGCTCGAGGGCTGTGCGCAAAATGATTTTCACATCGCCCACCGCCATGGCCGTACCGCCCGAACTCACGCGATAGCTGCCCATGATGCGGCGTCCGCGGTTGAGCAGCATGATCCATATCTCCTCATGCTCAAGATGCTCCATGCGCTGACGCAGATACTGGTAAGCATCTTTGCTCTCACGCACCACCGAGTCTTCCTCAAACTTCTCGAGCTGATAGCGCCGCGAGAGCTCGAGGGCGGCAAGCACCTCGATGGCCTTGACCTCGCCAATGCCCTTGTAGCGCATAAGGTCGCGAATGCTGTTGCGTGCCACAAGATAGAGCTTACCGTTGTGGTCGCGCAAGATGCGCTGACACAGTTCCACAACCGACTCTCCTGGAGTGCCGCTGCCAATGATGATGGCAAGCAGTTCAGCCGTAGTGAGTGCTTCAAAACCCTTGAGCTTAGCCTTCTCGCGAGGGCGGTCTTCGGCAACAAGCTGCTCCTTGAGTGCACGCGATAACTGACTATTTATGGTGATATCCTCTTCCATGACAATCAAAAATTACTTGCCCTTGCGCATGGCTATCTCCTGCTGCACATCGCGGCCATGCCCCAACACGATTTTCCACACAAAGGCCTTCAGGAACCCATAGCCGTAGCAGCCAAGCTGCACGAAACTGGTAACAACTGCCATCGAGGCAATCTTGAGACTGCGCGTCTTGAAAAGGGCACTCACCCACAACAGCACCACATAGAGCGCCAACGGCAGAATGCACCACCAGCGCCAGAAGATGGCGAGCAGTATGAGTGCAAGGCACCCCAACACAAACACGGCAGGCAATGTATGGACGAGCTTGAGCGAGTCGGGGTAAAGCAGTTTGAGGGAGATGCGCGACATGCCGAAGACGTAGGTCTGGCGGGCAAACTTGGCAAGACTAGTACGGCGCTTGTGGTAAACATAGGCCTCTCGGATGAGCCTGATGTCAAAGCCAGCCTGGCGGATGCGGGTGCTCATGTCAATGTCTTCGCTGAACATCTCGCGGAAGCCCCCCACCCGCTCCCACACCTCGCGGCTATAGCCCATGTTGAAGGAGCGCGGCACAAACTTCTCGAGCTGAACCTTTCCGCCACGTATGCCTCCCGTTGTGAGGAAAGACGTCATCGAGAAGTTGATGGCCTTCTGCACATCGGTGAAGTCGTCGCTCGCCCCATCGGGTCCACCAAAGCACGGCACATAGTGCCGCTTGAGTGCCCTGGCAAGGGTGGCAAAATACTGGTCAGGGATGACGCAATCACTGTCGAAGAAGATGAAATACTGGCCACGGGCGCGCTCTATGCCATAGTTGCGGGCAATGCTGCGCCCCTCGTTCTCCTTGTAGTAGTAGTGCAGGTCCAGCTTGCCCTCGAAAGCCTTCGCCTCGGCCTCGCAAGGCACAGTGGAGCCATCCTCTACCAGCAGCACCTCAAAGTCTTTCGATGTCTGGCGGCTTAGGCTTCGCAACAGGTCGCGCACCTCGTCGGTGCGGTTATACACGGGAACTATGACTGAAAAATAAGGCATAACAGGCGCTTTGAATGGTTTTCTATGCAAATTTAGAGAAGATTCTCGGCTCAGGCAACTTTCATCAGCATTATTTTTGGTTATTAATGGAAATCAACTTAACTTTGCATAATTATAAATACCAGATATAAACTAATAATAGAAATATATGCGCAAGATTTACCTTACCCTCGCCCTTGTGATGGCAGCCATAACTGCCATGGGTACCGTATCTAAAGGCTACTATAAGAGTCTCGACGGCAAAAGCGGACAGGCACTGAAAGATGCCATTTTCAACCTCATTCGTCCTCACACAGCTGTCTACTACAGCAGTCTGTGGTACTACTTCTGCACCACCGACTGCAGAGCCGACGATCCCAGTCGCGTGTGGGACATGTACTCTAACGAGGAGTATTACTTCCGCGGCTCCAGTTCTGTTCCCGGCATGAACAAAGAGCACTCCCTGCCCAAGAGCTGGTGGGGAGGAGGCGACGATATCACCATTTATCCGAGTTACACCGACCTGTATCACCTCTACCCCAGCGACGCCGAAGCCAACACTGCCAAGCTGCACTGGCCACTGGGCGAGGTTTCGACTGTATCGTTCAATAACGGTGTATCAAAGACGGGTACACCCAAAACCGGACAAGGTGGTGGTGCTGGCACCGTGTTCGAACCCGATGACCAGTACAAAGGCGATTTTGCCCGCACCTACTTCTATATGGCAACCTGCTATCAGGACTACACTTGGAAGTACACTTTCATGATGAGCAACAATAGCGCTGACTGGAAGACGCTCAACGAATGGTCGGTAGCACTGCTGCTGCGCTGGGCCCGAGAAGACCCTGTGAGCGACAAGGAAAAGAACCGCAACGATGCTGTTAGCCGCATCCAGAATAACCGCAACCCGTTTATCGACAATCCAGAACTCATCGAGTACATCTGGGGCGATAAGCAAGGCCAGGTGTATAACGGTGAAGGAGGCGATGTGGATGGTGACCCCGAGATCATCAGCCCCACCCAGGGCACTGTGCTCGACTTTGGCGAGGTGGCCATAGGCAAATCTCTGCAGTACACCGTTTATATCAAAGGCCAGAACCTGACCAACGACCTGAGCGTCCAACTCTACAAAAACGACTACAAGATGTTCTCCATCAATGTGACGAGCATCGACCGCACCATTGCCAACTCTGAAGACGGCTATCCGCTGGTCATCACCTACACCCCGACGACCGTAGGCGACCACACTGCCAAGCTGCTCATCAGCGACGGCGGACTTGTAGGCAGCATAGGCGTGGAATTGCTTGCAAAATGCTGCGAAGTGCCCACTCTCACCGCCATTAATGCACTGCCGGCCACCGAGATCACCGACAACAGCTATTTGGCCAACTGGGAACCTGCCACACAGGAGATTGACCACTACCTGCTGACCCGCACCGTTTATGACAAGGACAACAACATCGTGCTCAACGAGACACTCAATATTGATGCCGAAGAAACCAGCTACGGAGTTACCGACTTTGCAGCCGACCAGACGCAGACCTACAGTGTGCAGACCTCACGCTTGGGCTACGAATCGCCTGCCTCCAATGTGATTACCGTGACCCGCACCGGCATCGACAATGTATTCGTCAGCAAGCCGCTTGCCATCATTCCCATGGACGGCGCCATTCTGGTGAAGTGCAGCGAACCGCTTGGCAAGGCCCGCATCTTCAATGTGAACGGACAACTCGTGAAAGAAATCCGCAATCTTGAGAACGATGTCATCATCGAGCTGCCCAGAGGTGTCTACTTCATGACGACAAGCTCCAGCAACAAGGCATTTAAAGTGATTATCAAATAACTATCATAAAACAACTTATAAAAAACTTACAGAAAACTATGCCAAAGATTTCACAACGCGGCTTCGACATGCCCGCATCGCCCATCCGCAAACTGGCGCCCTTTGCTGTAGCAGCAAAGCAAAAAGGCATCAAGGTGTATCACCTCAATATCGGACAACCCGATATCGCCACCCCTCAAGAGGGCCTCGACGCTCTCAAGAACGTGGATCGCAAGGTGCTCGAGTATTCCCCCTCACAGGGCTACCAGAGCTACCTCGACAAACTCGTGGGCTACTACAATCGTTACAACATCAACCTGGAATCTGGCAACATCTTAGTCACTTGCGGTGGTAGCGAGGCCCTGCAGTTTGCCTTCCTCGCCTGCTTCAATCCCGGCGACGAACTCATTGTTCCCGAACCAGTCTATGCCAATTATATGGGCTTTGCCTGTGAGATGGGCGTGAAAGTGCGCACCATCACCACCAAAATCGAGAATGGCTTTGCCTTGCCACCGATTGAGGAGTTTGAAAAACTTATCAACGAGCGCACTCGTGCCATCATGATATGCAACCCCAACAACCCCACCGGACAACTCTATTCCGACGATGAACTCATGCAGTTGCGCGATTTGGTTAAGAAGCATGACCTGTATCTCATCAGCGATGAGGTCTATCGTGAATTCCGCTATAGCGACAAGCCGTATCTGAGCGCTTTGCACCTTGAGGGTATCGAGGACAACGCCATTGTCATCGACTCGGTATCCAAGCGTTACAGCGAGTGCGGTATCCGCATCGGCGCTTTCATCACACGCAACAAGCAACTCATGACCACTGTCATGAAGTTTGCCCAGGCCCGCCTTAGCCCCCCATTGATTGGTCAGATTGTCGCCGAGGCTTCACTCGACGCACCTCAGGATTACCATCAGGGAGTGTATGACGAGTACATCGCTCGTCGCAATTGCCTGGTTGAGGGTCTGAACAAGATTCCCGGAGTCTTTGCCCCAATGCCCACCGGTGCATTCTATGCTATGGTCAAGTTGCCGGTGCAAGACTGCGACGACTTCTGCCGCTGGTGCCTCGAGGAGTTCAACTACGAGGGCGAGACCGTGATGATGGCTCCTGCCACCGGTTTCTATGCTACCCCAGGCTTAGGCAAGAACGAGGTGCGCATGGCCTACGTGCTCAAGAAAGCCGACCTGGAACGCGCGCTCATCGTGCTCGAAAAAGCCCTTGAGGCCTACAGTGCCTGCAAATAAACCCGAATGATAACCCGATGTGCCGAAAGCCTACACTTTTGGCACATCTTTTTTTCAACTGCCATCGTCTTCACGCTTTATGCTGCACAACAACACCAAAGCCAAGAACACGCCACTTATTATCTATGCCATCCTGCTCATCATAGCTGTGGTGGCGATGATTGCACTCAAGCGTTGTGGCAATGCGCACTTTGGCACAAAGGCCGGCTTTGCGCAAAGTGGTGGCGACACGCTCGACATAGGCATCGAGTACTCTCCCATCACCTACTACACCTACAACGACACGCTGGGCGGCTTCGACTACGATCTGCTCAGGCTCATCTCCAGCCAGCAGCAGGTGCCCATGAAGTTTCACCCCATCGTCACGCTCGAGAAAGCGCTCGATGGTGTTCAGAAAGGTGATTTTGACCTGGTGGCGGCACAGTTCCCAGTCACCGCTCAAAACAAGAAGCAATTCCTGTTCACCGACCCTGTGTATCTCGATCGGCAGGTGCTTGTGCAGCGCAAGGACCCGAAGAACGGCAAGGCACATGTGAAGTCGCAGCTCGACCTTGCCGGCTGCACGCTGCACATCGTGAAAGGGTCGCCCATGAAGGAGCGCATCGAGGGGCTAAGCCGCGAGATTGGTAGCGACATACACATCGTGGTCGACGACGTTTACGGTCCCGAGCAACTCTTCCTGCAGGTGGTGACCAGCGAAATTGACTATGCCGTGATGAACGAGGCCATTGCTACGAGTCTGGCCAAAAATTATGCCAAGAAGGTAGACGTGAACACAGCCATCAGCTTTTCGCAATTCCAGTCGTGGGTCATCAACAAGCGCAATGCCGAGCTTTGCGACAAGTTCAATGAGTGGCTCCAGCAGGCCAAGGAGTCAAAGCAATACCAGCGGCTCACCGCACGCTATTTCCCGAACAACAACCAAAACGACATCTCTAATTAAACATCTATAACACGCATATAATATGAAAACTGTAACCACCCTGCTCGCTGCCTTACTCATCGGCGTCACCGCTGTGGCATGCGGCACACAAAAAACTGCACAGATGAACAACAAACCAGAAAAGCTCGAAGAGACGCAAATCGAAAAGTTCGTAACCTTCCTTGAAAAGCCCGACTACTCATTCCGAGAGGCTCTTTTCATGGAGGCCCCCGACTATTTCATCTCTAAGATGCCATTGCTCTCACTCGACCAGCTCGAGGGTTTCCTGAAAATCGTTGAAGGGATGGAAAAAGAGAACAACATGCATCTTAAAAGGAAAGATCAGATCGACGCTTCCATGAAAGGAGGCTTCGAGGCCGCTGTCGCGAAATACAGTTCGAAACCCGACGAGGTCATGAAGAACATCCAGGAGAGAGTCGATAACAGCCAGAAGCTTGCCCTGCTCAAGTCCATGCTCAGCAGCAACATCGAGAAAAAGCGTGACCAGGTGTTCAAAGTGCCTGAAGGTGACCTCGTGTACTACGAAGACCGCACCTTCGGCGGCATGATGCCTGGCACCACCTATAGGCTTGAGAAAAAGACCGACGGCAAGACCTATCTCACCTCCACCCTGGGTTGGAGAGGCGACACCACCATCGTGGTGCCCGACGCCACACTCGCCCATGTGCAGAAGCTCTTTATCGAGGGCAAGGGCTACGAAGTGGCTCCCCTCTACATGACCCCTTTCCGCATCTACGATGCACCGTCATGGTCGTTGGAGGTAAGGTTCTCCAGCGGCGAAAGAATCTCATCAGACGGCCGTCAGTCGCACACCGACATCCAGGCCATTTGGGATATTCAGAAGTACCTCAAGGAAATCGCTCCCAAACCCAAACCCACCGACTATTGATCCCGCCCCCATAACCCCTCTAAACAATTCCGAGGTCTCCAAGCTTTCAGAGTCCTCCGAGCACTCCGAGGTCTCCGAGATCTTTAAACAACAAGCAAAAAACAGAAAGGGAACGCTCTTGCATGAGCGCTCCCTTTCTTGTATATCGACAAATCTAAATTGTCTTAGAAGATGCGTTTGTCGCTAACAACCGAACCGTCGGTGTAACGAGTCACCACAATATTCACGCCCTCAAACGGACGGTCACTCTCAATACCGGTCAGGTTGTAGTACTTCACGCCAGCCACTTCCTTGGTCTTCTGAACCACTTCAACACCAGTTACCACCTGGCTTGGATTGTCAGAAATCGTAGCCTTCCATTCTACCTCAAACGGGAACAAATTGTCGCCTGTCACCTCTGTTCCATCACTAGAGATAGTTTGACTTATATAGTAGTTCTGTTTCTTCGCCTGGGTATCCAATTGTCCCTCAGGATTAACAACACTTGCGCTTTGTTCATCCTGCTTCGTGTTATACAGATATGCAATCTTACCTGTCACTTCTTTCTCGCCTTCACCATCAGCAATGTTATACAAGCCCAGTGAAAGGATATCACCTACGATCAAATCAGGATCCAGTTCCGTAGGAGAAGCCTTGCCAAGCACGCGGTTTCCGCTCACAAGCTCAATATCCTTTTCACCCTCAAGACGCACCCAACGGTTCACACGGCTCATCTTGAAGTTAGTGGGACCCACTTCAGCCAAACCTAATTCGAAAGTGCTTTCTTTTTCCGACGACATGTTGTCATCCATTCTCAAGTATAACAGATAAGTGTACACATTGGGAGTAACATCGCGGTCAATATACACAAGCGATACATCGGCCTTCATTTTAGTCGGAATCTGACTATTGTAGCCATTATGTATAATGTGATCTGCCAATAATGTGGGATACTTATTCGTTAAGTTGTAGTTGTAGTTTCTTGGTGCAGTCTCATCCAACACACCGGTTACACCTGTGAGGTCAAGAGCACGCAGATAGTTACTGTTAAAAGTGAATGTTGAGTTTTGATTAACTGGACCACCATGTTGTGAAGCTTGTTTTGTGCCCAGATTGGTACAACCATTCAATATGATTTCACGCAATTCACAACCTATAACACTTACATTATATAGATAGCGGCAACCAGTCAAATCAAGCACATTGTCCTCAAAGGTGTTGTAGTCAGCCACAAGATTTTCCAAACCGGTCATGTCTTTACAAACGCCGACAATATGATTCTCCTTTCCTAATTGCCACAATGTCAAAGAGTAAAGATTGACATCACCTGTCAGGTCTAATGTTTTTCCTGCAAATGAAGCACAACTTCTAAGAGTTATTTTTTCCAGTGACACAAGTGGTGTTGGAATTGACAACTCAGCAAACTGAGGACAACTTTCAACAACTATTTCAGCCATTTTGTTGTTGCTCGTCAAATCTAATTCTGTAATGACATCTTGATACATCAGCTGGATGTAATTAAGATTTGTGCAACCTGATACATTCACCTCAGTAAGATTGCTGCCATACCTACAAGTGAAGCTTTCCAGATTAGTCAGATTTGACATGTCAAGAGCCTCGACAACCAATTTGTTGGTAGATGTTCCTGCAAAGAAGAATGTCTTCAAATTGGTGAACCACTCAATACCTGTGAAGTCGGTAATCTTGGCATAGTCGGCATTACTCGAAGCGTAGATGTTCATACTAGTCACGGCGTCAAGTTCGGCCCGGCTCAGCCACCAGTTGTCATTCTTGTCATACTTGTCTTGAACAAACTGACGGAAATTTGGATCGGGGAAGTATTCAGCAATGATAGGAATCACCTCCAGACGAGTCACCATCCACTTGCTGGCGGTGCCATTATCTAGCGTGAAGCCGAAGGTGTCATCGTTATCTACACACAGATAGTGACGCTTGCCAGGTGTCATGTGGCTCAAATAGAAGGTAACTGCCTGATTGCCACCAGCCTTCTCAATGAGATAATCACGAATCCCGTTAAAGTTAGGTATCAATGGAATATCTACGCACAGGTAAACCGAAGCGTCATCGTCGCCAGTCTTCACAATGCGCATAGTGAACATCTGGTCGAGGAAGTCGGTAGGATAACCACCTTCTTCAAGTGCATCCTTGAAGCTGCTCTTAATCATGTCCAGAGTAGCAATCATGTCGCCATCGCCACGATATTGCTTCATCACGCTTACATTGCCATCTTCATCAAAGTCAAGGGCGATGATGTCGGCATCGTCTTCAGTCTCGGCAGTCACATCAGCAAGGGTTGCGTTCACAAGTTGTACGTATTTGCCTGTCAACTTGTTGTTGATGTAGTAATACCAAGGTTCGGTGAACAAGTCGTCATCGGTAGGATTAATCTGTGCATTTTCAACAAGCCACTTGCTGGCGGTACCGTTGTCGAGCGTGAAGCCGAAGGTGTCATCTCCATCAACGCACAGGTAGTGGCGCTTGCCAGCCGTCATGTTGCTTAAGTAGAATGTGACAGCAGGATTATCTGTCAGCCCGAGCAAATACCCTTTGATATCGCCGAAGTTCTCAATTGCGGGAACATCAACTGCCAAGTAAACTGAACCGTCGTCGTCACCAGTCATGACCATCTTCATGGTGAACATCTGGTCGAGGAAATTGGTTTCAAAGCCACCTGCCTCAAGAGCATCCTTGAAGCTGCTCTTAATCATGTTCAGGGTAGCAATCATGTCGCCATCACCATCATACTGCTGCATTGTCGAAACAGCACCTTCATCGTTGAAGTCAAGTATGATAATGTCGGCATCATCCTTGTTCTCAGCAGTCACATCGGCAAGTTGAGAGTTCTCAAGCTTCACATACATGCCGCTCTGCTTATTATTAATGTAATAGAGTCCTGGAGTGGTGAATAGGATATCGCCATCTTCAGTGATTTTAGCCTCATTAACGAGCCACTTGCTTGCTGAGCCGTTATTGAGAGAGAAACCGAAGGTGTCGTCACCATCAACGCACAGGTAATGGCGCTTGCCTGCAGTCATATTGCTTAAGTAGAATGTGACAGCAGGATTCTCAGTCATACCGAGCAAATATGCTTTGATTTCATCAAAATTCCTGATTTTGGGAACATCAACAACCATATACACCGAACCGTCATTGTCACCAGTCATGACCATCTTCATGGTGAACATCTGGTCGAGGAAGTCAGTCGCATAACCGCCAGCCTCGAGTGCATCCTTGAAGCTGCTCTTAATCATGTTCAGAGCAGCAATCATATTGCCATCACCTTCATACTGCTCCATCACACTTACAGCACCATTCTCGTTGAAGTCGAGGGTGATGATGTCGGCCTGAGCTTGATTCTCGGCAGTCACATCAGCAAGTTGCGAATTCTCAAGCCTTACAAATTTTCCAGTCTTTTTGTTGTTGATATAGTAGTTGCCGGGAGTGGTGAAGAGTTCATCCTCATAAACTTCGGCTTCTTCAACAAGCCACTTGCTAAGGTTTCCATTGTCGCGAGTGAAGCTCAATGACTTGTTGTCCTCGCTGTTGACGCACATGTAAACGCGTCTGCGAGGTTGCAGCAATTGGTTAAGATACTCTTTAACCTGAGCATTGTTCACAGTACTTTCAATAGCAGCTCTTATCTCATCAATATTCTTGATTTTTGGAATATCTAAGCACAGATATATCGAACCGTCGCCGTCACCCGTGTCAACAAGTCTCATCTTGAACATTTCCTCGAGGAAGTCGGTGTTGATGTTGCTGTCATACTGATGTATCTTATCAGCCAAGACTTGTTTCACAGTGACCAAGGTTTCCATCACATCGCCTTCGCCAGCATAATTCTTCATTGTGCTCACAGTACCGTCCTCATTGAATCCGAGGGTGATGATATCGGCAAAGTCTTTCTCCGGCTCTGAAACTTCAGCATCGGTGGAACCATTGATTACAACATACTGTTTGTTTCCTTTGTTCTTGATGTTATAATTTCCTGGTGTCGTGAAAAGAACATCCTCAACTTTCACATACTCCTCAACCAACCACTTGCTTGCGTTTGCAGTCTTGTCTTGAGTGAAGCTGAAGGTGCCATTATCATCGGCAGTACACAGGTAAATGCGTTTACCAGGTTGCAGAAGCAGGTCAAGGTAATCTTTTACAAGCTGGTTGTTGATACCCTGGCCCAACAAATAAGCTCGAATGTTGTCAATGTCTTCAATATAAGGAATATCGAAGCAGAAGTACATCGAACCGTCACTGCTGCCAGTCTTAACAAGCTTAATCTTGAACATGTCGGCAACGAAATCTGCGTTCATGTTGTTTTGAGTAAGCTTATTTGTCAAGACCTCCTTGACAGTCTCAAGAGCGGCGATGAGGTCGCCGTCACCATCATAGTTCTTCATCGTGCTCACGGTACCGTCAGCATTGAATCCAAGGGTAATGACATCGGCATCTTCCTTCTCGGCAGCCGAAGCAGCCGCATCGGTTGTACCATCAATTACAACATACTTGTTGTTCCCCTTATTTTGGACATAATAATTCCCCGCTGTTGTGAAGAGAGCAGGAGCACTGGCCGTAACGGCAACTTCTTGTGTCAAATCGCCACTCGTGAGTGTAATTGTAGCATTAGCATTGCTTGATGTACCACGGTAAAGCACCATGACATCAACATTGCTTACTGAACCATTATTAAGGCCGATGGTGGTAGGACCTACGACAAAACCATCGTCTGATCCAGCCTTAATGGTAACAGATACATCATCAGACAAGTATGCACCATTTACAGCAAAAGATGCACTGGGTTCAGTGCCTAAAGCAAGAGTATTGCTGCTTACAATCAATGAAGGTACTGGCTTCGTTGCAGTAACAGCCACCTCCTTAGTGATATTACCGCTCTTAATAGTTATCGTAGCAGTAGCTAAAGCCGCATCGCCAGTGTAAGTAACTGTCACATTAGTGTTTACTCCGTAGTTGTCAAGCGCGATGCTTGATTGGTCAACAGTAAAATCAGGATTTGAACTTGTGATGGTTACATCTTTGAGCAGGTTCTCACCAGTCAATGCAAATGTCGCTGTCTCCTCCATATCAAGAGTCTCAGGTGCATTTAAACTGCTTTTGCCAGCCTGAACATATAGATAACTATCAAAGAAAGTTTGATCTGCAGCATCAAGCAACTTAAAGGAAGCAGAGCTAGTCTGTTGCCGAATTGAACGAGAAGTATATGCTGCATTCTTTAGTACAAAGTCATCTGTGATTATCCATTTAGAATAATTGTTATTAGTGTTGGATTGTTCGGAAATTGAGTTATTACCGGTACCTGTTGGTTCCGTAGATGGTCCTGACAAATATTTCCCATTAGGGAATTTGAATGTCCAGGCGCCAGCTTCTCCTCCCAGTTCGAATTCAGACACATAACCAGCACTATGACCAGTAGTCAATACGCTAATATCAATCGCATTGTTGTCATTTGAGACATAATTGTAATTGGCATTTGTATTAACAGCCTTATAATAAAAATACCTGCGGGATAATCCTGTGTTTGCCCATCCTCCAGCAACATTGACATATGTATTGGTTCCAGGATACACATGCACAAGAATGTACTTATTTCCAGCTTGAAGTTGACCCGCACTAGTCACCTTCACATACACATTACTTTCTGCTTCTTGCGCCCACGTGACAGGTATAGCCAGCAGGGCAAATAGCAATAGGAAAATTAGTTTTTTTCGTTTCATAGTGATAATATTATAAAGTTTTTAATAAGTTTTGCCAATGTTTTAGTAATGTAACATTAAAATTGATGCAAATTAATAGTTTATCGTATATAAAGACAAATATTTTGTTTGAAATCTATCGCAATGACACATTATTTAACAATCCCGTAATACTAGTTAAAGTTTATTAACATTTGGTGGTTTTTTCCCCAACGAAAATGGAAAACAAATTACATTTAAAACAAGCAGATTGTACCCATTCACTGGCAAGGCGTATCATTTTTGCTAAGCATTTACCTCAATTTGTCAAAAATCATCTTTTCACATATTTTGTGACCAAATACAATAGAAAAAAGTATGAGAAAACATGTTGTATTTTTGGCAATGGCATTCTAAAATTAATAGTTATTTCTTGCATCCTTCAAGAATCTTACCTACTTTTGCAAGTTGAAACAAAATGATTGACCACTTTAACTAATTTAATAGGACTATGTTTTCGCTATTCAAAAAAGAATTTTCAAAAAAGAACTTGCTAATTCTATCATTCATTTTATTTTCTTCATTTTCAATAATAGCTGCACCATGGTGTGACTGCCATGTTTATGTAAAAGCTGTTAAAGAAGATGGAAGTATTGGAGGAGGATGGGTGTTTGTTAGTAGATTGTCAGATGAACAAACTACTGCAAGATGTACATATAGGGAATTACGCAGATGCATCTTAGGAAATTCGCATAATACCGGCAATTTCCCATGTGCCGTTTATCTCGCTGCAAAACCCGACGATGGTTGGGAATTTGATTATTGGGAATGTACAAAAAGAGAGGGAACTTATTACCCAAATTTATATAGTGGCACTTCAGTAGGGACAAAATTATACACCCCTCTTCCTGCCAAGCAAAAAGCTTGTGTATCCAAGCGTGGGGGCACAAATACAGGTGCTGATGGCCAAACCACAACTGAGGCAACCGATACCAATGCCATTTGGATTGCCCATTTCAAGCGTGCTGCAGCACAGACGGTTAAGGTTGCCTCAGAACAAACGTCGTTAGGCACGGCTAATATTGATAAGGTCACCAATTATGTCGATGATCAAGTAACAATTACCGCTTGGTGTGGTAATGCAAGCAACAACCCTCGCAGTGAGAATATTATGTTCCTCGGTTGGTAT
This sequence comes from Muribaculaceae bacterium, assembly GCA_017619355.1. Taxonomy (GTDB): domain Bacteria; phylum Bacteroidota; class Bacteroidia; order Bacteroidales; family Muribaculaceae; genus Sodaliphilus. The sequence continues at coordinate 67,437 of JAFZSO010000036.1, forward strand.
AGACTTAATGAAACTACTGGTGAAAAAGATTTGGTCACAAGAGATAACATTTACACATTTACTATTACTGAAGCAAATAAGGGAACATACTATGCTCGTTTTGCCAGTGATTACTATTTTTGGAGAATAAAAAACAATAAATACAACAATTATCTAACTGCTGTTGCTAAATATACAGGGAGTGTTTCAGCATCTGCAATACAAACGGCGCTACAGACCCAATTATCATTTAATGATGATCTGGCTGCGTCAATTACTGATGAAGGGTCCATGATGAAAGTCTGGGTATCGAGCCACCAACCTAATACAGGTAAGGAAGTTTGGGATATTTATGTCCAAGACGAACATACCAACCAATATTATGATGCTAATACGATAAGCCAGGGAACTTTTCTGCAAGTAACTCATAATTCTGATAATACCTATATTTTTAACGGAAACAACAATAGTTTCTATCTCTACGAGAAAGACAACAAAATGACTGGAGGAGTGACCTTGTTGGAAAGTGCCTATTGGCGTCTTGAGGGGATGGATAAGGATTTGACGACGAAGGAGAACTACTTTGCGGTAGATCCAAGCGAGTTCATTGGACCTGATAGCGAGGGCAAATACTGGACCACGCTGCGTGTGTGCTTCAACATGCTGTATGAGACCAGCGAAATCACCCCTTACATCGTCACCGCAGCCGATGCCACTACTGGCACAATGGAACTCACCGAAGTCACCGGAGGCATCATTCCCGAGAAGACCTGCGTGCTGCTCAAATGCAACTCGACCGATGTCACGCGCAATGTGATGATTCCCACCACCTCGACCAGTTCGTTCAACACCAGCGGAAACCTGCTCACCAGCAGCACCTATTATTATAAGAACCAATCTGTGAGCAGCAGTCTTAACCTGAAAGGCATCAAGCTCGTTGACGGCAGAATCGGCTTTGGTGGCAGCACTTTGACGAAAGTCGACGGCAACCGCGCCTACCTGCCCATCGCCAGCGATGTGTCAATCATTCCCCCGTACATCTCCACCACCCTCGCGGCACTTATCGCTTCGGGTGACACCCAGCACACCTATATAATCACTGACCTCACAGGCGTTGATGTTGTTGACCATGACAGAATTCTGATTTGCAAGGACAACAACGGATATGCTGACAAAGATGAGATTTCCGAGAATTACATTGACTTTATGCACACTGCCACGGGATTGGCGATAGATGTTCCCGCAACCTATGACCAAAGCAATTGGATTGGACTTCGTTTGCCCGAGGGAGAAGAGCTTACATCGGTGGTATTTGGCAGTCCTTTGAAAGGGGTTGTGGGTAAACTGGTTGATACCGTCAACCCCGAATTCCAACTTATTCAGATGCCCGAGGCCACAACAGGAACACCTGCTTCAACAAACTTGAATCCCTTTATTGCCGCAAGTTTCTATGGTGCCAACCATCAGACTGGCAATAACAACAAGGTGTATTTCTTTGTCCAGCCCAAGCCCATGGAACTCGCTAACATCGAGATGGCGCAATGGGATGGAACCAAATTCATCACACCTGTTCACGATGCCGCACATCCCAACTGGAACACCGCAGAGTTGACGGGTGGATTTGAATTCAACGGCTCCTATATGACCAATGTGGACATGAGCGTGCTTCAGACAGGTCACAGTTACAAGATGACCCCATCTCTGATCAAGCTCAAAACCATCAATAACCCGACTCATGTCTATGTACTCGGCAATGTGAACGGACTGGACTGGAGTCCAATGAAAGGCGTTGAGATGTTCACAAATGATGGAAATGTATATACCGCCACATTAACTGTGAAAGATGTCAACAATGGTTATGGTTATTTCAGTTTCTCCAAGAAGTTGAATACTGACTGGGAAGGTGATAACGGCATTTTAAATTATCGTTTTGGTGCTGTTGCTAATGGTAATAACTACACGATTTTCGATAATTTGTTGAACCAACAGTTACCATTAAGCGAAATGGGACAAACAAAATCATTTGAAATAGCATCAGGCACTTATTCTCTGACCGTGAACCTTCAAAACAAGACTTTGGTTGTCAAACCAGCCACAACCCAGGCTCCTCGTCTCAATGAGGCCTCGAATAAGTCCTATGTTGTGTATCCCTTGTCGCTGACGAAGGTGACCACCACCCAAGATGGTGTGATCACTGAAGTGGCTGACATCAGCAGCAAGCAGGTGGCGGGGGTGAAGTATTATAATCTGGCGGGCATTGAGAGCAGCGAGCCGCATCAGGGAGTGAACATCGTGGTCACCACCTACACCGACGGCAGCCGCTCCAGCGCCAAGGTGCTCCGCTAAACTCGAATCAAAGAGCGTCCGGCAAACGACTTAGAGTGCTCCGCTAAACCCGCTAAAGAGCGCCTCGCAAACCAGTTGCTCTGCCAAAACGAATCTCAAAACACTCAACATAAAGGGCTGACGCTTCAATGTGCCAGTCCTTTAATTGTATCATCCCAATCGTTCAGCCTGGACCGAATTGGGACTATCAAACAAAACAGAATATTTCAAGATTTAGCTCCCTTGAGCTTAATCTGGTTGCCTTCGAGCGATTCAACGATGGCAATGTCAAGTGATCAAGTTGCTAAATCGTTTTCTCGATGCTCCACATGAAGGCGCGCAACCCCAGTTTGGGCGTTGCCACATCCATCTCATGCAGCTTGTCGAGCACCAGTTCGGCCTTGCTGTCTTCCACCATGGTCATGATCGACGATGCCATCGAGGGCCACGCATGGGAACCATAATGCGGATCGCCCGTGTTCGAGCCCCTGCCCTGCACTTCCTGCCAAGCCGTGAAGCCGCGGCAGCCAGTGCGCAAGAGCATATCGGTAATGCGTTCATAGTAGGCCTGGTCAAAGGCTATAAATATCGCTTTCATAGTTGTGTCTTGTTTTAGTTGTTATTTGATTTATTTGCCTTTTTAGCAGCCTTGTGCATACTCTTGCGTTTGCGCTTCATGCCGTTATGGGCAAAGATGGTGTACATGGTGGGTACAAACAGCAGCGTGAGGATGGTGGAGAATGTCAGACCGCCAATCACAGCCGTACCCATGGGTCGCCAAATCTCGGCACCCTCACCGGTTCCCACTGCCATAGGCACCATACCCAAGATGGTGGTGAGCGATGTCATGAGCACGGGACGCAAACGCGAGCGGCCGCCATGAATCACGGCTCGGCGCACGCTCATGCCACGCTCGCGGTTCAGCGTGATGTAGTCGATAAGCACAATACCATTCTTCACCACGATACCAATCAGCATGATGCCGCCAATCAGCGACATGATGCTCAGGTTTGTGCCTGTAATGAGCAGTATCAGGATCACACCCGAGAATGCAAACATGATAGACGACATGATGATGCCGGGATAAGTGAATGACTCGAACTGCGACGCCATCACAATATACACAAGGATGATGATGAGCACACCCAGCATACCCAGGTCGCGGAACGAATCCTGCTGATTCTCATACGAACCACTCAGCTCTATGGTCACACCCGACGGCAAATCGAGTTTGTCGATGAGCGGCTGAGCTTCGGCTATCACCTCACTCATGGGGCGATTCTGCACCACCGTCGATACCGTGATAATGCGCTCGCGGTCCTTGCGCTCGATGGTAGGCGGCGTGAAGCGTTCCACCACAGTGCCCACTTCCTTGAGTCTGATGCCCTTACCCTGCGCATTGAAGAGCAGGATGTTCTCAATGTCGGTCAACGATTGACGATGGGCAGGGTCATACATCACTTTGATATCATACTCGTCACCATCTTCGCGGAAGTAGCTGGCCGTCGTACCGTTGATGCGGTTACGCAGCGCATTGGCGGCCGTGCTCAGGTTCAGGCCATAGATGGCCAGCTTCTCGCGATCGAAGTCCACCTGATATTCGGGCTGGTAGTCGCTTCGGCTGATGTTGATGTCGGCAGCGCCTTCCACACCCTCCAACACGCGCTTCAATCGTTGAGCCACGCTATCGGTCTTTTCAAAGTCGTAACCATATATTTCATAGTTCAGCGTCGACTGGCCGCCCATGCCGCCACCACCACGGTAACCACCCACATTCACCAGTGCCTTCTTCAGTTCCGGGTAATGTTTCAGGTCCTCACGCATGCCGGCTGCAATCTCAGTAATAGAACGGGAACGGTCCGACGGGTTCACAAGCCTGATGTTCATCGAAATGATGTGCGAACCGTTGCTCTGCATCGATGCATAGGTATTGTCGCTGCTTGCCTGGCCCACGGTGTAGTTGAACACCATGATTTCAGGATACTTCTTTCGCCACTCTTCATAGAGGCGTTCACTCACATCCTTGGCAATCTCCACTCGTGTGCCGATGGGTAACTCCAGATTCACGCCCAGGCGGCTGTTGTCGCTTGTAGGCACAAACTCGCTGCCCACAAACCGCACGAGCATCATCGAACCGACAAACACACCCAGCACCACCAGGGTTGTGATCCAACGGTGCTTCACACAGTGCTTGAGCAGCCAGGCATAACCGTCGTCAAGCTTGTCAAGCACTTTCTCGACGGGGCCATATACTTTCTTGAACCACTCGCTCTTCTTGGGATTCAGGCGAAGCAGACGGCTGCACAGCATCGGGGTGAGCGACAAAGCGCAAACGGTGGAGATAATCATCATGATGGTCACCATCCAGCCCAACTGGCGGAACAGCACACCGGTCATGCCCGTCACCAGCGTGAGCGGGAAGAACACCGCAATCAGCGTCAGCGTCGACGCCACCACCGAGATAGCCACCTCGTTGGTGCCATGCACAGCGCCCTGCTTGGGTTGCGCACCTCGTTCTATGTGTGTGGTAATGTTCTCAAGCACCACAATGGCATCGTCCACCACCATACCGATGGAGATGGACAGTGCCGAGAGCGACACGATGTTGAGCGTGTTGCCCGTGGCATACAGATAAATGAATGAGGCAATCAGTGAAAGCGGGATGGTGATCACGATAATCACCGTCGCGCGCCAGCGACCCAGGAACAGGAACACCACTATCACCACAAAGAGCAGCGCAAAGAGCACCGTCTCCACCAGCGAATTGATGGTGTTGCGAATATTGTCGGAAGTGTCCACGATGTAGTCGAGATGGATGTCGCTGGGCAGGTTCTTCTGGATGCTCGGCAAAATTTTCTTGATCTTGTTCGAGATTTCAACCGAGTTGGCACCACTCTGCTTCTGCACAATAATCATGGCACCCTTCACACCGTTATTATAGGTCTCCTGTGCGCGTTCCTGCAGCGAGTCGTCGATGCGTGCCACATCACTCAGATGCACCACGCCACCATTATACGAGCCCACCACCAGGCTGGCCAGTTCTTGCGGTTCCTTGAACTCGCCCTGCACGCGCAGCGCATAGGTGTCAGAACCAATATCGAACGTACCGCCAGGAATGTTGCGGTTCTCCGCACCCACCAGTGAGGCTATCGATTCCACACTCAGATTGTAGGCTTCCAGCCTCATGGGGTCGAGATAGATGTGTATCTCACGCTTAGGAGCACCGGCAATCGACACCGAACCCACACCGTCGACACGGGCCAGCGTGTTCGCCACATTCTCGTCAAGAATCTTATAGAGGCCCGGCATACTCTCATCGGCCTGTGCCGAGAGCAGCACAATCGGGATCATGTCGGTACTGAACTTGAAGATGATGGGCGTCTGCGCATCGTCGGGCAAGAAGCTCGAAATCATGTCGAGCTTGTCGCGCACATTGTTTGTCAATGCGTCGATGTCGTAGCCATACTCAAACTCCAGTGTGATGATGGAGATGTTTTCTTTCGAACTGCTTGTGATGTGCTTCAGGTGCTCCACAGCGTTCAGCGTGTTTTCGAGCGGGCGCGTCACATTCTGTTCTATATCTTGCGCACTTGCTCCCTGATAGGTCGTCATCACCATAATGGTGTTGGTATCAATGTCGGGATACAAGTCGATAGGCAGTTTTTGCAGCGAGAACAAACCAATGATCACCACCGCCACAAACACGAGCGTGGTGGTCACCGGGCGTTTTACTGCACTGGAATATAAACTCATAGTATATTACTGATGTTTATGATGTTGCTTTTTTGTTCTGAGTTTCTCTTTGCTGTGGATTATTGCTGAACCTCCACCTTGGCGCCGTCAGACAGGCGCGATTGGCCCGAGGTCACCACCTTCATGCCGGGTGAGAGACCGCCAGTCACTTCATAGCGGTTCTCGAGACGACGGCCCAGCTGCACCTCGCGGAACTTCACCGTGCCGTTCGACTCCAGCGTGTACACATAGCGCAAGCCGCTGCCGGTCTGCTTCTGGATAGCGCGGTCGCTCAGCACCACACTGCGGTGTGAACCAAAGTTGAATATCACGCGGGCAAACATACCCGAGTGAACCTTGTTGTCACGGTTGTTGATGGTCACTTCCACCTCAAAGGTACGGGTATTGGGGTCGATAGTGGGGTGAATCAGATGCACCTGACCTGAGAAACTCTCGCCCTCGTAGGTGTCGAAACGCACATTCACGGGCAAGCCCACCTTCACCTTGGGGAAGTCGCTCTCGTTCACCTTCACAATCACCTTGAGCGGTTGCTGCTGCTCAATCACGAGAATGGGCTGCCCCACGGGCAGGTCGCCATTGTCGTAGTTGCGGGCTGTCACCACACCGCTGATGGGGCTGGTGAGCACCGTGTTCTCCTGCATGTTGCGCAGCGAGCGGTTGCTGGCGTCGATGGCGCGGGCCTGTGCGTCATATTGTGCCTGCAGCTGGTCTACAGTCTGCTGGGTGCCGCCGCCTATCTTCACCAGTTCCTTGGCGCGATCCAGGTCGCGCTTTTGATTGGCCAGGGCTATGCGCTGCTGGTCAATGGCAATGCGCTGCTGGTCGATGGTCACATCGTCGAGTATCACCACGGCCTGACCTGCACGCACATGGCTTCCCACATCTACCAGAATGCGCTTGATGCGGTTACCAGTAGCCGATGTGATGTTGTTCGACTTGAACGCCTCAACCGTGGCGGTATACTCACTCACGGCATCCACCGTCCCGTCGGTCACGGTTTCAACTTTCACAATGGGGAGTTCTTCTTTCATGCCGCCCATCTTGTCGTCCTTCTTGCTGCCGCACGAAGTGAGCAGGGCGCATCCCATTGCCACACATAGTAATGATTTCAATGTTGTCTTCATAGTCTATATTCTTGTTTTGTTATTTGCTTGTGTATTGATTGATGGGGGCATTGCCCAGCACATGCTCCAGATTGCTCTCGGCAATCAGGAAGTTGTAGATGGCCTGATAATAGGCAAGTTTGGCACTCATCAGCGCATCTTCAGTGTCACGCAGCTGGATGAATGTGCCCGACCCTATCTTGAAGCTCTTCTGCATGATTTCGTTGGCCTTCACGGCCTGACGCATGCCACCTTCGTTGGTCTCTATTTGCTTCAGACTCTTGTTGATGTTGTCAATCTCGTTCTGCACCTGCACATGAAGCGAGCGCTCCAGGTTCTCGCGCTGCCACTTCATTTCGCGCACGGCTATCTCGGCCTGTTTCTGCTTGTAGTAGCGACGGCCGCCCTGGAACAGAGGCACTGCGAGTGTCAAGCCCACGGCCGACGACTTGCTCCACATGAAGTCCTTGAACGGGTTGCCGTTCGACATCGAGTTCCACATCAGGCTGGCGCTGCCCGTCAGCGTGGGCCACCAAGCTGCCTTTTGTGTATCGAGGACTTTTTGCAGGTAGTCGGTCTGCAGGTCGAACGACTTCATCGCCGTGTTGTTCACCAGCGAGGTATCTACCAGCGCATGCTCATACATGCTGCCCTTGAAATCGTCGAGCGTCTGGCTCGGTTCAATGGCGATGCGGGCATCCATGCCCATAAGCAGTTTCAACTGCAGTTTCAGCTGATTGATGGAGTTCTCGGCTTCCAGAATCGACGGTTCCAGATTGGTCACAGCCACATTGGCACGGAGCATGTCATATTCCGATGCCACACCCAGTTCATACTTCTTGGCAAAGATGTCGGCATTCAGTTTGGCTGTCTCGTGATTCTCCTCTATCACCCTCTTCGAGTCGTTGGCGAGCAGCAGCGAGTAATAGGAATTCTTCACCTGATTCACCAGGTCAATCTTCGATGCGCGAGCGGCCTCCATGTTCTGCAGTATCTGGTTGTCGCTCAACTTCAGCGACTTCCACAACTGAGGCATCACCAGCGGTATAGAGGCGCTGAAACCTGTGGTGTAGGTATTGTCGCGACCCATCTTGATGGCGCGTGTCTGTCCGTCGCCCGCATCCATGTAGATGGTCTGCAAGGCCAGATTGCGGGTATACTGGCCGCTGAAGTTCACCTCAGGCAGCAGCTGACCCAGTGCCTCCTTCTTCGAGTAATCTACTCGCTCTATTTCCATCTGAGCCACCTTGATGGTGGGATTCTCGTTCAGCGCTATCCTGATGCAGTCGTCCAGACTCAGCAGCAGGCTGCCATCGGCACTCTGGGCCTTCATCCCTATTGCCGTGACAACTAGCGCAAGCATTAAAAGTAATCTTTTATACATATTATAATTGTTTTTGATTGTTATCTTGGTAATAAGCCTCAATGGTCTTGATGCCTTCAATCGTCGAGATGCCACGCAAGAAGTTCAGGAATGCGGCATCAAACACATCAATGGCCTGAAAACCGAAGTCCTCATGGCGGCGGTTCTCGCTGATGTCACGCATATTGTTCAGGAACAAGAACGCGGCTATCTGGGTATCGATACTCTTTTCCACATAACCCTCCACCTGAGCCTGGCTCAAGATCTTGCTCAATCCCGATACCAGGTTCTTTTCCTTTTCACGGCGCTCCAGGAACAAATCGGGATACAGCCGTTTGATGTCGGTCACAAACACGAGCGAAGTGTTGTCCATATACTTGCGGATATACAGGTAGGTCTTGAACAGCGCATCATAGCAGTTCGACGCACTGTGGAATATCTCATTCAATTGGCGGTCACGCTCCCTGTGGCTCTCGGCCATACAGGTCTTCACAAGCGTCTTCTTGTCCGGAAAAGTCTCATAAAGAGTGCGTTTCGATATGCCACAGTTGCGGGCCACCATGTCCATTGTCATGGCCGACACGCCTATGCGCGTCATCAGCTCGCGCGTTTCTTTAATGATTCTGCTTTGAGTGGTCATTCTCTAACATTATTATTAATAAAACCGCCGCAAAATTACATGAAAACTTTCAAAACTCCAAAAGTTTTCATGGTTTTTCATGGTATTGTTTTTTATATTTCACATTTAAATATTAAATTTGCAAATCTAGTTACCTCTTTTTCATCACCATTAAACTCTACGACATGAAGAAATTTCTACTTTTTCTCGCATCAATCATAGCAAGCCTCACTGCTTGGGCCGACGAGGGTTATGCCATCTACAACCATGCCGACTTCACACTCACATTCTACTATGGTACGATGCCCAAATCGGCGGCTTACAGCATAGACACTTATAGTTCTTTTCCTGATTGGATCAACAATTATCATAATACTTATATCGAAAAAGTGGTTTTCGACCCATCTTTTGCACAGGCTCGCCCAACAAAAACCGATGCGTGGTTTTATGAAATGGAAAGGCTTACCACCATCATAGGGTTAGAATACCTCAACACCAGCGAGGTTACTTCCATGTCAGCGATGTTTTACTCATGCAGGCGTCTGAAATCACTTGACCTGAGCCACTGCCACACACCCAAAGTCACCAATCTTTCCACCATGTTCTCTGCTTGCGATAGCATCACCACCATCGACCTGTCCAATTTCAACACATCTCAGGTACGCACCACAAATTACATGTTCAAAGATTGTCGCATGCTCAAAACAGTGTATGTCGGTAGCGAATGGACTACAAATAGTATTAATGAATCAACCAATATGTTCCATTGGTGCAGTTCTATTGTCGGCGGTGCTGGAACCACATACAGTTACTGGCACATCGACAAAGAATATGCACATATCGACGGTGGGCCCGAGAATCCTGGCTATTTTACCGGAAAGAACATACAGGGAGACGTGAACGGCGATGGAGAAGTCGATGTGCGCGATGTCACAACACTCATCAACATGATTTTGGGCACTATTGATATGAATGAAGCGGGCAATGTGAACGGCGACAATGATATCAATGTCATGGATGTCACCGCCCTCATCAACCTCATCCTCGGCATCTTGTAGGGACAGCGCGTGCGGTGTCCACCAAATAATCGCAAGTTACAAATGATTAATCCAGGGCTGGCATCACCGCCAGCCCTTTTTCGTCTAGTCCCTGTATTGCGAGCCGCAGTCTTGTACCGTCAGCACAATCCGTCAGATGGTCGTGAGGCACCGCCTCACGATATACCCCGCTATGTGCCGTCCGTCCCGTTCGTGCAGTCCCTGCCGTCCAAGGTTGTGCCTGGAAAATATCTTCTCACCCTCCCTAGAGCCCCTCGTCAGCTCGTTCCCTTGTTAGCTCGTTTACTCGTCAGATTGTTTGCTTGTTTCCTCGTCTGCTCGCAATTCGTTCTAAATCTAATCAAAAACACACTTTTTCACACCATTTCTTGCTTTTCCTCTCATAATTCATTATTTTTGCACTTTATCCTTTGAAATACCATTTTAGTGTCAATAATAAGTATTAAAAACAAACACTCATGAAACAAACTAAACTACTTAAACCTATTTTGCGGGCGGCAATGCTATTGCTGCTATGCGCTTTGCCATTCACCGCAAGCGCTTACGACTTTATGGTCGATGGCATTGCCTATAATTATAATGAAGATAGCACTTCGGTTACTGTGACTTATACTTCAGAAACGGGCTATATAAATTACATGGCACTGACATCGGCTGATATTCCTTCATCTGTGATATATAATGGATCAGCCTATTCCGTCACTAAAATCGGTTCCAATGCGTTCTCTAACTGCTATAGACTGACCAGCGTCATCATCCCCAACTCCGTCACTGAAATCGGTGAAGGTGCCTTCTACTCCTGCACCGGCCTGACGAGCATCACCATCCCCAACTCCGTCACCACAATCGGTAGTAGTGCCTTCAGCTGCTGCATGGGCTTGACAGGCGAATTAGTTATCCCTAACTCCGTCACCACCATCGGCAACTATGCTTTCTCTGTTTGCAGCGGCCTGACCAGCGTCACCATCGGCAATAATGCTTCCTCTGTTTGCAGCGACCTTACCATCCCCAACTCCGTCACTGAAATCGGTGAACGTGCCTTCATGCGCTGCAGCGGCCTGACCAGCGTCACCATCGGCAGCAATGTTACCTCAATAGGCTATCGTGCTTTCAATCTATGCAATAACTTGACCAGCATCACTTTTCCAAACACGATAATTTCATTTGGATATGAAGCTTTCTTTGAAACACCATGGTACGACAACCAGCCCGACGGTTTGGTCTATGCAGGCTTGATGGCATATACATATAAAGGATCTATGCCAAGCGGCACAGTTATAGAACTCAATGAAGGGACACTGGGAATTGCATATCTATGTTTTTTTAATTGTAGTGGTTTGACGAGTATCACTATCCCAACTTCTGTCACTTCTATCGACGATTATGCCTTCGCTAACTGCACCGGCCTGAAGTGTTTGATTTGGAATGCTGTAAAATGCCTTGATAATAATATGCCAAAATCCAACATAGAGAATGTTACAATTGGAGAAGCAGTTGAAATTATTCCCAAAATGTTTGTCTATGGATCAAAGATAACTGAAGTATATATACCCAACTCCGTCACTGAAATCGGTGAACGTGCCTTCTCATACTGCAGCGACCTGACAAGCGTCACCATCGGCAACTCCGTCACCTCCATCGGTGAATATGCCTTCAGGTATTGTGACAGCTTGACCTCAGTGATTTGGAACGCTGAGAACTTTATTACACCAGAATCTGGCGTTGATGGTCCTGATTATTATAATAAGGATCTGCCATTCTATTATGTAAAAGACAACATAACCTCCTTCACATTCGGAAACAATGTGAAAACCATACCAGCATGTATATGTTATGGAATGTCTAAATTGTCTAACATCACTATTCCAAACTCTGTCACCTCGATTGGTGCTTATGCGTTTAATGGCTGTAGTAGCTTGAAAGGCGAAATGGTCATTCCCAACTCTGTCACTTCTGTCGGCAAGTATGCATTTTCTGGCTGCAGCAGTCTAACTTCTGTGACTATTCCTAACTCGGTCTCCTCCATAGAGCGCTATACATTCTCTAATTGTACAGGATTGACCTCTGCACCCATCCCCAACTCAGTCACCTCAATAGGCTATTCTGCTTTCTTGGGTTGCAGCAGGTTGACAACTTTCGCCATACCCAACTCTGTTACCGCTATTGGTGACTTTGCTTTCCGTGACTGTAGCGAGTTGACAAGCATTACAATCCCCAATTCAGTCACATCTGTTGGTAAAGCCAGTTTCTCTGGTTGCAGCAGCTTGACTACGGCCACTCTCGGCAACTCCGTCACCTCCATCGATGAGCAGACATTCTATGGCTGCAGTAGGATGACCTCGGTAAAGATTGGCAAAGCAGTGAAGACGATTGGCACGGCTGCTTTCTATGAATGTAGCAAACTGAATGCTGTTGTTATCCCCAATTCCGTCAGCTCTATTGGGAAATCTGCTTTCTATAAATGCAGCGGTTTGACTGAAGTGAAGATGGGCAACGCAGTGAAGACGATTGGCGAATCTGCATTCTGGCTTTGCAGCAGTTTGGCCTCGGTAAACATACCAGGTTCAGTCACTGAAATCGGCGGGTCAGCGTTTGCTGATTGTGGCAACTTGACACGAATTGAGGCATATCCTGACCCGACAAATGTTTCATTAGGTTCTTATGTGTTTTTAAATGTGCCGAAAGACGAGACCTTGCATGTGCTGCCTCAGTATCTCGAGACCTATCAGACTGCTGAGCAATGGAACGAATTTACAAACATCGCAGGTGATCTGGTTGAACCGACAACAACCGGCGATGTGAATGGTGACGGCAAAGTGAATGTGAGCGATGTGACAACTCTAGTTAACATGATTCTCGACGTTATCCCAAAAGACATGACCCGTGCCGACTTGAATGGTGATGGCAAGGTCAATGTCTCCGACGTCACCGCCCTCATCAACATCATCCTCGGTGTCATCTAGATGCATTAAACCTCGAAATCTAAGGGCTGGCGAGATGCCAGCCCTTTTCGTCTAGTCCCTGTATTACAAGACAGTCTTGTACCATCAGCACAATCCGTCAGATGGTCGTGAGGCACCGTCTCACGATATTCCCCGCTCTGCACCGTCCGTCCCGTCTGTGCCGTTCATGCAGTCCGTGGTTGTGCCACGGAAAAATAAATATGCAAGATTTGTTTTTTGTGTAATTTTTCGTGCGTCAGCACGACTCCCTAACTCCTCAACTCCTTAGAAACCCGTAATTGTGTGCAATTACCATGGCATAGCCATCCCCCAACCACTATCTTCGCCCACGCGTTCACCCGCGCAAGCGCTCTTTGACAGTTTTCCCATTCAGCAGCACAATCAATCGGACGGTCGGCTGTAGGGACACGGCGTGCCGTGTCCGCCCACTCTGAGAACTCTGAGTCCTCTGAGATCTCCGAGATCTCCGAGATCTCTGACGAAAGTATACAATGATCGACGAACCCCGAAGGGCTCGGGGAGATGGTGCAGCTAGAGTCAGCCGAAGGCTGGTATGCGGTGCCGAAGGCAGCACCACTCGACCCAACACAAGTACCATAAACTATAACGAAAGTATACAATGATCGACGAATGCAGTATAATAAACAACGAATTCGGTATAATGCTAAAATTGCTATATCACTTAAAACCAAACACTTATGTAATCAGGCCGCAAATTTCCCATATTTCCCAAAAGTTTCATGTTTCCCACCGTTCCCATGCGTCCCCACCATCCAAAATAATCCGCGTCAGCGGCTTTTTGAAACTCCTTTTCGTGCTTTTTGCGAGAGGTTCCCCGCGTTGTCGCTCTTAACGGCGGAGCCGTTTAAATTTTTAATGAAATAATTTTAGCGCAGCTATAACCTTTAGCTCGGGGAGATTCCAAAGTCTAAGTCGTGCGAAGCACGGTGGACGGTGCCAAAGGCATTGGAACTCGACCCAATTTTAAGCCCGTAGGGCGTCCATCCCCCGCGTCGCCATCAGCCCTATTCACTATTTTACTATTCACTACTCACTATCCACCCTATTTATTCGTTAAAAACCAAATCTTTTTTGTAAGTTTGCATATTGATTCTACAATTTACTAAATATCATCATTATGAAACATTTTCTTTTACTGCTGACGCTCACATTGAGCCTCATCACAACTGCCTGCAATCCCAACAAGAACAAAGCAGGCGACAACGACTTCAAGCTGCCCGAGGTGACCGACATCGCCATGTATCAGGTCAACCCGCGCGTGTTTGCACCCCAGAACTCCCTCAATGCCGTTGCCGAGCGCATCGACTCCATCAAAGCGCTGGGGGTAAATGTTATCTGGGTCATGCCCATCTACCCCATCGGTGAGGTGAAAAGCAAGAACTCGCCCTACTCCATCAAGGACTACAAGGCTGTTGCCCCCGAATTCGGCACCATCGACGACTTCAAGAACCTGGTCAAGGTGTGCCACGAGCACGGCATGGCCATCATACTCGACTGGGTGGCCAACCATACCGCTTGGGACAATGCCTGGGTGAAGGACCATCCCGAGTGGTACACACAAGACAAGAAGGGTGAAATCATCTTCCCCGAGAACACCGACTGGACCGATGTGGCCGACCTCAACTACGACAACAAGGAGATGCGCGCTGCCATGATCGACGCCATGAAGTTCTGGATTACCGAAGTAGGCATCGATGGTTTCCGCTGCGATGTGGCCGACGCCGTTCCCACCGACTTCTGGAAAGACGCCATCACCCAACTGCGCAAGGCTGCAGCCCCACGCAACATTGTGATGCTCGCCGAGGGCAACGACAAGGAAAACTTCATCAAAGGCGGATTTGACATGAACTATGCCTGGGACTTCAAGGATGCCGTCATTGCCACTTTCAAGGGCGAGAGCGCCAAGAAACTGCTCGAAACCGACTCAGCCGAATACGCCGGAATTCCCGATGGCAAAGTGAAACTGCGCTTCACCACCAACCACGACGAGGCCAACAAGGAATCGCCTGTGGTGCTTTTCGGCAACGAGCGCGGCTCTATGGCTGCCTTTGTAGCCACCTCTATGCTCCACGGCGGCCTGCTCGTCTACAGCTCGCAAGAAGTGGGCTACGAGAAACCCATCAACTTCTTCCACTATGTGCCCATCGACTGGACGCAGCATCCCGAGCTCTACAAGGAATATCAGCAACTCATCAAGGTCTATAACGAGAACGCCGCCCTGCGCAAAGGCAAGATGGCCGATGCCGGCACCAACGATGATGTGCTGCTGTTCACACGCACCCTTGACAATGACACTTTCATCCTCGCCGTCAATGTGCACAACAAGCTCGTTCAACTGCCCACTAAAGACTTGGCAGGAACAAATGTCACCGATGTCATGACAGGTAAAGATGGCACGATTATTGATAAAACAACATTGAAACCTTACGAATATCGTATTTGGAAGAAGAAATAAAATGAGCAACTTGAATGATGAATGAACTCATTGACATACTCGACAACCAGAACGCATCGCTCGTGATACGCGACGCGCAGGGCGAGATCCACACCTGTCACGGGCGTGGCGTGAGCGACTTGCATCACATCCTGCACAACACGCCCCAATGGCTAAAAGATGCCATGGTGGCCGACAAGGTGGTGGGACGCGGAGCAGCGGCACTCATGATTCTGGGCGGAGTGAGGCAGCTTCACGCTGCACTCATCAGTGAGCAGGCCATCAGTTTTCTCGAAATGGCCCATGTCAAGTTCTCTTACGGCAAACGGGTGCCTGCCATCATTAACCGGGCAGGCACCGGCCTTTGCCCCGTAGAGACGCTCACTGCTCATTGCACCTCTCCACAAGAGGCTCTTCCGCTTATCGACCGGTTCGTGAGTTCATTGCCATCTTCATGTTAAACCTCTTTATTCAAAAAATTAGTATGTCTATTTTCAATCGTTTCAAACAACTCTCGACCCAACAGCAACCCCAGGTCGAAGACCTTTTCAAGCAGTTCCTGAACAACTACAACTGCAAATTCAGTATTGACCAGAATGAGGGAGAAGATTACCACCGCTACTTCTTCGATTATCAAGGAGGGCACTACATTGCCATCTTCTACGACAACATTCAGGGCGTGGAAATCATTTTTCCGCGCTTCCTCGACACCACGCCCGATAACATCAATGTGTTGCGCTCGCTCAGCAACAGGGCCAACTCCTTCAACATCCGTTACAAGTTCCACTACAGCATCGACGAGAAGGACAACTCGGCGACCATGAACCTCAGTTTCTTCCTGACGGTCATCAACCACGCCGAACTCAAAAGCATGCTGGAACACTGCTTTGTGGAGCAACGCGAGTTTAACGATGCCTTCAGCCGTGCCCTGAAAGACGCCAAAGATGCCGACTCTGACGACTTCGAGACCGATGTGAAAAACAAGATGCGCGAGAAGTTTCTCCTGCGTCAGCAAGAATTCCTGGCTCAGCATCACGACCTGCAGTTCCGCACCGACCAACTGCAGACCCTCACGCTGTCGCAAATCCTGATGCGGCTCGAAGACGCCCAGTCGCTCCAATTCACGGCGATGCACATCATCAAAAACGGGCAAATGGAGAGCATCGACGGCTCCGACAATATTGCCAACTACGACCTGTCGTCGGCCATCATCGAGGGCGACAACTTCAGCGCCGACCATGCTGTGGCCGTTATCCGCTACAACAAGATTTCGGCCTTCGATAACGACGACACGGTACACCAGGACCTCATTTCCACCATCACCTTCAAGCGCGACGACACCGACGGCACCACACTCTACTACCGGCTGCAGGTGACACTTGACGACGACCAGCCGCTCACCAGTGTGGCAGCACCTCGCTCGGTGAACAAGACCAACAGCTTCACGCTGCTCGTGGCACACGACCTGAGCAACCCGAAAAAGAAACTGCAGGAATTTGACTACATGTGGAAAGACGCACAGATCAAGCTGCGGGACAAACAGATGGACGAACTCACCGATGAGCAGAAACTCATTCTGAACATCGACATCCCTAATGTATCCTACTGCGTGTATTGGGGCATGAAATACTACCGCCAGCAACGATTCTACGAGGCTCTCCACTTCCTGGAAGCCGCCTACGAGCCCTGGCGCAAGTCGTTCTTCATCATGAAGGAAGACGAGAAATCTGCCTTCTTCGATGTCTGCTACCACATCGGGTTCTGCTACTGCGAGCTGCAACTCTACAAGCAGGCATTCTACTACCTCGACATCGTGGGCGACATTGGCCGCATCGACTTTGCCGTGGAGCATGTCAACGCCCTCGCCAATGCCGGCGATGTGCGCATATTCCACACAATCAACAACATACTGCACGACATCCAGGAACAATACAACCTGAATGACGAGGAAGAAGATGTGCCCGACAACATCTGCCGGCTCGTGAGCTTCCTCAAAAGGCGCAATGCTTTCTCGCTCATCGAGTTCGGCAAACTCGACGACGCCGAGACTGAATTCAAGAAACTCCTCAATGACCCTGCCAGCCGCGACTACGCCATTCAGGAACTCGCCTACATCCAGCGCCTCCGCAACAACAGCGGCAACCATGACAACGGCAATGAGCAGCAGCACGAGCCAAACTCTGAGGCACAAAACACGCTCTAAAGAGCAAGTTTTTCAAGTTTTAGGAAAAAAATGTGCTTGAGGCGCTTGCAGGTTCACAAATCTTTTGTAACTTTGCACCGCTATTTTTAAAACATACACTTTTTATTAATCAAAATTTTCGCAGAATGTACTTAGATTCAGAGAAAAAGAAAGAAATCTTTGGCACCTACGGCGCAAGCAATACTGATACTGGGTCCCCCGAGGCGCAGATAGCATTATTCTCCTACCGTATTGCCCACTTGACCGAACATCTTAAGGTCAACAAGAAAGATTATACTACGCAGCGTGCACTGAAGATGCTTGTTGGTAAGCGTCGTCGTTTGCTCGATTACCTGATTCGCAAAGACATCAACCGTTATCGTGCAATCATCGCTAAGAAAGAACTCGGCATCCGCAAGTAAGCACACACTAAGCGTGGTGATGGCGGCCTCAACAACCGCCCTCTAAACTAAAAAGAATCGTCGCAGGACATGTGCCTTGCGACGATTCTCTTTTTATCTCAGTCTCTCGTTTATTCGCTGAAAAGCAGCTGGTTATAAGCATTCACGATGCGCTGCCAGTGCTTGGGCAGGTTCGCCTTGCTGTCAGTGCTCACCTGCACATTGCGGTAGTAGCCGTTGGCGTCAGGCTCCTCGTCGGTTGTTACCGTATAGGTCGCCTTCACGCCATAGGTGCCGTATTCGCTGCGATCGGTGATATACACCAACTGGTCCTTCAGCTTCATGGCGGTGCCCTCAAAGCCATATCGCTCATAGAACATCGAGCACCACGAAGCACTGCCTTCCAGCAGCAGCGTCTTCGACTGCGGGTCGAGCATCAGCAAGCCATTCATGTCGTTGTCGACCTTCTTGAAACTCTGCTTCTCCTCATTCCACAGGAGCAGCACGCTGTAGTTGCGGCTCTCGCCACTGCCAATCAGGATGTCGATGTAGCCATCAAAATTGGCATCCAGATAGTGCACCTCTGTGCGCTTAGCGCCGCTCACCTCAAAATCATCATACCACAGTATCAGAGTTTTGCCCACATAGACCTTTGCCCGCAGGGTGCCATCTTCTTCATCATAGACAAAGGTGCTCACATGCATGGCCCTCCTGGGGCAATCATTGAGAGTAATGTAGCCCATCTCGTTGGGCTTGATCACCGGAGCCACCACTTCGCTCTTATCCACCGCATTCACGCCCAAGGCGCACAGCAGCGACATCATCAAAACAGCAATCTTCTTCATAATATCGTTATTTGACATGACTAATATCTGCAAATTTAAGAAATATTCCAATAAATCAAAAACAAATGAAACTATTTAAGTATTTTTGCAGTATGAAGTGGCTTGTAACATTTATCATTTCTTTAGTCTCCCTGTTCACACTTGATGCACAAGAGGTTCTTACCCGTGAGCAACTTGTGGCGGGCCAATGTGCCCTACTGCATGAGGCCGACCTCATTTTTGTGGTCAATAGCGAGGGTAATGCCATTACCCAGAGTACACAGGCCCGCGGCGATTGGCCCATCGACCATGTTGCCGTCTTTCACCGCACCACCGATGGCAACCCCTGCGTGATTCAGGCCGTGCACAAGGGCGTGTGCATCGAGCCGCTCAACTCGCTCCTGACCGATGAAGACGCTTCAGCACTGCTCATAGGTCGCGTGAGTGATGTTGATGCCAAAGTCACCATCAGGAGATGCCTGGCGTTTCTGGGCAAGCCCTATGACCACTACTTTGCTCCCAGCGACAGCGCCATCTATTGCAGCGAACTGGTCCAGAAAAGCTATGTCGATGCAAAGGGCAACCTCATCTTCGACCCCATTCCCATGAGCTTCCACTCGACCGATGGCAGCATTCTGCCCTACTGGACCGAGCATTATGGCCGCATCGGCTCACGCGTGCCCGAAGGTGCACCCGGCACGAATCCCGCCGAGCTCTCGCGTCGCCCGCAGGTAACAATACTTTATATCGTGGAATTATCACACCCCTAGCTCATCAGCAATGGGCTGGGTCTCATCAAACTCATACACATCAGCCTCAGGTTCATCAGGATAAGTATAAGCGCCATATTCGTCAGTCTCTTCACGCACCACTTCCTCATCAATATCCGAACCATTCAGGGTGAGCCTATACCATACCGCCTCGCCCATGTGTGCCATCATTTGAATCACATACCCGCTTCCACAATAGAACGAAGAATGGCTTGCACTAGTGTAATGCATTAATGTGAGCCCATTCACATCGTAACGGTAGACATAGAGCGTATAATCGGCTTCACAAGTACCTTTCGTCACCCATAACTCAGGTATACCATCGCCAGTTATGTCGTGGAGGAAATACTCACCAAATTCATCCTCACCCATCTCATAGTTCAGGGTCTCCAACTTGTTGACATAGGCTTCATAGATTATTCTTTTCATATCAGCTGTATCGGCATCAACCGACAATTCCTCCGGTACATAAATGGCAGTATCAGATGCACTGAAATCGGCATCATATCCGCTATTGCTACTATCGGAATTGTTGATATGATAATTTGCGATAAACACCACAACAATGCCCAACACCAACAGCGCGATAAACACCGCAAGCATTTTGGTTGAAGACTTGGAGCTACCTCCGTTCTCATTGTGCGAAGGCTCAACAGGTGCATTTCCGCCAGCAGAATCTTTATCACGGCTATCAGTGGGGAGTTCGGCTATTCCAAATAAGGGCGCATTAGTTTCATCGACTTCAATTTCAGGGGGTGTGGGCGGAACGGGAGGCATAGGATAAACCTTCACGACCTCAACGCCATCATCGCCTGAAAAATCCTCTAACATCTCTACGCCATTGCTATCTGAAGGTTTATCAAGCTTCTCAATGCCATCGTTACTTGAAGGTACATCAAGAACCTCAACACCATCGTCAGACGACAAGGCTTCATTCTCATCACCCAGTTCTCGGGAGTAACTTACAGCATCAAGATTGGCCTGCTCGACATCAGCATCTTCATCAGTAGACGGGATTACCACGACCTCCACATCAGCAGGGTCCCCCTGATCACTTTCCTCCTGTTGAACTGGATCTTCAGTTTTCACATCTTCAATAACCGTCACTTCAGGCTCCGGTTCCTCCAGCACTTCTGGTTCCGAGGTTTCAACAACTTCGGGTTCCACAATGATTTCTGGCACAGGTTCAGGCTCGGGGGCAGGTTCAGGCTCGGGAATCACCACGGGCACATCTGAGATGTTGATGCCATCGCAGACAATTCCGCTTTGGGCATCGATGAGCAGCACCGCACGGTGCTGGGCATAAGCCGGCTGGAATAGGCAACGGCTGTCGAGCAACAGCTGAAGCGTGTCATCGGTCCATTCCTCGATGCGGCAGGCAATTGTCTTGCCATGCTGAGGCTCAAATGGCGGCAGATAGTCCTTGTCGGGGTATTCGGTGGCAAAGAGGTGGTCGAGGGCAGCCGTGTTGAGCATGGTGCCACGCAACTGCTTGCGCACCTCGTCAATCAAGTGTTGCAAGGTATTGCCATCAACAGCCAGATTCTGTGGCACAAAGATGCTAGCGGCAATGCACAGGCCATTGAAACCCTGCTTGAGCAGATGAACGAAACCCACATAGCAACCATCGGAATCATGCGACAAAATGAGCAGACCCTCACCCTCGTCTATATTGTCGAGGGTGAGCAGGCACGCATTGAAGTCGACCGTGTGTAATTCCCAATCGTGATTGGGGTTTGCCACATAGGCCTCCCTGCCATTATTCGTTATTCTCAGGCCAAGTTTGTTCATGACTCATATTCAAGTCTATTCAAAAAGCATGCCAAGAACAAGAATGTGTTATTCCCACTCGATGGTTGCTGGTGGTTTCGACGAAATGTCGTAGCACACGCGGTTCACGCCACGCACCTTGTTGATGATCTCATTACTCACACTTGCCATGAAATCGTAGGGCAAGTGCGCCCAGTCGGCAGTCATGGCATCGGTGCTGGTCACCGCACGCAATGCCACGGGGTGCTCATAGGTGCGCTCATCGCCCATCACGCCCACGCTGCGCACTGTGCTGAGCAGAATAGCGCCGGCTTGCCAGATTTTGTCATAAAGCACCTCGCCATCGGGGCATAC
>JAFZSO010000037.1 GCA_017619355.1 Muribaculaceae bacterium
GCCATCTTCTTCACAGCCTTGCGGATGGTGGGGAAGTTGGCGAGCATGCCACCGGGCCAGCGCTCGATAACGAAAGGCATGCCGATTGAAGTGGCGCGGTCAGCAACTACTTGCTTGGCCTGCTTCTTGGTGGCGACGAAGAGAATCTTCTTGCCAGCCTTGGCGATGTTCTTCAGAGCGAAAGCAGCTTCTTCGAGCTTGGCTTGGGTCTTGTAGAGGTCGATGATGTGAATGCCATTGCGCTCCATGAAGATGTAGGGAGCCATGGCGGGGTTCCATTTGCGTTTGAGGTGACCAAAGTGACAGGTTGCGTCGAGCAGTTGGTCAAAAGTTGGTGTTTGCATTGTTTAAATAAAATTGTTTACGTTCAACTAAATCAATCACATAGTAGCAACCTCGAGAGAAGAAGGTCTATGCGATTTGGATACTAAACTCTCTATTTGTTTCGATAGTAGAGCAAGCAGTGAGTTGATGCGACCCGTTATAATATAATAATGCGTCGTAAAAACTGGATTAGCGCTTGCTGAACTGGAATCTCTTGCGAGCCTTGGGCTGACCGGGTTTCTTGCGTTCCACAGCGCGTGGGTCACGGGTCATGAAGCCTTCTTTGCGCAGAGCGCTCTTGTCTTCAGGATTGATCTTGACCAGTGCGCGAGCGATAGCGAGACGCAGTGCTTCGGCCTGTCCTTTGTAACCGCCACCATCAAGGTTAACCTTGATGTCGTACTTGTCGGCCACTCCCAGCGTGTTAAGCGGTTGCTTAACGATGAATTGGAGAATGGGCGAGGGGAAATAAACGTCGAGACTTCTCTTGTTGATAGTGATGTCGCCATTACCTTCAGTGATGAAAACGCGAGCGATAGCTGCTTTACGACGACCTACTGCATTAATCTGTTCCATTCTTCAATTATTTAAGTGTGTTGATATCAATAACTTTGGGTTGCTGAGCCTCGTGGGGATGATTGGCACCGTTGTAGATGTGCACATTCTTGAGCAGCTGAGCGCCAAGTTTGTTCTTGGGAAGCATACCCTTGATCACGTGCAGATAAAGCGGGTGCATGCCCGGCTTCAGGTGCTTGTTGTAAGACTTCTTCATGAGAATCTCGGGAGTAGCGAAACGCTGTCCACCGGGATAGCCAGTGTAAGAAACATACTGACGGTCGGTCATCTTCTTGCCGGTGAGAATCACCTTCTCGGCATTGATAATAATCACATTGTCACCACAGTCAACGTGGGGAGTGTAGCAGGGTTTGTATTTGCCGCGCAAAATCTTAGCGACCTTTGCGCACAAGCGACCCAGCACTTGGTCGGTAGCATCAACTACTACCCATTCTTTCTTCACGTCATCAGCCTTTGCTGAAACGGTCTTGTAACTTAAAGTGTTCACTTTTAAATTCCTGATTAATAGTTAATTAAAAATCCTCAAGCGCACACAAAAATGCACGGCCAAATGCTATGGCGCGCTTTTGAATAGAAAATTTCGGACATAATCGGACTGCAAAGGTACGGACTTTCAGCGTAATATGCAAGCTTTTTGAATGTCAAAAAACTGCGATGAGTGCAGTGGTGGCATCCTTCGACTATATTTTTAACAAAGTTTAAGATTTTAAGGCGTATTGACGCAGATTAAGACTCTATGAAGTGTTCTAAAGCGAAATGACGGGTTATCGAGCAATCGAACGGTAGGGCATTCGAATGAACGGGTTGGCGAAATGAGGAGTGATGGCGGGAGGGATGATTACTTGACGATGGGGAAGAGACCGAAGAGGAGGCCGTCGATGCGCTTGGTAATCTGATTGAAGTCTTCGGGGTTCTCCCCAAACTTGCAGGTGTCGCCGTCGATGATCATGAGCTGGCCCTGATAGGACTCAATCCATTGTTCGTAACGCTTCTCAAGACCCTGAAGGTAGTCGAGTCGCATGGTCTGCTCATATTCACGGCCGCGTTTCTGAATCTGGCCCACCAGCGTGGAGATGCTCGAGCGGATGTAGATCATGAGGTCGGGGAGCTCGACGAGCGACATCATGAGGTCGAAGAGATCGTTGTAGTTGTTGAAGTCGCGGTCGCTCATCAGTCCCTGGTCGTGCAGGTTGGGCGCAAAGATGCGGGCATCCTCAAAGATGGTTCGGTCCTGCACGATGATGTCGTCGGTCTTGGAGATTTCCACCACTTCCTTGAAACGGCGGTTGAGGAAGTAAATCTGAAGGTTGAACGACCAGCGCTCCATATCGGCATAGAAGTCGGAGAGATAGGGGTTGTCGCTCACTGATTCGTAACGAGGCTGCCAGCCGTAGTGCTCGGCGAGTAAGCGGGTGAGAGTGGTCTTGCCACAACCGATGTTTCCTGCTATAGCTATGTGCATAATAGTAATGTTGTTATGGTGTTGTTAAATTAGTGTCGATAGGGAAGAGACCGTAGAGCAAGCCGTCGATGCGGCGGGTGACCTGCGTGAAGTCCTCGGGGCGGTTCTCAAAATCGAGGTTGTCTTTGTCCACAATCATCACGCGGCCCTTGTACTGGTTGGTAATGAAGTCCTCGTAACGGCGGTTGAGATTCTCGATGTACTCAAGCTTCATGGTCTGCTCGTAGTCGCGTCCGCGTTTCTGGATGTTGCCCACGAGGTGGGCGACCGAGGCGCGGAGGTAAATCATGAGGTCGGGCATCTTGATGATGGAGAGCATCTGCTCGAAGAGTTCCATGTAGGTGTTGAAGTCGCGGTCAGAGAGGTGGCCCATGGCGTAGTTGTTGGCCATGAACACATACACGCCCTCGAAGATGGAGCGGTCCTGTATGATAGTGTCGGGCGACTTGGCTATGGCGAGCATGTCGCGGAATCGCTCCTTGAGAAAATAGACTTCGAGGTTGAACGACCAGCGATGAATGTCGTGGTAGTAGTCTTCGAGATAGGGGTTGTTGTCGACCGACTCATAGCGGGGTTTCCAGCCGTAGTGCTTGGCCAGTAGCCTGGTAAGGGTGGATTTCCCGGAGCCGATATTTCCTGCAATGACGATGTGCATGAGTTAAGTATATATAGATTGCAAATATAATGATTTTTCACGACATTTCCTACAGAAAACTTGCCAACATCTCAAAAAAATGAAAAAGAATCTTGGATGCTGATGATTTGGCAATATGGAAAGTGTTATTCAAATTATTCCTGCACGGATTTTTAGTTTTCATGTAAATTGATTATTTTTGCAACAATTCCGGTTGCTGGTCTTGACTTGCCTTTCCGTTTGACCTGCAAACATAAATCATAGACTGCTCGAGATAATATGCTAGTGAAGCAGAACATGGTGTGAGAATGGGATTGATAAGTATCTAATTTTAAATCAAACACGATGATAGTATCATTTGATGGAAAACGAGCAGTAAGTAATACGACAGGATTAGGAAACTATAGTCGTCGAGTTATTTCATCGCTGGCACAAAAGTTTTCAAATGACGAGTATGTGATTTTAGCTCCTAAAATGAAACATTCATCAGAACTAGATGAGCTGTTGAAGATGGATAATGTGCGCATTGATATTTCTCCTCATCCCAAATTGGGGCATATTTGGCGTTCTGGTAGGGGTATTCTCAAGTCGGCTGCACATCATCATACCGATGTGTTTCATGGATTGAGTGCAGAACTTCCCATTGGGGTGAAAAAAAGCGGAATAGCTAGTGTTGTGACAATTCATGATATGATTTATTATCATTATCCGAAACATTATAGTTTAGTGGATAGGAGCATATACTATCGTAAAGCGTTATATGCGTGTAGAGCATCGGATAGGATCGTAACAGTAAGTGAATTTACCAAAAAAGATGTCGTTAACATTCTTGGAATTGACCCTAAAATAATCGAGGTGGTTTACCCTTGCATCGGTGAGGAATATTTAAGTGAAGTGTCTTCTGCAAGTGTAAAAGAGTTGAGGGAGACTCTGAAGCTTCCTGAGCGATATGTATTAGCTGTAGGACGCCTGGTGTATCATAAGAATTTGATTCTGGCTATAGAATCTTTATCGTTGCTTGAAGACAATGATGTGGTGCTAGTGATTGTGGGTAAAGAAAACTCCTATTGGCGGAATGAGATGTACCCAATTGTCATGAAGTATGGGCTCGCCGACAGAATCCGCCTTCTCCCTTGGGTTGATTCGCGACTGATGCCGGCACTGTATGCCGAAGCACAAGCAGTTGTGTTCCCGTCGTTTTGTGAGGGTTTTGGGTTACCTGTGTTGGAGGCACATCATTGTGGTACACCTGTTCTTTGCGCTACAGGCAGCGCACTTGATGAGGTGGGTGGTGATGCCGCAGTCTTTTTTGACCCTCATGACGCAAAAGAGCTGGCCGCGGGTCTTGACAACATACTGGCTGATAAGAGTCTAGCTAAAGCCATGAGTGACAAGGGGCGGATAAATGCCTCAAGATTCACACCTGATAGGATGGCAGAACAACTCCATGCGATTTATGAGCAAATATTATTATCTTGATGATAGAGTTTAGAAGGCAATTGATCAACTAATAGAGTGCTCGAATGTTCGAATGCTCGAGTGCTCGAGAAATCGAGTAGTGAATAATCGAATGCTCGAAAAATCAAGGAGGCGTGTGCTCGTCGGGGCGAGTGAAGGCCAAAAGAAAGAGCCAGGCCGCGATGGGCAGTCTGGCTCTTGGATGCTAGTGTGATTGCTGCTAGCCGCGAATAGGACTGCAGCAACAATCGGTTCAAGGGTTTAGGCGAGGCGTTTCTCGAGGTTGGCGCGGATGGCTTTGATGAAGTCGCTGCTGTTCACGGCTTTGGCTTCAACGCCTTCCATGAGGTTCACGAGGTCTTTGGTGACTGTGCCAGCGTTGAGGGTGTCGAAGCAAGCGCCTTCGAGCTGGTCACCAAAGTTGATGAGTTCCTGGATGCCGTCCTTCTCACCGCGTTTGCGCAGCGCGCCGCTCCATGCGAAGATGGTTGCGATGGGGTTGGTCGAGGTCTCTTCGCCAGCCAGATACTTGTAGTAGTGGCGGGTCACGGTGCCGTGAGCAGCCTCATACTCATAGTTGCCGTCGGGGCTGACGAGTACGCTGGTCATCATGGCGAGTGAACCGAAGGCGGTGCTGACCATGTCGCTCATCACATCGCCGTCATAGTTCTTGCAAGCCCAGATGTAGCCGCCCTTGCTGCGAATCACGCGAGCCACAGCGTCGTCGATCAGGGTGTAGAAGTATTCGAGGCCGAGGCGTTCGAAGTCGGCCTTATAGTTCTGCTCATACACTTCCTCGAAGATGATGCGGAACTGTGCGTCGTACTTCTTGCTGATGGTGTCCTTGGTCGAGAACCAGAGGTCTTGCTTGGTGTCGATAGCGAACTTGAAGCAGCTGTGTGCAAACGAGCGGATCGACTTGTCGAGGTTGTGCATGCCCTGAAGCACGCCAGCGCCCTTGAAGTTGTGGATAACCACCTCTTCGTGCTTGCCGCTCTCACCGTCGAACACGAGCTTAGCCACACCGGGTTCGTCGGCGCGGAGTTCAACGCTCTTATACACATCGCCATAGGCATGACGAGCAATGGTGATGGGCTTTTCCCAGTTGCGCACAGCGGGTTTGATGCTGGGCAGAGTGATGGGAGCGCGGAACACGGTGCCGTCGAGAATGGAACGGATGGTGCCGTTGGGGCTCTTCCACATTTCGTGGAGCTTGTACTCGTCCATGCGTTTCAGGTTGGGCGTGATGGTAGCGCACTTGACAGCCACACCATACTTCTTGGTGGCTTCGGCAGCGTCGACGGTAATCTGGTCGCGGGTTTCATCACGCTTCACGAGACCGAGGTCGTAGTATTCACTTTTGAGGTCAACGAAAGGCAGGATGAGTTCGTCCTTGATCATCTTCCAGAGGATTCGGGTCATTTCGTCGCCGTCCATCTCCACGATGGGAGTTGTCATTTTAATTTTTTCCATTTTGAAAAAGAATGTTTGTTGTTTTGTGTTATTTAAGTGTTATCGTTTCTTTTGAGCTGCATAGTAGTTCATGAGGCAACCTTCAGCCAGAATGGTACGCTCATCGGGAGTGAGATTCTGGAAGAAGAGGTGGATGTCCTTCACGCCGTTCTTGGTGATGACCTTGGCGTCGATTTCTTCCTTGCCGCCCACGATGGCTTCGCGGATGCCGGGAACGAAGACGAAGTCGCCGGGCTCATACTCGAACTTGGTTTCGGGAGCGATGGTGAAGGGAACGATACCCCAGTTGATACAGTTGCTGCGATAGCGCTTGGTAGCATACTCGTAGCAGATGTTGGCGTCGCCGCCCAGCACCTTCTGGCAAGAAGCAGCCTGTTCGCGAGCCGAACCGTCGCCAGGACGATTTGCGAAGACGCAAGAGCCAAACGAAGTGTTTGCTGCATCGGCACCTACCTGTGCGAGCGCGTTGGCCACATTTTCGGGCACATTGCCAGCGCGACGCTCGAGGTCTTGTGCCTGGATGCGCTTGCTGAGGCCTACATACTCGGGCACGCGGCGCGAGAGGGCAAACTCAGAGAGCTTGAGCGGGTTAGAGCGGTAGCTCGAGGTCTCGCCCGAGGGAATGAGTTCGTCGGTAGTGGTCACTGGATCGTGGATAACGGCTGCGAGTTCGAGCAGCATGTTGTCCTGCATCTGATACATCTTGGGCCAGTCCTTGATGTTGGGACCATACTTGAGTTCCTCGGCGGGATTTGCCTTGCCGTAGCCGTTGAAGACGCGGCGTTCGTAAATCTTGGCGTCGAAGTCATAGGGGATGTGCGTGTCGCTGTAGTCCACATCGGTAGCGGCAGTAATGATACCACCGTTAGCAGCAGTAGCAGCAATTGAACGGGCATCCATCAGTGCCACGAGCGAAATCTGACCCTGGCCGGGCTTAGAACCTTCGCGGTTGGGGAAGTTGCGGGTGGTGTGGCGGATGCTGAGGCCATTGTTAGAGGGCACATCGCCTGCACCGAAGCAAGGACCGCAGAATGCGGGCTTGATGACGCAACCGGTTTCGAGCAGTTCGGCAACGATACCGCTGCGGGCAGTGGCCATGAACACGGGCACTGACTGCGGATAAGCACTCATGGTGAAGTAGTCGTTACCAATGGATTTGTCCTTCATGATGGCCGCAGCGGCGCTGAGGTTGTCGTAGGTACCGCCCGAGCAGCCAGCAATGATACCTTGGTCGGCCATCACCTTGCCGTCTTTGGTCACCTTGTCGACGAGGTCAACCTGAACCTTGTCGCCGAAGCGCTTGCGGGTGTCTTCCTCGACCTGACGGAGAATCTCGACGGGATTTGCCTGCAATTCATGGATGGTGAATGCGTTAGAGGGATGGAAGGGAAGGGCAATCATTGACTCCTGTGTAGAGAGGTCGATGCGAATCATGGCGTCGTAATAAGCAATGTTGCCGGGTTTCAGTTCCTTATAGTCTTGCGGACGGTTGTGAATCTCATAGTGGTGCTTCACTTCGTCGTCGGTAACCCAGATTGAGCTCAAGCAGGTGGTTTCAGTGGTCATGATATCGATGCCATTACGGAAGTCGATGGGCAGGTTCTTCACGCCAGGGCCAGCAAACTCAAGCACTTTGTTTTTCACGAAACCGCTTTCGAAAGTAGCTTTCACCAGCGAGATGGCCACATCGTGGGGACCTACACCCTTGCGGGGAGCGCCTTCGAGCCAAACGAGCACTACCTCGGGAGCGTTGATGTCCCAAGTGTTCTTGAGGAGCTGCTTCACGAGCTCACCACCGCCTTCGCCTACGCCCATGTTACCGAGCGAACCGTAGCGGGTGTGGCTGTCAGAACCCAGAATCATATTACCGCACTTCACCATAGCCTCGCGGGCATACTGGTGAATCACAGCCTGGTTGGCAGGCACATAGATGCCGCCATACTTCTTGGCTGCCGAGAGACCGAAGACATGGTCGTCTTCGTTGATAGTGCCACCCACAGCGCAGAGCGAGTTGTGGCAGTTGGTCATGGCATAGGGCAGAGGGAATTCTTCAAGACCGCTGGCACGAGCCGTCTGGATAATGCCCACATAGGTAATGTCGTGCGACATCATAGCGTCGAAGCGGATGCGCATTTTCTTGCCTTTGCTGCCGTCAACATCGTGCGAGCGAAGAATGCCATAGGTAATGGTGTTTTCGCGAGCTTCATCGGGTGCTGGCATACCAGCAGCGTCTTTCTTGATTTCAGTACCATTCAGGAGATACACTCCTTGTTTGATAAGTTCTACCATAATTTGTTTGTTTAAGGAAAATGAATAATTATTGATTATTAATTAAATTGAGTTTTCGTTAGTTAGCGAGTGGATAAATATGGTGAGCGACAGCATATCGGCGCATCCGCCAGGCGAGATGTTGCGCGCCGTGAAGTCGCTGTTCATTTTCGAGAGTTTCGCCAGACTGAAGTCGTCGAGCAGTTCTCGAGCTTCGGCCTTGACTTGTTTCATTTCGTCAGTGCCCTTGCGATAACCTACATTGGTATCATCGAGCATCGACATGATGAGCAGCAGAGCCTTGTGCAACCGGTAAGGGTCGGCGTTGAGACTGCTGTAATAGGGTAACCAGTGGCTGAAGAGCGGTTCGTAACCGCTTTGGGCACAGGCGAGCGCACCATTCACCTTGTTCTGTGCCAGCACTTGGTGGCCGTGTGTGCCACTGGGTTGCTCGAAACCCTGAGCCAGTTGCGCGATAGTTGCCTGCAATTCGCCTGCCTTGGTGCTTTGCTGCTTGAACAACAGGTGGGCATCCGCCACTACGGCGAGTCCCATCGAGAAGAGAGCGCCTTTATGGGTATTGACCCCGTTGGTGGCATCGAGCATGGCTTTTTCGGCCTCGATGCCCATCTGCCTCAAGGTGGCAACCTCGGGCAGCGTTTCACGGTAGGCGGCAAGTGCCAGTCGCGTGAAGTAGGGGTGAATGACCTGGATGCTGCGGCTCATGGTGCTGTAATCCATGTCGATGTGCGCGCCGCTGTCGTTGCAATCCACCAGTCCTGGTTTGGGCGTGGTGTCGAGTTCGCGTATCAGCGCATCAGCAGCAAGTTGTGAGATGAGGTAGGGTACCGTAGTGGGCGGAACAAGCGTGAGTGCTAGTGGCAACGATTGTGCATTGAGGGCCTCTCTTACGGCGGTGGCACTCACAAGGATGCCATTTTTCGAGCAACGCTCTATCTCCGCGAAGTCGATGCCTTGTGCGGGCAGCAACTCGGCCATGAGCTGATTGTAGCGGCGCGTGGTCTCGTCGAGCGGTTCGCTGCCGGCAAATCGCACACTGGCTCCCAGAGCCGGTGCAATGTAGCGGGCGAAGAGGTCGAGGTCGAGCGTGATGTGGGTGTCGGTGGCATCGCTGAGCTGTTTCAGGAAGTAGGTGGGGAAAGTGGCTGCCGAGATGGCGTAGTCGCTGCCTTCGCACAAGGTAACATTTGCGATGTGTGCGACACCTGCCTGAATCATGGCTTTGCGTTCAGCATAAGAGAAGAGCGATCTATCTTCTTTCACCACTACTATAAACAAGGTGTCGACTTGAGCAGCGGCTTGTTCCACAAGATAGCGGTGCCCAAGCGTGAAGGGGTTGGCGTTCATGACAATCACGCCGCGTTTTTCACCCTTGTCAGTAGCAATGGCGCTGAGCTGGTTGCAATAGTTGCGCAGCCCGTTGCCGTTTTCCATGAGAATGGCTTTGGGGGCAGTGGCAATGGCATGAAACCCGAAGTTCTCAAAAATGCCCTTGTTCTCAGGCTTTGTGAAGACTTTGAGTTGCTGATACCCGTGTGATTGAGCCACTGAAAGCAAGTGCGACACGAGCGAGAGGCTCATGCCGGTGTCACGCAGCGCATCGCTCACCGCAATGCATTTGAGCACATCGCCGCTCAGTCCGCCCCCGGCAAGCAGCACATCGTCATCGCCCGCAAACACGCCTGCATAGTAGTCCACCTCTTCGAGTCGCAGGTCGCTGTTGGCGAGAAAATTCTCGACCTTCTGGCGGCTCGACTTGAGCGAGAGCGGCAATTGGCGTATTTCGAAATTACTGAACATAGTCTTCGATGAGT
Organism: Muribaculaceae bacterium; assembly: GCA_017619355.1. GTDB lineage: Bacteria > Bacteroidota > Bacteroidia > Bacteroidales > Muribaculaceae > Sodaliphilus. The sequence goes on from JAFZSO010000037.1 coordinate 10,031, forward strand.
TTGGCGATGCAGTTGTGCAGTTCTTCTTGCGTGTGGGAGTGGTTGCGCATGCAGTAGCGCGCTTCGTTGTCGCACAGGAGGCACTTGCGTGCTTCTTGCCCTATGGTGGTGCGAGAAAGAGGTTCGCCTGAAGGGGTGATGACATCGATGTCGAATAGGCGACCCAGAGCGTGCTCGTCTTCCACCTCGCAGGCCAGCTGTTTGGCCTCGCGTTGTGTGAGCGAGGTGATCAGGTAGGCTTCATAACCTGTAATCAGGTCGCGGGCTTCGAGGTGCAAAATGTTGCTTGAGAAGGCATTGACCAGCGCGGTCATGCCGGCTTGCGCCACAATAAGAGAATGGAAATTGCGCTTGACATTGCCCGGCATGATGACCGTGAGGCACACAAGGGTCGAAGCAGGGTACTGCTTGATGAGTTCCATTTGCCGTTTTGACCTTTGTTCTTTGCTTGTCAGTAGCTGGTCAAGCGTAATTTCCATTCGTTCAGATGTGTTTTAAACGAGTAGTATGTGATGTTTACTTGTTCAATTCACAGGATGTCAGTCCACGATGTTGCGAATCACATCGAGCACCGAACCGTCGCGGTTCATGACAATGCCCACCACCTTGTCGCCGAAGGGCAGGGGAGCAGGATTGCCGATGATGCTCTTGGCGCGGTCCTTGAGGGCGTTGATGTCCACAATCTTCAGACCGGCTTTCTCGAGGCGTTCAGCGAGTTCGGGACGGCGCGGGTTGACAGCGATGCCATATTCAGTAACAACGACATCGACAGTAGAACCTGGAGTGATGAGGGTTGTAACCTCGTCGACCACGCAAGGAATGCGGCCGCGCAGCAGCGGGCAAACGATGATTGACAGAGCCGAGTCGGCAGCGGTGTCGGGGTGACCACCGATGGCACCACGGATGATACCGTCGCTACCCACGAGCACATTGACGTTAAAGTTAACATCTACCTCAAGGGCTGAAAGTATCACGATGTCAAGGTAATGCGTTGCTGAACCGGGTTCGTCGGCGCTGGCATATTCGTTGGCCGATACCTCTTTGTGCATCTGGTCGGTCTTGATAGACTCGGCAGCCACTTTGTCGAACGACTGCACATCGATGAGGCGCTCGATGAGGCCCTCTTCGTGCATCTTCACCATGTGGGCTGTGATGCCACCCAGTGCATAGCTGGCCTTGATACCCTGGTCAATCATGCTCTGGCGAATGTACTTCACAGCAGCGAGCGATGCGCCGCCCGAACCGGTCTGGATTGAGAATCCGTTCTTGAAGTAACCGCTGTTGATGATCACCTTGGCAGCCTGCTGAGCGAGGAGGATGTCGCGAGGATTCTTGGTGTCGCGGATGGCGCCCGAAGAAATCTTGGAGCTGTCGCCCACCGAGTCAACCACCACCACATAGTCAACATCGCTTTCAGAAATTGAGTTGGGGGTATTGGGGTAGGGAACGAGGTCGTCGGTGAGGATAACCACCTTGTCGGCATTGTGGGCGTCGGGGAGTGCATAACCCAGCGAACCGCAAATCGACTTGGCGTTCTGAGAACGGCTGTAACCTACGGCGTTGCCCAGAGGGTCGCACGAGGGAGCGCCCAGGAAGGCGACATCTATGTGCAGGTCGCCATTGGCAATGGCGCTGCCGCGTCCGCCATGAGAGCGGAAGATCACGGGTTTCTCCATGAGGCCGTGTGAAATCTGTGTGGCTAGTTCACCACGCATACCAGAGGTAGAGATCTCGGTAATCACGCCATTCTTGATGTGGTCGATGAGGGGTTCGTGCACATCCTGGAGGCTCGATGCGGCCAGGTGCAGGTTCTTGAATCCCATCTCGGCGAGTTTGCCCACCACCATGTTCACCACCTTGTCGCCACCGCGGAAGTGGTGGTGGAACGAGATGGTCATGCCGTCCTTCAGGCCTGAGCCCTTGATGGCTTCTTCGAGGGTTGTCACTTTAGAGCGTACGGTCTGATATTCCCAACGGGGAGTGGTAACCTTGCTCTCGTTAGTTTCTTTGTAAACGGGTTTTCCCATGCCGGCAGCTGCGGCTTCGATCATAGCTGCTCTATCTTTAAGATTGCTCATGATAATTCCTCCTGTGTAAGAATGCCCGACGCGATAGCCAGGTCGATGGTTCGTTGTGCTCTAATCACTACAGGGCGGTCAACCATTTTGCCGTTGACGGCGATGACGCCCGAGCCGCGCTTCTCAGCTTCCTTGATGGCGGCGATGATGGTCTTGGCTTTCTCGATAGCTTTCTCGGTGGGAGCGAAGACTTCGTTAACGATTTCGATTTGACGGGGGTTGATGATTGATTTGCCGTCGAAACCGAGGGTCTTGATGAGTTCAACCTCCTTGCGGAAGGTTTCCATATCGTTGAGGTTAGAATAGACGGTGTCGAGCGCGTCGATGCCGGCAGCGCGTGCAGCCACCACGATGGTCTGGCGTGCCTGGAGCAGCTCCATACCTTCGGGGGTGCGCTGTGCCTTGAGGTTGGCGCAATAGTCTTCGGCGCCCAGGGCAATACCCATCATGCGCTTCGAGGCGGTAGCAATCTGGTAAGCGTTGATCACGCCCAGCGTGCTCTCGATAGCGGCCATAATCTGGGTGCGGCCCACGCAACCGAGTTCGGTTTCTACTTTCTCGATTTCGGCTTCGAGTTCGCGAATCTCGTCGGCGGTTTCGGTCTTAGGCATGCGAATCACATGCACACCAGCCTTTACCACGGCCTCAACGTCTTTCTTGCCATAAGGCGTGTTGAGGGGATTCACACGGACCACCATTTCGGTGTTGCCGTAGTCGATGGTTTTCAAGGCATTGTGAACGAGCAGTCGGGCTGCGTCTTTTTCGGTCATGGTTACCGAGTCTTCCAGGTCGAGCATGATAGAGTCAGGCCCGTAGATGAAAGCGTCTTGCATCATTGCCGGATTATTACCCGGTACGAACATCATGGTTCTTCTTAATCGTTGCATAGAGTTTTTGAATTAAGTAGTGTAAATAATCCGTTAATTATGCCCACACATCTTTGCCTGTGGCGCGCACGGCGGCGGCGGTGACGCGAGCTTTGATGGTGCAGTCGAGCGCACCCTTGTCGGTAGCGTTCACCTCCACATTTGTCACTCCAAGGTCGTTGAGCGTTTCGCTAATAACCTTCTTGATTTGCTCTCCAAACTGGTAAGCGACAGTGCTCTTCAAATTGATTTGAACACCCGCCTGTTCGGAGGGACCAATCTGAATCAAGATGTCGCCGGACTCAAGTGTTCCGGCCGAAGCATTTTTAATCTCCATAATGTTTAGAACTGTAGGTTTTAAAGTGTTATGTATAAGTTTGTTAAAGTTAATTGCGGTATCTGTCGATGCTGAAACCGGCCGATTTCACGCAAATAGTTGTTTTATAATGTGTCAAAAGTAGGCATTATTTTCCGTTTGGCAAAATATTTAAGTATAAATTTCCGTAATGCTTTTTGAGTGCCAAAAACACTGATTTTACAAAACTTGGCGCTATGATGATAAACTGAAATTATTCGGTGAATGAATCCAAAAAAAGTGATGAAAATCGTGGGATAAACGGTGTTTTTATCAAAATTTTTTTGGCGAAAAATATTTGGCTGTTCTGCGTTGAAAATGCCTATGATTTTTTGTGTGATTACGAGCAAGGCAAGCGAGCAAAACACCCGCCCCGAATGAGAGGAAGGATAATACTGCTCACGCACTGAGAGCAAAAACTACTTTAGGCGTTTGCGGTACTCGCTGGGCGAGCAACCGAAAGTGCGCTTGACGTAACGGCTGAGGTAAGAGGGCGACGAAAAGTTCAGTTCGTCAGCTATGTCGATGAGCGGTTTTGAGCGATCACTCAACTGGTGGGCGATTTCCTGGGTTGTATAGCGGTCAATCCAGTGACTGGCATTGTGCCCGCTGATGGCTACACAGGCTTCGCTGAGGTATTTGGGGGTAATAAAGAGACGTGAGGCATAGTATTCCACACTTCTTTCCTTTTTATAAAGACCTTCCTGCAGCAATGTCACAAACCGTTGGAGGATGCGCGATGCCTGGCTCACCCCCTCGATGTTCTGGTGGGTCATTCGGGCGTGGATGTCGTAGAAGTCGAGAATCATCGTCTCAACTGCTCGGCGCATCACGTCGGTAAAGAAATTGTGGTAAGGCTGCTCCAACCGGCGGCGGATTTCCTCGAAGTTCAGAAGACAACGGTCAAGGTCGGCTTTTTGCATCGGCATCACGGGGTTCTGTGAAGTCGATAGCGCACCAATGATGTTGTAACTGCTTTGTGGGGTGTTGGCGTTCAGGAACTTCCACGAAATGAGCAAGGCCTTGATACGGAAATCGTCAGAGCAACGAACGTCGGTGACAGGTTTGCCAGACGATTTTATGATGGCATCGCCGCCAATCACATTGAATAAAGTGTCGCCCACGGCAAATCGTGCAGCACCGCTCAGGCACAGAATGTGAAGGCAGTATTCGGCATACTCCTCTCGGCAACATTCAGCGAAGTCTTCAGTGAAAACGAAGTCGCTCTGGCTTATCTCTTGTCTTTGCATGAGGCAAAATTAGGGCATTATTTCGTATTGGACAAGCAAAAA